>CACYMJ010000001.1 GCA_902775485.1 uncultured Lachnospiraceae bacterium
CTGTATTTTATATTGCCTCAGGCGATCAAGAATGTACTGCCGGCTCTGGGAAATGAGATGATCGTACTGCTGAAGGAAACATCCGTTGCCGGTTATATAGCGATGGATGATCTGACAAGAGGCGCTGATATCATCAGAAGCCAGACTTATTCGGCATTTACGCCACTGCTTATGGCGGCGTTCATATATTTGTTCTTTGTGCTCATATTTGACAGTTTAGTCAAGAAACTCGAAAGGAATCTCAAGAACAGTGACCACTGATAATGAAAGGCCCCTGATAGAGGTAAAGCACCTTTATAAGAAATTTAATAATCAAAGCAACAAGGACCTTGAGGTTCTGTCGGACGTAAACGTAAGTTTTTACACGGGTGATGTTGCATTTATCGTCGGTCCTTCAGGTGCCGGTAAAAGTACGTTCCTTCGCTGTTTAAACCGCCTTGAGGAAGCTTCGTCGGGTGAGATATTCTTCGAAGGAGTCAATATACTCGACAGATCGGTAGATATAGATGCTCACAGACAGAAGATGGGAATGGTATTTCAGCAGTTCAATCTGTTCCCTCATCTGAGTGTTATGTCCAATCTTACAGTGGGCCCCATCAAGCTTCAGGGTCTGTCAAAGGAGGAGGCGGAAGAGCGTGCGATAAAGCTTCTTCGGCGCGTTAAGCTCGAAGACCGTGCGAATTCATTCCCCAATCAGCTCTCCGGCGGCCAGAAGCAGCGTATAGCGATCGCCAGGTCTCTTTGCATGGAGCCGGACGTTATGCTGTTTGATGAGCCTACAAGTGCGCTCGACCCCGAAATGGTCGGCGAGGTTCTTGAGGTTATGAGAGAACTGGCTGCAGATAAGATGACTATGATCGTTGTAACACATGAGATGGCCTTTGCAAGGGAAGTCGCCAACCGTATCATGTTTATGGCAGATTGCAATATCCTTGAAGAGAACGATCCCGTGAATTTCTTTGATAATCCTCAGAACGAAAGACTTCGCGCGTTTCTTGACAAGATGATCTAGATCATATCCGTTTTTTAATATGGCAAAAAGTGTATTCATTGCCGAAAAGCCCAGCGTAGCCAAACAGTTTGCCGAGGCTTTGAAGCTCAGGACAAAGTCATATGACGGTTATATGGAATCCGAAAACTGTATCATTACCTGGTGCGTGGGTCATCTCGTAACGATGAGCTATCCGGATGCATATGACAGCAAATACAAGAAGTGGAGCTTTGCTACACTTCCTTTTTTGCCGTCCGAATACAAGTATGAAGTTATAAAATCAGCAGCAAAGCAGTTCGCAACCGTAAGTAAGATCTTAAACCGCGAAGACGTTGAGACCATATATGTATGCACCGACTCGGGAAGGGAGGGTGAATACATATACAGGCTTGTTGCCTCGCAGGCGCATGTTAAAGGGAAGCGGGAAAAACGTGTATGGATCGATTCCCAGACCGAGGATGCCATAAGGGACGGCATCAAAAATGCAAAGGATATTTCCGAATATGACGATATCGCTGCATCGGCATATCTGCGTGCCAAGGAAGATTATCTTATGGGAATTAACTTCTCAAGAGCGCTTACTCTGAAATACGGGGATTCGATCGCTTCATTTCTGGGAGAAAAGCATTCAACCGTAGCTGTCGGAAGGGTAATGACGTGTGTCCTCGGAATGGTCGTGCGGCGCGAGAGGGAGATCAGGGCTTTCGTAAAGACTCCGTTTTACAGGGTTTTTGCAAACTGCGTAATGGATGATGTAAAGTTTAAGGCTGACTGGAAAGCACTTGAGACCAGTTCGTATTTTGCTTCTCCGAAGCTGTATAAAGATAACGGTTTTCTTAAGAAGGAAGATGCAGAGGAATTTGTACGCACCATAAGTGAAAGATCGGGCGGTACCGGTACGCTTACGGGAATTGAGAAAAAGAAAGAAACAAAGAATCCTCCGTATCTGTATAATCTGACCGAACTGTCTGCCGACTGTTCGAAGTTTTTCAAGATAAGTCCCGCGGATACTCTTAATGTTGCCCAGGAACTGTATGAGAAGAAACTTACAACTTATCCGAGAACAAATGCAAGGGTACTATCCACGGCGGTCGCAAAAGAGATAGATAAGAATATAAGAGGCTTGATAAAATATCCCGTGGTTTCGGATATCGCACAAAATGTTATCGATACAAAAGCGTATGAGGGTATAGCAAAGACAAGGTACGTCAACGATAAACTGATAGAAGATCATTATGCGATAATACCTACAGGCCAGGGATTTGAAGCCTTAAAGAGTCTTAGTGATACGTCGGCAAAGATATATGAACTGATCGTCAGACGATTCCTGTCGATCTTTTATCCCGCAGCGGTATACCAGAAGATAAGCCTTTGTGCACAGTTTGCCGGTGAGAACTTTTTTGCCAATTTCAAAGTGCTTGATAAGGAAGGTTATCTTGGTGTATCAAGGCCGTCATATTGGAAGGATAAAAAAGAATCAGACTCCGGTAAGGAAGATGGTGACGAAAAGCCGGATGAACAGGAAGAAACTGCCGTAGACTCGTCATTTCTGGAGACTGTAAAGAAACTGAAAAAAGGTGCGGCCATAACGGCGGAGGATATGGGAATAAAAGAGGGCGAGACGAGCCCGCCGAAGCGTTATACTTCAGGAACCATGATGCTTGCGATGGAAAATGCCGGGCAGCTTATAGAGGATGAGCAGCTGCGTGCCCAGATAAAAGGCAGCGGTATAGGTACGAGTGCCACACGTGCAGGGATACTTGAAAAACTAGCGAAGATAAACTATATGAAGGTAAACAAGAAGACACAGGTCATCACTCCCGCACAGCTTGGGGAAATGGTGTACGATGTTGTCGATCTGTCGATACGCCCGCTCCTTGATCCGAAACTTACGGCAAGCTGGGAGAAGGGACTTACGATGGTGGCTGAGGGTGAGCTTGAGTCTGAAGAATACATGACAAAGCTTAACGACTATGTTGCTAGGCGGACGAATTTTGTAAGAGGACTTAATAATCAGTCGGATCTTCGCAGAATGTTTTCAGAGAGTGCACAGTATTATAAGAGCGCCAAAAAAAAGTAAATTGATATGGATTTTTCACATCGATTGTGAGAAAATAGAAAAGGTTTTCCATTACATTTTGAAAGGAGTTATTTTGCATGGTTTATTCAAAAGAAGTTGAAGAAATGTGTCCGGTAGCACAGGGCGTTCATCATGGCTGTGCTCCCATACCCGAAGAAGCTAAATGGGTAAAGGTTAAAGAAGTTAAAGATATCTCCGGCTATACGCATGGTGTAGGCTGGTGTGCTCCCCAGCAGGGTGCGTGCAAGCTTTCCTTAAACGTAAAGGACGGTATCATCCAGGAGGCACTCGTTGAAACACTCGGATGCTCAGGAATGACTCATTCGGCAGCAATGGCAGCAGAGATCCTTCCCGGACTTACGGTTATGGAAGCGCTTAACACAGACCTTGTATGTGATGCTATAAATACTGCAATGCGTGAACTGTTCCTGCAGATCGTATACGGACGTTCACAGTCTGCGTTCTCAGAGGACGGTCTTGCGATCGGAGCAGGTCTTGAGGATCTCGGTAAGGGAATGCGTACTATGACAGGTACAACCTACGGTACATTAAAGAAAGGTCCCAGATATCTTGAACTTACCGAAGGTTATATCACAGCCGTTGCTCTTGACGAGGAAGATCAGATCATCGGTTACAAATATGTAAACTTCGGAAGAATGATGGATTTCATCAAGGCCGGAGAAGAACCCAAGACAGCACTTGAGAAGGCAAGCGGACAGTACGGACGCGTAGCTGATGCTGTTAAACTGATCGATCCCAGAACTGATAAAGAAGTTAAGTAAGGTAAGGAGGAAAAGGAAATGGCATTATTTGAATCATATGAGAGAAGAGAGCCCCAGATCCTTGCCAAGCTCAAGGAGTACGGAATCTCATCGATTGAAGAGTGTAAGGATATATGCGACAAGGCAGGTATCGATGTTTATCATCTGATCGAAGGCATCCAGCCTATCTGTTTTGAAAATGCAAAGTGGGCATACACTGTTGGCGCAGCTATCGCCATCAAGAAGAACTGCCGTAAGGCTGCCGATGCTGCAGCTGCAATAGGTGAAGGCCTTCAGGCTTTCTGTATCCCCGGTTCCGTTGCGGATACACGTAAGGTTGGTCTCGGACACGGTAATCTCGGCAAGATGCTTCTTGAAGAGGAGACAGAGTGCTTCGCGTTCCTTGCCGGACATGAGTCATTCGCAGCAGCAGAAGGTGCGATCGGTATCGCAGAAAAGGCAAACAAAGTTCGTAAGACACCTCTTCGTGTCATCCTTAACGGTCTCGGAAAGGATGCCGCACAGGTTATCTCACGTATAAACGGATTCACATTTGTTGAGACGGAATATGATCCTTATACTAATACAGTTAAGGAAGTTTCCAGAAAGTGCTACAGCAAGGATCCCGCTTCACCGCGTGCAAAGGTTAACTGCTACGGTGCAAATGATGTTTGTGAAGGTGTTGCGATCATGTGGAAGGAGAACGTTGATGTTTCCATCACGGGTAACTCAACAAATCCCACACGTTTCCAGCATCCCGTTGCAGGTACATACAAGAAGGAACGTATCGAAAAGGGTAAGAAATACTTCTCTGTTGCATCCGGCGGCGGTACGGGACGTACGCTTCATCCGGATAACATGGCAGCAGGTCCTGCTTCATACGGAATGACCGATACAATGGGACGTATGCATTCAGACGCACAGTTTGCCGGATCATCATCGGTTCCCGCTCACGTTGAGATGATGGGACTGATCGGCGCCGGTAATAACCCGATGGTAGGTATGACGGTTTCAACGGCTGTATCTATCGAGGAAGCTGCAAAGGCAGGAAAGTTCTAAGTTTTAAATCATGAAGTCTACATTAAAGAGAACATGGGCGGAAATTGACCTTTCCGCCCTTTCTTACAATTATAAAAAGATACGGCAGCATATCGGAGATGATGTTAAGTTCTGCGGTGTCGTAAAAGCGGATGCATACGGGCACGGCGCCGTTATGGTTGCCGAAAAGCTTGAGAGCCTCGGCGCTGATTATCTTGCGGTATCATCCATTGATGAAGCAATGGAACTGCGGTTTAACGGTATAACCATGCCGATCCTGATTCTCGGACATACCCCGAAGGAACAGGTTGACAGGCTTATATGCCTGAATATAACGCAGGCCGTGACATGCGAGGCCAAGGCAGTGGAATACAGTGAGGAAGCTGTCAAATACGGCGGAACGCTGAAGATTCACATTAAGGTCGATACGGGTATGAGCAGGCTCGGCTATATATGCGAGGGAGACTATTTCGAACATGGAGTTGACGGGATCGTTGACGCATGTTCTATGCCCGGCCTATACGCGGAAGGCATATTCACTCATTTTGCCGTTTCCGATGAAAGCGGAGAAGAGTGCAGGAAATATACCGATCATCAATTGTCATTGTTTACAGATGTGGTATCTGCCGTTGAAAAAAAACTGAATAAGAGATTTAAGATCAGACATTGTGCCAATACAGGTGCTACCGTAGAACTTCCCGGATCATGGCTTGATATGGTAAGACCGGGACTTTTACTGTACGGATACGGTGAATTTGCCGCAAAGCTCGGTTTGAAGCCTGTCATGACAATGAAAACAACGATATCCACGATCAAGATCTATCCCGCAGTAACAAAGATAAGTTACGGCGGATTATATACAACGGATAAAACAACTAGGATCGGGGTGGTACCTTACGGTTATGCCGACGGTTTTATGCGCACGCTGTCAAACAGATACAGTGTTATGACATCAGAGGGCAGTGCGCAGGTCAGGGGCCGGATATGCATGGATATGTGTATGATCGATCTTACGGACAAGCCGGGAGTAGGCGTCGGTGATGAGGTGGTCATATTCGGACCTTCCAATCCGATAGAGAAAATGGCACAGATGGCGGATACGATACCTTATGAGATCGTATGTGCCGTCAGCAAGCGTGTACACCGTGTTTATATTTGCGACGGATCGGTCGTTCACAGCGAGCTTATGCTCAGAATGTAAGTTTTTTTAAGCGATCCGGGGCTTTTTTCCTTGACAATTACAATAAGTGATGATACTATTTCACGGTATGCCGCATAGTGGGGTTATAAGAGGCCTATGGCTCACCGAAGCTAGCGAGAAAGTAATTCAGGAGGTGCAAGCATGTACGCTATCATTGCAACAGGCGGTAAGCAGTATAAGGTTTCCGAAGGCGATACCATCAAGGTTGAAAAGCTTAATGTAGAAGCCGGAGATACTGTTAAGTTTGATGAAGTTCTTGCAATCGGCGGTGACAAGCTCTTGGTAGGCGATGATGTTAAGTCTGCATCCGTTTCTGCAACAGTTGTTGAAAACGGTAAAGGCAAAAAGGTCATTGTATACCGTTACAAGAGAAAGAGCGGTTACCACAAGAAGAACGGTCACAGACAAGCATACACTCAGGTTAAGATAGACAAGATCAACGCTTAATTGATTGATATGCAGGTGGTAATTTGGTTACTGCGACGGTAGTTAAGAATTCTAAGGGATATGAATCGTTTACATGCAGCGGTCATGCCGGATTCATGAAAAAGGGCAGGGACATTGTATGTTCAGCCATTTCGGTACTGACGATAAATACCGCTAATTCGATCATGACACTTACCGATTCGAAGATAAGCGTTAATGAGAATGACGGATTTCTGTCATGGACATTTGAAGATGTTCCGACAGACGATGCAAAGCTCCTGATGGATTCACTGCTGATCGGACTTATGTCCATTGAAGAAGAATACACGAAGAAGTATCTTACACTCGAGATAAAGGAGGTGTAGACCATGATAAAGTTAAACCTTCAGTTATTTGCTCATAAAAAAGGAATGGGTTCCACAAAGAACGGAAGAGATTCGGAATCCAAGAGACTGGGCGCAAAGAGAGCTGACGGACAGTTTGTAAAAGCCGGAAACATTCTTTACAGACAGCGCGGAACAAAGATTCACCCCGGTGTGAACGTTGGACGCGGCGGAGACGATACATTGTTTGCTACGGTTGACGGTGTTCTCCGTTTTGAAAGAAAGGGCAGGGACAGGAAGCAGGCTTCCGTCTATCCCGTAGAGCAGTAATTGTCAGGGCCTTGATAGTTCAAGGCCCTTTTTTTAAAGATCAGGATCATTTATAAAAATATGTTTGCTGACAGAGCCAGAATATATATAAGGAGCGGAAAAGGCGGCGACGGACATGTATCGTTTCGGCGTGAGAAATACGTCGCAAACGGCGGACCTGACGGCGGCGACGGAGGAAAGGGCGGCGATGTCATCGTAGAGATCGATGACGGTATGAATATGCTGACCAATTATCGTCATGTCAGAAAATACTGTGCGGGTGACGGTGAAAACGGCGGAAAGCGCAACTGTAAGGGAAAAAGCGGCGACGATATCGTACTTTATGTCCCTGCCGGAACAGTTTTCAAGGAAGCCGAAACCGGAAAGGTCATTGTAGACATGTCCGGTGATAACAGAAGAGTTGTTTTGTTAAAAGGCGGACTTGGCGGAAACGGTAATCAGCATTATGCGACACCGCGTATGCAGGCTCCGAAATATGCTCAGCCCGGACAGCCGGCCATGGAATTGAATGTCGATCTGGAACTGAAAGTAATTGCCGATGTCGGACTCATAGGTTATCCGAATGTCGGAAAATCAACGCTTTTATCTGTTGTATCAAATGCAAGGCCTGAAATAGCAAACTATCATTTTACAACGATCAGTCCTCATCTGGGCGTTGTTGATCTGGATGGCGGAAAAGGGTTTGTGATGGCTGATATTCCCGGACTTATAGAGGGAGCTGCTGAGGGCGTAGGTCTCGGACATGATTTTCTGCGTCATATAGAAAGAACGCGAATGCTCATTCATGTTGTGGATGCTTCCGGATGTGAGGGCAGGGATCCGGTTGAGGATGTATATGCGATAAACAGGGAACTTGAAGCATATGATGCCGATCTTGCCAAGCGGCCCCAGATAATCGCAGCAAACAAGATTGATTCAATAACGGGCGATACCGATCCGGTTGAAGAACTGAGAAAAGAGTTTGAACCGAAGGGCGTTATGGTTGTTCCAATCTCTGCGGCTGTCGGAACGGGAGTCTCCGATCTTATATCCCGGGTTCGAAAGATGCTTGAAGAGCTAAAAGAAAAGCCCCTGGTATTCGAAAGTGAATATACACCCGTCAGGGATGATGCCAATAATTCGTTTGAAGTTTATTATGATGAGAAAGAGAAGAAATACGTTGTAGAGGGTCCTAAGATCGAGAAAATGCTCGGATATACAAATCTGGATTCCGAGAAGGGATTTACATTTTTCCAGAAGTTTCTGGATGAAAACGGCATAATAGAACAACTGAAAGCACTCGGGATCACCGAGGGTGATACAGTAAGGCTGTACGGCTGGGAATTTGAATATATGGAATAGAAAGGAGTTTCCTTGACTAGTAAACAGCGTGCTTACCTTAAAAGCATTTCAAGTACATACGATCCTGTATTCCAGATAGGAAAGAGCAGTATAACACCCGAAATATGCAATGCGGTTTCAGAGGCTTTGGCTGCAAGGGAACTTATCAAGATATCCGTTCTGAAAAACTGTGCTGACGATCCTAAAGATATCGCGCAGATAATCGCTGAGAGGACCCGCTCCGAAGTAGTGCATGTTATCGGAAAAAAGATCGTTCTGTTCAAACAGAATCCTAAAAAAGAAGACAGGAAGATAAAACTTCCGGTTGAATGACCCCTATGAATAACAAAAGTTATTTAAAAAAGATCGGAATACTTGGGGGAACTTTTAACCCTGTTCACAACGGGCATTTGATCCTAGCGGAAAATGCAAAGATATATTGCGGTCTGGATAAAGTACTGTTCATTCCGTCCGGAGTTTCGTATTTAAAAGATGCAAGTCTTATCGTGGACAAACAGCATCGTCTGAAAATGTGTGAACTTGCCATCCGCGGACACAAAGATTTTGAATTATCCACTGTAGAGACTGACAGGAGCGGTGATTCACACACATACAAAACACTGGATATTTTATGTAAAAACTATCCTGATGCGCATTTTTATCTTATAACGGGTGCCGATACTTTTCTGTTCATGGGAAACTGGGTTAAGCCCGAAGAGATATTTTCAGGATGCACGGTTGTATGTGCCATGAGGGATGCTCATTCTGCTGCCGAACTTGAAACTGCCGCAAAATGTTATGAGGAGCAGTATGGGGCGGATATAGTGATCATGGATTCAAAAGAGGTTGATATATCTTCGTCCGCAATAAGGGAAATGCTTGCTGCGGGCATGGACTGCAGTGATTATCTTGATAAGGATGTTATTGAATATATAAAAGAAAACGATTTATATGGGAACGATCGTTATTGATGAAAAATATGAGGCCTGCCGCAAGATACTGAAAGAAGAGATATCACAAAAACGGTATCTGCATTCGATCGGAGTCAGTAATACAGCTGCATGTCTGGCCATGCGATATGATGCCGATGTATCAAAAGCGGCGCTTGCCGGTCTGCTTCACGACTGTGCAAAGGGGCTGAACAAAGAGGAACTTGTTGTTATAACACAGGAAAACGATCTTGAAATAAGTCCGATCGAAAGATCCAATCCGGAACTCCTTCATTCAAAAGCCGGGGCGATACTGGCCAAACAAAAGTACAAGATAGATGATGACGGGATATGCTCCGCGATTTACTGGCATACTACGGGAAAACCGGACATGACGCTTCTGGAAATGATCATTTTTGCAGCTGATTACATTGAGCCTAACAGATGCAATATCCCGAATCTGGATCGGATCAGAAAAACTGCATTTGTGGACCTGAAAAAAACCACAGCCATGATATGTGCCAATTCCATAGAATATCTGAAAAGATCTTCGAAGGAAATTGACAGGATAACTATAGATACATACGATTACTACAATAAACTTAGCGTTAAATAAAGCCGTTATCGATAAAAGGCAGAAGCGGGAGAGTCATATGGCATTATCGGAAAATGCACAAAAGATAATTGAAACTGGAATAAAGGCGCTTTCGGAAAAGAAGGCCGAAGATATCAGAGTCATAGATATTTCAAAGATAAGCGTTATTGCCGATGCGCTCGTTATATCGAGCGGGAATAACAAGAAGCAGGTTCAGGCGATGAGCGATGAAACGGATGAGAAACTGTCAATGGCCGGATTTGAACATTACTGCATAGAAGGTTATGATACGGCAAACTGGATACTAATAGGGTATGAAGACGTAATATTCCATCTGTTCGATAAAGAGACGAGAAGTTTCTATGATCTCGAAAGATTGTACAGAGACGGAGAGATAGTTGAAATGCCGGTATGATCGCTATCAGCACGATCAGATCTCAACTGTGAAATAATATATTAAATGATAAAGGAAGTCCGCAGGGTTTAATCTGCGGACTCCTTGCGTCTTATACACAATATGAGGGGAAGTGGACGCTGTAATTGTCAATTGAAAAATCTGAACACACCGTAGACCCTGCCGAGTATATCAACATGATCGACAATAATGGGCTCCATCGTGTCATTCTCAGGCTGAAGACGATAATGACCGTTCTCTTTATAATAAGTCTTGACCGTCGCGGAATCATCGATCAGCGCGACAACAATATCACCGTTTCGGGCGGTATTACACTTTTCCACAAATATCTGATCACCGCTCATGATACCGGCATTGATCATGCTCTCACCCTTGACCGTTAAAATAAAGCTCTCGGCGTTTGGAGCATATTCAACGGGAATAGGGAAGTAATCCGTAATATTCTGCTGGGCCAGTATCGGCTGACCGGCTGCAACAGTACCCACTACGGGTATCTGAGCCATCTCACGTCTCGTGAGCTGGAAATTATCATCAACTATCTCTATGCATCGCGGTTTGGCGGGATCCCTTCTGATATAACCGTTCTTCTCAAGCTTTTCAAGATGATTGAAAACACTTGAAGTGGAAGACAGCCCGACAGCGGTACATATCTCTCTGACCGAAGGCGGATAGCCCTTCTTCAATATCACCTCTTTAAGATATTCAAGGATCTCCTGCTGCTTGACAGAAATATTACCGTTCGCCATAGTCACCTCCGAATTATCCGATGGAATGAATGCCGGTAAATTTATGGGACATCAAATGTAATATCATGTTATCAAAAGGAAACCGGCGTATCCTTTTGGAACATAATAACATATATGTTCGAATAAAGCAAACATATTTTCGGAAAATATGTTCGAAAAAATACAAAAAACATATTGACATTCGAAAACATGTTCGATATAATTCGAACATAAGAACAAATGTTTGTAACGAATGTTCGAACGGCAAGATTAGGAGGCAGATATGAAATCTTCATATTACAGGATCGATTCTTATATTGAAATGTATGGAATGCAGAGAGAGAGGAAACTTGCCAGAGCCAGACAGGTCAGACGTCAGAAATCGCTTATTATAATAGGAGTGCTTATAACTATGGCTTTTATATCATTTTTTTCTGTCAGGGCATTTGCCGATACCGGAAATACATCAGACTTTTTCGGTACCAAACAGTTCAAAAGTGTTAAGATATACTGTGGAGATACCGTTGAATCAATAGCAGAGGACAACTATTGCGCGCTATATCCTTCTGTAGGCAAATACGCGCAGGAGATCAGAAAGATCAATCATATTTCGGAAGGAGAGGAACTGATACCCGGGAATTATCTTGTGATCCCACATTTTCAGACGGCATCCGGTTACTGATCGTCTTTTTTATCGTCTTCACGCAGTTTGACGGCTGTGGCAGCCATCCGTCTCCGATCGTCTTCAAGTGCGGCATAGTGTTTTTTGGTTGTGTTTACATCTGAATGGCCCAGTACATCTGCTACCAGGTAGATATCCCCGGTTTCACGATAAAGGCTGGTTCCGTAGGTGCTTCTGAGCTTATGAGGCGTTATCTTTTTAAGGGAAGTAACCGCTGATGCATATTTCTTTACAAGCTTTTCGACCGCACGAACTGTCAGACGTTTATTCTGCAATGACAAAAACAGAGCCCCCTCGTGTCCGCTTTCGGGAATTATGGAGTTTCGCTGTCGCAGGTAGTCCTGTAATGCTTTTTCTACTTCCGGTCCGAAATACACAACAGCTTCGTATCCGCCTTTTCGGCGTATCAGAATTCCGTTATTTTTAAAATCCACATCTTTTATATCAAGGCCTACACATTCCGATACACGTATTCCCGTTCCGAGAAGCAGCGTGATCAGTGCCAGGTCCCTGACTTTCGTTTTTTCGTGGAATCTTGCTTCCTGCTTGCTCATCTGATCGCCGTTCTCGACATGTTCGAGTAAAAGAGCGACTTCATCGGGATCGAGTCGTATTATCTCTTTTTTATGAAGCTTAGGCATTGATACGAGAGCGGCCGGATTTTTCTCTATAAGCTCCGAATTGAAGAAGAATTTGTAAAAGCTGCGAAGAGATGCGAGTTTACGCTGCTTTCCGCGCTCATCATTAGTGATCGCTTCGTTGTCCTTTTCGTAATATGACAGATAATCAAGATATTCGGTAATATCAAGTGCTTTAACCTCGTCCAGCCACTTTAGCTCGAATTCGGGTATGTCGGTTTTCGCAAATGTCGGATGGTTCTCGTGCAGATATTCGAAAAACAGGCGCAGATCATATGCATATGCGAGCCTTGTGCGAGTTGATGTAGTATCCTTTATACCGAGGAAGAATTCACGGCAGAACGCCGGAAGGGATTTCTGAAGCTCCCGCAGTTTAACCATGTTTTCCGCGTTTTTTTTATCGTGATAATTCATATTATTCATTTCGTTCCCATCCGCCAAGATAGCTGCGTTGTATTGCCGTGAACATACGGTCCTTTACTCCCGGATTGTCTTTGTTTATATCAGACAGGAGATTTTTTACATACTCCCGCTTGGTATTACCGTCTGCCGGACATTTTTTGCCCATTACCGGAAGCTTCATTTTATTGGCAAAGCCTGTAATATCGGCCTCATCGATAAATAACAGCGGCCTTATGGCTGTAATGCCTGATCTGTCCAGAAATGTAACCGGTCTGAACGTGTTTATCCTTCCCTCATATATGAGAGAGAGCATCAGAGTCTCGACCACATCGTCCTTGTGGTGACCGTAAGCGACTTTGTTGCATCCGAGCTTTTTGATAGCATCATTTAATGAACCCTTTCGCATTTTGGCACACAGACTGCAGGGATTGCTTTCGCGGCGCTTATTGAAAACAATATCGTATATCTGTGTATCTATAACGGTATATTTGATCCCCAAACTATCGCACAGTACCTTAACAGGTTCGGTATTAAAATCCTTAAATCCAAGATCCACGGTGATCGCCTGCAGATCAAAATGGGCGGGATAGAACCTTTTCAGACCGGAGAGAGCGTATAACAGGGTAAGGGAATCCTTGCCTCCGGATATTCCGACAGCTATACTGTCGCCTTCATTTATCATTTTGTATTCATCTACGGCTTTACGCGTCAGACTCAGTAATCTCTGTAATTCCATGCAGATATTATATCAGATTTTTGGGGCTTGACATAAAATAATAGTGAACAGGTCGGAATTGTGTTATATTTATTCCTGTATTATCATTTATCGAAACTGTATGTGTATAATGATAAGTGTTGTGTAAATAATAGAAACGGAGGATCATTAACATGGTTGGATTTATTGCTGCTATCATAATCGGCGGAGTATCCGGATGGCTTGCAGGTAAGCTTATGGGTACGAATCACTCGGTCATAATCAATATCGTTCTCGGACTGATCGGAGGATTGCTCGGCGGATGGCTTGGCGGTCTTATCGGTGTAGGTGCTACCAACTGGATCGGAAGGATACTTATTTCCGTTGTAGGTACATGCATTCTTATATGGCTGTCCAGACTGATCTTTAAATAAGGCTGTATTAGGGAGGACATTTGATATTATGAAAATTGGAATACTCGGGTACGGTAATCTCGGCAGGGGTGTCGAGTGTGCTATAAGACAGAATGATGATATGCAGCTTTCGTGTGTTTTCACGCGCAGAGACCCCTCATCCGTAAAGATTCTTACCGATAATGTAAATGTATACAGTGTTTCTGAGATAGAAAAACATACCGCAGAGGTTGATGTTCTTGTCATATGCGGAGGAAGCGCAACGGATCTGCCTGTTCAGACGCCGGAATATGCACGCCTATTTAACGTAATAGACAGTTTTGACACTCATGCAAGGATACCGGAGCATTTTGCAAATGTTGATGAAGCCGCAAAAAAGAGCGGTCATACGGCGCTTATTTCTGCCGGATGGGATCCCGGAATGTTTTCGCTCAACAGACTGTATGCTAACTGCATACTTCCGGAAGGAAATGATTATACGTTCTGGGGCAAGGGTGTTTCCCAGGGCCATTCGGATGCTATCAGAAGAGTTAAGGGTGTAAAGGACGGCAAACAGTATACCATACCCGTTCCCGAGGCTCTTGAAGCGGTAAGGGCAGGAGAGAACCCGACACTTACGACACGCCAGAAACATACGAGAGAGTGTTTTGTTGTTCCGGAAGAAGGTGCCGATCTTGCTGCAATAGAAGAGGCTATAAAGACTATGCCCAATTATTTTTCCGATTATGATACTACCGTACATTTTATCACGGAAGAAGAGCTAAAGCGTGATCATGCGGGAATACCGCACGGAGGATTTGTGTTCAGAACAGGCGTTACCGGATGGGAGAAGGAACATAAACACGTTATAGAATACTCATTGAAACTGGATTCCAACCCCGAATTCACTTCTTCGGTAATTCTTGCATATGCACGTGCCATTTACAGACTTAATAAAGAGGGTGTGTCAGGCTGTAAGACAGTATTTGATATCGCTCCTGCATATTTAAGCCCGATGAGCGCGGATGAGCTTCGCGCACATCTGTTATAGGAAATGATAATTATGACACAGAAGAACATTTATTCTTCCGCAACACCTGCGGAGGTCAGACAGCTCATAAGAAAGGGCAGTATTACAGGACAGACAAGCGGAATGTGTGACGGATTCGCACAGGCCAACCTTGTCATTCTCCCTGAAAAAGAAGCCGGCGATTTTTTGCTGTTTGCAAATAAGAATCCGCGGTCCTGCCCGATCCTTGAGGTTACTGAAAAGGGAAGCAGAACGATCAGGGACATCGCTGATAATGCGGATGTTGCGACTGATCTTCCAAAGTACAGGGTATACAGAAAAGGTGAACTTGAAGGAGAATACACGGATATATCAGATCTATGGAGAGATGATCTTGTCAGTTTCCTTATCGGGTGCAGCTTTTCATTTGAGAGCGAGATGATATCCGCTGACATCCCCGTAAGACATATAGAAGAGGGCCGTAATGTACCGATGTATGTTACAAATATCCCGTGCCGTGATGCCGGAATGTTTCACGGCAATATGGTCGTGAGCATGAGGCCGATACCGTATGATCTTGTTACAAAAGCGGTTCTTGTTACCGGAGCGATGCCGAGAGTTCACGGTGCACCGGTTCATATAGGATATCCTGAACTTATCGGTATAAGCGACATAAACAGACCTGATTTTGGCGATGCGGTGACGATCAATAAGAATGAGATCCCGGTTTTCTGGGCCTGCGGAGTGACCCCTCAGGCAGTTGTCATGGCATCAAAGCCCGAGTTCTGCATTACCCATGCACCGGGACATATGTTCATAAGTGATATAAAGAATATCAATCTGAAGTATTAACTTTAGATCTTCCAATTATCCCTGCCGTCCTGTTTAGCCCTGTAAAGGGCTTCGTCGGCACGGGAAAGGGTACTTTTATAATCCATATCGGAATCATTAAAGTACGCAAAGCCCATCGAAGAAGTGATGTTTACGCCTTCGGGAAGATCCTCAAGCCTGATCGAACGTATTGATTGAATTATCTTGTCTGCGATAGGATCCAGGATCTGCCTCGGAACATTTTGAAGGATAACGACGAATTCATCGCCGCCCCAGCGTATTATCGAATCGGATGACCTTGTACAGTCACGAATGGCATTTACGAAGGCCTTTAGAACCTTATCGCCGACTTCGTGGCCGTAACCGTCATTGAACTGCTTAAAGAAATCAACATCCATCATAAGCAGCAGAGTGTCTTTTTTCCCTTTTTTGAAATCATCGAATTCATTTTTTAGCAGATGTTCGCCATGGACTCTCGAATCAGCCCCGGTAAGTACATCGGAATTGAGCTTGCTGCGAAGTTCTTTGTTCTTTTTCTCAAATTCCTTAAGGCCGGCGCGTCTGTATAAAAACAGCATCATGAACAGCATTAACAGCCAGGTTATCGCTATGGCGGACAGCACAATCATCTGATATGAATGCATGTTTTCCTGGGCCTGTCTGCGGTAATGCTCTATATCATCAAGATTTACACCCATGCAGATTATCCAGTCAAACGGTTCATAAAGCTTTGCATAGGAGACCTTCTCGGTAACATCATCGGAATCCAGTTTTTTAAATGCGTAGTTCTGGAATATCTCGCCGTCAGATTTTATACCGTTCAGTTCGATCTCATAGGCTTTCATTCCCATCTGGTTTACTTCGTTTGTGGAAAGATAGCATCCTTCGGTATCCGACAGATTCGGATGTATCAGCCTGATCGCATAGTTGTCACCGCCGTTGTAATCGAGAACTTTCTGTATCCACATATAAGCACCGTCTTCATGCTTCTCGGAATAGATGCGTTCCCTTGCAGCAACAAGAAGAGCGTTCTCAACATCATCATCTGATGCATCGGGATTTTCGGAAGTATACTTATCTTTTACAGAATCCAGGAATATGATCATATTATTTACATATTCATTCAGCATCGTTTTTTTTACGGCCATTGTCGTGTCATATGTCATTGTCGCACTTATTCCCGTAACGGCACTTGAAAAGACCGAAACGACCATAAGAGAGATGATGGAACCGATTATCACAAAGATGATGGATCTTATCAGATCATTTTTTTTCTCGTTTTTCATTATTCGAATGTCAACCTTACGATTAAAAAATGTATAAAATTTAAAACAATTCAAAAACAATTGAAAAATACAGCAAAATCGATAAAAAGTCAATGAATATACATTCCGGTATATGACGAAAAGATACTATTTTTGTCAGAAAACAGGGAAAAAGTTATTATTTACTTTAATATTTTAAGGGAAAATGATATAATTTATATAATTTTTTCCGAAAGAAGGTATTTCATATGGGATTGGTCAAAACAAATAACAATTGTGTCGGTTGTAACCGCTGCATAAGTGCATGTCCGAGCAGAGGAGCTAATGTTGCCATTGAAAAGGACCGCCGAAATGTCATCGAGATCGTTCCGGAGAACTGTATCGCATGCGGCGCCTGTATAGATGCCTGTAAGCATAATGCCCGCGAATATGTGGATGATGTCGACAGATTTTTTGCAGATCTTAAAAAGGGAGAGAAGATTTCCGTACTTATAGCTCCCGCTTTTCTTGCCAATTATCCTAACGAATATGAAAAATATCTCGGTATGCTCAAAAAGCTCGGTGTAAACCGTTTCATCAGCATATCATTTGGCGCCGATATAACGACATGGGGATATATCAAGTATATCACCGAGAGGAATTATTACGGCAGCATTTCCCAGCCGTGTCCCGCGGTTGTAGGTTATATAGAGCGCTTCCTGCCTGAACTTCTGCCCAAGCTCATGCCTGTACAGAGTCCGATGATGTGCGGCGCGATATATGTCAAGAAATACATGAATGTAAGTGACAAACTTGCATTTATCAGTCCCTGCATAGCCAAAAAGAACGAGATAGACGACCCGAATAACAAGGGTATCGTTTCATATAACTTAACATTTAAGCACCTTGTGGATTATCTGAAGAATAATCCCGTAAGCGGATATACGCCGTATACCGATGAGATCGAATACGGTCTCGGATCGATATATCCGATGCCCGGCGGACTTAAAGAAAACGTTTACTGGCTTCTCGGGGAAGATGCTCTTGTACGCCAGATGGAAGGCGAGCATCATATGTACGAATACCTTGAGCGCAACAAGGAAAAGATAAAGAGTACGAGATTCCCTTATCTGTTCATAGATGCTCTCAACTGTACGAACGGATGTCTGTACGGTCCCGGAGTCGAGGCCAGAAAGACTCTTGATGAGAGTACTTTTATCAGCATCCAGAAGATCAAGGCCAACAGCAAGAAGGACAACAGCAAGGATGCATGGAGCAGAAAGTTGACACCGGCCAAGAGACTCGAGGCACTCAACAAGCAGTTTGCATCCCTTGATCTTAATGATTTTGTCAGAAAATATACAGATCGCAGCAAGGAATGCGCATACAAGGAGCCTTCTGAGTCCGAGATCATCAAACTCTACGGCCAGATGAACAAGGATACGGAAGAGAAGAGAAGTATCAACTGCGGATGCTGCGGATACCGTACATGCCGTGATATGGCTATCGCAATATACAATGGAATCAACCATGTACACAACTGTGTTCACTACATGAGCGATCAGGCTTATGAGGAGAAGGATAAGGCTGTCGCACTTGCCGATGAGGTCAGACAGGCAAGAGACGAGATGCAGGAGAAAAAACGTTCTCTTTCTGAAGGTATCAAGGAGAACTTTGATAATCTTACGGAATCGATCACTCAGATTGAGATGACAAGTGCCGATAATGCCAAACAGACCTCAGGAATATATGATGCTATGACCCAGGTTGATGATTTTGCGAACAATCTGAAGGAAGTTCTTTCAACGATCGAAGGATATCTTGAAAAGCTTGAATCCAACAATGCAAACGTTATAGCGATATCGTCACAGACAAACCTTCTTGCATTAAATGCCAGCATTGAGGCGGCGCGTGCAGGTGAAGCGGGAAGAGGATTCGCTGTTGTTGCGGAAGAGATCAAGAATCTTGCGGAGAATTCCAAGACAACTGCCGATGATTCAAACAAGAACAATAATGATATTAAGGAAACTATAGAAAAGCTTATTGTCGAAGCCGAAAAGCTTTCAGAGATCGTAGACGGAGTTAATCAGAGGGCTGAGAATCTCGTGGCTTCAGCCGAAGAGACAACGGCATCGATCGGAAGCATGCGATCCATCTCCATAAGCGTGGAGAACTCACTTTCCGAGATACTTGAAAGCGATTAAGCAACACACTGAAATCACATAAATCAGGATACACCGGTCTTATGAAGTTTGTTTTTCGGGATGTACTTGATCAGTACTTCCTCAAGAGTTCTTCCTGAGACCGGTTTTCCTATCTGATCATCAAATCCGGCACTTTTATAGTAATTATCTGCTTTTGCTCCGACATTTGCCGTCAGTATTATGACCGGAATGTCTGTGCACAATCCCTCATCCTGTGAGCGTATAAGCTTAAGACATTCTATACCGTCCATTTCGGGCATGAGATGATCCATAAGGATTACGTCATAATGATTTTTCTTCGTCAGTTCAAGAGCATCCCTGCCGGATAATGCCGTATCTATATCGATTTTTGTTTCCCGCAGGAGTTTTTGCTCGACGAGAAGGTTCATTTTAACATCATCAACGATAAGTACCCGGGCCTCAGGAGCAGTGAACATGCTTTTATAATCGTAACGTTTCGCTGCGTGGGAGATTATGTTAATACTTCCGATCTTATTACTGCCTTCGACCATCTTCTGGGGTATCAGCGCTGTAAATGTTGTTCCCTGTCCGTATATGCTGTCAACTTTTATATCACCGTTCATAAGGTCTATAAGCTGTTTTACGATAGAAAGACCAAGGCCGGTACCTTCGATCTCCCTGTTCTTTTCCTGATCCATTCTGGCAAACGCATCAAAAAGAGTAGGGATAACATCCTCTTTTATACCTATACCGGTATCCTTGATAACGGCGATAAGCCTAATGTTATCATCATCACCGGATTCTGAATATACATGTATTGAAACATATCCGGATTCCGTATATTTGACCGCATTATTGAGCAGATTTACAATGATCTGTCTGATCCTTATCTCATCACCGATAAGTTCAGCCGGTGTATCCGGATCTATGTCGGCATTAAATTTCAGTCCCTTTTCTTTTGCCTGGGGCATTATCATATTGACGATCTCACTCATCATGTCGGAAAGACTGTATCTGACCGGAACAATATCCATGCGGCCGGCATCGATCTTTGAAAAATCAAGGATATCGTTAACAAGTGCCAGAAGCATCTTGCCGGCTCCCTGAATGATATTTGCATCATTTATTATTTCATCGCTTGCATCGCTCTGACGCAGGATTACCTCATTGAGTCCGAGAATGGAGTTAATGGGGGTCCTGATCTCGTGACTCATGCTGGAAAAGAATTTACTCTGTGAACGACTTAATTCTTCAATATCTTTTTTCTGTTTGTTGACACGCTCATTTTCCCTATAAAAAAGGGTGGCCTGATAGCTTAAAAGAGCAGTCATTACAATACCGACTATGATCAGGGTGAAAAAAGAGTCAAAAAAGGCTTCTTTTCTAGAAAACTCAGTTATTGTTTCGGGATGTGTGTATCCTATCCACCAGCATACTGTGACTACGATAAAATTACATGCCAGGAAGAATGCTTTGGTCTTCCCGGATAACGTGATAACTATAAAAAGTGTGGAAAAAGCGAACCATACGGGTGTTCCTCCGGCTGCTCCGCCGCTTGTAAAGA
Organism: uncultured Lachnospiraceae bacterium; assembly: GCA_902775485.1. Lineage (GTDB taxonomy): Bacteria > Bacillota > Clostridia > Lachnospirales > Lachnospiraceae > UBA2868. The sequence goes on from CACYMJ010000001.1 coordinate 20,756, forward strand.
ATGCAGCGGGAAGAAATACGAATATGAGAAGGGTAGCAATTATCTTCATCGCTGTTTTGATGGTATTACGGTATATAGCCCATATGAACAGGACAGAAGAGAATATGAACTGTATAAATACGAACAGATTGGCATAAAAGGACTGCCCCAGCACAATTCCACTGATCATCGCAACAAACAGGCCAATGAGCGTGATTATGGAGAACAAAACAAAGGATTTGCTTTGAAAATCAAGTTCCGGGTCGTTTAAAAGACTGCGTATCCTTTTGATCAATTAGATGTTCTCCAATTATTGACTGGTTATAATATATTATCCATTCTAACGGTGTAACGGTCAAGATTAACTTAAATTGAATTCAACGATATAAATCTAAGGTTTAATACGATAATATAATGCCTTATAATGTGTTTGGAAGATCAAAATGCCAAAGAAAGAGGAGAGAGAAGATGTTAAAGGATACGGCATTAAAATATTATACCGAACAAAACTATAACTGCGCCGAAACGCTCATAAGAGCCGCCAATGAATACTATGATCTGAAACTCCATGACCGGGATATGATAATGCTTGGAGCATACGGCGGCGGAATTCAGACCGGAAACACTTGCGGAGCCATTCTGGCGGCAGTATCGGTTCTGTCAATGAAATACGTCGAGAAAAAAGCTCATGAAAGTAAAGATATCAAGCCGATCACAACCGAGCTTATAAGGAAGTTCAATCTGAAATACTCCTCAATACTTTGTAAAGACATAAAGCCACAGTCATTTGACCACGAAAAAAGATGTCTGATGACTGTCGAAAGCATCTGTGATATTCTTGAATCCGTTATAAACGATCACTAAGCAAGAAATCTTTGAGCGAAGGTTGATGCGAAGGAAGGAAGGTGGATTTTGGTATATAGAACTATTCGCGAAAGACAACTTTAACGAATACATTATATGCCAAAAACAAGGTGAAATGCTCAGAACTGTAATTCCGCAGAATCAAGCATGACCGTAAACGGTCCGTCGTTTATCAGGCTTACCTGCATATCGGCACCGAAAATGCCTTTTTCGACATGAATATCGTATGATCTTTCAAATTCGTCCGTGATATATTCATACAGAGCGTTTGCATGATCGGGATCGCCGGCTTTTATAAATGAAGGCCTGTTTCCTTTACGACAGTCGGCATACAGAGTAAATTGCGAAATAACAAGCATCGAACCTGAAATATCCTTAACGGACAGGTTCGTTTTTCCGTTTTCGTCCTCGAATATTCTAAGATTTGCCGTTTTTTTGATCATTTTATCGGCTGTTTCCGTTGTATCGGAATCACACACACCGACAAGTACCAATAAACCGCGGCCGATCTTTCCGACGGTTTTCTCATTAACATCCACGGATGCGTTTTTAACTACCTGTATCAGGAATTTCATGGATCAGGATTCCGTCCTTTTATCTTTTTCGTTCAGAAGTGCATCTACTGTAGAACTATTCGTTAAAGCATTTGCTCTGCTTTCATCATCCATTTTTGTTTCCTTGGTGACTTTTTCAAATGTTTTTTCGGCAAATCTGAATGATTTACCGCTGTTGCTTACGCCCTCGTCTTCGGGTGTAAAATCGGATTCAATGTAATATGCCGTCTCAACAGGCATATGCTTAATCTCCAGTCTCTTGTTGATAAGCGTCTTAAATGCAGCATATACAACCGCAAATACCGGTACGCCTATAAACATGCCCCATATCCCGAAAAGCCCGGAAAATACCGTGATCGAAAAGATGACCCAGAAACTGTTCAGACCGGTCGAATCCCCGAGTATCTTCGGACCGAGTATATTACCGTCAAACTGTTGCAGGATGAAAATAAATATGATAAATATCAGACATTTCCGGGGATCCACCATCAGTATGAAGAATCCGCACGGGATCGCGCCTATGAACGGTCCGAAATATGGAATAACATTAGTTATTCCAACAACGACCGCGATAAGTGTCGAATACGGGAGCTTTAATATCAGCATTCCGATATAACATAATATTCCGATTATTATTGAATCTATAACCTTTCCGGTAATGAATCCGCCGAATATCTTATCCGAATAACGCAAGTTATTTATGAAATTATTGGCTCTCTCCCGCTTCAGGAATGCATATAATACTTTCTTGGATTGGGCCAGGAACCTTTCCTTATCAATGAGCAGATACAATGAGATTATGATACCGATAACAAAATTCAGAAGGCTCTTGAATATGGAAATTATGCTTCCGAGCAGGCTTGTCGATGTCCGGCTTATAACATCCTCAAAATAAGGAAGGATCTTGTCGTAAAACAGCTGCGACATATCTATACTGTACTGTTTAAGCAGCGTCTCCAACTTGGGATATTCAACTAGCACATTCGAATAATAATCATTAACGTTCAAAAGATATACGGGAATACGTCCCAAAATGCTCTGAACGTTTACGATAAGCTGAGGCATAAGTGACATTACAAGACCGTATATTACCGCTATGAACATTATCAGCGTGATAAATGCGCTTATAAACCTGATGGTTTTGGCTTCCCTGGCATATGTATGATCCTTTTTGGGCTTTATCTTATTCCAAAGCGGGAAAAGAAGACGCAGTTCAATAAATCTCATGACAGGGTTTAAGATGTAGGCGATGGTGAGCCCGGTTATAATGGGAGTCAGCATCGAAAAGAACGCGCCGATCAGCGCGGATAATCTGTCCGAATGAAACAGTATGTAATAAAAAAGTATCCCTCCGCATACTATAAGAAGCCCGTTAAGCCCCATCTTAAAATACGGATTGTTCTTGTTGTCTCTCAATTAAAGCCTCTCTTTACTTACCGGATATCATATCTTCATAGTCCATTATGAACTGATACAGGAGATTTACCGTACCGTCACGTCCGAGAACCGTTGAATCAACACACAGATCGTAAGTCTCGGCCTTGCCCCATTTCTTCGTGGAATAATAGTTATAGTAGCTCTGACGCTGTTTATCCTTCTTCAGGATCATGTCCCTGGCTTCCTTCTCGGATACACTGTATTTATCCATAACACGCTCTATCCTGTGATTCAGATCGCCGTATATGAAAAGGTTCAGTACATGTTCGTAATCAGCAAGCGCATAATCGGCGCATCGCCCGATTATAACACACGGGCCTTCAGCCGCGATCTTTTTGATAGTATCGAACTGTGCCAGGAAAACCTTGTGTGAAAGCGGCATATCAACATAACTGGTGTTGGTTATGCCGAACGAATATGTGTCCATTACGAGATTATACAGGAAACTGCTTGTCGGACGCTCGTCATTGTGTTCCAGTATCTCCTCACAAAGACCGGATTCCTTTGCAACACGCTTGATAAGCTCCTTGTCATAGCTCTTGATGCCGAGCTTTTCTGCAAGTTTCTGCCCTATCTCATGTCCGCCGGTGCCGAACTGGCGCCCTATCGTGATTATCGATCTCAATACAGAACCCTCCGTTATAATTTAACGCGCGTTATGATATGCGAGTCCTGTCTTCATTTTAAATCAGAACAGGCAAAAATACAATAAAAATGGCAGGTCCCGATAAAAAGAGACCTGCCTTATCTGCCTGTTAGATCAGTTATTAATCAGCTTGTCGCTTTCATTGTTCCATGAATATAATTTACGAATCTCCTCGCCGACCTTCTCTGAAGGATGCTCGGCAGCGAGCTTTCTCATGGCATTGAAGTGAACCTTTCTTCCGGCCGGTGACATATCAAGCAGGAACTGCTTTGCAAATGAACCGTCCTGTATATCGGAAAGAATCTGCTTCATGGCCTTCTTAGTATCTTCCGTAATGATCTTGGGTCCTGTGATGTAATCGCCGTACTCAGCTGTATTTGAGATCGAATATCTCATTCCGGCAAAGCCCGACTGATATATAAGGTCAACGATAAGCTTCATCTCATGGATACATTCGAAATAAGCGTTTCTCTCATCGTATCCGGCCTCAACGAGCGTTTCGAAACCTGCCTGCATAAGTGCGCATACACCGCCGCACAGAACTGCCTGCTCTCCGAAAAGATCGGTTTCGGTCTCTGTTCTGAACGTTGTCTCAAGAACACCGGCCCTTGCTCCGCCGATGGCAAGTGAGTATGCAAGAGCCATATCAAGAGCTTTTCCTGTTGCGTCCTGCTCAACGGCAACAAGGCAGGGAACACCCTTTCCGGCCTGATATTCGCTTCTTACAGTATGGCCGGGTCCTTTTGGAGCGACCATTGTTACGTCTATATCCTTCGGAGGTTTGATGCATCCGAAATGAATATTGAAACCATGAGCGAACATGAGCATATTGCCTGCTTCAAGATTGGGCTCGATATCTTTCTTATACATATCAGCCTGAAGTTCATCATTGATGAGGATCATGATGATATCCGCTTTTTTTGCTGCCTCTGCAGCGGTATAAACCTTAAAGCCCTGCTCCTGCGCTCTCTTCCAGCTCTTTGAGCCCTCATAAAGACCGATGATGACATTACATCCGCTCTCTTTTGCGTTGAGCGCATGGGCATGTCCCTGGCTGCCGTAACCGATAACGGCAATCGTCTTGCCATCGAGCATGGAAAGATTACAATCTTCCTGATAAAAAATCCTTTGCATTACAATTCCTCCTTAGTGCTGATGTTAATTTATCTCTACGACTCCTTCACTTCCGCGGCGAAGTCCCGCTATACCGGTTCTTGCTATTTCAAGAATCTTATAGTCGTTAAGCATCTCAATAAATGCATTTATCTTCGGCTGATCACCGGTAAGTTCAATGATTATTGAGTCTTTTGTGATATCAACGATCTTTGCGCGAAATACATCACATATCGTCACAAGAGACTGCCTTTTATCGGCTCCGACACCGACTTTGAAAAGAACAAGCTCTCTGTAAACGCTTTCTCCGGGCTTAAGAACACGGATATCTCTTACATCGATAAGTTTGGCGACCTGTTTTTCGATCTGCTCGAGAATATCCTCATCACCGCTTGTAACAATTGTAATACGCGTAAAGCGCGGATCCGAAGTGATCCCCGCGGTAATGCTTTCGATATTATAGCCGCGCCTTGAGAAAAGCCCCGATATCCTTGACAATACACCGGATGTATTATCAACGATGAGCTGAATGACTCTGATCATAATGATACTCCTTTAACAATTCATAACGAAGAACATTTTATCTTTTTGGTATTTCGTTGTCAATGACACTCAGTCCGAAAGTGAGCATTTCTGAAGAGCCAGAGTGCCTGTCCGGGCAACTTCGGTAATGGCGATGTTCCCGAGCATCTGGAGAAGAAGTGCGGTTTTTTCAGGTGTATCGCATATCTGTATCATCATGATGTTTTTGGACATGTCTACTATCTTCGCATCAAGTATCTCGCAGATCTCCATGATCTCACGACGGTTTGATTTGGTGTATTTTACCTTAACGAGCATCAATTCTCTTGATATGCTCTCTTCGGCAGAAAAAGTTTTGATCTTAATAACGTCGATCTTTTTATTCAGCTGCTTTTCTATCTGTTCAAGTGTTCCCTTCTCACCCGAACTGACTATAGTTATGCATGAAACGGCAGGATCATCGGTCTCGCCAACGGCAAGAGAATCAATATTAAAACATCTTCTTGCAAAGAGTCCGCTGACCTTTGCCAGAACACCTGATCTGTTTTCAACTAGAATTGAATATAACCTTTTCATAAGCAACCTCTATTTTACCGTATCCATAGGGTCCAGGACACATTCGAGCATATAAGGACCTTTTGCTTTAAGGAAACTGTCGATAATCGATCCCATGCCTTTATTGTTTTCAAGTTTTTGATAAGGGATACCGTAAGCAGCGGCGATCAATGACAGATCAGGGCTTCCGGACAGATCCACCATCGAATAGTTACCCTTGTAAGTATTGTGCTGGTATTCGCGAACAAGCCCCAGATATCCGTTGTTGAAAACGATGATCTTTATCGGAATATCATGCTGCATCATTGTCGCAAGTTCATTCATCGACATCTGGAACGATCCGTCTCCGCAGACGGCGACAACCTGTCTTTTCGGATCGGCTTTTTTAGCACCTATGGCTGCGGGTATCGAATAGCCCATTGTTCCCATTCCGCCGCTGGTCAAAAACTTTCCGGCCTTTGCGACATAATATCCGCAGGACCACATCTGATTCTGACCGACATCAGCGACATATACGGCATTATCAGCCATTTTCAGGGATAATTCCGTAATGAACTTTGTCGGATCGACAAATCCCGAACGTGGCTGCCTGCGTGCTTTTTCCTGCTTCCTGTAAGCATCAAGGTGTGATGTCCAGTCGGAAAAATCACATGCGACATTTTCCTTGGCCAGATCGGCGAAGATGTTTTTGATATCTCCGACTATCGGTATTGTCGGTCCAACGTTCTTGCCTATTTCGGCGGGATCAACATCTATATGTATAAGAACGGTATCCTTCGCGACAAGATCGGGCGATGATATTGCCCTGTCTGCGATACGGGCGCCTATCACGATGAGCAGATCGGATTCCTGCATGGCAAGATTGGCATATGATTTGCCGTTATTTCCGATCATTCCGTAATAAAGACTGTCATCGCTTGCCATGGCACCGATACCCATCATCGTTGAAACCACAGGTATTTGGTATCTGTGTGAAAAATCGTTAAGTTCACGTACGGCACCCGAAAGTATCACTCCGCCGCCGGCAAGAATAAGAGGTTTTTTGGCACGGGCAAGTTCGGTATTGACCTTTTTCAACTGTACGGCATGGCCTTTGACGGTAGGCTTGTATGTACGCATATTGACGGATTCCGGATATTTAAAATCTCTTATTGTCTTGTTCTGTATATCAATAGGTACGTCAATAAGGACCGGACCTTTTCTGCCGGTCGATGCGATATGAAAAGCTTCTTTCATTATACGGGGTATCTCCGATACATGCTTTACGAGATAACTGTATTTGACGAAGCTTTCTGCAGCACCGGTTATATCGGCTTCCTGGAATACATCGCTTCCAAGAAGGTGTGAATCCACCTGCCCGGTAATACATACAAGAGGTATGGAATCCGCATAAGCCGTTGCTATTCCGGTGATAAGATTTGTTGCACCCGGTCCGCTCGTAGCTACGCATACTCCGACCTTACCTGTTACTCTTGCGTATCCGCTTGCCGCATGAGCAGCGTTCTGCTCGCTCCTTACAAGAACAGATTCGATTTTTGTGTTTAAAATGCTGTTAAAGAAGGGGCAAATCGCCACGCCCGGATATCCGAACAGCGTTGTTACCCCTTCTTTTTCCAGGCATTTTACGATTGCATCAGCACCAATCATAAATTACCCTGCCTTATGGTAAATAAAGATTAAATATTATTTTCTGAACAGTTTAGCCAGAGGAGCGATGATCGTTGACAGATCATTGATAGCCTTGTTAAGGGAATCAAGATCGATATCATCTATCTTCTTGACAGTATCCTGAACGCTCTTTTCGCTCGTATCAACAAGACTGTTCACGTTGTCGAGCATGTCATCAAGATCGATGGCTGCAAGTTCCTGTGTGCTCTTGTCAAGATTTGTGACAACAGCCTGAACCTCACCCATCATGCCGTTAACGCTTTCAATAGCTTCGCTTGCGGTTGTGATGGCTGCGGTTGCTTCTGTCATTGCATCGCCGGCCTGATTGATGATACCTGTTGCATCATCAACAACCTGTGAAACCTTCGTAACTTCATCCGTAACGGATACGATAAGATTGTTGGCATTTGCTACAGCACCTTCAACCTGAGGGATGAATTTCTTGATCGTAACAAGCATAACGATCAAAAGAATAAGACACAGAACAGATGCACATAATGAAAACAGACTCTGGATCTTAACACGCTTTTGTGCACGTTCGTTTTCATTCTTCATTTCCACGAGGAGTCTGGCAATAACCTGCATATCCCCGCCCTGGACCTTCTGAAGCATTGCGGTCACTTCCGAATCACTGAGCTTTGCTGTGCCTGTGTACGGATTCTCGTTTCTAACTTCGTTGTTCTCTTCGCTCATAAGTAACCCTCCGTATGTTTTTTTATATACACCTTCCGTGTATCAGTGATATTTTACCACAAGCAAATGATAATCGCTACAATTTATGTGAGATTTGACGAAACTTTTTCGCAGATATCCAGGAATTGCTCGAAATAAACAGGAAGCGGCGCTTTTGTTTCTATATATTTTTCATCTGACGGACGTAAAAAGCCGAGAATACAGGCGTGCAGTGCCTGTCCGTGTGTGTCGACGGGAGTTTTTATACCGTTACCGTAAACGATGTCTCCTGCCACAGGATGGCCGATGTGAGCCATATGAACCCTGATCTGGTGGGTTCGTCCCGTTTCGAGACGGCATTTTATCAAAGTAAAGGAATCAAATCTTTTTTCCACCTCATAATGTGTTACAGCTCTTATGCCTGTTGAAGTTACAGCCATTTTCATCCTGTTTGAAGGATTTCTGCCGATCGGTGCATCAACTGTTCCAGCATCTTTATCGATATTACCGGTTACTATTGCCATGTATTCACGCTTTATCGAATGATCAGCCAGCTGTTTGGCAATATATTCATGTGCTCTGTCATTTTTGCATATTATAAGGGATCCGGAAGTGTCCTTATCTATACGATGAACTATACCGGGCCGCATAACCCCGTTGATACCGGACAGATCCGACCCGCAATGATACATAAGTGCGTTCACAAGCGTATGTTCATAGTGCCCCGGTGCAGGGTGCACAACCATTCCCTTGGGCTTGTTCACAACAATGACATCACTGTCCTCATAAAGTATATCAAGCGGAATGTTCTCGGGCGTGATGTCAGGTATGACCGTATCAGGCGTGATAACGCTGATAACATCGTTTGGCTTAACCTTATAACTTGCCTTTACGGGTTTATTGAAAACGGTTATACCGCCGTCGGCGATGATCTTTTGTATATATGAACGCGAAAGATCGGCAAGTGTGTCACAGACATACCTGTCGATCCGTTCGTTTTCAAGATCTTCTTCAACAGTGAGCGTATACTCTTTCATTGTTTTCTCTTTTTTGAGGATAATCTTTTAAGAGGGGTACGAAAAGCTTCTTCGAGAACGGTATAATCTTCTTCCTTCAGTCTGAAGAGAACGATGATGGCAAGTATTACGGTACATACGGATACGTACATATCGGCCACATTGAATATCGGGAAATTGATCGCGGATATATAGATAAAATCTACGACATACCCCTGTAAATAACGGTCGATCATGTTTCCGACGCCGCCTGATGCAATAAAAACAAGAAGTATCTCTATTATGGAATATTTCCGGTCAGAAGGCATATTAACGACAAGATACAATATCGCGGCAACTACTATGACCGCTATGAAAAGAAACAGTATCCTGTGTCCGGCCAGCATTCCGAAAGCCGCACCGGTATTGCCGTTCGGAAGATAATAAAGTTCAAGAACATTATCTATGAGCGGAATGGACGGTGCATCCATCAGATTGTTCACTGCCCAGGCTTTTGTGATCCTGTCGATCGCTATGAGCAGAAAAAACAATATTATATCAATAACATATCTTCCGATCTTCTTATTCATATCAGTCCCATTCAACGATAAGGCTCTTCATTGCCTCTTTTATCTCTTCTGCAGTAATATCCTTTGCTATAACGGCTTTTCCTATCTTTTTAAGAAGGATGAACTTAAGTCCGCTTCCGGTATTCTTTTTGTCATGGCCGATGAATTCAAATGCCTTATCAACATCGTACGCATCAACTGATATAGGAAGTCCGAAAGGTACAAACATATCCCTTATTTCATAAAACTCTTCATCGGAAAGCATGGATCTTTTGTATGAGATATATGCGGCAGCGATGCTACCGAGTGCCACACACTCTCCGTGAGAGTATGCAAAATCAAAGAACTTTTCAAGGGCATGCCCTATCGTATGCCCGAAGTTTAATATCATTCTTTCGTTTTCCTCGAAAGGATCTTTGGTCACGTAGTACTGCTTTATCTCTATCGCACGTCCGAGCATATCGTTTATGGTATCGGTGTGTCTGTCCATTATCCTGTCAAAGTTCGAGATAAGCCATTCATAGTAAGAACCGTCCCTTATAAGTCCGGCTTTTAATATTTCAGCCATACCGGATGAAAACTCTCTGTCCGGAAGGGATCTTAGCACTGATGTTGATGCATATACAAGGGAAGGCATATATATACTGCCGATAAGGTTTTTATAGTTTTGGTAGTTAACACCGCATTTACCGCCAACCGATGAATCAGCCATGGCAAGAAGGGATGTGGGGAGCGATATATAGTTACATCCTCTCATATAGCTTGATGCTGTAAATGCAGCCATATCACCCGTAACACCGCCGCCGAGGCCAATGATCAGATCCCTTCTGTTAAAATCACGGGCAAGCAGTTCGGCGTAGCATTTATTTACGGTCTCAAGATTTTTGCTTTCCTCTCCTGCATCAAATACAAAACCGGTGACAGTATCGGCACATCCGGAAAGTGCTTCCTTTACGGTATCGAGATACAATCCCGATACATTGGAATCGGATATGATCATTATCCTTTTAAGTTCGGGAAACATATCACGCACGATACTGCCGAGTCTGTTATAGTTTTCTTCTATGACAACAGGATATGAACCGTTGTTTTTGTATGAGATATTAAGTGCATCTTCCATATCGGCCTCAAAAAAAACTTCCGATTGTTCATCGGAAGTTCTGTGTTAGAATTTGTTGTTCAAAGCCGGAACATCGAAAGCTCCGGATAAGATCTCCTGGAAATCACCTGACACATCAACATTTTTCGGGGTCAGGATAAAAATATAATGAGATATCTTCTGCAGATTTCCGTCTATTGCATAGGTGCTTCCGCTTGTAAAATCTATGATACGCTGTGCCATATCCACATCAAGACCTTCCATATTGAGAAGTACTGTGTGATTCTCAAGAAGCGTATCGGTTATTTCCCTGGCATCTTCCACGGATGTCGGTTTAATGACACAAACTTCCATTCCGTTACTCATCATCCTGTTTCTGCCGTTACGCGGTGTGGTTCTTGCAGGAGTTTTCTTGGCTTCGGCAGCTTCGTCATCAAGAGTCTGCGCTTTTACCGCTCTTCCTTTTGAACGGGACGGTGCTTCTTCGTATTCGTCATCATCATAATAGCCATCATCATATTCGTCATCATCGTCGTATTTCATTGCACCGAGCATTTTGTCAAGTAAACCCATAATAATCTCCTATCCTTGGACCCTTTTATACTCCCTGTTTCCGAAAATGGATGTGCCGACTCTAACAAACGTTGCCCCTTCTTCAACTGCAACATAATAATCGCCTGACATACCCATTGACAGACAATCCATATTGACATTATCAATGTTTTTGCCCTGTATGTCAACTAATAATTGCCTCAGGGCGCAAAAAACGGGTCTGTTTTCCTCTTCATCATCCACAATCGGCGCAACAGTCATAAGTCCGCGTACGGTTATGTTGTCAAGAACGCTTATCTGCTCACAAAGCAGAGGGGCATCCTTGCATGAAACCCCGAACTTGCTCTCTTCGCCTGCCACATTAACCTCGATGAGAATATCCATGTTTACATTATGTTTGACTGCCTGCCGGCTTATCTCCTGAGCCAGTTTTAATGAATCAACACTGTGGATCATCGCAACTTTGTCGATGATGTATTTGACTTTGTTAGTCTGCAGATGACCGATAAGATGCCATCTGATATCCTTCGGCAGAACCGGGTACTTCTCGACAATCTCCTGAACCCTGTTTTCGCCGAAATCCCTTATACCGGCATCATAAGCCTCACGTATCATTTCGACCGGCTTGGTCTTTGATACGGCTATCAGTGTTGTTTTTCCGACCCTTTGGGCCTTCTTTTCGGCTTCGGAGATTCTGTTTTGTACATTTTCCAGGTTTTCTTTGATCATCTTACGCACCCTTTATAAGACTCAGTCATAAATAAAATCATTCTCGGTTACGGAATCACCTTTTAGCGCTATATAGTCGTATACCGAAAGGCCGTACTCGCTGTTCGATTTTACTATAGAGTATTCCTCGTTCTGATTGAGTATCGTTATCTGCTTGAAATCGGCATAGCCCTTGTTTATATTATATACACCTATCAGACTTGCCTGTTTGGATATGGCGTATCTTTCCCCGTCCTCGGGTTTTATTACATAATCACCTATCTTAAATACGGATTCATCAACATACAGCATACCGTCAACATTGTTATATATCGTTGCCGGAACAAACTCTACAGACAATGTTCCATCCTCAAGATAGGATTCCCTGTTAAATCCGGGATCACCGGAATTGCCGCCGTTAGTCAGATAATCTTCGGGTATCAGATAAAACGTTCTCTCAACTATCGCTGAATTGGGTATCTTAAGTCCTTCCCTTGCATTATCGAGAAGTTCTATCTCGACGAATCTGTCAGATGCGAACGTTATCATGGAATTATTAAAGTCCAGTTTAGCATATGTTTTTCCGTTCTGGCGAAGTATGCTGACCCCGGCCCAGGCCGTATAGTTATTCTTTAAAAATCGTACTTCGATGTAATTCGTATCGGCAAGCGACTGAGCTCTCTCCTCGTCTATCTCTATAATGATCGACCATAACTCGCTCGTGATCAGTTTATAAGCATTGTCGCCTTCGGAGATAAGATCGTTGGAATGCAGAACATTTTTCTCATAATCCACACCTTCAACCTGTTCGGGTGTTATCGATTCTGCCGTAAGTTCTTCATAGCCGTCTGTCGAGTACAGTATCACACCGGACGAGGGAGCATATCCGAAATCTATGGAATCGGCATAGTTCTCGGCACGCAGCTTGTCTATATTGGCAAGTACCGCAGTGTTTGCCAGTTTTAATACGGTTCCTTCGATATTGTACTTGAACGCATATGTATCGATATAATCCTCGGGAGTAAAATCCACTGCGAAGGTTGAAATGCTGTTCCTGATATCTGAAAGGCTTTCATTTGAGATCGAACTCGCATCTGTTCCTTCGTCGTTTATCATCTCTGCGAGTTTTCCTGTCGAATCGACTGTATAAACCATTGAATAGGCATTAACTTTTTCGGATTCACGGGCATAATAGTTGATATATCCGGAAAAATCGCTTGTAATAACCGTCTCGTCACGAAGGATAACACCACGGTATGTATTATTTATAGCCAATGATCCGAGCTTGACTTCATAAGGGGTTATATGCGTCTGCCTGAAATAAGATACGACCATTATGACTATATATACAAAAATAACCAGGAATACGAGTACTCCCGGATTAAAACTTATTGGCTTACGATATTGAAAGACTTTTCGCTGGTTCCTGTCTTCCTGGTTTTTCTTTTTCCTTTTTTTGGCCTTCATATCCGTAAACTTTAAGGAAAGTCCCGGTCACCCGGGACTTTCCAAAAGGATCCGTTTGGTATTAAAGTGCAACTATTACCTGTGATTTGTATTTCTCGGGTACCTCATCCGGCTCAAGAGAAACACTGATTATAAAATCAACATCGAACTGTGAGCTGATCTTTTCGAACTTGTCGAAAACGCCTTCTATTGCGGCCTTATCTTTAATAAAAGCAACATCCATAAAACTGTCGAGGTATACTTCCTGAAGATCGTGATCCTGTGATACTATACCGCAGATGAAACCAAAGAACTCTTCTGTGGTTGAAAAAGGAAATTCGGAAGTATTTATAAGTCTGATCCTGTTTTTGAGTTCATACATATGCTTCGAATTCTTATCAAGATAGACGATATTTCCGTCCACGGTCTTGACCGCATTATTAACCTTTTCCAGTAAGTGCTTTGTTTTGCCTTTGCCCTTGGCTCCAACAATAAACTGAATCATTGCCTATCCTCCTGTTAATTAAGAATATATCTAATTATAGTGTATTTGAACGTAAATGACAACAATATTCAGATATCCGTAAGCAGTGTTGTCATATTCCTGTACAGACTGTCATGGTCGGTAGATCCGAGTATAACAGATATATATGTATGATCGTTCGGACCGTTTGATAACAAAATAAGACAGCTTTTTGCGGCCTTTGTGGTACCTGTTTTGCCACCGATAACATTTACACCGTCCGGAGCGTTCTGATCGCCTTTCAGATATGCGTTTGTTGTTGATATTTCGATCTTTTTGGGATTACCCTCACGATCCCTGTATTCGCTTTTGTATTCGGTTGAATTGATTATTCTTCTGAATTCTTCAAACTGCATTGCCGCATTGAACATAAGATAAAGATCATATGCGGTAGTATAGTGTTCTTCGTCGGTCAGTCCGTGAGGATTGGTAAAATGAGTGTTGGTGGCCCCGATCTTGAGTGCTTCATCATTCATGACCGCAGCAAACTTTTCCACGCTTCCTGAAAGATACTCTGCTATAAGCACACCGGCATCATTGGCAGAATACATAAGAAGTGCATGCAGAGCCTGATCAAGAGTCATTTTATCCCCTTCCTTTATACCGAGAAGCTGTGCGCCGCTTTCGGTTATAAGGACGTTGGATGACGCAGTGAGCGTGTCCTCGAGATGACCGTATTTGAGTGCTATATAGGCTGTCATGACCTTTGTAAGAGATGCCGGATTCATCTTCTGATGAACATTCTTGGCATATACCGTTTCGCGGCTTGTGGCATCAAACAAACCACCGGCCTCGGCTTCATCTATCGACAGGCTCATTGATTCGAAATCATCATCGCATACACATATATCCGAAGCAAACGATCTTACCTCGGGTTTTTCGGGTTTTGATCGTATATTGAACGTTCCGGCAGCCGAATCCGGATCGAAGGCAAATCCCACACTGCCCTTACATGCGGTTAATGATAATGAAATTAGTATTCCAAAAGCAATGAGTCGTGCTTTATTTGTACATCTCACGCCACTCCATATCTCCTCTGTCCAGTGATTTGATGAGCAGTTCAGCTGTTGCAAGATTAGTCGCAAGAGGGATATTATGCATATCACACAGCTTGACTATATAATTGATATCCGGCTTGTGAAGGTCGGGAGCAAGAGGATCACGAAGAAAGATCATCAGATCGATCTCATTATGCTCGATCTGTGCGCCGATCTGCTGCTCTCCGCCCAGATTACCTGCGAGGTATTTATGGATCGAGAGATTGGTCACTTCCTCTATGAGTCTTCCTGTCGTTCCCGTTGCAAAAAGAGTATGCTTGCTTAAAGATCCCCTGTATGCAATACAGAAATTCTGCATAAGTTTTCTTTTAGATTCGTGAGCAATGAGTCCAATGTTCATCAGAATTCCCCCTCGAAATATTCACCGGCCGGTGACTGCAGTTTAACGTTTAAAACAAATCCCATTCCGATAAAAAGACTGACAAGACTTGTCAGCCCGTAACTGACAAACGGCAGCGTCAGTCCGGTATTGGGAAGTAATCCCGTAACAACACCGATATTTATAAAAGTCTGTATTCCGATCAGTCCGGCCATTCCTCCGGCTATTATCTGTCCGCCGACATCCTTTGCCCTTCTTGCGATAAGGATACAGATTATGGCTATAAGAAACAACAGACCGATAACCACACAGCATCCGACAAAGCCGGTCTCCTCACCTATGACCGCAAAGATAAAATCGGTATGTGCGGCAGAGATAAAGTTTCCGTTTTTGACCGAAGCAACGACGTTGTTGTTTATGCCCTTTCCGGATAACTGTCCCGAACCGATTGCCGTCATTGCATTTAACGTCTGATAGGCTTCCGTGCTTGCATATTCATCAGGATAGAGCCAGGCAAGTATACGTCCTTTATGGTAATCCTTGATAATATGAACGTCATCCCGCATAAGATATCTGAGGGCAAGGATGAATGACGGAACACCGATAAGTATCGCACCGCCTATGACTTTCCAGCTGACTCCGCCTATGAACATGATAAGACAGAATACTGAAACGACCATGATCGTTGTTGACAGATCAGGCTGATTGAAGATCAGCGCAGTCGGCGGTATTATCAGAAGAACGCAGGCAACTATCATACGTACAGTATTGATATTTTCCTTATGTTTCATAATAAACGCGGCATAAAATAAAATCAATAAGATCTTAACCAGCTCTGAAGGCTGGAAACGTATGCCGGCGATCTCAAACCAGCGCTGTGCTCCGCCGCCCGAATCACCGAACAGTTTGACCACAACCAGAAGACCTATCGATACGGCATAGATAAGCCAGTAAAACTTCAGAACGAACGAATAACTGATGAAAGAGATCACTATCATCAATATAAGGCCCATGATAAAGCCTTCCTGCTGATGTTTTACATATGATTCGTTCGCGCTGTTTATGAACACTATTCCCAGTAAGGAAATACCGGCACATAACAGAACGAGAAGAATATCGTATTTTTTGAAATTATAACCTTCGAACATTATCAACCTCTAAAAAGGTATATTTGCAAGAAATTCCTTTGTTATGTCTTCGCAGATCACTCCGTCGGCACCGATGTAAATGATCTTGGCACCGGCGATCTTCCGCAGAAAACCGGCATTTTTGGAAAACATCGTACATTTTTGCCCGCATACCGTTACCGTATCGGCCTTTATATCAAGAGCAGCGGCAAATGCGCCTTCATCACCTTTTATACCTGCGGCAATATCGCCGTAAACGGTACCGAGAATGACAACTGAACCGGCCGCCGAAACGCTCGCTCCGGGATTTACGTCACCGAGTACCACTATGCTACCTTCGGTTTCAAGATTCTGTCCGGCATGCAGAGTTCCTTTATAAACCGATGTGTTCTCAACTTCCCCGCTTGGTGAAAAAGCATTGGCAGCCTGTATGAACACTTCGTTTTTCTTTTCATCTCGCTCCATCACGCACAATACGGTGACATGACTGTACTGGCCGAAAGCCTCTATAAGAGCTCTTTCTTCCAGATCTGACAGCTTTCTGCCGTCAAATGTTATAACGAGTTTGGCATCCCCCAGAAATCTGTCCGATTCGATCAGCTTTTGGGCAAATGCAACATATAACTGCTCAAACGGTATCTCGTTGTTAAGGATCAGTTTGAGTCCGTTCGGAAAACTTTTGATGGTTACGGGATCCTGCATGCTATCACCTTCCGTCCTTAATCTTCTATTATCTCGTTCGTTGATTCGGCAGCCACACCGTTTACAAGTTCTTCGACATCTTCGGTCTTGAAATAATAACTCAGTACATCCTTTGAAAGCTGAGCTGCATTTGCAGAAGTATATCCGTATGCTATACGCGTGGCTACGGTTACCTCGGGATCGTCATAAGGTGCAAACCCGATGAATACGGCGTGATTTGTCCTTGATTTGCTGGTCTGTGCCGTTCCGGTCTTACCTGCTGTTGCGATCGGGAAACCTTTAAAAGCACCGGCAGTCTCAACAACATGTCTCATTCCCTTGAATATCTGATCCCAGGTACTGTCGGCAAACAATACGCTGTTCTGTATGCCGGGAGAATTGGACATTATAACAGTCCCGTCCTGGCCGACAACTTTATCAAGAAGTGTATATTTATAACACGTTCCCCGTGTGGCTATCTTCGTTCTCTTCCATCTCGATCCCTGTTTTGCTCGTCAGGCCGAACAGATCCGCATATTTTTGCAGACGGTCAAGACCTCGCTGTTCATCATAGTTTGATGTGTGTGTATTTGTCGCAAGCCTGAAGCCGACTTCATAGAAAAATACGTTACATGAATTTCCTATGGCTCCTATGACATCAAGAGGTCCGTGTCCTCCGGGATAAACCCAGCACTGCTTTTTCACGTCAAAGTATTCAAAAACGCCTTCACATCTTATCGTCTCACCTGTATTAACAACACCTTCTTCAAGAGCACAGGCTGCCGAACAAGGTTTGAACGTTGATCCGGGTGCAGTCATCTGCTGGGTTGCGTTGTTATAAAGCGGACTTGCAAGATCAGCGAGAAGCTTCGCATAGTATGCCGAGTCGATGGAATTGGCGAATCTGTTATTATCATACCCGGGATAAGTAACAAGCGCCAGCAGTTCACCGTTCGTATTTGCGACGACACAGGATCCCGAACAAGGATCAAGAGCAAGCATTGCCGGAGTGATCTCAAGGTTTGATATCTTATTTATGATAAAATCATACGGCGTTTTTGCACCCGATTCAAGCAGTGATCTTTCAGCGGCACTGCCATATAATATCTTCTGTTCATAGAGTATCATACACAGCTGTTTCCCGCTGATATTGTTATCGGCGATCATATATTTGAACATTTTCTTACCGAAACCGCTGTTCTGCGAAAGATCTTCGATTATATAATCAACAAGCTGGGTATATATCTCTTCGGAATCGGAATACTGGCTGGCCAGATGGAACTTTGTGACGTCGATCCAGTTATTAGCCAGACAGTAATGAAGGTATTCATTAAGACTTATCGTTTCATTTACGGTCCAGTTGATATATGTACTGTCTTCACGGTCTATAAGATCCGATACCAGAATACCTGTTGACTGTGACATAAGCCTTGAAACGATATAGCTTTCGTAAACCTTGAGTTCATCACTGAGATTTTTATATTCGGTCTTTGTGGTTAGAAGTTCATCGCGTAATGCCGACAGAACCGATGCCTGTTTGACAAGGAAAGCATCGTACACCTGCCGCTCATACGCTCCGGCATTGTCCTCGGACATATGATCCACGTCTATGACATTATTGTTTATAAGCGCGTAATAAACGTCATCGATCGGTATCATCATACGGGATGATTTTACTTCACTGTTGTTATACGTCTTCATGTTGATGATCTTGGATACGAGTATACCGGCGAGCTTTTGCTCGAGCATGTTATACACGGCTTTTTGAAGATCAGCATCTATTGAAAGATAAACATCATTTCCGGCCTTCGGATCAACATGGGAGATCGTATCGATGACCTTTCCCATGTTATCGACGTATATGGCATCTTTACCCTTCTCGCCCTGCAGATACTCTTCCATCGACTTTTCTATTCCGGATTTTCCGACCATGTCCGCACCGTTATAATCGTGCGAAGATGACGCGAGTTCGGCAAGATCGTCAGGCGACGCATTTCCCGTATAACCGATTATATGAGCAAAGTACTCGGCATCGTTATACATTCTGAGTGTGTTTACTTCGATACAGACCCCCTGCAGTATGTCCGAGTTTTCCTTGATGGCAGCCACGGTCTTTTCATTAACATCGTCTGCAATGACGGTGGACAGGTATTTCTGATAACTGTTCGTGGCCAGCTGATAACGGACGGTTATAAGCTTTAAAGCTTCTTCATTGGTGTAACCTTCAAGCGCTATGAAGTCGGAATCCCCCTGCTCGTCGATAACGGTATGGCCTATACCGTATCTTTTCTGGTCCGCAAGATAAAGGATAATGTCTTCGGGAGTGGAATTTCTCTCACTTGTAGTAAGGTCATCCATCGACTTATGACCGTAAACATCAGCAAGAAAACGCGTCAGTCTGGTTCCGGATATCGCAAATTCATATTGCCCGTCATCATTGATTATGATATTAAAATCATTTGATACACTGTCACCGCATGATTCCACTATCCTGATGGCACGCATGATTGAATCGTTAAGCAGGGCATTCTTTTTCTTGCCTGATTCGAAGTTATCTTCTATCGTCACGGCATATGCCAGCTTGTTATAAGCAAGCAGATTGCCGTTTCTGTCATATATGTTGCCTCTGGTACTTTTAAGAGTCGTTTCTTTTTTTATCGTCAGTTTAAAGTTATTAAGATAATCCTGACCGTTTATTATCTGCATTATAAAAAGACGTTGTACAAGTACAACTATCAATATGACATAAAATATAAGAAGTAACGTAAAACGGTTAAAGATCGCATCCTTAAACCATTCCTTTAAATCCGAGAACAATCAAATATTCCTTCTTTCCAGATCTTCAAGCCATTCGTTTATGTTCAGTATGACCTTGTAGATGATTATCGTCACAAAGATCGTATAAACTATTTCCGGCAGGATTATATGCAGAAAATAATAACCGAAATGAATCTTACCCTGTATCAGAAATCTGAATACGTAAACAATGAAACAATATACAAGTTCACTGCTTGTTATCAGAAAAACAGGGAGTTTGATATCTTCCGGATAGAATATGCTCGCAAAAAAACCGTTCAGATAACCTATTACCATATATATAAGGGCATAAAAACCGATCAGTTCACCGAACAGAACATCAAGGATCAGACCGGATATAAACCCGGCATACATACCGTCCTTTTTGCCGCGCATGAATCCGAAACATGAAGTCAGAATGATAAGAAAATTGGGAGCAACACCGCCAAGCGGAAGTATGCGGATCATCGTACTCTGAAGCAGATATCCGATTAGTATGAGTAATAGTACAACTGCTTTTCTGTACATATCAGTCCTTTGTCTGTTTCATCTGTGTAATAACAAGCACGATATCCAGATGTTCGAAATCAACGACCGGTGTCAGGTAACCGGATTTGGTGAGATTGTTTGAATCGCTGTTGATCTCCTTTATATACCCAATTGAAATTCCCGGAAGGTATTTATCGCTTATCTGGCTGGTCACGATCTGATCGCCTTCCGCAACAGCATCATCTTCATCACGAAGATCGGAAAACTTGATGTTTCCCTTTGAATAAAGCTCCAGATCGCCGGTCACGATCATTGTATCCGAAGTATTTAAAACCATGGCGCTGATATTTGAATCATCGTCGATTATGGAACGTACGGTGGCCCAGTTAGGCCCTACCGAGGTTACTATCCCGACTAGTCCGGCTCCGGCCATAACGTTCATATTGACCTTTATACCGTCATTGCTTCCCTTGTCTATAAGAAACGTGGAATACCAGTTGCCGGCATCCTTACCTATAACACGTGCACCGACAGTGGGATAATCACTGTACCGTTCATCAAGCGCCATAAGCTGCCGAAGTTCGGCAAGCTCATATTTGTCGGTTGTCAGATCATTGATCCTGATCGTCAGCTGCTTTACCGTTTCCTTCAGTTCTTCATTTTCTATCCTGAGTTCTTCGAGTTCCCTTATGGATTCGGAACGGTTGAATAACCAGTTCCCGGCATATGAGATTGCCTTTTGAAAAGGTATGACAGTATAACCCGCAACAGTCTGCGGAACGATACTCATCATGTCGGTTGCATATGAAAGAACCATCATGATAACGCATATAACCGAAAGTGCGAGTAACACATATTTACTCGGAATGTTTATTTTGTTCCTGCCGGATCTGTTTCGTGCCATTTTTCCCCTGTTTATACGGAAAAGTCTTCCATCGTATATACAATAGGATGGAGACGTTCATTCTTGATTATCTGTGAAAGACCGAATGCCACACTTCCCTGTCCGTGAGGCGAAAACAATACCTTCAGGCCGGTGCTCTTTGAGATCAGTGCATGAAGATCTCCGATACCGGCACTTCCTCCGGTCAGAAAGATACCTTTTTTGTATATATCCGCTCCGAGTTCGGGAGGTGTACGTTCAAGTATCAGTCTTACATTATCTATTATCGTTTCAAAGTGTTCATGCATCGCCCTTTCGATCAGAACAGTCGGGATCGTACGTTCAACCGGCAGTCCGGTAACGATGTCTCTTCCGTAAACAACAGCATCCCGTTGCTCTTTTTCAAGTTCAACGAGATCGATTTTGGTCTGTTCCGCCGTTTTGAATCCGATCAAAAGGTTATATTCCTTTCGTACCATGTTACGGATGGATTCGTCGAATTTCTTACCGCCTATCTTTAACAGTTTGGACAGAACTATCCCGCCGAGACTCAGTATTGAGATCTCGGTAGTTTCATATCCGACGTTTACAACAAGAAAGCCCTGTGACCTGTGCATGTCAACATCCATACCTATACCGTCGGCAATGGCTTTTTCGACTATATAGATATTCCGGGCTCTTATGTTGGATTCTTTTACCAGGTCAACGAAAGCTCTTTTTTCAACTTCGGTTATATCCGTCGGTACGGAAATATAATAATCCGCACTTCTTATATTTCCCTCCATCTCATCACTTATAAAATTACGGATGAGTATCTGCATATGATTGATATCCGCGATAACTCCGTATGTAAGCGGAAATGTCACCTTGATGTTATCCGGAGCTTTCTCGTACATAGTAAAAGCATCGTCACCGTATGCAAACAGATTTCGCCGGTTTTGAATGGCGATCATATTCTTGTGAGAGATGATCCTGTCGGTAAAACCGTTATATATTTTTATATTATATGTTCCCAGATCTATTCCGAAAGCATTGACTGCCAATGTTTTTTCCCCGTTTTTCGCAAATTTGATGCATATCCTGCCTGATTCATATCAGATTATTTTAACATAAGACTTAATTTATGTATATATCCGCAAGTTTTGCATCTACCATCTTCTGGAGTGATTTCAATATTCCCATTTTGGCATGAGGCCATGTCAGCCCTCCCTGAAAATACACTGCATACGGCGGCTTAATCGGCGCATCCGCCGATAATTCTATAGAACTTCCGGATATGAACGCGCCGGCGGCCATTATCACTTTACTGTCGTATCCCGGCATATCCCACGGTTCGGCCGTAAGATAAGCATCCACGGGAGACGCGGACTGGATACCGTTACAGAATGCGCTTATCGCTTCGGGAGAACCAAGAGTCAGCGCCTGGATAATATCCGCTCTTTTTGCATCGGCGGCCGGATAAGCATCAAACCCCAATGCTTCGTATATACCGGCAGCAAATACGGCGGCCTTGAGCGCACTGATGGTGACAGTGGGTGCAAGAAACAATCCCTGGAACAAGGACCTGTTTATGTCAAGAGTAGCTCCCACTTCCTTTCCGAGACCCGGACTGGTAAGTCTGTATGCCGCTTTTTTTATACATTCCTTTGTACCTGCTATATATCCTCCAAGCGGTGCAAGACCGCCTCCCGGATTTTTGATGAGCGATCCTACGACCATATCGGCTCCGACATCGGAAGGCTCTATGGTTTCGACAAACTCGCCGTAACAGTTATCAACCATTACTATCAGATCGCTTCGTATGCTCTTTACAAATCTGATAACATTTCCGATCGCCGAAACAGAAAGCGAAGGACGGGTCTGATATCCTTTTGATCGTTGTATGGCTATCAGTTTTGTTTCGCTTCTTATTGCACGTCTGATACCTTCTTCATCAAATGATCCGTCCTCATGAAGATCGACCTGACGGTATGTTATCCCGTATTCCGCCAGGGAACCTGTACCGGGTCTTATACCTATGACTTCCTCCAGAGTATCATACGGCTTGCCGGAGATTGAAAGTATCTCGTCATTCGGTCGAAGCTGGGAAGAAAGAGCAACGGCAAGTGCGTGTGTTCCGCATGTCAACTGCGGTCTGACAAGTGCATCTTCTGTTCCGAATATCCTTGCATATACTTGTTCAAGGGTATCTCTTCCGATATCATTGTATCCGTATCCGCTTGAAGGCATAAAGCATGCTTCACTGACACGACATGACTGCATAGCTTCAACGACTTTCAGCTGATTGTACTCGGCAACCTTGTCATATTGTTCGAATCGTTCTTTAAGACCGGCCAGGATATTCTCCCCGAACTGATAGACATCCTTGCTGATCCCGCATTTTTCGTATATTTTTATGATCTCATCCATTGATGATACCCTTCCTTTTGAGTTCATACATGATCGTTGTTAATACATCATCATCTTTTTCAAGATCCAGCCATATAACATCCTTTTCACGCCTGAACCATGTCATCTGCCGTTTTGCAAAATGCCTGCTCTCCCTTTTTATTCTGTATATCGCTTCATCGAGAGTACAGTTTCCGGTAAGATGATCGATGATCTCTTTGTAGCCAATACCGTGCATTGATACGTTGTCTTTTGTCAGCCCCATATCCATCAGTTTTCTGACCTCACCGACAAGTCCGTCTTCTATCATCCGGTCAACACGTTTGTTTATCCTCTCGTATATTTTCTGCCTGTTGTCGGTAAGAACAAAATAACAGAAGTTGTAACTGCTGTCTTTCAAACGGCTTTCCAGGTTGTGATCCGAGATCTTCAGACCTGTATATTCATAATATTCCAGTGCCCTGATCATACGTTTATGATCGTTTTGATGAATGCTTTCGGCAGCTGTGGGATCAACTGCTTTTAACATATCATGTACATATCCGCTGCCCTTTTGTTCTATCAGATCAAGCAGTTTTTTTCGGTACAGTGGCATTTCATCACTTTCGGTAAAATCCGTGTCATAGATAACACTCTGAATGTAAAACCCTGTGCCTCCGACCATGATCGGAATCTTTCCCATTGAGGATATTTCGTTTATCGCTTCTTTTGCCTTGCGCTGAAAGTATACAATATTAAAATCTTCTGTCGGCTCAAGCGTATCTATAAGATAATGAGGAACACCTTTCATCTCATCTTTTGTTATCTTTGCGGTCCCTATGTCCATATTTTTGTATACCTGCATCGAATCCGCACTTATGACAGCTCCGCCGATCTTTTGGGCAAGCTTTATTGAAAGAGATGTTTTTCCGACAGCCGTGGGGCCGGCCAGGATTATAAGATCCTGCATTTATACTATCCTCTTGAACAGTTTTTCCAGATCACTTTGGGAAAATGATATAACAGTCGGTCTCCCGTGAGGACAGTTATACGGGTTGTCGAGGGTAAACAGCTGTGATATCAACGCATCGGCTTCGGTATATGACATTCGCATGTTGCCCTTTACAGCGGCTTTGCATGCCATTGTCGCTATCCTGTCCTTTATCTGCGCAGGCTGCTTATTCGGTCTGTTTTCGGCAATATCATCAAGAACGCTTAGAAAATAATCATGCGGAGACATTCCAAACAGTTCGACCGGAACCGAGGACAAGGCATATTCCTTTTGACCGAAATGTTCTATTGTAAAACCGATCTCGGCAAATTCCGATATATATTGTCTGACAACCTCTTCCTCGGAAGGCGACAGAGTAACGATAAACGGGGGGCTTATCATCTGTGAGATAACGCTGTTTTGGACGATCTGTTTTGAAAACCGCTCATAAAGCACTTTTTCGTGAGCCGCATGCTGGTCGATGATATACATCTTATCTTCATATTCTATTATCCAGTATGTATCAAATACCTGCCCGATGATACGGTGTTTGCTGTGGTTATCCTCGGAAAGAAATCCTTCCTTAAACAATGTTTCCTGTTCGGGTTTACCTTCGGGATACGAAACAGGCCGGGAATATGATATTTCGGATTCACGGGTTGGAATACGCGCCGGAGCCGGGGATTTATCGGATGGCTTTATAAGGTTATGCTCAAACGGTTCGGGCATATCAGGAACAACTCTTTCTTCACTCTCCTGTCTGAGTGCATCGCTGATCAGTTCCTTTTTGGTGATCCCTTCGGTCACGCTCGTTATGGTGACACTGCTTACAAGCCTCTCCTCCATAAACCTTATCTCGGTCTTTGCGGGATGGACGTTAACATCAAGCAGTTCCGTAGGAATATCGTAATAGAGTATAACGAACGGGAACTTATGGAGCATTAAGTACGGTTTATAAGCTTCTTCGACTGCCTGCGAGAGTATTTTGCTTTTAACACATCTCCCGTTAACAAAGAACAGTTCATGATTCCGGTTCTGACGTGCTGTTTCAGGCTTTCCAACAAAGCCGGTAATACTGCAGTTTTCGGAAACATATTCGATATCTGTCATAGCCGTCACACTTTGACGGCCGAAAACACTGTAAATACATGCTTTGATATCACCGCTTCCGTCACTTGCAAGCCTGACTCTTCCGTCGGATGTGAATTTGAATGAAATATCGGGATGTGAAAGTATCAGTTTTTCAACAAGTTCAGTAATATAGTTGCCTTCCGTCGCGCTGCTTTTTAAAAATTTACGTCTGGCGGGAGTATTGTAGAACAGATCCTTTACTATGATCGTAGTACCTTCCGGAACCCCGGCTTCATCGAACGACAATTCACGGCCGCCGCTTATACGATACCTGTATCCTAAGATGGAATCTTTTGTTTTGGTCATCACTTCAACCTTGGAAACAGATGCGACCGATGAAAGTGCCTCACCGCGAAAACCAAGAGAAGATATTCCGGCAAGATCCTCGGCAGAGTGTATCTTACTTGTTGCATGACGCAAAAACGCAAGCGGGATATCCTCACGGTTTATACCGGTGCCGTTATCGGTCACTCTTATGCTGTCAATCCCGCCGCCTTTGATCTCAATGCTTACGGATGTACTTCCCGCATCAATGGCATTCTCCGTAAGTTCCTTCACTACGCTGACGGGCCTTTCTACGACCTCGCCGGCAGCTATCTTGTTTATGGTCTGATCATCAAGTATATTTATCATCTGCATTGTATTTACCATCTGTTTTTGAGTTTGCTCTGCAGCATGCTTAGGGCATTTAATGCTTCCATCGGAGTCAGATTATTGCAGTCAAGTTCCCTGATCTCGCGAATGATCTCGTCATCTGTTACGGTATCGAACAGGGACATCTGTCCCCTGTCAACATCATCACTCTTTTTAAGTATCGTCTTTGACGGTTTTTCTGATGCGATATATCTGATACTGGCCGATATATCGTTATCGGATAATTGAGCCACAAGTTCATTGGCTCTTGATATCACAACGTCCGGAAGTCCGGCAAGTTTTGCCACGGCTATACCGTAGCTTTTATCCGCCCCGCCTTTAACGATCTTTCTGAGAAATACGATACTGTCGTTTTTCTCTTTGACGGCTATACAGTAATTGTTTACTCCGGCGATCTTACCCTCAAGTTCGGTAAGTTCATGATAATGTGTCGCAAAGAGAGTTTTTGCTCCCAAAAGCTTTGTATTGCTTATATATTCTATGACTGCCCAGGCTATGGAAAGACCGTCAAACGTAGATGTTCCGCGGCCTATCTCGTCAAGTATCAGAAGACTTTTGGGCGTTGCGTTTCTGAGTATATTGGCAACTTCCGTCATCTCAACCATAAATGTGGACCTGCCGCTTGCGAGATCATCGCTTGCACCTACCCTTGTAAAGATACGGTCTACAACACCTATGTTTGCTGATCTTGCAGGCACAAATGACCCTATCTGAGCCATCAGCACAATAAGTGCCACCTGCCTCATATAGGTTGATTTTCCGGCCATATTTGGTCCTGTAATGACCCCGATGCGATTGGCCGAATTATCAAGATATGTATCGTTTGATATGAATATCTCATCTTTTGTCAGCATCTCTACTACCGGATGACGCCCCTCTGAAATATCGATTATCCCTTTTTCGTTGATCACCGGTCTGACATAATTGTTTGCAACGGCGACATATGCAAGAGATGAATATGCGTCAACTTCGGCTACAAGTCTTGCGGCCGCAAGTATCCTGTCAACGGAAAGTGACAGCATGTTCCGAAGTTCAATAAACATATCATATTCAAGCGAGAAAAGCTTATCCTCAGCATTTAAAATGGTATCTTCCAGATCCTTCAGTTTAGCCGTAGTGTATCTCTCGGCATTGGAAAGTGTCTGTTTTCTGATAAAATCTTCCGGGACCAGTTCGAGAAAAGAATTTGTAACTTCAAAATAGTACCCGAAAACCCTGTTATATTTTATACGAAGGTTTTTGATACCTGTCCGTTCGCGGTCCTGTGCTTCAAGTTCGGCAAGCCATTTCTTGCCCTCAGTTTTGGCGTTTCGCAGACTGTCTATTTTTTCGGAAAAACCTGCCTTTATGATGCCGCCGTCTTTTATGGTCACAGGAGCATCTTCGCTTATACGTGAATCTATGAGTTCATAAAGATCCTCAAGAGTATCAAGCTGCTCCGCTATATTTCGTATGACGCCAATCTTCGAATCGGAAAGAAGATTCCTGATATAAGGGAGCATCTTTATCGAAGATGCAAATGCAAGAAGGTCGCGGGGATTTGCGGAATGGTAATTGATCTTTCCCATTAGACGTTCGAGATCATAAACAGGTGCCAGATATTCGCGCAGCTCTTCGCGAAGTATAAGATCATCCTTAAAAGCCTGTACCGCATCCAGTCTGGCATTTATCTTTTTTTTATCGGTAAGCGGCTGTTCAAGAAATGATCTGATCATTCTTGCGCCCATAGCGGTCTTTGTCTTATCAAGGACATACAAAAGAGATCCTTTTTTCGTTTTCTCCAGCATCGTTTCCGTAAGTTCAAGGTTTCGCCGGGTCGCACAGTCAAGTATCATATAATCCGTAACTGAATAAACCTTAAGATTTCTTATCTGATCGATGCTGCTTTTTTGGGATTCACAGAGATATTCGATAAGGGCACCGGATGAAACGGTTGCCACGTTAAGATCTGCCAGGCCGAGACCTGTTATATCGTTCACGCCGAATTGCCGGCATATTGCATCGACTGCGCCGGCGTCATCAAAAAATCGCGGTTCCAGTGGAAAAACCACAGCCTGTGTTCGAAGTTTAAGATCATCAAAATCAAATCCCGATACTGTAAATGCTTCATTACAGATTATCTCGGATGGCATATATTTGTATATCTCATCCGTCAGCTTGCGAAAACCTTCGACTTCTGTTGTAAGAAACACTCCCGTAGTAATGTCAGATACTGCGATCCCGTAATTATCACCCGCATAATATATGCACATGATATAGTTGTTGTTATCCTCATTGAGCGACTCCATGTCTATATTGGTACCGGGAGTCGCGATACGGGTCACTTCACGCCGGACAAGTCCCTTTGCTTCCTTCGGATCCTCAACCTGTTCACATATGGCAACTTTATAACCTTTACTTACAAGCTTGTTGATATAAATCTGCGCGGAATGGAAAGGAACACCGCACATCGGAGCCCGCTCTTCCAGACCGCAGTTTTTTCCTGTCAGAGTCAGTTCAAGTTCACGGGAAGCCGTCAGCGCATCATCAAAAAACATCTCGTAAAAATCGCCGAGACGATAAAAAAGTATACAATCCCTGTATGCTTCCTTTGTTTCCATATATTTCTTCATCATAGGGGACATTTTATCGTCCATTATCACACCTCTTGATGGTAATTATCACAAAAGATCTCCGAAAGACACCGTCCGCTTCTTTTTCGAACCAGCTCACACAGTCCCGTCCCGGTAAAATCAACAAATCTGCAGTTTATCCTGTCGGTTTTTATAAGACTGCACAGGACAGATCTTAGTTCATCATAATCGTTGTCGCTTTTCATATTGATAAAATCTATAACGATGATGCCGGAAAGATTTCTAAGGACCATCTGTCTTACGGTTTCGGCAGCAGCTTCAATATTTATTTTTCTGAAATTATCGCGGCCTGTCCCTTTTGGCTTTATCGACGCGGAATTAACGTCAACTGCAGTGAGGGCTTCGGTTTTATCTATAGTTATATAAGCTCCGCTCTTTAAATATACTTTCCGTGAAAGTGTCTCGGATATTTTAGCATTAAAACCGTAAAGATTACACAGCGGAAGCAAAGGATCATCATAAAATCTCAGTCTGACTCGGTCAGTCATATTGACCGGACCGGATATATCCTCATATGTATTTTCCAAAGCCTTTGCTATCGTCTCATCATCGGTAACTATCTCACCGATCCCGATATTACACAGATACATGATATCTTTAACAAATTCCGGCAATGGATTGTACAAAACCGAATATACCGGTATATGGGAACTTTTTTCCTTTATCTTTTTCAGAAGATCATGAATCTTTATGATCTCTTCCTTGGCATATGCAATACCGTCATCTTCAATAAATGCCTGTGTTCGTATAATAATTCCAATATTAAGAGAACGTGCCAGCGGCAAAATTGCATTAATGAATTCTTCTTTTTGAGCCTCAGGTATCTTTGCGGAGCATTTTACAAAAACATCATCATCAAAAACAACGGCATATTTCCCGTTGATCGACAATTTGTCCGTAAAACACGCTCTTTTGCTGCCGACAGGCTCTTTTTTGTACATCAGCGGAATTATCGTTTCGCATTTTATGTTCCTGTTGATGAACCCGCTCTCTTTTTCGGAGTATCTGACAAATGATGCATCAATACCCGTTGACTTTTCTATCCGGCAATTTATTATCTTTCCGATCTCACCTTGCGAAAGATCGTTATATGCATAAATATGCATTGCCTTATTGTCATGTATATGCATCAGGACATATCTGCCGTTATAAAGGGTAAAAACCGCCTTATCATTCATTGTATCCAAGTTCCTATCTCATCGAGCGAGATTATCCTGCCGTCCGATATCGTATACTGATCTATCCTTTTGATCTCAAGATCGTTTTTTTTAAATGTCATGTTGGCAAATGAAGCCAGGGCTTTCATGACAAGTTCGGGCTTTATATTGTCAGTGCTTCCCGAGCTTATCAGCATATTGATGATATTATCTTTATTATCAAAGGCTAATTCGGCGATCAGAGGCCTGATATTTATCTCGGTTTCGTTTTTCTTTGTCTTTTTAACAACCGTAACATTTTCGGCTTCGGTCAGTTTTCGGATGCAATCGGGAATTATATCGCATACATCCGGATCTTTTGTTTTTACCGTATATCTGGCATATTTAACCGCCGCCATAGCATTTTCGCTGCTTGCATCAAGTTCCTTAAATGACATTATTTCTATTTCCGGAACTGTCTGTGCTCTGAGCGACCTTAATGCTTCTTCGCTGCTTACCGGCTCGGTAAGTTCGACATCGGCGTATTCCCCTGTACTTTCCATCCCCAGCGGCAGAGGATTTGAAAAGGACAGTATCTGATGAGGCGAAAACCCTTCCGAGTATCGCACAGGTATATCACATCGCCTGAACAGTTTCTGGAAATATCTCATGATATCAAGATGACTGATATATACAAGGGCGCCTGTTTTGGAAAATCTTATCCTAACTTTCATAACAAACTCCCCCGTGATACTTTGCCGCACCGCATCCGCTGCATTTTTCCCTGCAATTGGGAGTTACGATGCCCTGCTTCGCGTTCTCGTTCTCTCTTATCAGGAATTTCTTTGTTACGCCTATATCGATAAAATCCCATGGAAGGATCTCATCATATGATCTTTCGCGGTTATAATAGAATGCCGGATCAACTTGACATTCTTCGAATGCTTCCTTCCAGGGCTCAAATGAAAAAGTCTCAGTCCATGCATCGAACATACATCCTTTTTCATATGCACGAACAAGTACTTTGGCCAGTCTCCTGTCTCCGCGTGCAAATATGCCTTCAAGGACAGAAACATCGGCAGCATGCCAGTTGTATCGTATACTTTTATAATTAAGTTGACGTCTCATCGCCTCATTGACAACATGGGCTTTATATCTGAATTCATCCATTGTGTTCATTTTGGCCCATTGAAACGGCGTAAACGGTTTTGGGACAAAAAAGGATGTGGATGAGACAATGGAAACTTTTGTCCGGCGTTCCTGTTTAGGTATGGTGTCGTAGTATAACATGGCGATATCATTCGACAGTTCGGCGATCTTTATCATGTCATCTTCGGTCTCGTAAGGAAGACCCAGCATAAAATAAAGTTTTACCCTTGTCCAGCCCCCCAGAAAGGCCTGCCGGCATCCGTTTAATATATCATCTTTTGTGAGTCCTTTGTTTATGACGTTTCTCATCCGCTGGCTTCCGGCCTCCGGCGCAAATGTCATTACACTTTTTTTGATGTCCTGAACTTTGCTCATAACATCGAGTGAAAAAGCATCAACACGAAGTGACGGAAGTGATATGTTGATATGCTTTCCGGCGAATTCGTCTATCAGATAATTACATATATCCTCAAGTGCCGGATAATCCGATGAACTCAGTGAAGAAAGCGATATCTCTTCATGCCCCGTGTTTGCGAGCATTTCCCTGGCATATCCTTCCAGTTTTTTCTCATCTCTTGCACGGATCGGCTTATATACCGATCCTGCCTGACAAAAGCGGCATCCGCGTATACATCCCCGCTGTATCTCCAGAACAACGCGGTCCTGGGTGGCTTTGATATATGGGACCACTGGTTTTAACGGATAATAGGTATCCGACAGGTCGCTTACGATCTCCTTTTCTATCTTTAAAGGCATATCATCATATATAGCCTTGAATTCTTTTATTGTACCGTCATCATTGTACGAAGTCTCATACATCGAAGGGGCATAGATCCCGGGGATCTTTCCGGCTTTCCGGATAAAATCGGATCTGTCATATCCGTTTTTGCGGCAGCTTTTATACAGATCCAGAAGTAACCTGTAACTCGTCTCTCCTTCTCCGATATATACAAGATCAAAAAACGGGGATACAGGCTCCGGGTTATATGCACACGGACCGCCGCAGATCACGATCGGATCAGCGTCCGTCCTGTCCTTTGAATAGAATGGTATTTTTGAAAGATCGAGTATCTGCAGGATATTTGTGTAACACATCTCATATTGAAGAGTTATGCCGAGAAAATCAAAATCCCTGATATTATCCTGAGACTCGATCGCAAATAAAGGTATATCCTTATCTTTCATTATTGCGTGAAGATCAGTCCATACCGAATAAACACGTTCACACCATACGTCATCGAATGAGTTGAGCATATCATAAAGGATCTGTATGCCAAGATGTGACATACCGATCTCATAAAGGTCGGGAAAACACATGGCAAATCGTATAAGTCCGTCGGGATCCTTATATACCGCATTGACCTCGTGACCTATATAACGCGCCGGCTTTTCGACCGATAACAGTATTTCTTTTGACAGAGCAAGATCGTTCATATTATCCGAAAACAGTCCATAAAATATCAGTTTTTATAATAACATAAGAAAAGACGTATTTACATACGTCTTTTCCTTGCATATAGGATAACCAACTTTATTTGTTTTTATAAGTAGCATGAAGACAAAGATCTTTGGTAAGGCCGCCGCCCTCATAAACCCATCCGTCAGACGTTACGTAATGATCAAACTTCACTCCCTTGTCTCCGTGATCATGAGGATCGATCCATGCACCGTCTCCGTCATGTATGGTTCTCTCTCCGAGATCCTCACCGCAGAAATCACATACAAAATGAATCTTGTGTGTTCTGAAATACCAGGCCTTAATAGCTCTGTCTTCGGTGATGTTTGTCCAGTCACCTTCCCAACCCATGAACTCATATCCGGCTATACACGGATCATCGGGTGTCGGAAGAGAACTTCCGTAAGGTACGATATCGGTCTTCCACAGTTCACCGTTATGTCCGTTGTACCAGTAAACGGCACAGGTTTTTCCGGGAACACCCTTTTGCATATTGATAGTACTCCACCAGGGCTCGAACGGAGCAGATTTGTTTCCGTTTATCTTTCTTCCGCTCCTGTATCCGCCTGTATAGGTTTCAAAATAACAATAAGGCTGAGGCGGAGCTTCCTTGCTGTATGCACCGAGTATAACGCGGTCCTCGGTTACGTTTAATGCGTTTCCGACCCATGATACAAAATTATAACCGGGTACATAAGTATCGGTGGGAACCGGCGCATTCTGTCCATGAGCTACGGGTACGGTCACAGTCTTGAGTCCGTAAATATATGTAACATTATGCGTACCGCCCTTTCTGGATCTCGCGGCTACATCAACACCGCCAAGAACTGTTGCAGATAATGCAACAGACAGCAGACATACGACCGCCTTTTTCATTAATCCCTTCATCTTTTTCCCCTTTCGTGTTTCATTTAATGATCGTTTCATTATCAAATGTTACAGTCTTATTTGATTATATAAGTTTACATAAAAATTATCAAGATGTTTTTTTAACTTTTATCTGTTGGCAAGTTCTTCCATAACATCATCCCACGTTATGTTCTTTTCTGCCATCAGTACCATCAGATGATAAAGAAGATCCGCTATCTCGTATTTACTCTCTTCAGGTTCGGGATTCTTGGCTGCTATCACGATCTCAGTAGCTTCTTCCCCTACTTTTTTGAGGATCTTATCTATACCCTTGTCAAACAGATAATTTGTGTATGATCCTTCCTTGGGATTTTCCCGTCTGTCAAGTATAACGGCCATAACATCCGTAAGTACGGAATACGGGTCCTGTCTGTCATAATCCTTTTTGACCACTTCGTTAAAGAAGCATGAATACTCGCCCGTATGACATGCCGCCCCTATCTGTACTACCTTTGCAAGCAGCGTATCATTATCGCAGTCGGCATAAAGCGATTTAAGATACTGATAATGACCGCTCGTTTCACCTTTTTTCCACAGACACTCTCTTGAACGCGAATAATAAGTCATTATACCTGTCCGGACAGTTGCCTCAAAAGCTTCCCTGTTCATATATGCGACCATTAGAACGGCTGATGTGGCTGCATCCTGGCAGACGACCGGTATCAGATCCTTATCGTTTTTTACAAGTTCATCCCATGAGATCTTTGCATCCGGGATATTCACTTCAAAACCGAGTTCTTTAAGATCATCTTTTAGAGCAAGCAGATCGGATTTCCCATTTACGATATCACCGGACAGTCCATAAACGTTTTTCTTCGAGAAAACGCTTTCTATGTCGCAATCGTCATTGATAACACATATAACGGGAATATCTTCAAACATTTCATCGCTCATATGACCCAGCAGTAAGGCGCCGCCGGTATTTTCCCTGACAGCTTTGAGATTATCAAGGATCTGTTCACAGCTGTCAGCACATACAAATGTTTTATCCTTAGAAAAGCGCTTACCTGCTTCCTCCATAAGATCGATGTTGGATTGCTTGGCCATATTGAGCGCGACTTTACGGCAACCTGCATACAACAGTTTTTTAACATCTTCCAGTCTGTTGACATTTCCGGCGGCATATATGTCTGTATCAACGGCTTTTGTGATCGCTCTTACAGTCAAAAGCGCATCTTCATGTTCGGTATCTCCGTCCGAAAGATCAAAAAGCAATATGGCATCGGCACCGTTTACCGAAAGCGAAACACAGTATGACACCGGATCGCTGCTTATGACAGTATCGTCTTTAAATCCCTTTATAAGCTTTCCGCATTTAAGATATACGCATGGTATTATCAGTTTCATCAAAGAGCCCCTTTCGTAGATAAAACACCGGCGATCCTTTCGTCAGGCGTGCAGGCTTCATCCAGTGCCTTGGCAAAGCTCTTGAACATAGCTTCGCATATATGATGTGAATTGTTTCCTGATATAACCTTTATATGAATGTTCATAAGAGCACTGTAACTTACGGCATAGAAAAACTCGCGAACAAGTTCGGTATCAAGATATCCGATCCTCTCAGTCGGAAAATCGGCCTCATAAGAAAGATAAGGTCTGCCGCATAGATCAACAGCACACAAAACAAGAGCATCATCCATCGGAAGGATAAAAGATCCGTACCGTTTTATCCCTTGCTTGTCTCCAAGCGCCTCTTTTATCGCCTCACCCAGAACTATTCCGCAATCTTCCACGCTGTGATGTCCGTCAACAAGAAGATCACCTTCACATGTAAGTTCAAGATCGAAAAAGCCGTGCCTTGCAAAGCCTTCAAGCATATGATCAAAGAAACCTATGCCGGTATCTGTCTTAGCCTGACCTTCCCCGTCGATGTTTATGCTCACCGATATGTTGGTCTCTTTTGTTTTACGTTCTTTCTGCGCTTTTCTTGAAACAGTTTTTTTTACAGCCATATCATAATACTCCTTTATCAAACCTTACTCCTATGGAATTGGCATGTGCGGTAAGACCTTCGGAACGTGCAAATTTCATGATATCATCGCAGTCTCTTTCAAGTGCATTTCTCGAATATGCGATTATGCTTGTCCGTTTTATGAATGCATCCACTCCGAGAGGTGAGAAAAACTTTGCCGTACCGTTTGTAGGAAGCACGTGATCCGGACCCGCAAAATAATCTCCCAAAGGTTCGGAAGAATATGCTCCAAGGAAGATCGCGCCTGCATTTTTTATCTTTGTCATCGTCTCATAAGGATCTTTTGTCAATATCTCAAGATGCTCTGATGCGATCGCGTTTGCAGCGTCAACGGCTTCATCAATATCTTTGGCAATAAGGATATATCCGTAGTTATCAAGTGATTTGCGGATTATATCCCTCCTTTCAAGAAGCGGTACAAACTCATCGATATATCGGCTTACGGACTGTGCAAGTTCATTACTGTCGGTTATCAGTATCGCACTTGCAAGTTCATCATGTTCCGCCTGGGAAAGCAGATCGGCGGCGACATACTTGGGATCTGCAGAATCGTCGGCTATAACAAGTATCTCACTTGGTCCTGCAATAGAATCAATGCTGACAAATCCGAAAACAGCTCTTTTGGCCAGCGCTACAAATATATTACCTGGTCCGACTATCTTGTCAACTTTTGGTATTGAAGCGGTACCGTAAGCCATTGCGGCTATAGCCTGGGCTCCTCCGACCTTATATATCTCCGTTACACCGGTTATCTTTGCGGCCACCAAAGTAGCCGGATATACCTTGCCGTTACTATCAGCCGGTGTTGTCATTATTATGCGTTTTACTCCGGCAACAACTGCTGGTATTATGCACATAAGCGTAGAAGAAGGATATGCCGCCTTACCGCCGGGCACATAAACTCCGACACGCTCTATTGGAGTGATCTTCTGTCCAAGTATCGATCCGTCTTCTTTTGTTTCTATCCAACTGTTTGCAAGCTGTTTTTCATGATATGATCTGATGTTTTCGGCAGAGCGCCGCATCACTTCGATAAGATCCGGATCAAAGCAGTTGTATGCCTCTTCGATCTCCTGTTCGGTCACCTTTACATTCGACTGATCAACCTGCCATTTATCGAACTTTGCAGTATATTCAAAAACAGCCTTGTCACCGTTTTGACGTACATCAGATATTATATCGTTAACGGTCTGTTCATACTGTGTATACTGACCGGGATTACGTTTTAAAAGATCTGACAGGATATTGTCTACGGATTCTTTTGTAAGTACTATCTTATTCATAAAACCTCCTTGATCCTGTCTACCAGAAGCTTTATGCGTTTCGAATGAAGCCTCATGGACACAGGGTTTACGACCATTCTTGCAGACAGATCGCATATTTCCTCAAGAACATCCAGACCGTTCTCACGAAGAGTCGAACCTGTTTCGACTATATCCACGATAACGTCGGATAATCCCACTATAGGAGCAAGTTCAATACTTCCGTTCAGTTTTATGAGATCCACGCTCTGATGTTTGATATTGTTAAAATATGCTCTGGCAATATGCGGGTATTTTGTCGCCACTTTTATGATATCTCTTTTTTCAAGTAACTGCGAATCACTTTTATGACCGCATACGCACATACGGCATTTACCGAAACCCAGATCAAGAACCTCAAGTATCTTACGGTCTTCCTCATCAATGGTATCCTTGCCTGTCACACCGATATCGGCAACGCCGTGTTCCACATATGTCGGAACATCAGGGCCTTTGGCAAGGAAGAACTTTACCTTGAGTTCTTCATTGACAAATATCAGTTTGCGCGAGCCGCCATCCTTCATCTCATCACAATAAATACCGGTCTTTTCGAGTAATGCCAGAGTCTTTTCGGCAAGTCTTCCTTTTGTTAGTGCAAAAGTAAGATATTCGTTATTTGCCGACCTGCCATCGTCCTTTGCATCGCGAAGTGCTATCATAAGTTCATCGAGAGATACACCGAATCCGATAGCCGGAGTATCCTTTCCGAATTCCTTCACAAGATTATCATATCTGCCGCCCTTCATTATCGCATCGCCGAATCCGAACGTATATGCCCTGAAAAGAACACCCGTGTAGTAGTTGTACTTGTTCAGAAGGCCGAGATCCACCGAAATATACTTATCGGCCCCTTCACGGCTGAGTATATCGATGACATTTATCAGCCGGTCAATTGCTTCAAGGCTTTTAGGGTTGGAAATTTTGCTCTTTAATCCGGCCAGTGACTGTCCGGTCGTATAATCATTGGGAACGGCAAGTATCAGTTCGATCATTTCCCGATCTATACCGATACGGTTTAACAGATCTTCAACCTTATAAAAGTTACCCGACGCGATAAGTGCCCTCAGTTTTTCCTCGTCAGGCCCTGTAATGCCCATCTGTTCAAACAGGCCTTTAAAGAAATTACCGTTCCCGACGGAAACGACAAAGTTTTTAAAGCCGGCTGCTATCATACAGTTTATGACAAGACTTATCATACCGGCATCAGCTTCGCATGAATCATCATTGTACAGTTCGGCTCCTATCTGGGTCAGTTCCTTCAGTCTGCCGTTAAGATCGCTTCCGTTAACAAACGTATTTCCGCTGTAACAAAGCTTGACCGGATCCGTTACATCATAATAGAGCTTTGAATAAGCTCTCGCCATGGACGGGGTAAAATCGGGACGAAGGACAAGCGTATTGCCTTCCTTATCATAGAACTTATACAGTTCACGGGATGGGGTCATTCCCATATTATTGGCAAACACGTCAAAATACTCAAAAGAAGGGGTCTGCATAAGCATATACCCTTTCTCTTTTATTACATCCAGAAGCCTGTTGCCGATCTCGAGCTGTTTTTTTAATTCGTCAGGTGTTATATCTCTTACACCTTCAGGGGTGTGGATAAGATCCGCCATATTTCCTCCACTTTAATGCGTTAAATTGCTAATTCGCTACCATGCTACCACGTGAAATTATAATCCGTTCATCCTCTTAATGTCAAATCCTTTTTGATACCGTCAAGATAAGGCACAAACAATCCGTCATGCGGCAACAGATCGAACCCGTCTTCTATCTCGTCAAGGCGGAAACTTTTTCGGCCTCCTTCGATCATCCGGTTCCAGAAATTGTGCAGTATCTCATATCTCATATAATGAAACCTGTTAAGGTGTGAATAGTAAATGACTATAAAGCTGATACCGCCCTGCTTTTCATATTCTTCCATAAAAGCGATCTGATGTTCGTGGATGTTAGCAAGAGTAAAGGTGTTAACCGAACACTCTTTTGCATCAAAGCATATCGGGATCCCCTGAACGGAACCGATATAATCCACTGTACTTTTCTGGTCAAAATATGCCAGTGTTATCTGGGAATGATCCTCGTTCATTTTAACCGGCGTTATGGGAGTCGGGATCTTTTGCACTATACACAGTCCATGCTCCCTGTACAGTTCGTTTGTTCTGTTTATAAGATCTTCAAGAGTCGACCCGCGAAGTCCCCTTGATGTCCATGTCATCTCACATCACCTTTTTAAAATCTTCCGGGATATCTATTTCCACAGTCTTACCTGCCAGATCATTTAATTGAGGATCATCGGGAAATACAAGTCTGTAACAGACAAGCATCTGGGATCTGATCCCGAATTTTTTCTCATATTCCCTGTTAACATCAGCATATCCGTATTTTCCGTCTCCGATCAGAGGATGTCCTATAGAAGCCATGTGAGCTCTGATCTGATGGGTTTTCCCGGTTACAAGTTCTATCTCAACAAGACTTCTGTTGTTTTTTGTGCAAAGCGGATGAACCAAAGTAATTATATCCGCACCTTCTTGGCCGGTACTGATACTGACGGTATTGGTAGCGTTATCTTTTATGAGCTTTCCCGATAATTCCATATCGGAACTGATGCTACCGTATATTATGCATTTATAGTATTTTCTGATCGTGTGTTCTTTTATCGCCAGGGTTACACTTCTTGCCGCACGGTATGTCTTGGCAAAGATAACAAGCCCGGATGTGTTCCTGTCCAGCCTGTTACAAACCGACGGGGTAAAATTGCCGGATGTTTCGCCGGATCCGGCAGGATCATGTGTAACATATGCAAGACAGATCTCGTTAAGAGAAACATCATTTTTTGCGGATCTTTGTGACAGCATACCTGACGGTTTGTTTACTATCAGGATATCCTCGTCTTCATAAACGATTTTGGGCATCATACCGGACAGCGAAGGATCGGGCGTGCTCTTTTCGGAAAAAGAAGCAAATGTTTCATCCGAAAGATAAAACTTTACAACATCGCCTTCGCTAAGAAGTTCACTGCCGGAAGCTTTTGCATCATTTAATACTATGTTTTTTTTGCGCAGCATCTTGTATGTAAATGACCTGGGTGCATTACAAAGTATATGTGATGCAAATTTATCAAGACGCCTTCCTTCGTCGTTTTTTGAAATGACGTATTGCTTCATAATGATACCGCTTTTAATGTATTCAGTATTGCCGCGTCTGCATTTTGCGATTGAGATGAAAACTTATCGTTAAGCTCGCGGCATCTGTTTGAAAACAGCGTTTCATCGTCAAATATACATACAACGGCCTTATGTCCGGCGGCTTTTAAAACATCAGACAAATGGTCCTTAAGCGGTTTATGATCTTCCTTTTTGTTTACCAAAGCGATCACATTACCGGCCATGGAACATATCACCGGAACAAAATAAGTCTTTTCGGATGTGGTCAGTATATTTTCGAATATAACCGGCAGATCACGTATAAATCCGCAATATCTTTCATGATCTTTTTTTGTAAGCGATCGAAACCGTGCGAACATGATCACACCAACAAGTGATTTACATGCCGGAAGAAGCACCAGTACCGCGAACACGGACCAAAGGCTTTTTCGCGTGTGCAGCGTCAAAAGACCTATAAAAAAGATGCCCAGAGCCATTGCATAAAGGATCGCAGTCTTTATGATCTCAAATATCATTTGTTTATGTATATATCCGAATGTCCCTTTAAGATCACGATTCACATATTTCATCGGTTATCTCCCTGTAAGACATTATATGATGATCGGCCAGATCACATTTTTCCTGCCACTGATATGCCGAATATTCGTCATATACAGCAACAACTGTCATTCCGGCGGCTTTCCCGGCTCTTATGCCGTTGCTCAGATCTTCAAAAACTATACATCTTTGCGGATCAGCTCCCAGAGCCTTTGCGGAAGCTATGTATATATCAGGTGCGGGTTTTCCTGCAGTTTTTTCCTCACCGGTTATTATCGAATCAAAAAACGGCAGCAGATCGTTCTTTTTTAATGTTGCCTCACACAGAATACGGGAATTACTCGTGGCAATACCCGCACTGATACCGCGGCCCTTTAAATGTTTCAGGAATCTGATGACCTCTTCTTTGGGCCAAACATCGGAAACATAGTGGTCATATGCCATCTCGTTCCAATCGTTCATAAGATCTTCCGTCTGAAGATGAGGTAAATATTTGTTCCTCGTATACAATGCAGTCTCATAGAAGCTGAGCCCTT
Organism: uncultured Lachnospiraceae bacterium; assembly: GCA_902775485.1. Taxonomy (GTDB): domain Bacteria; phylum Bacillota; class Clostridia; order Lachnospirales; family Lachnospiraceae; genus UBA2868. Next base: position 61,947 of record CACYMJ010000001.1, read on the forward strand.
CGATCTCTTTCTGATAGGTTTCGGGCATTTTCAATCCGCATTTGGCAAAATAATCTATGTCTATCTGTTTCCATATCCACATGGAATCGACTACTGTACCGTCCAGATCAAAAAGAACCGCATCGGCATTATTAAGTATCTCTTTCCACATTATCTGATGATCCAGCCTTTTTCATATAGATTTTTCAATTTGGTACCGTCGCAGGAGGCAAATCCGAGCGGATATGAATCAACACATATAAGGACATATCCTTTTCGTGGTATGCTATCGCGGTTTGCGGGAAGCGTTTCACCTTTTAAATACTTGACAACCATGGGATCATCGGCATTAAAACTGACGGTATTGGAATAATCCGTACTTTTCATATTCAAGGCAAGTGCAGTATGGGGTGTGAACTTCCCGTGCCTGTTAACGATCCCTATACATGTTCCCGTACGGACATAACGTATGTTTTTGTTATAAAGTGCGGTCATGGAAGGAGTCATCATGTATATGAACCCGTCGGCCATGACCAGAAAAGCATTCCTTGTAAACTCATCGTAATACGAAGAGGAAAACTGTTTTGCAAATTGCTTTACCTCATCATTCAACTGTGAAAACGGGCAAAGTTTTTCGGAATAAGCTGTTATTTTGCTGCCGGTGCCCTGCTTTTTCATAAGAGCAATAAAATGCCCTTCACCTTTGAAGCGGTGCCATAAAGCATGAACACAACCTTGTAGATCCGGACGATCAGAGTATTTCCCATAAGGCCCGCATAGTCCGTATTTTTTCTCTATTTCGCACACAGACATATCATGGTGATCATCGGTAAACGAAATGATGACCTTCTCATCTTCGATATCGGAGAATGTACATGTGCTGTATAAAATATATCCTCCGCATTTGAGCATTCTGTATGCACATTCAAGTATATTGCGTTGAACGGGAGCATACTTTTCGGGCCCTTCCTTTAAATAGGCCGATATCAGGGCATGATCCTTTCGGAACATTCCTTCTCCCGAGCATGGCGCATCTACAACTATACAGTCAAATGTTTCAGGATAAACATCGGCAAGTTTAGCGGGATCGCAGCATGTGACAAACGTTCCACGGGCGCCTGATATCTCTAGATTTTTAACAAGCGCCATGGTTCTTGAAAAACTTATATCGTTCGATACAAGTATTTGAGGATTTTTCAAGCATAAAGCAGTCGATTTCCCACCGGGTGCGGCACACAGATCAAGTACTATGCTGTTCTCATCCACCGGAGCAATGATTCCCGGAAGCATTGCCGAAGGTTCCTGAATATAATAAAGGCCCGCATAATAATACGGATGTTTGGACCAAGCATCCGTATCGCTTATATAATATCCGTTATCTGAAAACGGGATCTTTTCAATATCGTATGGAGCGATCTTTTCAAACTCGGAACCCGTTATCTTCGACGTATTTATCCTGACGGCGCTTTTGGGACGATCTTCGCAGGCTTTTATAAAGAGGTCATACTCATCCTCAAGAAGATCTTTCATGGATGATTTAAAACTATCCGGTAACGTCATCATATATTTTTTAAAATCTCAATAAGATAATCGTATACACGTTGCGTGCTCGATATTGAAAGATGTTCCTTCGGTGTATGGATATTGGCTATGTCAGGTCCTATGGATATTATATCCACTCCTTCCATCTTCCTGAAAAATACACCGCATTCAAGACCGGCATGAAAGCCCCTGAGTTTGGGGTTTTTCCCGAACATGCGCTGATATATGTCAAAAGCGGTCTTGCGAAGCTGTGAATCGGATACAAACTCCCATGCAGGATAATCATATTCTTCAATATACCGGCCTCCGATCGTCTCTATAAGGTATTCGATCTTATCGGCAAGAGCTTCTTTTTCGGATTCTGCAAGACTTCTCATATTTATGATCAATGAAAATGTACTGTCTGTCAGTTTCATTATCCCGCAGTTAAGACTCGTTCTGACAAGTCCGTCATTTTTGCGGCTCATTTTGATTATACCGTCCGGAACAGTATTGAGAAGAAAACCGATACGTCTCTTGGATTCGGGATCAAGACAAGGAGCCGTCTCCTCACCCTTGTTCTCGGCATAGATCATCATATTCTCTTCTATTCCTTCGAATTCATCACAAATGATCCCGGAATACTTTTCGATTATACTCTCAAGTAGTTCATTGTACTGCCGGTCGATTATTATCTCGGCTTTTGCTTCCCGGGGTATTGCGGTATCTGTAAGACCTCCGCCGAGATACTTCAGTGAGAACGGCATATTTTTCGTAATGGTATGAAGTATCCTTCCAAGAAGGAGGAGAGCATTTCCACGGCCCTTATCTATCTCCATTCCCGAGTGTCCGCCGCAAAGTCCGCAGATTATGATATCATAGGCTATTCCGGTTACATTTATGTATTCAACCGGCAGGGAGCATTTAACACGTTTTCCGCCGGCACTGCATGTGAGAATCTCTCCCTCGACCTCGTGGTCAAGATTAATAAGATATCGCCCTTTTAAAGCAGAAGCATCATATGCAATGGCGCCTTTCATACCATCCTCTTCGTCCGTCGTAAACAAAGCTTCAATATTAGGTATGTCAAGCGTATCATCGGAAAGCACGGCAAGCATATATGCAACCGCGATACCGTCATCAGCGCCGAGTGTGGTGCCTTTTGCACGTATAATATCATCGAGGACAGACAGTTTCAGAGGATCCTTGGAAAAATCATGCTTAGAGTCGTAATCATAACTCTTCTCACAGACCATATCCATATGCCCCTGGAGTATGACAACATTCTGCTTGCCGCTTCTGTTTGAAGGCTTTCTTATAAGTACATTGTTGTTATCGTCCCGACTGTATTCAAGGCTGTGTTTTATTGCAAAATCAACTATATAATCACTGATCTTTTCACACTTGCCGGGCTGTCTCGGAATAGCGGATATCTCTTCGAAATATCCGAACACGTTTTCCGGTTTGATCCCATTTAATACCTTTTCCATTCGTGCACCTGCCTTAAAAAAAACGGGACCGATAAGGTCCCGTAAATAATTCAGATAACATTTACACCTTTACCGCCGTCTGTACTGTTGCCGCCTGTTGATTTATCCGTCGGATAACCTTCCAGCGCGGCGATATCATTATCCAGTTCCACCTGCGGGTAAAGTTGTGAGCGGTCCTGGGCGATTATATTTTCACATTCACGAAGTTTTGCGATCAGATCACCGTATTTCGCATCCGCCGTACCTATGGCGTGTTCAATTATGGATTGCAGCGTGGATAGCTGCCCGAAAGTATATTCCATAGCGGATTGCCGTACATTGTTGGCTTCAGCCGTCGCCATATCAACTATCTGCTGTGCCTGGGCCGTTGCCTGTTTTACAACCTCGCCAGCCTGGGCATATGCCTGTTGCATTATCTCGTTCTCATCAACCATACGAACGGTTTCGGCCTGCGCCATATTGAGCATGGCATCAGCCTTATCACGTGCATCCTGAAGTATCCTCTCCTTATTGCTGATGATCTTCTGATATTTCTTGATCTCTTCGGGAGTACGAAGCCGAAGATCACGAAGAAGTTCATCCATACGATCTTTATCGACTATTATGTTCGTACTTGAAAATGTCTGATACTTACATTCCGAAATGAATAATTCGATCTCGTCAATAACCTGTTCGATCCTGCTGCTCATTTACACTCTCCCCTTTTATCCCCTTGCTGCATTGTACTTTTCGTATGTCAGTTTTTGAACATACTCAGGTACGAATTTAGAAATATCACCGCCGTAACTGGCAACTTCCCTGACGGTGGAACTCGAAAGATATGCATATTCAAGCGAAGTTGTCAGAAATAATGTGTCTACGCTTCGGTTTAAAACATTGTTTGTCTGGGCCAACTGAAGTTCATATTCAAAATCCGTGACGGCCCGCAATCCCCTCACGATCACATGCGCATCACATTCCGAAGCAAAATCAACAAGCAGACCCTCATAACTGAGTATCCTGATATTGTGGATATCCTTTAAAACCTCACTTAATATATTAACACGTTCATCAATAGAAAACAACGGACTTTTGGCCTTATTGTTGAGCACAGCGACTATAAGTTCATCAAAGATATCCGCGGCCCGTTCGATGATATCTATATGACCGTAAGTGACCGGATCAAAACTTCCGGGGTAGATAGCTCTTTTCATGTTTAAACCTCCTTTGGCCGGTATATCAATACATTGGTTTTGATCTAAACTTTCCTGATAAAAACATGTTTATTATTTTTATATTCCTTTATACGAACAATCTCATAGCCAAGATCCCCGACATATGACATATCGTGTGATATTGATACTTCAGCTATCAGAAGAGTCTCGTTATCAATGATATCCGCACGATAAAGAAGCTCGAGCGTTCTCTTTTCAAGGCCCTGATCATATGGCGGATCCATAAAAACAATATCGAACCTTTTGTTTCCCAAAGAAGCGACAGATATCAGAACATCGTAAGGGACAACATGTGCTTTATCGGCAAGATGCGTTGTTTCAAGGTTTTTTCTGATACATGAAACGGCATCCTTGTCCTTTTCGACAAAAGCGCAATATGAACTTCCGCGGCTTAATGCTTCTATCCCAATACCGCCGCTGCCCGCAAACAGATCGAGAAATCTCGCATCATAAAGATCCGGTGCAAGTATATTAAACAGAGTTTCCTTGACCTTATCCGATGTGGGCCTTGTGGACATACCCTTTGGTGTAACGAGATTAAGTCTCCTGGCCGATCCTGAAATGACTCGCATCTTATCCCCTCAGTTTGGTTCCCTTCGTGTCACGTCTGGCAGCTTTCAGCCGCGACAGAAGTACTTCACGGTTTCCTACCTTCACAGATGTATCGTCTTCCTCAAACAGGAAATAAACATCCTTTATGGTATCCGTACCAGTAAGCTTTATTGCACGAACACCTACAGCGCCCTTTTTCTTTACAGGGATCTCATCGAGCGAAAATTTCAGAAATACATCAAATTCAGTCTGAAGTACAACATATTTCTGATCCGTTACGGGGAATATCGTGACAAGTTCATCACCTTCAAGAAGTCCGGTTGCCGCAACGGTCCTCTTTATAACATCAAACTCAGAACCGTACACGGTTTTGAACATTCCCTTTTTGGTCCCGAATATAAGCTTCTGAATAACAAGATCAGACATAGGAAGTACATAAACTATCGATTCCGTCGAAGAATCATAATTGCTGACATTATCTATGGGAATGCCCTTATCCCTGAACTTTCCGAACGGAAGATCCGAAACCTTTACCGAGTGCATAACACCGGTATTTGTAAATACACAGATCCTGCCGGTATTAAGGCAGGTAAAACTGAGCTTAAATTCAGCATCTATAGCATCACGGTTTCTTTCAAATGTCGCAACATCAACAGTTTTGGCGTATCCGAACCGGTCCATAAGGAAAACGACCTCCATTTCCTCAACACCCTTTTCTTCAAATACAACTTCCTGGGCATTGTCAATGGCAGTACGTCTGTCGCGTCCGTATTCTTTTTTGATCCGATCGAGTCCTTTTATGATGACCGAATCCATCTTGGCCGGTTTTGTCAGGATCTCTTTATACTCCTGAATATCCTTTAAAGTCTTTTCATGTTCCGCAACAAGGGCTTCCATTTCAAGACCTATCAGTTTTGACAGTCTCATATCGAGGATCGCCTGGGCCTGTCTTTCGGAAAAGCGCAATGATGCAGCAACCTTGGCGGAAATACGTGATTTAAAAGCAATACCTTCGGTCACTCCCTCGACAAGACAGGCTTTTACGGTCTTAACATCCTTCGAGCCTCTTAAGATCTCAATTATCACGTCGATTACATCAACAGCTTTAATGAGTCCTTCCTGGATCTCTTTTTTATCAAGTTCCCTTCCGAGCAGTGTTTTATATTTACGTGTTGCCAGCTCCCGCAGGAAATTAATATGGTGGATCAGGATCTGTTTGAGTCCGAGAACCTCGGGGCGGCCGTCACATATCGCAAGCATATTGACTCCGAAAGTATCCTCAAACCGTGTCTTTTTGATTATCATGTTTCTGACATTTTCGACATCGGCATCTTTTTTCAGCTCGATGACTATGCGGATACCTTCCTTACTCGATTGATTGGAAATATCCACAATATCCGTCGTCTTTTTGGAATCGATGAGCGCGACTATATCGAGAAGGAATTTGGAAATATTGGCTCCTATCATCGTATAAGGTATTTCGGTGATAACAAGAGAAGGCCTGCCGCCTTTGGCGACTTCAAGTTCCATTTTCCCCCGGATCTTTATCTTTCCGGTTCCGGTTTCATATATATCCGCAAGCTCATCTTTGTTTGTGACAAGACCCCCTGTCGGAAAATCCGGACCCGGCATTATCTCAAGCAGTTGCGATGTGGTCAGCATGCTGTTTTTTATAAGTGCCTTTTCAGCATCAATAACCTCACCGAGATTATGAGGTGGTATGGATGTGGCCATTCCTACCGCAATACCCTCGGTACCGTTTACGAGAAGATTGGGGAATTTCGCCGGAAGTACAACAGGTTCCTTACCTGTCTCATCATAGTTCGGTATGAAATCAACCACATCTTTATCAAGATCATCAAGAAGTTCTTCCTGTGATATTTTCTGAAGGCGGGCTTCCGTATATCTCATGGCGGCAGCTCCGTCACCTTCTATCGATCCGAAATTTCCGTGACCGTCAACAAGAGCCATCCCCTTTTTGAAATCCTGACTCATAACAACGAGACAGTCATATATTGAACTGTCTCCGTGAGGATGATATTTACCCATCGTATCCCCTACGATACGGGCGGATTTCAGATGCGGACGGTCATATCTGTTATTCAGTTCATACATATCATAGAGTGTACGGCGCTGTACCGGCTTAAGGCCGTCCCTTACATCTGGCAGCGCTCTTGCGACTATGACGCTCATGGCATAATCTATGTATGACTTTTGCATGACCTCCGAATACTCGGTCTTGATCACGGTCTCTTCTATTGGTTTTGCGGCTTTTTTGGCCATATCTTCTTACCTTCCGAATAATATTACGTTAAAAATCTAATGCGGCTTCACGGGCATGTCTGTAAATAAAATCCTTACGCGGCCCTACATCGGTCCCCATCAGCATTTCTGTCGTATTGCTGGCTAGTCTTGCATCCTCTATCTCAACAAGCTTGAGTCTCCTGACAGCGGGATCTAGTGTTGTTTCCCACAACTGTTGGGCATCCATCTCACCCAGACCTTTATATCTCTGAAGTTTAAAATTGGTATGACTCTTTCTGTACTCGGCAAGTGCCTTATCATCATACAGATACTCATCCTCACCCTTTTGCGGCATAGCCTTGTAAAGAGGCGGCATTGCGATATAAACATGGCCCTCGTATATGAGTTCAGGCATGAAACGGTAGAATAAAGTAAGCAGCAAAGTCGAGATATGCGCACCATCCACATCCGCATCGGCCATGATGATTATCTTGTCGTACCTAAGCTTTGCTATGTCAAAATCGTTTCCGTATCCTTCGGAAAAACCGCATCCGAAAGCATTTATCATTGTTTTTATCTCGGCATTTGCAAGAACCTTATCAATGCTTGCCTTCTCAACATTTAATATCTTACCCCTGATCGGAAGGATTGCCTGATAATCCCTGTTCCTTGCGGTTTTGGCACTTCCGCCGGCACTGTCACCTTCCACTATGAATATCTCACATTTTTTCGGATCCCTGCTCTCGCAGTTCGCCAGCTTACCGTTGGAATCAAACGAATACTTCTGTTTGGTAAGCATATTGGTCTTGGCCTTTTCCTCGGTCTTGCGGATCTTGGCGGCCTTTTCGGCACATGAAAGAACAGCTTTTAAGGATTCGACATTTCTGTCAAAATAATGTACCACTTCATCCCCTGTAACCTTGGACACGGCCTTGGCAGCATCCTGATTGTCGAGCTTTGTCTTTGTCTGCCCCTCAAATCTGGGATCGGGATGTTTGATCGATACTATAGCAGTCATCCCGTTTCTGATGTCTGCCCCTGTAAAATTCTGATCCTTATCCTTAAGAATGTTAAGCTCACGGGCATAATTGTTCATTATGTTCGTGAACATCGATTTGAAACCGGTCAGATGCGTCCCGCCTTCGGAATTGTAAATATTGTTACAGAATCCAAGGACATTTTCATGGAATTCATTAACATACTGAAAGGCGATCTCTACATTTATACCGTCACATGTACCGGAAAAATACACCGGATCACATACGGTCTCCTTATGAGCATCAAGATCCTTGATAAACCCGATAATACCGTCGGGCTCATGAAATTCCTCCTTTTCATTAGGAACAACTCTTTTGTCACAGTAATATATTGTCAGTTCGGGATTAAGATATGCGGTCTCATGAAGCCTGGATTTTATATCCTCCTCCTTGAACCTCGTTTTTTCAAATATCTCGGGATCGGGCATGAAATTGATCTTTGTACCGGTATTTCTGGCCTTGCCTATAACAGGCAAAAGACCTTGCGCAAGATCGATAACCGGTATGCCCCTTGAATATCTGTCATGATATACGTTTCCGTCGCGTTTTATTTCAATATCAAGATATTCGGACAGAGCATTAACAACCGAAGATCCAACACCGTGGAGTCCTCCGCTTGTTTTATATACTTCGTTGTCAAATTTACCGCCCGCATGAAGAGTCGTAAAAACAACACGCTCGGCGCTGACACCTTTTTCATGCATTCCGACAGGTATACCGCGCCCGTTGTCCTCAATGGTAGCCGAACCGTCGCTTTCAAGAGTAACCCATATCGAATTACAAAATCCGGCAAGATGTTCATCAACGGAATTATCTACGATCTCGTAGATGAGATGATTAAGACCCTTGGTGGTCGTACTTCCGATATACATACCCGGACGGGCTCTTACCGGATCAAGACCCTCAAGGACAGTGATGCTCTTTGCATCATAATCTGATCTTGGTGACATATGTTTCCCCTTTTAAAACTACACTCCTATCCGTACCATTATACCACAATATATCGTTTTTTCAAGTGCGCCGGTACAATAAGTTGTATATATGTGGATCAAAGGGTCGTTCCAACAAAAGAAGAATCCTGCGTCAGCAAGAGAAGTTTTCTGATATGTTCGTTTTCCGGCTTAACAAGTTCCGGATCATCTTTTAAGATACGATCGGCTTCTGCTGCCGCTTTCTTTAATATTTCGGCATCGGTATATATATCTGCCAGTTTAAAATGAAGATCACCGGACTGCCTGAATCCGAATATATCACCCGGACCTCTCATCTTCAGATCTTCCTCGGCTATAACAAAACCGTCATTTGATGATTTTAGGATATTAAGACGTTTCATCGTTTCGGGATTGTCCGAACTGCTCATGAATATACAATATGACTGTGCGCTTCCGCGCCCTATGCGTCCTCTGAGCTGGTGAAGCGCCGCAAGTCCGAATCTGTCCGCGTCCTCTATCATCATAACTGTCGCATTCGGAACGTTAACACCGACTTCAACTACGGTTGTAGAAACAAGGATATCGATCGCTCCTTGTGAAAATTCATCCATCACTCTTTGCTTTTCGGCACTTTTTAACTGTCCGTGCAGTATTCCGATCCTGGTGTTTTCATCAAAATATGCCGCGAGTTCCTTCGCGGTATCAATGACATTATGTGCCTCCATGCCCTCACTTGCTTCTATGAGCGGGCAGATCACATAGATCTGATGATGACCGGCTATCTCTTTTTTCATGAAATTATATGCACTGTTACGATAACTTTCATTAACAACCGCGTTTTTTACGGGTTTTTTATGAGCCGGGACTTCGTCAAGAAGAGAAATATCAAGATCACCGTATAGAATAAGCGCCAGTGTCCTCGGTATCGGGGTTGCACTCATGACAAGTATATGAGCATTGTCATTTGCATTTTTCGATGACAGTTTTGATCTTTGAAGTGCACCGAAACGATGCTGTTCATCGGTAATGACCAGGGCAAGATCGTGATATATGACGCTTTCCTGAAACAAAGCATGAGTACCGATTATTATATCGGCACTACCGTCTTCAATCATGCTTCTGACATTCCTTTTGGCCGAAGCAGACATCGATCCGGTAAGCAGACATACTTTAACGTCAATCGAATTGGCATTAAGCAGACGGATGATCGAATCGTAATGCTGGCCGGCCAGTATTTCCGTTGGAGCCATAATGGCACACTGGTGATGGTTTAGCGCACAGGTTACGGCAGCCAGAACGGCAAGTATTGTTTTGCCCGATCCGACATCTCCCTGTACAAGTCTTCGCATGGATCTGTTGCTGCACAGATCTTCCTGTATGCTCCTCCATACACGTATTTGAGCATTTGTGAGCCTGTATGGGAGTTTTTCTATCATCCTCTCGCACTGTGCGGTTTCGATTATGTTAAAGCTGTTGTGCGCAGCGTGTTGTTTTTCTTTGATCAGCCTTATACGGATGATAAAACTCAGAAACTCGTCATATACAAGCTTGCTGCGGGCAGCCCTAAGCGTACTCTCATCTACAGGGAAGTGCATGTCATAAACTTCATGTTCTACACGGTCATCAAGATAATCAAATGCATTCCGCATGGTTTTGGTGATCGCTGCATTTGTCAGCCCTTTTGTGAGCGGATAAACAGGATTTATCCTGCCGAGGAGCTGTTCATACTTTTCTCTTTCGTATATGGCCGGCTGTCTTACATGAAACTGGTCACCTTCGGATGTAAGTATACCCCTGAAAACATATTTGCTTCCGACCTTCAGGCTTTTTGCAAGATATGGCATATTAAACCACGTAGCGGAAACTGCGTTACCTCCGGCGCTTAATATAACACTCGTTATCGATAGTTTCCTGACATACCTGACAAGAGGTCTTTTAACGACAACGGCTTCAAAGGCATTTACTTTTTCACACTCAAGCGCGTCGCTGTCCGATATTTGTTCATACCTGATATAATCCCTGGGATAATAAAAAACACAATCCTCTACTGTATCGATGCCGATACGACTGTAGAGAATTGCGTTCTTTTCGCCTATTCCTTTTAAAACCTTAAGATCTGTCATCCTATTCCACGGATACTATGTAATAATAGATCGGTTGTCCGCCCGGATGAAGTTCTACCGAAATATCCGGATATTTCTTTTCTATGGATGAGGCCAGATCGTTGGCTATCTCCTCATCAACTTCATCGCCGAAGTATACGCTTATGATCTCGGATTCATCATCAACCATTCGAGCGATCATATCCATAGCCGTTTCCTCAACAACCGTTCCGACGGCAAGTATCTCATGATCGCCGATACCCATTATATTGCCCTTTTTGATCTCAAGTCCGTTTATGGATGTATCTCTTACCGCATATGTTACCTGACCCGTTTTAACATGCGAAATCGCTTCGTTCATGGCACTTTCATTATCCGAAGCCGATGCATCGCTCATATATGTTATCAAAGCAGTTATACCCTGCGGAATGGTTTTGGTCGGTATAACTATGATATCCTTGTCTTCAACGAGATACTGCGCCTGATTGGCGGCAAGGATGATATTTTTATTGTTGGGCAGGATAAATACGGTCTTTGCGTTAACCTTATCGATCGCACTTACCATATCATCTGTTGACGGATTCATCGTCTGTCCGCCTGTTATAAGATAATCAACGCCGAGACTCGTAAATATCTCATCAAGTCCCTTGCCGCATGATACGGCAACAAATCCCATCTCTTTTTCGGGTTCGGCCTTCCGGGGCGCTTCCTTCACACTCTCCGGGGCCGTTTCGGCCTTTATGTTCTCGACGGATGTCTGCTCAGTCTTATCGTCCGCCGCTTCAACATTTTGGGCTGCAGCTTCCGATACGGCCGGAATATCGTCCTTATCTCTTGCTTTGATCGAAACATCATCAAGCTTTCCGAACGAAAGGCACTTTGAAATGATCCTTCCGGGTTCCTCAGTAAACACCAGAACATCGATCCGCTCACCCGATTCGCTCACATTGGCATTTATACCGTATGATCCGACATATTCTTCAAGCGTTGCAAGATCCTGTGCGGAAAATGTCTTCTTTTTGAGAACATTTACATGTGTTTCATAAGTAACAGGCTTATCTGCGGCAACAGCACCGGTACCCGCCATGGGTTTGGAAGTCTCAAACAGAACATCAACATCTTCTCCCGAATATGCCGCATATCCTCCCTTTAATATCTCCAAAAGTCCCTGACCGCCCGAATCGACCACTCCGGCTTCCTTCAGTACGGGAAGCATTTCGGGAGTCTTCTTAAGGACTTCTTCTGCATAAAAGATTATATCTTTAAAATAAGCATCAAAATCATCGGCATTCTCGCCAAGTACAAGAGCCCTTTCCGCAACTCCTCTGGCAACGGTAAGAATCGTTCCCTCCTTCGGTTTCATAACAGCTTTATATGCTGTTTCCACAGCCTTCTGAAGTGCTTCGGTAAAAAGCGGGATATCAAGCTCTTCCTTATCTTTGATTATCTTGGTAAAACCTCTGAACAACTGTGAGAGTATAACTCCGGAATTTCCCCTTGCGCCCCTGAGCGAACCTGACGATATCGCTTTGGAGAGCGTGGCAAGATTCATGTCCGTTATGCTCTCTACCTCGTTTACGGCCGACATTATCGTCAGCGACATGTTTGTTCCGGTATCACCGTCAGGGACCGGAAAAACATTAAGTTCATTGATTATCTCTTTTTCAGATTCAAGCCTTTTTGCACCGGCTAAAAACATTTTTGAAAATGTTCCGGCATCGATCTTATTTGACTGCACCTGTAAAATCCTCCTAAACTCTTAATCGATAACTCGAACACCTTCAACAAAAACATTTATCTTGTCGATCTCAAATCCGGTAAACTCCTCGACCTTATATTTGACATTATTGACAAGATTTGATGCTACGGCACGGATATTTACGCCGTAACTTACTATAACGTGGAAATCCAGCACAAGTTTGCCGTTCTTCATCTCTACGTTTATACCTCTTGTAAGGTTTTCTTTTTTCAGCATTTTTGCGATACCGTCGCTCATACTGACAGCCGCCATTCCGACTATACCGAAACATTCAACAGCAACGCTTCCGGCATACTGAGCAACAACGTCAACATCGATTATCAGGTTTCCGTTACCTGTTGCCAAAGCTTCCTTCATACGAAACCTCCTTATATCGCCGATAAGAATTTCTTATTACAAAGCACGTCTATTATACACATAATTTTATTTAATTGAAACAAAAAAAACAATGAGTGGCAAAAAGACGATAAATTTTACTTGCATTGATTATGAACATTTGTTAAAATACCGATGTTGCGTAAAAATCCGATTGATTTATATAGATAGTTTTTAAGGAGGTTTTTGTCATGGCTAAATGTGATATTTGCGGAAAAGGCGTACATTTCGGCAACAATGTGAGCCATTCTCACAGAAGATCAAATCGTATATTCCATGCAAATGTAAAGCGTGTTAAATGTATGATAAACGGAACACCGAAGACAATGCATGTCTGCTCGAGATGTTTAAAGTCAGACAAGGTCGAGCGTGCATAATACCGTAAACATAAAAGAACCTCTTAAAAGAGGTTCTTTTTTATTCTTCTATTCTTCATCTTCGGGAATATTCGCAGCCTTCAATACTTCCTCATCTGACAATTTGCTTTCCTTTTTGGCGGTTATCTTGTTCATTATCTCCGGAACCATATCTATGATCTTAGTAACGGCATCCTGATTCTTGATACTGACAACCCTTGTTGAATTATTCTGTATAACAAGCACGGCAGTAGGTGTCATCTTGCCTGTAAGTCCTCCTGCTCCGTTATCCTTTTTTTCTCCTCTGAAAGTTCCCGCTCCCACTCCGAAAGAAACATCCACAAAAGGTATAAGTATAGTATCGCCTACGGTAACAGGTTCACCGACAACCGTCTTGCTTGAGAGGAATCCCTCCATTCCGTCAAGAAGCGAATTAACAACCGAATTAAAACTGCTCTCTGCCATAATCTTCCTCCGTAATCATCACCCGGAATGCTTTCCTGAGTGTTTTTTGTATATACGCCATAATCTTCTGCAATCTTTGTTAAAGAACACTTTAAGCGCCGCTGCGCCTACCGTGATAAGCCTGATATTTCCTTTGATATTTATATTTCCATACAGACCGGTATCTTCGAATCCGGGATCTATTATAAGCTTTCGAGGAAATGAAGGATATATCATCGCAAGATAAACAAGCACTTTACCGGTTGTTGCAGGATCATCAAATCCAAAATGAATGAATCCCTTAACCCTTCGCGGCAATATACGCTTTAACAGTCTTATCGCGATATTCTTGACATAATCAACAGCCGAACGGTTTCTCTCATCATTTACCATCTTATCCCAAAAGCGTATCTCCTTTACAACGTAATCATACTTTTCGGAAAAAGATGTGTATTTCCTTTGGATATTATCGACTATGTTCTCTATTATATCGAACAGATCCCTGTCATCATCGGCACTTTCAACCTGAGCGGATTCTGCAGACTCTTCATTCCAGTCTATCGTGTACTCAGGCTTATCCTGGATCGATTCTTCGGTCAGATCGGCCGGCTCGTTGCTGACATTAACCTGATCTGCGGTATTATCTTCCTTGGCCTCCGAATGTACGGTATCTGATTCGGTATCCTTATGCTCTTTTACCTTTCCGGGCCATATCCGGATGCCGAAGAGCTTTATATATCGATCGATCTTTTTGTCATACGAAATCCTTCCGGATATTATATGAAGAAGGTAAGTGATCTTTAATAAAGCCACCGGATCATCTTCACCGTCCGGTTTATCAGCCTTTATCCTGTATCTTATCGGTACAAACAGGATGAGGGATACGATCAGAAGGATCAGACATAGCAAACACAGCAGAACTATACCAATGATCTTAAGTATTGTCAGAAATACAGCCATTACAAATGGTCCTTAATATATTCTTCGAAGTATCCGCGGATATCCGAAGTATTACCGCGATCATTCATGCAGCGGCTTATCATCTCTCCGACAAGTTCTTTCGCGGAGTCATTACTATGGGCAACTCCAAGAATTACGATATCTCTCCTGCGCATGCTCTTCTGTTTGAACACGGCTGACGGATATATATCGAAAAGATCGTTTTTATTATCCGAAAGGGTTATAAAACTGATCCCCGCTATCCCGATACCACAGGCCATCTTCCATTTAATGGATGAAAGTTTCCTTCGTGCACTGTCGGTGACATACGGCTTATCAACGAATCTGACCATTTCACAAGCCTCCAGGTACATAAAAACTTTTATGATTATATCAAAAATGCAGGAAAAAGAAAACTGAATATTGACAATGTACAATGTGATTTTTATACTTGAATTTAAGAGGGGTATAAATCATGGAACTTAAAGCAGTCATCGCTTTGACTCCCGGTGCCGTTGTTGCCGAGGATGTCACCGATCACAGAGGCAATGTTATCGTCAAAAAGAACACTATTCTGGATAAGTTTCTTATCCAGAAGCTTAATGTGGCAAAGATAACATGTATCAATATAAAAGAACCCGAAGACGATAAAACGACATATTTTGAGAAGATCAAGGTCAGTAAGACCTTCCGTCAATTCTATGAGCTTTATTCCAAGAACTTTTTCGAGCTCAAGCGTCTGATGGAACAGTTTCTTGAGACAAAAACTCCAATCGATTCAGACAGATTATATGAGATAGTTGATGACATCACTTCTCCGTTCAAACACAGCAAGATAACTATCCTGGATATGCTTGCGGTCCTTGAGACTGCCGAGAGCGATTTTCTGTATACACATGCGATAAATGTTGCTCTTATCTGCAACTATACGGCAAAATGGTTCAAGCTCGAAGGAAAGGATCTTCGGGCACTTGTTCTGTGCGGCTTTTATTATGATATCGGAAAGTTTTCGATCGATCCCGCGATCCTTCTCAAACAGGGAAGGCTTACAAATGAAGAATTTGATCTTATCAAATCACATGCTTATCTCGGATACTCGATGCTGCAGCCTTTTAATATTGATGAGCGCATCAAGCTTGCTGCTTACATGCATCATGAACGCATAGACGGAAGCGGATATCCGCAGGGGATCAAGGATGAGCAGATTGTGCCTTTTGCCAAGATCATAGCTCTTCTTGACAGTTACGAGGCAATGACAAGCTACAGATCATACCGTGCTCCGCTTTGTCCGTTCACGGTTATAGATATATTTGAAAGAGACGGTTACGGTAAGTACGATACCGGATATTATATAACATTTCTTGAACGTATGGTTGAGGAATACATCGGCAAGGAAGTGCAGTTATCCGACGGTACCATATGTGAAGTTATTCTGATCAATAAACAGAAATATTCCCGTCCGATGGTCAGATCGGTTGACGGAAACTATATAGATCTTGCCACACAAAAGAATCTGTCAATAAAAGCTTTGGTCTAGACCAAAGCTTTTTTATTCCCATTTCTGGGCTCTCTTTAACTGTTTATATGTTTTGTATCCCTTTTCAAGTATGGCTCTTTCATTGTCAAACTTCAACAGATGATAAGCCTCGTGGTATTTATAATATCCGCTGTCCCTGAAATATTCTTCTGTCTGGGGCTTGGAATCGTAACAGTTCGATCTCATGAGATACCAGTATACTTCTTTTGATACAGTATCTTCAGGAACAACAAACGAGTATATCGTTTTATCGATATATTCCACTATCGTTCCGCTAACTCCGGCTTCCTCCCTTACCTCACGAAGAGCAGTCTCTTCATGACTCTCTCCTTCTTCCACGGTACCCTTGGGCAAAACCCAGCCTTCATATCTGTTGTTAAAATTCTTGTACAAAAGCAGTATCTTGCCTCTGTATATGACAAGACCTCCGCAACTGACTGCTTCTATCATTGTTATTACCGTTTACCGAATATAGTTTATTTCGTACTAATATATCATCAGTTAAAATATGCGTCAAATACTCTTTTTGCTACCGGAGCCGCGACCGCTCCACCGCTTCCGCCTCCCTCAACTATAACCGTTACCGCTATCTGCTGGTCGCCATCATCCGCAAATCCGGTAAACCATGCATGTGACAGGGATTTGTTTGATGAATACTCGGCGGATCCGGTTTTTCCGGAAATAGTATATCCCTGTGTATCCAGTACTCTTTTGGCCGTTCCGTTAACGACAACTTCCCTCATCATGTTCTGAAGACTCTTGCTGTATCCGCTGTCTATGATACGGCCGTATTCTCTAACCCTTGTTTTTTGTATTATACCTCCATCTGAATTCTCGACGGCCGATACAACATAAGGCCGCATAAGTACGCCGTCATTTGCAATGGCAGACGTAATGAGAAGCATATGGACGGGACTTATAAGCGTACGCCCCTGACCGATACCGGTCTGAAGAAGTTCATCGGTTGAGGAAGAACGTCCTATATCCGACTGTGCCATCGAATACTTGAAAGGAAGAGGAAGTTCTTTATTAAACATCAACTGACCAAGCGTATCCTCAAACTTCCTTTTATCCAACTGCGATGATATGTTGGCAAATGAAGAATTACAGGACTGGGCAAAGCTGTCATCAAAGTTTACCCAGCCGTGACTTGTTTCATTATAGCAATTGATCACACTTCCCTTATATTCGAAACTTCCCTTACATTCAAATCCGTAGTCGCTAATATTTCCGTTATGTTCCTTCAGATATTCAAGTGCTGTAACTATCTTAAATGTGGAACCGGGCGGATATGATCCGAGAAAAGCCCTGTTAAGGAGCGGGCTGTTATCCTTGTCATCGTTAAGCCTGTCCCATCTGCCTATAACCTCATTAGGATCAAAATCAGGTTTTGAAACAACACATAATATCTCTCCTGTTTTGACATTCATGGCCACTACCGCGCCTTTTCTGTCATCCATCGCATCATATGCCGCTTCCTGCATTTTAGTGTTCAGTGTTGTACAGATATTGTCCCCGTGATTTTTTTTACCTGATAGATCGTTTGATATACGGGTGACTATATTACCGTCGCAGGTAAGAAGCGTATAGTTTTCCATACTCTCAATACCCAAAACGCCATGCGTGGAATATCCTACGATATGCGCAAACGTATTCCTGTACGGATAATATCTGTAATATCCGCCATCGTTATCTGACACGGTGGTTGCCAGGACATTTCCCTCAGACGAGAGTATATCTCCTCTTATGAGTCTCGATTCAAGAAGAGCCTGACGCTTGTTATAAGTATTGTTGATGATATTCTTCGATCTTACCTGGGTAAAATATCCCAAATATATAAGCATACCAAGAAACAGGAACAAAAACATATAGGTTATGAATCCTATCTGTCTGTTAGAATCGATATGACGCCTTCCCGCCCTTACGGGAGCCTTATTTTGCTTTGATCCTGTGTTTTTGAATATCTTCATGACATTTTACAATTCAACTATATCGAGCTTTTCGGTCTTAAAATCCTCCGGACTCGGAATATGTTCACGCTTATGATCCCTTCCCTTACTGATATACAGGCCCTGTATGACTGCAAATACGCAAAGGGTTACGGCTACGCTTGTTCCTCCGTAAGAGACAAGGGGAAGCGTAACACCGGTTAACGGAATAAATTTAATGACACCACCTATAGTAAGGAATATCTGGAATATATAAGCAACAGCAAGTCCCAAGGCGACAAGTTTGAAAAAAGGATCCTCAAATTTCATCGAAATGTTCATAAACATGATAAAACATGAAAGACATAAAAGCACAAGGCACATCCCGAATACGACTCCCAGTTCCTCGCATATGGCGGCAAATATAAAATCAGCCGCAACTACCGGGATGGTTTTGGGTGCACCCTGTCCTATTCCCATGCCGAGCCATCCGCCGGTTCCGATCGCGAACAGGCTCTGAGCGATCTGATAACCGGCATCCGTTATATTACCCATCGGATCCAAAAACGCCGTGACCCTGACACGAACATGTCTAAACAGTTTATAACCTCCAAAAGATCCTATTGCCAATCCGATAAGTCCGATAAGGAAATAGAAAACATTTCTGGTCGCACAGTAGAGCATGCAGAAATATACTATAAAATAGATGATAGCACTGCCCAGATCCTTTGAAGCCACCAGCAGAAGCACATGTATCATCGCAATGAGAGCGCTTATCAGGACGGCTTTCAATGAATGATCATGTGCAAGGATCGATGCTATGGCAAATACAAAGATGATCTTGACATATTCGGACGGCTGAAAATTGAATCCCGAAATCGAAAACGATATTTTAGACCCGTTAATGACGGATGAGAACATCAATACGGCCGCCAGGCTTGCCAGCCCGATTCCGACATAGATCCATTTAAACTTTTCAAACAACCTGATACGGCTGATGATAAAAGGAACCGCAAATGTTATCAGGGCACTTGCCATGACTATATAAAACTGTCTCATTGCCCTGTCATATGACAGTCTTGTCAGAATGATCAGTCCGATCGTGATTAGCATGCACATGTTGTTTATTATCAGAATGTTCGCCTTCGGATATACAAATCTGTATGCGACAAGTATTATCATGATGCCTATCTGCTGTATAAGATAAGCCCTGAAATACATAAGATCATCATACTGAGCATACAACGACAGAAATGACATGAAATGTATCATCACCATAAAGAAGTTCTGCCGGAGATATATTCCTTTTCTGTCATACTCGTTTGAATATCTGAACACGGCAAAACATTGTATGGTATATATACCCATGCATATTATGATAAGATATCTGCATATTTCGACAACTATCAGTTCCAATCTATTCGACTCCCCTTTTTAAGTGTCCCCTTGTATATTTATCTTCCACCGGATTTATCTTGCATGAACCGTTCTTATTTCTTCCGGCAAAATATCTGTCGATTATACGTTTTGTCTCTTCACCGGACTCATCCGTAAATGAAAGCCTTACCACTGAGGGCCGGATCCTTTCAAACAATGCATTTTCATCCGCTATGGATAAGACCACGCTGTTATATATCGTATTTACGCATTCGTTACAGTTACAGTAAACAAACAGTTTTTCACCCTTTCTGTCAGTAATATACAATCTGTTTCCGTAGCGATCCCTCCGACACGTCTTTTCGGTCTTTTGTATACAGTTGGCACTTATCATCACAGGAATACGGCCATAGATCATAAGTTCCTCTCCAGTTATAGCCCTGTCGGAAAGCTCATGCATATTCAGTTCGACCGGTACAACTGTATTAGCGATACCGTTTTTTCGAAGATATCCGCAGGCCCTACTGTTATATGCATAAAACATATAATCAGCTGTGATCTCTCCTTTATACCCGAGATCCTTCAGTATTTGGAGGGATTCCAGGTTCGAAACATAAAAACCGTTAATATCCGGTTCCTTAGTGATACTTTCGATAAAGGATCTGATATTATGGCTGCTGTTGGCCCTGTCCTCATCTCTTACAATGACAGGAAGCGATATACAGATCTTTTTTCCCGTATGCCTTAATATATCCAAAACATCTTCATCTGCCAGAGACATCGGTATTATCAGGGTGTCTGCATCACTAGAGACTGATACTTCAAGCTGTTTTTTGTCAAGAACGCTTATCCTGGTCTCAACCTTGCTATCATGGCTTAGTTCATCGTGATCATCGCATACTTCACGGCTTTTTTCCGGCAGATGATCATGTTTTCTGCGGTATTTACGAAGGATCTCATCGGAAAAAGCTTCAAGTCCGGCCCGTCTTATTTCGTTAAGCTGTCCTTTTGTCAAAAACAGGCCTTCATCAACGCTTACTTCAACATTTTCCGCCCGAAAACCGCTTCCGCCGCATCTTTTTAACTGATTTTCGACCGTCTCGACAGTAAGGGAGTGATTACATGCTTTTTGAGCGATAATATCCACTTCCTGCCCGATACTGTGATCATCATTATATATACAGATAACTGCTTTTTCGCCTGTATGTATGGAGCATGAAATATTTACCGGTATATCCGGCGATATAACAGCCTCTGACGGACAGGGTTCTGTACTGCTCTCATACGAAGGAGATCCCTGCGTTATCATGCTGCTGTCGTTGTGACACTTATAGTATCCGCTGCAGTTTCCGCTTCTGGTATATATAGATATCAGCCTTGATCTGTCCCGTGATGAAACATCACACTTACCGGTGGTTTCAAATATATCAAGATACTTACGGTAAAGTGATGTGACTCCGTAAACATATGCGCTGCTTTTCATCCTGCCTTCGATCTTAAAGGATGATACACCTGAGTGAGCAAGTTCGTCTATCATATCTATTGTGCACATATCCTTAAGACTTAAGGGATAGCCGCCATCATACATAAGTCTGCACGGTTGTGCACATCTTCCGCGATTACCGCTTCTGCCTCCGATAAAAGATGACAGAAGACATTTCCCGGAATATGAATAACACATACTTCCGTGAATAAAGCATTCTATCTCAAGATTTGTATCTTCATACAGTTTTCTGATCTCTTTAAGTGACAGTTCTCTTGCGGGAACTATCCTTTTAACCTGCAGCGGAAGAAGGAAACGTGCTCCCGCAGATGCCGTGATACCTGCCTGTGTGCTGACGTGTATGGGAAGTTTCGGAAATGTATCACATATATATGACATTACTCCTATATCCTGGACTATAACCCCGTCAAGTCCGTTAATATACGGGTCATACAAAAGATCATACAATTCATCCATCTCACGGTCTTTAAACAATGTATTAACCGTAAGATAGATCTTCATACCATGCATATGAGCCGTATCAAGAGACTGCAGCAGCTCTTCACGGGTAAAGTTACCTGCATTGGCTCTGGCACCGAATCGTTTTAGACCAAGGTATACCGCATCTGCCCCTGCGTTTAATGCGGCGAGAAAACAATCCCTGTCGCCGGCCGGAGCCAGCAGCTCTATCCTGTTATTTCTCAAATGAAATACTCCTGTCTGATCGTTATGTCAAAAAAATAGGGATGTCTCCTGACATCCCGATGATCTTTATTTCCCCTGAAAGGTCTTTATCTGCTTTTCCCTGCTCTCAAGCTTTATCTGTGAGGCGATCAGTTCATGTTTCAGATCATACAGTTCCCTGTCCTTGGCCTCTATCTCATCCTGCAGCGAATCAATCTGCTTTTTGGTCTTAAAGTAATCATCCGCTATGTTGAGGAGCAAAAGTATATTCTGCATATCGGCGGGCTGTCTTCTAAAGGAATCAACATTATTGTATTCAGCTATCTTGTTGTTTATGTATGAAGCTACCTTTTGTATGTAATCTTCACTTTCGGAGCCGCTCAGAGTTATGACCTTGCCTCCGATTACAACCTCGATATCATTATTACCGATCATTTCGCCCTCCTGAAAAAATATTACCTAATAGATTATACCAAACAGCAAAAATAAAACAACCTCTTATTTGGCCGTATCAGGAGCACAAAGCCCGAAATGCGCATAACATCTGTCAGTGATCACTCTTCCCTGCGGAGTACGGTTTATAAAACCGTTTTGGATCAGATATGGTTCAATAACATCTGATATTGTTCCTGCATCCTCACCTATCGCAGCAGCGATCGTATCAAGGCCTACGGGTCCTCCCGAAAACTTATTTATCATCGTCAGCAGCATATTTCTGTCGGCATGATCGAGTCCCATAGGATCAACTCCCATCATATCAAGAGCTTCACAGGCAACTGCTTTTGTAATGACGCCATCGTATCTTACCTGTGCAAAATCCCTGACTCTTTTGAGCAGTCTGTTGGCAAGACGCGGAGTCCCCCTGCTGCGTCTGGCAAGCTCATCGGCTCCGCCCTCTTCGATCTCAACATCAAGTATGGTTGATGAATGCCTTATGATAGTTGCAAGTTCAGCAGGAGTATAGAATTCAAGGCGGCTGATAACACCGAATCTGTCACGCAGCGGCGCTGTAAGAAGACCCGCCCGTGTCGTGGCGCCTACCAGAGTAAATCTTGGAAGATCAAGTCGTATCGATCTGGCGCTCGGCCCCTTTCCGACCATTATATCTATGGCATAATCTTCCATGGCCGGGTAAAGAACTTCCTCAACCTGCCTGTTCAGCCGGTGTATCTCATCGATAAACAATACATCTCCCTTTGACAGTCCGTTAAGAATAGCAGCCATCTCTCCGGGCTTTTCTATGGCAGGTCCGCTTGTTGTTTTGATATGTACGCCCATCTCATTTGCAATGATACATGCAAGAGTCGTCTTTCCCAGTCCCGGAGGCCCGTAAAAAAGAACATGATCAAGCGTGTCGCCTCTTCCCTTTGCTGCATCTATATATACCTTAAGATTAGCCTTGGCCTTCTCCTGGCCGATATATTCCGAAAGCTTCCGGGGTCTTAAGCTACCTTCGATCTTGATATCTTCACTTGTAAGGTTCGTTTCTATCGTTCTTGTCATATGATCCACCTAAAACTGCGAGATTGTCATCAGCGCGCGTTTAAGAATATCCTCTACATCATCCGTCTCGTTGTCTACCGAACGGACGGCACGGTAAGCATCCGATCTGGAATATCCGAGTGCCACAAGCGCCTGGGCTGCTTCATCCCTGGCACCGGTCATCGGGGCATTTTCCTGCGTATGCGTGGAAGAAAGACCGCTGTCAAGCGCAGAACTAATGTCTATCTTGTCCTTAATATCCAATATAAGGCGCTGAGCGGTCTTCGGGCCTATTCCGGGTGCCTTTCCGATAGCCTTCGCGTCTCCCGATAGTATCGCAAAGCGAAGATCATCAACACTCATGACTGACAGTATTGCAAGTGCTCCCTTAGGACCTATCCCGTTAACGCTGATAAGCATCTTATAAAGCTCCAGGTCATCTTTTGTAAGAAATCCGTATAACAAAAGAGCATCTTCTCTTACAAGAAGATACGTAAAAACCTTGATCACGGCACCTGTGCCCTCTATCAGTTCCAATGAGCTTGCCGGCATGAATATATTGTATCCGATACCGCCAACCTCCAGGATTATCCTGTCATCATATATCCCGGCGACCTCCCCTTTTAAGTAACCGATCATTTCATCCTCCCTCTCCCGTGCTAAAAAGCACTTTACTTAACCGTTTTACAAGTATATCAGCCAGGAATCCCGTCAGAAGACCGAACATGACGCCGGTAAAAATAAGAACCGGCAAATACCAGAGCAGATATACTCCCGACATCAATACGGCAGCAACGGCTATCTGTGCCGTATTATGCATAACGGCTCCCGCAACGCTTACCGAATATATCGAAAAACCGAGTCTTTTAAAAACCGTCATGGCCAAAAGCGCCAGACACGCTCCGGCAATACTGTATAAAAAAGACGAAAAGCTTCCAAACAGTAAGGCTGAGAGCATTACACGTATGACAGTAACAATAAAAGCATAAAACCCGCCCAAAAGATACAGGGCAATAAGAGTTGCTATATTAGCCAGCCCTATCCTGATACCCGGTATACCATATGGCAGAACAACAAAAGATTCAACATATGAAACCATAAGGCCTGTTGCGGACAAGACCGCGCACAGACAGACCGACTTACTTTGTGATCGCATCATATCCCGTCCCTTCATCGGATCTTACAACTATAAGGATCTGAGCCGGCAGACAACATATGCTTTCCCCGTCACGACTGATGCGGCCGCTTTTAACACACTCCCTGTACGGACATGTTGCCGATTTTACATATATACCGTTATTTTCGATAACAACATCGTCTATTATTCCGCCTCTGCCCTCTATTCTGATCGTTTGGGGCTGTTTAAGATCATAAACATCATAAAGGTTTCCCTCAATATAGATATATGCACTGCCTCCCGCCAAACGATTTACCGAAAGGCAATAACCGAGCCCCGATATGAGCAGCAGACTGATAATAAGAATGATATCCCTTTTTTTCACAAACAAATAATACTACGCGAACATATGTTTGTAAACAGATTTTTTCCTTTGTTGTGATAATCATAGTAAACAAATATAAAAAATGTTATAATTATTGACGGTTTGGGAGGTGGAAAATGCTCGAGAATTTTTTATACGGTCATCAGGGTGATTCACAGACCAATTACGATGCCGTACGATATTCGATACTGCTGACGGGAATCGCTGTCATCCATTTCGTATTCATGATCGCATTTTATATTACATCCGTCTACTTTATGGCTGTATATAATACTGCCATTGTTATTTTGTATTTTTACCTTGCAAGGATAATATCGAATATAAAAAATCTCGGGAAACTGTTCTTTGTCGTGCTTGCCGAAGTTGTCATCCACTCATGTCTTGCTACCCTGTTTGTCGGTTGGAACTTCGGATTCATGTACTATCTTGCAGGACTGATCCCCGCATCTTTTTATCTGGCTTTTTCAATAACTGCGTTCAGGCGTAAACTGTTATATCCGTTTATGACTTCATGTATTGTTTTTGTTTCATATATGACGATCCTGACCTTTGCCCATTTTGTTCCTCCGTTTCATCCCGATATCCATTCGGGATTCCGTATTTTCTTTACGTATCTGAACATAATAATCGGACTGTCGATAACATTTCTGTTCTCGGCCCTTTTTGCGGTGGAGGTCAATTCCATGCAGCTTAGAATGGAATCCGAACAGGAAAGACTTGAAGACGAAGCACATTATGATCCGCTGACGCATTTTCTTAACAGACGCAGCATGGACGAGCGTCTCAATCACACTCACAGAAATGCCATCATAAACGACGTTCCCTATTCTCTTATCATGGGCGATATAGACCATTTTAAAAACTTTAACGATTCATACGGCCATGACTGCGGAGATTTTGTCCTTCAAAGTATCAGCAAGATCATAACTGCCCAGATCAGGTCAAAGGACAGCGCATGCCGCTGGGGCGGTGAAGAATTCCTGATACTTGTAAATGACGGTCCCGATATAGCCGTTGAAGTTGCAAACAGAATAAGATCCGCTATAGAAGCATACGAATTCAATTATGAGGGAAAAACCCTTCATGTAACGATAACACTCGGTGTTTCAGGATATTATTCATCCGCAAAGGTCAAGACACTTATCGAGATCGCCGATAAACGGCTCTACAAGGGAAAGGAAAACGGCCGAAACCAGGTCGTATATTCATAAGACCGTATCTGCTGACAGTATATTCAAATATTTATACATAAAAAAAACAGGTAATATACGATCGTATATTACCTGTTTTGAATTACACCGTCTAACTACTCTTACTCGGCTGTTTCATCAGTGAGTTTGCTTGCTCTTGCGGCAACTTCCTTCTCCTGTACATCCGAAGGACACTGTTCATATCTTACGAATTCATATTCATATACTCCGCGTCCTCCTGTCATGGAACGAAGAACGGTACAATATCCGTAAAGGCCAGTCATGGGTATCTCGGCTTCAACGACCTGTTTGCCTCCGCCAACGGGGTTCATTCCGAGAACACGTCCTCTTCTCTTGTTAAGATCACCCATTACATCACCGGTATACTGATCGGGAACTGTTACCTTGAGCGAAGCTATAGGCTCAAGCAGAACAGGGCCGGCCTCCATGAATCCCTTTTTGAATGCCTGGATCGTAGCCATCTTGAATGCCTGCTCCGAGGAATCAACCGGATGATATGATCCGTCGTATAATATTGCCTTAACGCCTACAACAGGATATGCAGCCATGGGTCCTTTAAGAACCGATTCTGCCAGTCCCTTTTCAACAGCCGGGAAATAGTTCTTGGGAACTGCTCCTCCGACAACTATCTGTTCGAACTCATAGGATTTTTCCATATCCGAGAGCGGTTCAAACTTCATCTTTACATGTCCGTACTGTCCGTGTCCGCCTGACTGTTTCTTATACTTTGCCTCAACATCCGAAGTCTTCCTGATGGTCTCTCTGTAAGCAACCTTCGGCTCTTCAAGCTCTATCTCGACCTTATAAACATTTGCGAGCTTGCTTGCGACTATCTCTATTGCCTGATCACCGAGCGCATATATCAGACTCTGCCTGTTTTCAGCATCATTAACGTTCTTAACGGTCTGATCTTCTTCCATGATCTTTGCAAGAGCCGATGATACCTTATCGATATCTCCCTTGTTCTTGGCCTTATATCTCATATATGTATAAGGTTTACTGATCTCTGTCTTGGGATACTGAACGGGAGTGGCCTTTGTTGACAGCGTATCTCCTGTCTTAACACTGGTAAGCTTTGCAAGAGCTCCGATATCACCTGCCTGAAGTTCTGAGACTTCCATGGGCTTGTTTCCGCGAAGGATATATAACTTTCCGATACGCTCTTCCGTATCCTTATCAGCGTTATACAAAGTATCGTCACTTTTAAGTACACCGGAACAAACCTTTATAAGCGAATACTTACCGATGAAAGGATCGACGATCGTCTTCCAGACATAGGCACTCTTGGGTTTTGAGAAATCATAATTGGCCTCAAATATCTCACCTGTCTTCTGATTGATACCGTTAAGAGCTCTCTGGTCAGGGCTCTTAAAGTATTTGATAATATCATCCATCAGAGTATAGACACCGCGGCACATAATGCCCGATCCCATCGTTACCGGAACAATGGTACCGTCATTGATGTTTGCATAAAGCGCTGAGCGGATCTCTGCATCCGAGAATGTTTCTCCCGCAAAGTATCTCTCCATGAAGTCTTCGCTTGTCTCGGCAACTGCCTCCATAAGTGACTCTTTGTATTTTTCAAGATATTCCTTGCTGTAATCGGGCACATCACATTCATCCGCCTTGCCGGCCTCCGTCCAGCGGAATCCCTTTTCGCTGACAACATTAACATATCCGACAAGCTTTTCATCCTCACGGATGGGAAGATGGAAGGGCGCGATCTTTTTACCGTACAGATTCTCAAGGTCTTCAACGATCTTCCTGTAACTTGCATTGTCAACATCCATATCCGTTACGAAAAAGATCCTGGGAAGTTTGTACTTTTCGCATATTTCCCATGCTTTTTCTGTACCGACTTCAACCCCTGCCTTACCGGAAACGACAATTATCGCACCTGCTGCGGCACCTACTGCCTCCTCTACTTCACCGACAAAATCAAAATATCCCGGTGTATCAAGTACATTTATCTTGCAATCATCCCATTCTATCGGGATAACACTTGTACCTATTGAAAAATGACGCTTGATCTCTTCCTTGTCATAATCGCTTATGGTGTTACCGTCATCGGTTTTTCCCATTCTCGTGGTGATCCCCGCGAGATATGCCATCGCTTCAGTCAGAGTTGTCTTGCCGCATCCGCCGTGCCCTAAAATAACGACATTTCGGATCTTGTTGCTGGGGTATACCTTCATAATGTAACTTCCTCCAATTGATATGATTTGGTGCACGCACCTTGTATAACATTATAAAAAAATACGGGTTTGTTTGCAAGTAAATTATACATTTTACACAAACAAACCCGTATAGTTAAATCGATAAGATTATCTTATTTTTTGATCAAAAGTGACTTTCCTGTCATCTCCTTAGGCTGAGGTATACCCATACACTCGAGAAGCGTTGGAACAATGTCGGCAAGACATCCGCCTTCCCTCAAAGTATACGCACTGTCATAGTTGACAAGAATGAACGGTACCGGATTGGTCGTATGAGCGGTAAAAGGCTCACCGTTTGCGGGATCTATCATCTCCTCCGCATTACCGTGATCGGCACAAATGAACAGAACACCGTCAACTTCCTTTATCGCTTCATATGCACGTCCTACACACTCATCAACAGCTTCGATAGCTTTTATGGCAGCCTCGAGAACACCGGTATGACCCACCATATCGGGATTTGCAAAGTTGATTATGATAACGTCATACTTATCACTCTTTATCGCCTTAACAAGATTGTCACATACCTCATAAGCACTCATTTCGGGTTTAAGATCATATGTGGCAACTTTGGGTGATTTAACAAGTATCCTTGTCTCGCCGGGATTGGGCTCCTCCACTCCTCCGTTAAAGAAGAATGTTACATGTGCGTATTTTTCGGTTTCGGCGATTCTTGCCTGTGTCATGTTAAGTGATGCGAGATACTCACCGAAAGTATTTGTAACAGCTACTTTTTCAAACGCAACATACTTGTTCTCAATAAGGGGATCGTAATCCGTAAAACATACGTAAACGACATCAAGCTTTTTCTCACGCTTAAACGAGCGGAATTCGTCATCGCAGAACGCATGTGTTATCTCTCTTGCCCTGTCGGGTCTGAAATTGAAGAATATAATGGAATCATCGTCGTTGATCGTTCCGACGGGAACACCTCCGTTAACTATCACGGTCGGCTTTACGAACTCATCCGTCTCGTCTCTGTCATACGAAGCAGTTACAGCCTCTTCCGCATTTGCGGCCTTAAGACCTTCACCCTTTGTAAGAGCAAGATACGCAAGCTTAACCCTGTCATAATTGTTATCCCTGTCCATAGCATAATATCTGCCGGTAACGGATGCGATCTCACCTATGCCTATCTGACGCATCTTACTCTGAAGCTGTCTGATATAATCGATACCCGATGTGGGAGGCGTATCTCTTCCGTCAAGGAAACAATGTATATAAACTTTACGCAGATCATTCCGCTTTGCAAGTTCAAGCAGTCCGAACAGGTGTGTTATATGGCTGTGGACTCCGCCGTCACTTAAAAGTCCGTAAAGATGAAGTGCGGAATCATTCTCCTTACAGTTATTGATGGCACGCAGAAGATTTTTGTTTTGGAAAAAATCCCCGTCCTCAATCTCTTTGGTTATCCTTGTCAACTCCTGATAGACGATCCTTCCGGCACCCATATTAAGATGTCCAACTTCGGAATTTCCCATCTGACCGTCAGGCAGTCCAACTGCCATTCCGCTGGCAAGTCCCCTGACACAGGGGTATTCCTTCATCAGTTTATCGATGACAGGCTTTTTTGCAAGCTTTACGGCATTTCCTTCTTTTTCCTCGTTGATCCCGAACCCGTCAAGGATCATAAGAACAGTAGGTTTCTTACTCATAATAACTCCTCATTCTGATCATTCTTCGTTTGCTGCTTCGAAAAGCTCATGTATATTGAATCTTGTTGTATCATTTCCGGGCATTCCGATGAAATTGGCACCGTATACATTTGTATCATCCCTGCTGTTATCGAATCTTACGATATCGATGAGAGCGTCAACGGTATCCCCGGTCCATATCTTTAACTGAACTTTATATACCGAATTCATTTCAAGCAACTCTTTACAAGAAAAACCCATTCCGGTTCCCGAAACATCAAGGACATTAATAGGTACAAGACGGTTTTTGGATCCGTCAACTCTTTCCATGGCCAGTGTTGCTTCAAGAACGAATCTTCTGCTTTTTCTCTTCTCCTGCATAATCCACCTCACTAATAAATGATAGCCAACCCAATACCCAACACATGATAATACAAAAAATCATTTAAGACAAGTTATCTGTTGCCCTTTGGGAAGAATGAACATCGCATCTCCAAACGAGAAAAAGCGATATCTCTTTTCGATTGCCTCGGCGTAGGCGGCCATTATATTCTCCCTGCCTGCAAGTGCCGATACAAGCATCAGTAAAGTACTTTCCGGAAGGTGAAAATTGGTTATAAGACCGTCAAGCACTTTAAAAGAATATCCCGGATATATAAATATGTCTGTCTCACCGCATCCGGCAGATACCTTTCCATCGGATGATGCTGCACTTTCTATACATCTGCAGCTCGTTGTACCTACACATATGACTCTGTTTTTGTTCCTTTTTGCATCGTTGATCATCATAGCCGCATCATCGCTTATGCTGTACCACTCACTGTGCATATGATGATCGCTTATATCTTCGGCTTTGACGGGTCTGAACGTGCCGAGCCCGACGTGAAGTGTCACGAAACACAATCTGACGCCGCGATCTTTAAGCTCATTTAACAGATTGTCCGTAAAATGAAGGCCTGCAGTCGGCGCAGCGGCACTTCCTTCATATCTGGCATATACCGTCTGATACCTGCCGGGATCATCAAGTTTATGCGTGATGTAAGGCGGCAGCGGCATCTGACCGAGCCTGTCAAGTATTTCCTCGAATATACCGTCAAACTCAAATCTTACCAGTCTGTTTCCGTCACTGAGACAGTCTGTGATCTCACACCGCAGCTCCCCGTTTCCGAATACGACCCTTGCACCTGTACGCAGCTTTTTTCCGGGCTTTACCAGCGTCTCCCACACATTGTCCCCTCTTCTTCGAAGAAGAAACACTTCTGCTGCGGCATTGGTATCTTCCTTTACACCCAGAAGTCTTGCGGGAATGACTCTTGTATCATTTAATACAAGGCAGTCTCCGGGAAGAAGATATCTTCCGATATCCGAAAACACCGTATGTTCTGTTTTCCCGCCGCTTTGCTCCATTACCAGAAGTCTTGATGATGAGCGGTCCGCAAGAGGGTCCTGAGCGATCAGTTCCTGCGGAAGATCATAATAAAAATCGGATGTTTTCATTTTCAGGATCTCAGTGTGATATTCTTGGCCGAGAGCTTTTCGACGATACCGTCGATACGTTTCTGAACTTCTTCTCCGGTCAGTGTTCTGTCATCGAGTCCGAATGAAAATCTGATCGTTATGCTCTTTGTATCTACAGTGTCGTATATATCGATAACACTCGTTTTTGTAAGCTCGGGAATATCTTTTTTGTCCCAGCAGTTTTCAATATCCTCAAATCTGACGCCCTCAGGAATGATCAGTGACAGATCGTAATCAACATCGGGGAATCGTGAAGGCTCAGCAAAATCAAGCTCATTTGCGCTTATATCGTCAAATATATCCATATCTGTCTCTATGCAGACTATGGAACAGTTCTTGGCGATCATCTTAAGCGTTGAAGGATGAACAGTGCCTATCGTTCCGAAGCATACACCCTCACAGTAAAGATCCGAAGTATTCTTCGGATGTTCCCATGCATGGACACATTCTCTCTTTTTGTATTTGACCTTTGAATGCTTTATCTCCGATACAAGAGTATTTACGATATCAACTCCCTCCATGTAGAGGTTCTTTTCACTTTTCTCTTTAGAGTAAAGAGTGATACACAGCATCCTTCTCTCGTTTGCCGTATTATCCGGATTAGTTCCCTTCACTGCCCTTCCTATCTCAAATACGCCGAAAGTATCATCAAATGTCCTGTTTTTATATACAAGCGGAAGGAAGCTTTGTATAAGGCTTGTACGCAGTATTCCCTGTTCCTGTTCTTCAGACGATCCGAGCAGTCTTACATTATCCTCGGGAGAAAGCCCGATATCCCTCAGTTCATCGGGATCACACCATATCCTCGTGTGTACCTCATGAAGATGATATCTTTTTACAAGAGTATCCTTTATCAGATTTTCGTTAACCTTTCTTACGGTAGGACGCACCGGCAGGAGCGGTTCATATGTCGTTGTTATGTCAAAGTTGTCATACCCGTATATACGTGTGATCTCTTCAACTATATCCGCCTGCATGCTTACATCCTTTGTCGCACGATATGACGGAACCTTCACCTCAAAATCATCACCGTTTCGTTTGACGGCAAATCCGAGGGATGACAGCGTCGACTCTATCCTGTCGGACGAAATATCGATACCCGTATATCTGTCAACGAACTTCTTGTTAAAAGGTACGGTTATCTCGGGATATTTCTTCACGTATACATCGGCAATGGCTGATACGCATTTTGCACCGGGATCTTCATCAAACAGCAGTTTCAGAAATCTTTTGACCGCCGTAAGAGTCATCTCGGGATCAAGTGTCTTCTCATATCTTGCTGATGCATCCGTACGAAGTCCCATCCTTCCCGCACTTTTTCTCACACATACGCCGTCAAAGTTGGCACTTTCAAGAACCAGTGTTTTGGTATCATCAGTTATCTCACTGTCCAGTCCTCCCATGATACCGGCGATAGCAACAGGTGTTTTATCATCATATATCATCAGAGTCTCGGGTGTTATCTGTCTTTCATTTCCGTCCAACGTCTTAAATGTAAAATTCTCAGACGGAGTGTCCACTACGATCTTTTTGATCTTGTCTCCGTCAAAAGCATGCATGGGCTGTCCCAGTTCCAGCATGATGTAATTTGTTATGTCGGCAAGAAGATTGATCGCACGTGATCCGCAGTAATAAAGCCTTACCTGCATCTCATTGCTTGAAACATGTTTTGTTATGTTCTCAACCCTGACAGATGTGTACCTGAAGCAAAGATCCTTGTTGACTATATCAACATCTACGGTATCACTTCCCTTATAATCATTCTCGGCTACGGGAAGATCCTTAAGTTCCCTTCCGCAAAGAGCAGCAAATTCTCTTGCTATTCCGTAATGTCCCCACAGATCCGGTCTGTTTGTAAGCGATTTGTTGTCAACTTCAAAAACGACATCATCGATCGGGTAGATGCTCTTGATATCAGTTCCGTTTTTGAGCGAAGCATCCAGTTCGAGGATTCCGGAATGATCGTCACTTATACCGATCTCTTTACCGCTGCAGCACATACCGAAAGATTCGATCCCGCGAAGTTTTGCACTTTTGATCTTCATACCGCAAACACTGCCTCCGCACCTGGCAAAAGCGGTCTTTATACCTGCTCTGGCATTTGGTGCGCCGCAGACGACATCGTATACCTTATCCCCGGCATCCACCTTTAAAACGTGCAGATGATCCGAATCCGGATGGTCCTCGCATGAGATTATCTCTCCTACAACAACATCCTTAATATCCTCTCCCTTGTGTTCTACTCCTTCCACCTCTGCCGTTGAAAGAGTGAACCGGCTTATCAGTTTATCGATATCCTCACCTGACAGATCCACAAAATCATTTATCCAATTCATTGAAACGAACATGATATATCCTCCCCTGCGTTATTTCGATACGAACTGTGACAGCGCATTTAAGTCGCCTTCGTTAAAAGTACGTATATCCTTGACGCCGTATTTCATCATTGCAAGTCTTGTAAGACCCAGACCGAAGGCAAATCCCGTATACTCATACGGATCATCTTCGGTATTTATCCCGCCGTATTTGAGCACATTCGGATGTATCATTCCACAGGGGCAAAGTTCAAGCCAGCCCGAGTTCTTACAGGAAGAGCATCCGCTTCCGCCGCATATAAGGCATTGTATGTCAAGTTCAAATCCCGGTTCGACAAAAGGGAAGAAGCCGGGACGAAGCCTTACCGTCACATCTCTTTCAAAAACCTCGGAAAGCATGGTCTTCATGAAATAGATAAGGTTACTTATCGAAATATCCTTGTCGATCATAATTCCTTCCATCTGGAAAAATGTATTCTCATGGCATGCATCTATATCTTCATTTCTGAAACATCTGCCCGGGAACACGGCTCTGATCGGTCTTCCCTTTTCCTTCAGCAGCGGTCCGTATTTGTGCATTATCGAATTCTGTGCGGCCGAGGTATGACTCTTTAAGAGCTGGTTAGGTGTTGTCAGATAGTATGTGTCCTGCATATCCCTTGCCGGATGAAAAGGCGGAATGTTAAGTGCCTCAAAGCAATGATAGTCGTCAACTATCTCACTGTAATCCTCAACATCAAATCCCATAGACCTGAAAACGTCTTCAAGTTCCCGCTGGACGAGTGTTATCGGATGGTATGATCCTCGTCTGATGTTTCGCGGAAGAGATTCATCGTAACTTTCCGTTGAATTGATCAGGCACTCTTCTTCTATCTTTTTAATCTCCTCAAGTTTAGCATCAAATCGTGCACTGATCTCCTGTTTAAAAGAGTTTATAAGGGCACCTGCTTCACGCTTCTGTTCATTGGGGATCTTTGACAGTTCCTGCATCAACTGCGAAACACTTCCCTTTTTGCTCAAAAAAGCAAGTCTGAGTTCTTCAAGCGAACTCTGATCCTTAACCTCTGAAAGTTCTTTTGTAAATCTCTCCTTAAGACTGTTGATACGATCTTTCATTATCTTTACCTTTCCTGGAAGCCATGATCTCATTCAGTAAAGCTCCCATAAACATGATATACATACCGCAGTACAGCCATATTCCCAATACCAGGATAACGGCAAAGCTGCCGTACATGCTGTACCCGTTAAATGTCGACAGATAAAACGAAAACAGTTTCGTAAATAATATCCATAAAAGTGAGGCCAAGCAGGCACCCGGCAAACAACCGATGATATGCAGCTTTTTTGACGGAAGGATACGAAAAAAAAGCAGGAAGATTATCATCAGTACAAAAAACATTATAATATTCTTCATCTCGATAAGATTTAGGATATTCTGCGGAATATCAATGTATTTTCTTACGATACCGGTGATGGTATTTCCGAAAACGGATATCACGAGCATCAGGATCATACCGAGCATCAGAAGAAGCGTAAATATTGCACTTCTTGTCCGAACATAAAGGTAATTGCGCGCCTCCCTTACACCGGCGATCTCATTCAGTCCCTTTGTGATCCCAACGATCCCCTTTGCTGATGCCCATATCGCGGCTGTTATCGAAAGAGACAGAATCCCTATACCCCTTTGGTACAGCTCGTCTATGACATATACCAGCAGACCGTTTATATTCATCGGAAGTATCTCATTTGCAAATCCAAGAAGATCATCCTTGGAAAACGGCAGATACTTTACGGTCGACAGCAATATAAGCGAATAAGGTATGAACGACATAAAAATATAAAATGCCGCACAGGCCGAATAAGTGTCTATCCTTTTATCGCCCACAAGTGCAAGCAAACCCGAAAGATTCCTGAAACCTGCGGATCCTTTTATCTTATCTCTTATTCTTACGAACATAAAAGCACCAACTTATGAATAATAGCATAAATACAGGGAAAAAACAAAAAAAGATTCTATAGAAACTATAGAATCCTTCCCCGAAATGCCGATTCCTGTATTTTGACTCCTAGCATATCTGCCAGGTGGGTAACCGCAGCCGAATCTTCTGCCTTCCACCGAAATGAGGCCTGACATCCAACCGGCAATATAGGAATCCCGTTTAAAGTGATGTAGGTTCAAAATTACAAGAATTTGTTCGTACATTTCAGGTTGATACAATTATACAATATGCCCGCAAATTATACAAGATGTTGTATAAACTTTACGAACCATTGTCAGTATATTATCTCGACTTCACGGTCTTCCCATGTATGAAGAACAATATGTTCCTCATCGCTTTCAATAATATAATTCGGTAAAAGAGGTATCTTTCCGAGACCTCCGGGAGCATTTAAGATATACTGCGGTATGGCAAGTCCGGATGTATGCCCGCGCAGATATTTCATGATCTTTAAACCTTCTTCAACCGTTATCTCAAAATGTCTTGTTCCCATAACCTGCTTCGGATGGAATATGTAATAAGGTCTCACCCTTGCCTTTAACAGTCCTTCATTGAGCAGCTGGACTATGTATTTATCATTATTGATACCTTTTAAGAATACCATCTGGTTACCCATCGGTATACCTGCATCAACTATACGTTCGCAGGCGGCAACGGCATCCTTTGTCAGTTCACCGGGATGATTGAACTGTACGTTCATAAACAAAGGATGATATTTTTTGAGCATATCACACAGCTCTTTTGTGATCCTCTGAGGCATCGTAACGGGAAGGCGCGATCCTATCCTGATTATCTCAACATGCGGTATCTGTCGTACACGGCTTATGATCTTTTCAAGCATCTCATCCGGAAGCATGAGCGGATCGCCTCCCGTAATAAGAACATCCCTGATCTCCCGGGTGTTCCTGATATATTCGATGGCTGCCTCTATGTTCTCCTCGGATTCGATACGGTCGCTCTCCCCTATACGTCTTCTTCTCTGACAGTGTCTGCAGAACATGGCGCAGGAACTTGTGACGTTTATGATAAGCCTGTTTGGATATCTTCTTGTAATGCATGGCGCCGGATTCGTGTATTCCTCACTCATCGGATCAAGTTCACCGCTCGTGTCGTTTTCGGCAGCGGTCGGAAGCGCCATCATGTTTATGGGATACGACATATCCTCATAGTCCATAAGCGAAAGATAATACGGTGTTGTTGCCCATCTGTATTTTTTTGAAATCTCCTCGAACATTTTATACTGTTCATCGGAAAGCTTTATGAACTTTGATAAAAGTGAGACAGAACTGATCCTGTTATGCAACTGCCAGTGCCAGTCATTCCAATCGTTCTCATCGGCCCCGAAATAATCCATCAGTTCTTCCTTGTGCTTGGAGGATAAAACATCCCTGATCTCCGAAGTCTTTCTTAAGAATTCATCCTTAAACGCAAGAAAATCCTCAATCTCTTCATTCAGTTTTGAAGCTCTCTCAAGCGAGATCCTTCTTTTTTCATCCATGGTGCTTCCTCTTATCTGTTTAATATCTTCTCCCAGCGTCTTACATATCCGGGATCATTTCTTCTGTCGGTTATCTCATAATCTTTTTTCAGCTCATGAGCCAGATACCCTGAAAACTTAATGGCTCCCGATGTGTTCAGATGCGAACCCTCATCCGGAGTATCGGTCGAATAATCCAGACCTATATCATCGTTATACATATCAAAGTTTATATACTTTATCCCGTATCTGTCTGCGATCGCCCTTATATCCTCATCAAGGGAGTCTGTCCAGTTCGATGAATGCGCCGGCGTTTTCATGAGCATTATCCCGATCCCGTTATCCTGACACAGTTTGATCGTTTTTTCAATATACAATACATTCTTCGGGGATAATCTCCTTTCATCCTCGGAATAAACCAGATCGGCGTCTTCTGCGGCTTTTATATTCTTATCATCAATAAAACCGTTTTGGGTGACTGCTCCGAAGTACCAGGCATACCTTATATCATCCCATGTCAGTTCCTTCCATCTCGTATGGAATCGGAAAAGAGGGATTATGTATTCCATCAGTTTTTCATCCTCTCCCATAGATGCAAGTGCACACTTGATCTTTGAAGGTGACATTCGCATTCCGTCGACGGATTTTCTCGTACTTGGTTCCTCGACAAAATCATCATCGTATTTGGCAAATGTCATATCAAGACATACAAGTTCGGGCTTATGGCATCTTATGGCATCCTCTATCATATAATATGATATCCATACGGGCTGGGATGCATTGGCGCGTACATATGACGAGATGCCTTCCTTCTCCCATAATACGGCAGGGGAAATGTCTGAATATACCGTTGACGATCCGGCAAATATAACATCCGTATAATTTGAGAACGGGTAATACTCTGCACTGATCCTCCCGTCCCTGTTCTCATTTATGTATTTCGGCATAAATATCCTGTTGAGCGTTACGACAAGAAATACTATCAGAACGACCTTTAATATAACTGTAATGACCTTTACTGTTTTCTTCATATCTAAAACGCTCCGTAAATGAACGAGGAAGCATCATATCCGGGACCGTAGTATCCGAATACAGACACGGCAGTTACAAGAAGCGACAGCACGACCCACTGTAAGGGTACGGGGAGGGAAAATATCCGTTTGCGAACGCTTCCCGCACGTTGTATCAGTTCAAATGCAAACAGTACAACTATCGCACACAATACAACGATAAAATCTTCTTTTTGAAGGGAAAGGTTTTCATATACCTTCTCGATGTCAAAACCTCTGAAATTTATAAACATGTATCTAAATGCCCTAAAGGCTTCACCGGCTGTCGCATTAATGTCAAACAGCCGCAGAAACGACATGAGCCAGAACGTTTTAAACGCCCTGTACGATCTCATAACAAGGCCTCTTTCCGAAAGACGCAGCGCATTTACGGTCTTTGCCGAAATGCCCTCAAGTTCGGTCCCGAGAACGATAAATACAAAATTGCAAAGGCCCCAAACAACAAACCTGCTCTGTGAACCGTGCCACATTCCGGTTAACAGCCAGACAAAAAACATCGGAATATATATGGGTATGCGTTTTCCGATGTGTTCATGTCCCTTTTCGCGAAAATTCCTGCCCAGTTTCATGATACTCTTGTTCAGTGACAGGGGATAATAAATATAGTCCTTAAACCATGTTCCGAGCGTGATATGCCATCTCTGCCAGTATTCCGATATCGATTTTGAAAAAAACGGACGCATGAAGTTTTCGGCAAGTTCGATCCCAAACATTTCCGACACACCGAGTGCCACATCGATACCGCCCGAGAAATCGCCGTATATCTGCATCGAATAAAAGAACACCGCCAGAAGTATATATGCTCCCGTATACTGCTCCTTCTGGGACATAACGGACGATACAAATCCGGCAAGTCTGTCCGCGATCACAAGCTTTTTGAAAAGTCCCCACATGATCCTGTAAAATCCGGACTTTATCCGGTAAAAATCAAATTTCTTCTCAGAAAACAGCTGGGGAGCCAACTGTCCGAATCTGCTTATGGGGCCCTGGATTATCTGGGGAAAATACGATACATACAAAGCAAATCTGAACAGATTTTTCTCCCTTTCATATCTGCCGTAATATATGTCGATGAGATATCCCATTGTCTGGAACGTGTAAAAAGAGATCCCGAGCGGCAGAAGCACTCTGATAAAAGGTATCATCTGCGTGCTGCCAAACCATTTGATCCTGTAATAATTGATATAGGCAATGGGAAGATTGGCATATTTAAGATAAGCAAGTATGCCGAAGTTCAAAACCAGACCTGCGGCAAGTATCAGCTTCTGCTTTTTTTTGACCGCAAGCTTATATGCTTTTTTTTCCTCTTTGGATAATTCTTCGGAACGCTTCTTTATGTATTCTTTCTGGCCTACGGTAAGTTTTTCAATAAAATATGCGCAAATATATGCACTGACGGTAGTTATTATTATATATCCAAGGTCAGCGGGATCGTTATATCCGTAGAACACATAACTTGCCACTAACAGTATGATCCACCTGTGTGCGGCCGGCATTATATAATACAGCACCAGCGCAAGAGTAACATACAGGGCAAAATCCATTGAGATAAATGACATTATCACTCTTCCTCAAGTCTTTTGACAAGATCACATATGGCGGCAGCAGAATTGAAGTTTTCCGGTACCATATGCTCAGCCGTAATTTCAATATCAAACTCATCCATCAGTTCACCGACAACGGTTACTACATCAAACGAATCAAATATACGCTTGTCGATAAGTCCTGATTCTGTCGTATAATCCACCTCCGGATGAATGCCTTTTAGTATCTCGATAATCTTTTCCATTTTTCTTCCTTTCAGATCATTTCCTTCAATCTGACCCTGTCGACCTTACCGCTTCGAAGCAGGGGCATATCCTGTGTCTTCTTTGTAACATTGGGCAGCATGTAACGCTGCAGACGGTTCTTTAGTGCATCAATAAGGCTTACATCGTCATAATCATCGGATTCATAAAACAATACAATCTTCTGTCTGTCCTGATCGTATACACAGCAGGCATTCTTCATGCCCGGAAGTGCCATAACCGCAGTCTCGATCTCTCCGAGTTCTATACGATGTCCCATATGCTTTATCTGAAAATCCTTGCGTGATACAAATACAAGTTCCTTGCGGTCGTTGTATTTTGCAAGATCGCCGGTACGGTATATCTTCTCACTGTAATATGGGTTAAGAGGATTCTGTACGAACACTTCATCGCTCTTTTCCTTAGCATTGTAGTATCCAAGCGCCAGGCAACTGCCTTTGACGCATATCTCTCCGACCACATCCGATCTGCTTATGAGCTTATCCTCATCATCAAGCAGGAATACTTCGGTATTTTTGAACGCCTTTCCGATCGGTATAGTCTCCTCGTCCGAATAATCCCTGTCTACAATATGGTATGTACATACACCGGTTATCTCTGTCGGTCCGTATATCTGTACAAATACGGCATCAGGATAGTTTTCTTTCCAGTAATTATATACTTTTGTAGGCATTGACTCCGCGCCGAATATGATCTTTGCCAGTTTATCCGGCCGTATCGACTTAAATCCCTTAAAGGTCGATACCATCTTCATTGCAGACGGTACCCATCTTATGGTCGTGATATTGTACTTTTGCAGGAATTCAAGCAGCTTTAACGGTATCGAAAAGTATTCGAGCGGGACAATACCCATACTGCCGCGTGCGCGTAATGTGCAGTATATATCTATAAGAGATGCATCAAAATAGAACGGCGCCTGATTTGCGATCACATCATCTTCCGTTATACCGACTTCGTTACAGAACTGCTCAACATAATCTATAAGTGACCGATGGCTTACAACAACTCCCTTTGGTACTCCGGTTGAGCCGGATGTATAAAGAACATAGACCGGGTCCGTATCAATTGATGATGTCATGCGGCCTGCAAGCAGCTGTTCATCGACAGTTGTCTCTATCATTTCCTCGAACACGAAAACATTGTTTGAAAACTGTCTTACCCTGTCATAATATGCCATATTTGTGATAACGGCTGCCGGTTTGAGATTTTCGACAATGAGTCTTATCCTCACATCAGGCATATCCGTATCCAGCGGAACATAAAAGTTTCTTGAAAAAACACATCCCCAGAAAGCGGTTATCACGGAAGGTGATTTGTCCATATATATCAGGATCGGACGGCACTTTACATTAAGACGGTTTATCAGTTTTGTTCCGATCGCTTTGGCTCCGTCGAGCATCTGTTTATATGTGTAACTTATCTGTTCGTCAAAATATGCACATTTGTCGGGCGAAACCGCTGCCGCATCGATCAGATATTCAAGAATATTTGTCTTCATCATCTCTCACCCGAAGATCACTTTTTTATAATTCTTCTTACCTTTTCTGATAACAAGTCCATCTGCAAGATCATCTTTTGTATAAGAGGCAAATGCATCGGTGATCTTATCACCGTCAACCGACACTCCGCCACCGTCCACGCATCTGCGCGCATCAGATCTTGATGTTGCAAAGCCGCACTTTACAAGGAGAGCCTGTATGTCAACGGCACCGTCCTTCATGTCCTCTTCGCCGATCGTTACGGTTGGCATGTCGGAAAAATCTCCGGATCCGAAAATTGCCTTGGCCGATGACTGTGCTTTGTCAGCCTCTTCCTGCCCGTGAACGAGTTTGGTAAGTTCATACGCAAGGATCTCTTTTGCTTCGTTAAGTTTTGCACCCTCCCACGAATCCATTTTGTCTATCTCTTCAAGAGGAAGGAAAGTCAGCATCCTAATGCATTTTAATACATCGGCATCATCAACATTTCTCCAGTACTGATAGAATTCGTAAGGGCTTGTCTTGGCCGGATCGAGCCATACGGCACCGCCGACAGTCTTTCCCATCTTCTGGCCTTCGGAATTTAGAAGAAGCGTTATCGTCATGGCATCGGCCTTCTTCTCTCCGAATTTCTTTCTTATGAGTTCTCTTCCTCCAAGCATATTGCTCCATTGGTCATCCCCGCCGAACTGAAGATTGCAGCCGTACCTTCTGTACAATTCAAGGAAATCGTAACTCTGCATGATCATATAGTTAAATTCAAGAAAGCTCAGTCCGCCGTCACGCTCAAGCCTCTGCTTGTAGCATTCGGCACGAAGCATATTGTTTACATGAAAATATGCTCCCACTTCACGAAGAAGGTCCACGTAGTTAAGACTAAGCAGCCAATCCGCATTATTGACCATGATCGCTTTTCCTTCGGAAAAATCGATAAAACGGCTCATCTGTTTTTTGAAACATTCAATATTATGATCGATATCCTCTTTCGTTAGCATCTTTCTCATCTCGGTCTTTCCGGAAGGATCACCGATCATTCCGGTACCTCCGCCGAGAAGTGCGATAGGTTTGTTTCCTGCCATCTGGAGTCTTTTCATAAGACAAAGTGCCATGAAATGTCCTACATGGAGACTGTCGGCAGTAGGATCGAATCCTATATAAAAAGTGGCCTGTCCGTTGTTGACAAGCTCTTTTACTCTCTCTTCATCGGTGACCTGGGCTATGAGCCCTCTTGCCACAAGTTCTTCGTATATCTTCATATTATTCCTCCGGCGAAACGATCTGTCGATCATTCTCTTTTTTGATACATTACCAAATTATAGCATCAACAGGATTTTAGTCAAACTGAAAAACGACCTCCGCGCATTTGCGGAGGTCGTATAAAAATCACTACAGATAATGATCAAAGTGCATCAACCAGTTTCTGTACTGCTGCAAGTGCCTCATCGGGAAGTTTATCGTATCCTTCCTTCTTCTCGGCAAAGCCCTTAACGGCATCGACACGGTTCTGCATTGCGCTCTTAAGCGCTGCCTTGTATTCGGGATCATTAAGATCGGGCGTGAAATCACCTGTCTTGCCGTTCCAGTCATTCATGATCTCAATATCTTCGAAAGGTCCCCACTGTTCAAACTTGGCCTTTCCTTCAACGATGGTCTCAAGTATTCCGAGTGTGTCTTCCTTCTGACACTTATGGCCCATGAAATCACCTGTATTGACGATGTAGCAGTCAACATTCTTCTCTTCAACGAGCTTTTTGAACTTATCATAGTCGTTTACGAGAGGATATGTTCTGAACGGATTTGCATAAGGAACGATACGAAGGGCGTTCATGTCAGTTCCGGCCTTAACACGTTCTGCTGTGGATGTCTTTGTTGCAAGTGTTGCACCCATAACAGATGCAAGAGCTGCTCCCTTAAGCTTAACAACAGGCGGGATCGCAGGATCCTTCATGATCCAGAAGATCGCGTTAACCGGGCTGTCGATCTTGTCAACCCTGTTCGGGCTCCAAAGTTTGCTCTTGATCGCACGTCCGTTACCGTTTCTGATATCTTCCGTTACGATCTGGATCTTTCCGTTCTCATCCATTGTTGCGGAACAGTTCTGAACAGTAAGAAGATAATCGTTATCGGGACATCCCGTAGGATAATCGTTTGTCTTGTCGAAGTATGTAGGCTCAAGCGCTATGGATGCACATGTATCGGAGTTGATGATGAAGGCATCATCATGAAGAACCTTGATACCGCCGAACTTATCATACTTTCCGCCATGCTTAGCATGTGTAAGAGTTGACTTACCCGATCCTGACAGACCGTAAACACTTGCAACGAACTTCT
The DNA here is from genome assembly GCA_902775485.1 of uncultured Lachnospiraceae bacterium. Lineage (GTDB taxonomy): Bacteria > Bacillota > Clostridia > Lachnospirales > Lachnospiraceae > UBA2868. Next base: position 105,942 of record CACYMJ010000001.1, read on the forward strand.
TGCCGCCTTCAAGTGAATACTCTTTCTGTCCGCCGTGACATGATGCATAACCGTTTCTGTTTGCAAGTGCCCATGCCATTGTAAGCGTACCCTTCTTGTGCTCACCGAAATACTTCATGCCGAGAATGGCAGCACAGTTCTGGTTTGTATCAAAATAGCAAAGTGTAAGATCATCGGAAAGACAACTGTAATCAACATCGGGAGCGGGTTCGGGTGTCCACTGGGGATCCGAGAAAATGTAAATGTCAGGCTCCTTGCCGTCAGCTATGGGCTTGGACTCCGCATACATCTTGTTGTATGCGTCACTCATATACTGGAAGTTGAGCATCCAGTTGTAAAGAAGGTTCTCTTCTCCTTCGGGAATGAGCAGATGTGCTTTTGCCATGAATTCGGGATCAAGTCCTACATAGCACTCTGCATGGTACATTGTTTTCCAACGTGTTTTGTAGACGGCATCCATTACAACCTTATCAAGCTTAACCTCATCAACGCCGGGCTCGCCTTTGATACGTCTGGCCTGCGCATAACGTCCCGTTACGGCACCGTCATTGAACAGAAGGACTTTTGCATCCTTTTCAAGCCCGAAAAGCTCACCGTTCTTAACGGGCATATCAGTAACGATAGTACCGGGTGAGTTCTTTGCGAGCTCATACGCTTCCTTCAATGTGTTGATCTTGATAACGTTGTTCTGATAGAAAGCTCCTTCTATGATAGAACGCGTTCTGGAAAAACCAACCTTGTCTTTTCCGATCTCACTGATCGGATAATACGCTTTTGTTGACATACAGTATCCTCCTTTATATATACAACTGCTTTTAAAATCCAAAGCAAATTATCGCAAAAGTACCCGATAATGTCAATGTTTTCCTGCCGTAAACACTGAAGTTATCCTATTGTTGCCTCCTTCAGCCATTGTCTTTCATCTTCCTCAAGAAGCGGACCGATCGTCTCATATACAAGAAGATTATATTCGTAAAGTACCTTTCTCTCATGATCATCAAGGAGCGACAGATCGATCGATTCTCTGTCAAACGGTACAAGTGTCAGCGGTTCAAATCCGCACATGGGATGAGAATCTATCGGATCGGCTTTTACGACAAGCAGAAGGTTCTCAATTCTGACTCCGAACTTTCCTTCAAGATATATTCCCGGTTCATCGCTGACTATCACGCCGCATCGAAGCGGTATCTCCCGCTTGCCGCTTCTTCGGGCTATTCTCGCTTCCGACTCATGAACAGACAGGTAACAGCCTACCCCGTGCCCGATCCCGTGACCGCAATAGTATCCGTTTTCCCATAACGGCAGTTCAGCAAGTGCATCAAGCAGTGTTCCTTCACATCCTTCCGGAAACACGGCATCCATAAGTCTCAGATTTCCCTTAAGAACTGTTGTATATACCTTTTTTTCTTCTTGGGTGACCTTTCCGAGAGATATGGTTCTTGTAACATCTGTCGTTCCGTCATATGGATAATGTCCGCCGGAATCTATCAGAAAAAAACCATGATCATCCACATCTGCACATTTGCCTTTTTGAGCCACGTAATGCACGATGGCACTGTTTTTCCCGTACGCACATATTGTTGCAAAAGATGTATCCGAGCATCCGTTTTCGAGCCTTTTTTTATCAAGCATCTTACCAATTTCATATTCATCGGAAAGACTGTTTGTCAATGCGGCTTTTTTCAGATACATTATAAACCGCGTAAGTGTCACGGCGTCCTTTAAATGGGCATTTTTCATGCCTCTTATCTCGGAATCATTCTTGATCGCTTTTGTGATGATATCGCAATCACGGCAGCCAAGATGTATACCGGATTCATCAAAGGGCCGTATGATCCCGGTGTTGTTGCTGCATTCATCCGATATCACTACATCAGTTGCGATATCATCCAGTTCCCTGTAAAACCGCGAGTACTCTTTGATCAAAATGCTGTCATCTTCCAGCCTCTGTCGGGCACCTTCATCCAGATTTTTCCTGTTAAGATAAACAGTTGCCGAATAGGATGTTATCATCGCATATGATACCGCGACCGGAACATGATCTATATCCGACCCTCTGAGATTAAACAGCCACATTATTGCCGTAAGATCCGATAATATATATGTATAGCTCTGCGTCTGTGGAAAGAGTCTTGAAATGTTTGTCCTTGCCGTCTTCAGCTTGCTGATCGTACTTTGGCCTGCTTTATCTTCTATAGAGACGATCGGTGCAAATGATCTTTGAGGCATGTTTTCAGCAGAGTTTTTTAATATGTCATGGCCGTCAATGATGCATACGTCAGCCGGAAGCATTCTTACGATCTCATTGTAATGATCGAACGATATCGTTTTTTGGTCAAATGCGATGGTCATCCCGTTCCAGACATGATCGGAAAGAAAACGCTCAAGAGAAGGAACCCCTGTATTTCCGGATGCCATCAACTCTGTCCCGGTACCCTCAAGTTCTTCCTTAGCCTGAATATGATATCTGCTGTCAGTCCACAGCCACGCATTATCCGCACATACAACAAGAGTTCCTGCCGATCCCGTAAAACCCGAAAGATTTTTTATATATCTGTCACTTTCCGCGGTATACTCCGACAGATGCTCATCAGACGAAAATACAATGAACCAGTCAATACCGTTTGCGCTCATTTGAGCTCTTAAAGTATCAAGCATTAATATCTCCCACCACGGAACTCGCACCTATCCGTGAACATCCCATTTCTATAAATGCCTCAGCCTGTTCGGCAGTCCTGATACCGCCCGCGGCCTTGATCTTAACGTTACCGCTTATCTCCTCCCTGAAGAGTTCGATATCCTCCTTTGTTGCTCCTGCATCACCGAACCCGGTAGATGTCTTGATATAATCAGCGCCGGTATCTGTTATGATACGGCACATTTTTCTCTTTTCCTCATCGGTCAGGTAGCATGTTTCTATTATCACTTTAAGTATATGACCTTTTGTGACTTCCCTTATCTTTTCTATCTCATCTTTGACAAGATCATAATTACCGTTCTTGACTTCACATATATTTATCACCATATCGATCTCGTTTGCCCCGAGCCGCAGGCACTCAAGCGTATCGGCGACTTTTCCCGCACATGTCTCATATCCGAGCGGGAATCCTATAACCGTACATATATTCAGCTCGGGATACTTTTCATGTATCCGCCCGACATAACACGGGGGAACGCAAACCGAGGCAGTATTGTTTAACACGGCTTCGCTGCAAAGCTCATCGATCATCTCCCATGTGGCAAAGGGCTTAAGCAGTGTATGATCGATATAAGAAAGAATCGTACGTTTATCCATAATCGCTCTCCTTCCGGGTTTTTTTTCATAACCATTTTAAACATAAACATCTTTGAAGTACAGTGTTTTTATGGTAAAATCTGTATATGCTACGGATTCGGGAAGGTTATCCGGAGCTGATGAAACGGAGGTTATATTTATGAACGGGAATGCAAAGATTCTTGTATGTGATGATTCGATCCTGGCCAGAAAAAGTCTTGGCGCGATACTTGGCGGATTCGGTTATACGGATATTTCTGAAGTCAACAACGGAGAAGATGCCGTAAATTTCTGCCGTGATAACAGACCCGATATCATTTTTTTAGATATTGTCATGCCTGTAAAGGACGGTGTGACAGCTACCGCTGAGATCATGGAGTTCAATCCCGACTCAAAGATCATCATCGTCTCCTCAGTAGGGACGCAGACTCATATCAAGGAAGCTATCAAAGCGGGAGCAAAAGATTTTATCCAAAAGCCCATTGATGAAGAACTGTTAAAGCAGGTATTGGAGAATATTGATGGATAATAAAAGAGCATATTCCAGAATACTGGAAGCATCTAATTACCTTTCGCTTCCCAATATGTCCGATTTTGTCAGAACATATATCGAAAAGCTTGTATATAACATCAGCATGTATGTTGATTCGGACTTCTCTCTGGGAAGTATCGAGATAGTAAACGGATTTTCCGGCAAATGTGAGCTTTCCCAGGCGATCACGGGTGTACCAAGTGCGTATTCATGTGTGGAAGGCCGGGAAGATGCGCTTATTTCGTTTGCCGAGAACTATTCACATCTTGGCATAAAGACTTTTGATGTGCTTGCACGTGAAGCCATACTGGACTTCCTGAATCTTCACAACGGTCTGTTTGTTGTCATGCTTTCCAAGAACAACATATGTGAGCTCTCTCTTGATGCTCCAAAACAAAACGGGCATTTCTCCATCGATCTTGCGCAATACAAGACGATAACAGTAATACCCGTTATGTTCTCATATGGAACCGTTAAGTTTTTCCTGTGTGAAATGTGATCAGGCAAGCACAGACTTTACGGTATCTTTCATATCCTTCACTTCACATGTAGTGGTGTGAAGGATTTTTGCATTCTTCAGAGATGTTACCGCAAAAGGTACAGGAACTTTTGATAATTTGCTGAGTCTGTCAGCAGTTTCAAGATCGTCATCCGATACAAGCGAAGGATCTATGGCTCTTGTTACCGTTCCTGCAAATTTATAAGGGCTTGCCGTCGAGACTATAACCGTAGGGGTCGTGTCGGCTTCTCTGTTTCTGTAATCAAAATAAACTCCCGCAGCCACTGCCGTATGCGGATCTATAAGATATCCGGACGAATCAAAGACACGCTTTATCGTCTGCATTGTCTTATCTTCGTCAGAATATCCGGCCCAAAACATCCCAACAGCCTCTCTCATCTGTTCATCGATCTTATATTCTCCATCCGAGGAAAGCATGTTCATCAGCGAGGCGCATTTTGCACTGTCATTGCCGCATATATGATATATGAGTCTTTCAAGATTGCTTGATATCAATATATCCATCGACGGAGACGATGTAAGGACAAATTTCCTTTTTCTGTCATAAATACCAGTATCAAAGAAATCAAACAAAACCCTGTTCTCATTCGAAGCACATATCAGTTTGTTGACCGGCAGTCCGAGACGGGATGCATAAAAAGCGGCAAGTATGTTGCCGAAGTTCCCGGTCGGAACGGTAAAATTAACCTTCTGCCCGACTTTTATGGCATCACGTTTTACAAGCTGCGTATATGCATAGAAATAATAAACTATCTGCGGCACGAGACGTCCGATATTAATTGAATTGGCCGAAGAAAACATTATCCCTTTGGAACTCATCCGGGATGCAAGATCATTGTCGGAGAAAATACTCTTAACACCGCTTTGACAATCATCAAAGTTTCCGTTAACGCCGATAACATATGTATTGCTGCCCTTCTGGGTGATCATTTGCTTCTTCTGTATCGGGCTGACACCGTCCTTGGGGTAGAAAACGATTATCTTTGTACCCTTAACATCGGCAAATCCGGCAAGCGCAGCCTTACCCGTATCTCCGCTCGTCGCAGTAAGGATAACGATATCTTTGGTCAGGTTATTCTTTTTGGCTGCCGTGCTCATAAGATGCGGCAATATCGAAAGCGCCATATCCTTAAAAGCTATCGTCGCACCATGATACAGTTCAAGAAAATATGCCCCGTCCGCTTCATTTATCGGAGCTATTACCTTTGTATCAAATTTATCGTCATATGCCCTGTCTATGCACGTGCGAAGTTCTTCCTCGGTAAAATCAGTCAGAAACAGTTTCATGATCGTATAAGCTGTTTCCTTATAATCCATCCCGCAAAGGTCTTCGATCTTAAAATCGGCAACAGGAAACTTTTGCGGCACAAACAGTCCGCCGTCCTTTGCCAGTCCCTGTATTATGGCAGCTGATGATGTGTAAAGTCCGGCATCACCACGGGTACTTTTATACATGATATCCATTATTTATCACCTGCCGCCTCTTGCGAACCTTCGGTATTTTTTGAATCTTTGATCTCCCTGAGCTTTTTCCCGCATAAAACCCCGGCTACAATAACTGCCATACTGATGATTACAAGAATAAGATATGACAGGAACGTATTTATGAATGCGATCATTTGGTTTACCTCCGTTTACGGTTTGACTGAAATCTAATATATCACTGCATCGGCGTATCGTCCAGCAGTTCATCGGAAAGTGCTGCTTCTACGGCCATTTTATCACATCTTTCATTCTCGGGATGGTCTGCGTGCCCTTTAACCCACGTAAACTTTACATTATGTATCTTCTTTGCTTCAAGGAGCCGCTTCCACAGATCAACGTTTAAAACAGGCTTTTTATCGGCTTTTCTCCATCCGTTTTTTATCCAGTTATCGATCCAGTTCTGGTTAAATGCATCCGTAACATACTTGCTGTCGGATACTATCTCGACATCACATGGTCTGTTAAGACTCTCAAGACCGGCTATAACTCCCATCAGTTCCATGCGGTTATTTGTTGTCTTTTTGTAACCTGCACTTCTTACACTCTCATGCAGGACTCCTTTCGGATCTATATATTGAAGTATAACGCCGTAACCTCCCGGACCGTCAGGATTTCCGCGTGCACTTCCGTCCGTATAAACGGTTACTTTCATTCTTTGATCTCCCATTTACCGGTTCTCCTGTATCTATCTGCAAGATCATCGGCAGATGAAACTATACTCTCATCAAAGCCGAGCATCGACAATATGGTGATCGCATTGGTTTTATCTGCAACTCCCTTTTTTATGAGAAAAGGAAACCTGACTGTATCGTTCTCTATTTCCTCACTGAAATGATACTGATCCATTTCATCATTAAGCAGAACCGTCAATTCCCTGTCATGAGTCGCCGCGAAGCACAATATATCCTTTTTGCAAAGATATCTGAGGACCTGAGTACTTGCTGCGATCCTCTCTGTGGTATTTGTACCTTTTAATATCTCGTCTATGATACAAAGACACTTTCCTTCACGTGCCGCATCACAAATGCGCTTGATCGATCTGGCCTCAGCAACATAATAGCTCTCTTTTGCCAACAGATCATCCGTAAGAGCCATTGAAGTATAGATCGAAAATCTTCCGGATACAAATTCACTTGCAAACGCAAATCCAAGACAGGCCGCAAATATTTCGTTAACTCCGACAGCTTTCAAAAAAGTGGATTTTCCCGAAGCATTCGATCCGGTTATCATCACTCCCCTGTTCGCATTTATATCATTACATACCGGATCCTCAACGAGCGGATGATACATCCCCTTTGCAGACAGTATTGATTCTTGTGTAAATACCGCCAGGCAATGATCGCGTTCATAAATATAAGACGCCAGACTTATATGGCTGTCAACCATTCCGATATCAACATACATCCGTCGGATGGTTTCGATTGCGGAAATGATCTTTTTTATCTTTATACTGTATACGATCAGATCAATATGTGTGATTATCCTTATGTAATCATACAATATGGCAAACGGTGATGATGTGGTGCTCTCCCTGTAAGGTATCAGACATTTTGCACTTAATAGCGAAAAAAGCTCCCGATATTGGTCAAAATCCTCACATCCGGCCGCATTAAGCTTTTCGGCACATGCGATAAGCTGCAGGCACATCGCCAGACCCTTTAGATTTTCATCCATCACCCTTTTCCCCGAAAAATAAGTTATAACGGATATCACCAACATGATCACGGTCAAAGCGATACCCGCAGCCGGAATGAAAAGAGATAATATTATTCCCGCAATAATAAGAACCATCATTGAGATATCGATCATGATATTTCTTTGCTTCGCATGTTCAAGACCGGATATGAGCACAAATACATCCGTATTGTTTCTGTGCCCGAGGCGGCTGAGAATATAAGCATGATCGACAGCTTTATCCTTATTGTTTATATATTGATGGATCTTTTCATATCTGATCGCAGAAACACTCTCTTCATGCGGTATAAAACGAAGAAGAGCATACAGACAGTCCCGTCCTGCCGGGCTCATGCATCTGTCCAGCCTCGAATATATATCATGAAGCTGCAGATCCCTGGTGGTGATATCATCAATATACTGATCCGCCGGATGGCATTTACCGTAATATGCCATGAATTCAGACTGATTTAGTAAAAAAGAACAATCTTCCGGTATTGTATCCCGCTTTCCGAAAAAGGATCTTATCTTCTCTTTCCGCCTGTTATCTTTCTCCTTTTCCCGAAGGAAAGAAGATATGATCAGCACAGCGATCAGCAGCCAGAACAGTATCCAAAATATGATAGAAGCCATATATCAGTCCCTGTATTTTGCCATCAGAGTATTTGCGTTTTCATATATACGTTCAGGATCGACACCGCACTTATACTCTCCGTCTTCGTAAAGTATCTTTCCGTTACACATCGTCATTTTTACATTTGCCCTGCTTCCGGAGTAAACAATATTGACAGGAATATTATTTACAGGCTGCATGTTAGGCTGATGCATGTCTATCATGATGATATCTGCCTTTTTGCCTGATGCGAGAACATCGCAGTCATTCAGATTCATACATAAACTTCCGTTCACCGTTGCCATTTTAAGCACTTCTGCCGGAACAACGGCTGCTGCATCCATATCATGCAGTTTTGCAAGTCCTGTCGTCAGAAACATCTCCCTGAACATATCCAGGCTGTTATTGGATGACGGTCCATCCGTACCTATCGCAACTCTGATCCCTTCCTTGAGATATCTGGATAAAGGAGCTATTCCGCTTGCAAGCTTTGTGTTCGATCCGGGATTGGTAACTACAAACAGATCATGCTTTTTGAATATCTCGATATCCTCATCCGAAAGATATACACAGTGATATCCACCCCCGCCGTTTCTGAACATATCAAGGCTTTCAAACAACTGTGTCGGGGTACAGCCGTGCCTTTCGATACATTCATCAACTTCCTTTCTTGTTTCGGAATTGTGCGTAAATACCGGAGATGAATACTTTGCCGCTATATCGCTTATAGATGCAAGCAGCTCCTTAGTACATGTATATTCGGCATGAAATCCTATCATATAGCTGCAAAATCCGTCATTTCTGTTAAGCGTCTCAAATCTTCTTTCAACCTCTGACAGCTCCGGACCGAATTTATTTATATCGCAGCATCCCACATAACGAATACCCATCTCGTTACATGCCCTTGCGGTCTCGGCCGGATTCATATACATATCAAATACTGCGGTCACTCCGGTTGCAAGGTATTCCAAAACGGCAAGACGTGCAAACTCATACATATCTTCGGCACCAAGTTTTGCCTCCAGCGGAAAGATCTTTGTGCTCAGCCAGTCCCACAGCGGCATATCATCAGCATATGAGCGCATACCCGTCATGGCGGAATGGGTATGAGCATCTTTAAATGAAGGCATCAGTACATTACCGTTGCAATCTTTTTCACAGTCAAATTTAATTCCCGAAGCTGCGATCTGTTCATCGCTTTTCGCTTCGCCTACATATGAGATCCTGTCATCTTCGATCCAGATCTCACCTTTTATGGTTTCAACCGGCTGCTGCATCGTTATTATGTGCGCATTATAAAGTCTTGTATTCATATATCTCTCCTTTTGAGTATACTTGAAGGATCTTTCTGATCCTTTTCATTTATTTCAGATTGTCCGGTCCGAAACTCTTCGGAAACAATTCCTCTAAAGTGTATTCCTCGTAATCATCAAGCGATCTTGCCACATACACTTTAAACGTTTCGGGATCGGCAAACTCCCTGAGAACCTGTCGGCACATTCCGCAGGGATATGCATGATCCGACAGGATATCTTTCTCCTCATCCGCACCTCCGGCAATGGCAATGGCTTTGAATTCCTTTATTCCTGATGCGACTGCCGAAAAGACGGCTACTCTCTCGGCACATACTGTAGCACCGTATGAGGCGTTTTCAATATTACATCCGCATACTATCTGATCGTTGCCGCAAAGGAGCGCTGCACCAACCCGGTATCCGGAATATGGCGCGTAGCTGTTTTCTCTTGCCGTCATGGCAGCATTTATCAGTTTTCGTGTATCCATAATAAACCTCTTAAAAATCTATATAAGTTACCTCGGTGTTTATAAGTGTTAGTTCATCACACGTTGCTATATCGGTTTTGTTATATGGAACGATCAACCCTTCCACAATATGAGAAAATACGGAATCATAGCTGTCTTTGTCGAACTTTTCAAATCTGGACGTATCCATCGGAAGGCATACTCCGTCGGTTTTCGCAGTCATCATTGTCTGGGTACCGCCGGCAAAAGTTCCCTCAAAATACGATTTTACATCGTTATAGACAGCCGTCCTGACATCTTTCATGGCTGAAGTGATAACTGTTTCGGACTCTCCCGATTCATCAACGTCAACTCCTATGACTTTACCGGCATGGCCTTCGGCTGCTCTGATAACGGACTTACTTATCGCACCTCCGCAGGCAAAGATCACTTCGGTGTCATCGTCATACCAGGCAGAGGCAAGGTCTTCAACAGCCGGATCGTCCGAAAAAGTATTTGAATATGTGTAACGTATATGGACGTTAACACCCATTTCTATCGCAGCATAATCCGCGCCCTGAACGAATCCGTAACCGTACCGTATAACAGGATCTATCGGCATTCCCCCGACAAATCCAAGCCCTTTGTATCCGTCCCTTACCGCAGCATAACCCGCAAGGAATCCGGCCTCTTCCTCGGCAAAAGTGATAACCGAAACATTTTCAGCTATATAAGTCTCTGTGTTCTCCTCGTTATGCGGAGAGCCGTCGATAAGAATATAACTCTGATCATCATATTTTTTCTGGGCCATGAAAACAGGAACTTCAAGCATGCTGCCGGGACAGACGAACAGTTTTGCTCCATTTGAAGCACCTCGCTTGAACTGTTTCATTATACTTTCGATATCAGTGTCTTCCGGCTTATAATAATCATAAGATATACCGGTCTCCTCCGCATACATCTTTATACCTTCCCATGCGGCCTGGTTAAACGAGTTGTCATCAACTGTTCCATAGTCGGTTATAAGTATGATATCCGCCTGTTTGTCATCGCTCTTTGCGTCTTTTTGACATCCCGAAAGGACGGATGCTGTCATAACAACCGCAAGTGCAATCGTTATTGGTTTTTTTAACTGTTGTAACCGATCCTGAAAACTCATAAAGCTCCGATCCTGATTATAGACTCACGTACTATCTGTTTAAAAAGCGGGGCGGCCTTTGCTGCAGCCTCCTGTACCTCATCATGTGTAAGCGGTGTTTCGGATATTCCCGCAGCGAGATTACATACGCATGAAATGGCGCATATCTTCATACCCATATGATTTGCGGCTATAGCCTCAACCACGGTACTCATTCCCACTGCATCAACTCCCAGTTTCCCCAGCATTTTGATCTCGGCAGGACTCTCAAACGAAGGACCGGTAAGCTGTGCATATACACCCTTTTGAATAGTAATGTCATAATCTTCGGCAACCTGCAGTATTATATCCTGAAGAATGGGATCATATACCGATGACATATCGGGAAATCTTGTTCCGATCTGATCTATATTGGCGCCAATAAGCGGATTGGGCGCAAAAAGCGAGACATGATCGGTCAGCATCATAAAATCTCCCGCTTTAAAATCACGGTTGATACCGCCGGATGCATTTGTCAGGAAAAGATATTTTGCACCAAGAAGCCCCATCAGTCTGACAGGAAGCACAACATCCGTAATGGGATAACCTTCGTAATAATGAACTCTTCCCTGCATGCATACAACAGGAACATCATTTACATAGCCGAAAACGAATCTGCCTGCATGTCCGGGAACGGTTGATGTCGGGAATCCCTCGATATCACTGTATGATATCGAATCTACGACATCTATCTCCTCCGCGAACTTTCCGAGTCCCGAGCCGAGAACCAGTGCGATCTTAGGCTCAAACGAGATCTTTTTTCTAACACTTTCATAACAATTGTTCAGTTTTTCATATACCGGATTCATTTCTCCTCCTTTTCAGATCTGTTGCCAGTTCCTTTGCTTTATGGTAATCAAACACTTCAAGACATTTTTTGATCTCGAAGAATGTCCTGTTCACCTCATCACCGTAATTAACCGAAGTTATCTCCTCAACTCTGCTTTCGGTAGCTTTTATATTAAACTGCGAAAGATTATCTATGATCTCATCCAGTATGGCGTTATCAAATTCGGTCTCATCACCTGCCGGAACATTTTGAGGTTCGTCACTTTCAAATATCGCATTCTTTTCAAGATAATCCTTTACAACCTCAAGAACCTCACCGAAGATCTTAAATACATTTGCGGAATGTCCTTCTATAAATTCGATGTTTCCGGCCTTTCCTGCAAACTCAAGTTCTCTGAACAGAACCGACATGGCATCTGCGCCTATCGCTGCACTTGAAGACTTTAAAGCATGTACTTCTACGACATAATTGGCTATATCTCCGGAGGATAAAAGCACCGGTACCGTTTCGGTTTTTTGTATGCCTTCTTTGTAATAAGCATTTACCACCGAAGCAAATGCTTCAGTCATACCGCCTACATTTGTAAGCCCCTTGTCGAAATGTATGTCCCTGGGATCGGATTCGGAAGCATTTTCCGGGATAACCTTTTTTTCTTTTTCGATTTTGGGTTTTACGGATTCATCATCTACCAAAATATTAACGGCAAGTTCAGTGGGCATATACTTTCTCAGCATTCTTTCCAGATAAAATCTTCTGACAGGCTTTGCAAGATAATCCTGGAATCCTTCGCTAAGCAGCATCCTGGATACTTCGGGGCCAAAATCAGCGGTTGCGCACAATATAGGCACCATTGCATTTGCATTATCCAGTTTGCGGATAAGATGAAGCAGTTCGATACCGTCCATCTCAGGCATTCTCTGATCGAGGATTATAAGATCAAATTCTTCTTTTGCAAGTATATCAAGCGCTTCAGCACCGCTCTTACATTTTGCTATATTGATTGAGAATGTCTGGAGCATGCCCTCAAGTACTTTCAGATTGACTATGGAATCATCGACTATAATCACCTTTCCTTCCGGATAAGTGACCGCCTCTTTTTTCTGCGCAAGCTTATATACCGACTCATCCCACAGATTATTGAGTGCATCACCGACAACTATGGATGTTACGGGTCTGCGCAGTATCTTGCAATCATCAAAATCACTGTAAATGCTTCCTGCCTCGGTAAGCACATAAATCTCGTCACTGATCTGGGCAGTTTTTATCGTATCCCTGAGCATCGGATAAAACACATCATCTATAAAGATATGGGTATATCTCCTGTTTTCAATGGCCTGTCTGAACGCATTGGGACCGGAAACAAAATTCGGATACAATTGAAAATGACCGAGTATATCGATCCAGATATCCTGATCTTCCTGGTTTTTCGTATATATGAGGATACTGTAATCACACATCTGGCTGATGCGGACTATGGGATTATCTTCAATGATATAGTTAATGAATTCGAAATATACACTCATACCCACGCCCGGAACGCTCTTTATCGAAAGAGTTCCGCCCATGAGTTCAAGTATCTCTTTACAGATCGACAGTTCGAGCCCCATACCTTTAAAATCGCTCTTCTGTCTGCTGTCGTATTTTGTATATGCCGACAGCATGGCTTCTATCTCAACTTCCGACAGACCGAATCCCGACTCTGCTATAGTTCCCGAAAGCATCACCGTATTTGTATTGATATCAACCTCGCCGGATACTTCCATTGACAGACGGCTGTGCGGAAGCTTATGTACGGTAGAGAATAAAAGGTACATGAAAACCTGCTTGATCCTGATACTGTCCCCGAAAAGCGTTGAAGGTATATCGGGCGATATTCTGGCGATAAACTCAATATTCTCATTGGCATACTCATTGGAAACCGCATTTATTATTTCTGTCATCAGCGTCTTGAAATCGTATTTTGTCGGATACAATTCCATCCTGTTCGAATCAAGCTTTGAGAATTCAAGAATATTGTTGATGATCTTAAGCAGCTGGTTGGACGATACCTTTATGTTCTCGGCAAGTTCTCTGGATTCGGGATCCAGATCTTCCCGAAGTATAAGTTCATTCATTCCGATGATCGCATTCATCGGAGTTCTGATCTCATGTGTCACGTTAGCCAGAAATCTGCTCTTATTGTATCTGGCCGATTCTATTATATGGCGGCTCTCGTCAAGCTGCTGCTTGGTACGCATGTAATTGACAGTCTGATATAAAACTATAAAGATAGGTGCAAATGCAGCAGCGACAAAGCTCATCATGATATTGACGCTTCTCGGATCCTCGGAGTATATACGGTACCTTTCATAATCAAAAACGGGGATCGTAAGCATTATGACGTACCAGGCAAGCTCACCGGCAAAAATAAGATATACCCATTTCTCTTTTATAAGGAAAAACGTGAACACGATTCCGAGCGGGAAAAACAGGAGGGCTCCGTTTACAAGGTTGCCTGTCATATAAAACAATATGGGAAAAATAAAGAAATTCAGACTGATCACAATTATGTACTTAAACAATCCGATCTCATCAAATCTTCCGAGCAGATATGCAAGCATCGATAAATATATGATTATTGCCACGCTTACAAGAAGGCATGCCGGAGATACGGGATTAACGAGAAATGATATGAAATACCCTATGTTTATGATGATACTGTACATAACAACAAGATACAGACTCTTCGCATCAATAGAGACTTCATCATTTTTGAAGAACGATATTAAATTCTTAACAAAATACAGTCCTTTTTTCATTTTGTCCGGTTCCCGACATGATTTTTGGGAACTATAAGTTCCTTACGCAGATACTTTCGAATTATTTTTTCCATCTTGTCTATTGAGATCGGTTTGGCGACAAAATCGTCAAATCCGGCCTCAAGAAACATCTCACGCGCACCGCTGACAACATTTGCCGTCAGTGCGATAACCGGTAATGCCACATATTTCGAACCGGGTATCTTTCGTATATTTTCCAGCGTATCTATACCGTTCATCTCAGGCATCATATAGTCAAGAAAGATCATGTCAACTTCATTTTCCTTAAGAAGCCTTAAGCAGTCTTTTCCCGAAAGAGCTGTTATTACGTTGGCTTTATATTTGGAAATGATCGCACTTGCGACATTCAGATTTGTATAATTGTCATCTACGACCATTATTGTCGCATTCGGACATTCAAATCCGCCCTTTCTTGTTATTTCCCTTACATATGTGTTTGTTTCATTCCTGAGAAGCGATGCTATGTTAAGAGCATGGATAGGTCTTGTTAAGACTGTTGTTGCTTTTTCGATCCTGACATTATCGTCTATGTTTATAAAGTCAACGATATTATCCTCAACCAAACGTTTGTTAAGGAAAGCTTCGCAATCCTCAAACCTCTCGTTCGCAATGAATATCCTGCTGTATCTGTTGATGTTCATGAGACGTTCCATGTCGTGCCCGTTCCTGGCGATATCGGAAGAAATGCCAAGTCCGTCAAGTATCCCCTTGACATGCATTGAATATTCCATGTCTTTTTCGAATATAAGGATCTTCTGATCGGAACTGTCGGAAACATACGCCACGGTATCCATCGATGTAAATCTCTGTGGTATCCTGAACGTAAATACGGAACCGGTCTGATACTCACTTCTGACCGTGATCATGCCGTTCATCTCATCGATTATCTCTTTGCATATTGCAAGACCCATACCCGTACCATCTATGTTCAGGCTTTCATCAGACGTGGATTTATCGCTGTTACGCACGAAAAGATTACTCATGTCCTCTTTTCTTATTCCTATTCCGGTATCCTCAACATCCACGATAAGCTCGATGGAATCGGAGTTCATAAGGCGATAATCCACGCGAAGTACTATCTTTCCGGCCTTTGTGAACTTTATGGCGTTATTAAGAAGATTGACGAAAAGCTGTCTGAGCTTTGATGCATCACCATAAAGGAATCTCGGGATTTTGTTGTTTATCTCCACAAAGAATGACAGATTACTCTCTGTAAGTCTTACCGTCATCATATTAATGACTTCCATCAGAACATCAGACAGATCATATGTGGATACAAACAGTTTTATCTCTCCGTTTTCCGACCTGGAAAGATCCATCAGTTCGTCAGTGATAGAAAGAAGCGCATTGCAGGAATTGAGTATATTATAAATACTGTCGGAAACATGTTCGTCCACATCCCTGTCAAGGAGCAGATCGACCGTACCGACTATCGCATTCATCGGTGTACGTATCTCATGCGACATATTGATAAGAAACATATCCTTGGCGACATAAGCATCCATCGCCTCGGCTTTTATTCGTTCGGCCTCTTCCTTTGCGTTCTGGTAAAACATAAACCGGAATCTGACAGTAGCACCCGCACACAGACCCACGATCACGACGGCGATCATTGCGGCGGAAAAACACAAAATAACTTCGCCGGGATCCTTGTCTTCCAGTCCCGTTGCCATATTGCCTTCAGCCATGTACAGGATAACGCTGTAGCAAAGAGTTTCCAGTACACCTATAATAACTGCTGTTTTGGGATCGAGCATGATCACCGAATACATCAGCCCGAACAGGAAATAGACGGGAATAACGCATATATTTCTGTTAAAAAGCGCAAACATAAACGGCATATATATAAAATTAAAGATCAGGGACATTATTATTATCCTGCTCTTTATCTTACCCGTCCTGTTGACTTCCGCCATCGTGAACAGGAAAAGGACACATATGCCAAACGACAGATATACCGCCTTGGGCTGGGGAAAATATATGCTCACTATAAAAGTGATCAGTATCATTCCGATAACACAAATAGTATGTGTCACATTGAACACATACATTTCCTCGTTCTGATCCTTTTTATATAGTGATCTCAAATACTCAATCATGTTCTGTAATCAAAAACGTACTTCAGCGATCTGTCTCTCAATATTAACAAAGGCATCAACCAGTTCGGGATCGAAATGTGTTCCGCTCCAGAACCGTATTCTGTTTATAGCTTCATTGTGTGTAAGGGATTCCGCGCCCTCATTTGTTGTTCTGAATATATCGTAACTGTTGACTATGGCAAGTATCCTTGCCTCTATCGGTATGTTCGTTGTCATCAGTTTATCGGGAAATCCCTTTCCGTCCCATCTCTCATGATGGTATCTGCACATATTGTATGCATAGTTAAGAAAACGGTTGTCGGAAATAACATTCATGACCTTTTTGATGGCTTCCGCACCGAGTACGGTATGCGTATGTGCAAATTCTCTCTCCTGAATGCTCAGATCACCAAGGTCTGCAATACATCTGTCCGAAAGACATATCTTTCCCACATCATGCATTTTGGATGCAAATTTTAATATCTCCGCATCGGTTTCCTCTAGCGAAAACTGGCGTGACTGTATCAGCGAGTCAAGGAACACCGACATATATCTCTCAACTCTCGTACAATGCTCGGAAACCAGAAATGATCTGTTAGCCATAAGTGATGTAAACATCTCAACAATGGCGTATTCCAGTTCTACTATGTTGTGAATCTTCTCGCTGAGGGCTTTCTGAAGCTGTTCGTTTACTCTTTCGTTATGTTTCTGCGCCTGGACCAGTTTTACATGAATATCAACACGTTTTCTCAAAAGTGTTGCCGTAAAAGGTTTCCTTATATAGTCGATCGCTCCAAGAGAATATCCCTCGATCTCGGTTGTGACATCCTCCTGCGCCGTCAGGAAAACAACGGGAATATTCGCAAGTTTCTCAACATTTTTCATCTGGGATATGACAAAAAAGCCGTTGATGTCAGGCATATCGATATCAAGAAGAACAACATCGGGCGGCTCCGGCATTTCCTGCAGAAACTCGAGAGCTATCTTTCCTGATGACACCGGTATAATCTCATACAGATCCTCCAAAGCCTTCTTGGCCATGATAAGATTTGTCATATTGTCATCTACTATCATTACTTTATGCATGCCATACCTCACAACACATCATGTTCGATCCCTATTTGGTCCTCATCAGATATTTCATACCTTCCTTAAGTCCCTCAACAGTGAGTCTGTACATCTGAAAGGTATTCTTGACCGCCGTCTCCGCTTCTCTCCACGGTGCAGATCCCGGAGCCATCTTGGGATTAAGCCAGATGATCCTCTTGAAATGGTTCTTCAGGCGAAGAAGCCATTCCATTCCTGAATATCCGTCATTCGGGCCTCTGTAGTTACCTGTAACAGAATACAGCTCCTCAGGTGCCATTGCCGCATCACCTACGATTATGACCTTATATTCACTGTTCAGGTTTTTTAATATCCATTCGGTCTCTATCCAGTCACCGTATTCACATTCAGGAGTGTTATACACGTGAGAATAAATACAGTTATGGAAAAAATAGGTCTTTATGTCCTTAAAATGGTTTGAACGGTTTACTGAATGAAACAGCTCATTCAAAAGATTCGTATAAGGGATCATTGTCCCTCCGGAATCCATCAACAGCAGCAGTTTAACCGTATTCTTACGCGGTTTCTGCATTTCAATGCGTAAGTGGCCGCCGTTATTGCATGTACTGTCAATCGTACCGTCTATGTCCAGTTCGCTTTTTTCGATATCAAGTCTCGTGGAAAACTGGCGCAGCGATCTGAGTGCCATCTGGAACTGTCTGTTATCAAGCACCCTGTCATTTCTGAAATCCCTGAACTTTCGTTCACCGATGACCTGGAACGCTGACTGGTACCCGGTAGTACCGCCTACCCGGACGCCGCCGAGATGTCCGCCCAGATTACCGTAACTGCTGTTTCCTGCCGTTCCTACCCATTGATTGCCGCCCTGATGTTCGCTGTCCTGTTCTCTCTGACGCTCTCTGAACTTTTCAAGTACATCTTCGTTATCCACGATAGGTATACCTTCTTCCTCCATGAGCGCCTTTTTCTTTTCAAGGTCCTCCTGAAACGCCTGATATTCAGGTTTTTCAAGCCATTTCCTCATCTGTTCGGAAATATCGTCAAATTCGTGTTTTATACCTTTGAAGTATTCTTCAAAGATCATGTCATACTTATCAAACTCGTATTCGTTTTTGACAAGTATCATTTTCGAAACAACGTAAAATTCAGTAAAACTGGCATGTATCAATCCCCTGTCCATGGCTTCGACAAGACTAAGCCATTCCGACAGGCCGATATCCATTCCCTTTTCTCTTAGAAAATAAAAGAATCCGGTAAACATCCTATTGCAGACTCATATGAGAGATCACTTCAAGATCCTCATCCTTTTTTACGACTGTTCCGATAAACGGGAGCTTCGCACGTATCGTATCGGCACTGATCCCGCCAAGCTGCAGCGCATTGACCCAGTCTATAAGTTCCGATGTGCTGGGCTTTTTCTTGATCGATTTCTCATCTCTTATAAGATAAAAGACATCCATCGCCTCGCTGAGAATGTTCTCATCAACCTTTTCAAAATGTGTCCTTACGATCTCATCCATCAACTGTCTGTCCGGGAAAGCTATATAATGGAATATGCATCTTCTAAGGAACGCATCAGGCAGCTCTTTTTCGGCATTGGATGTTATTATAACTATCGGACGATGTTTTGCCTTTACGGTTTCTTTTGTCTCATGTATATAAAATTCCATCTGATCGAGTTCCCACAACAGATCATTCGGAAATTCGAGATCAGCCTTATCGATCTCATCAATAAGAAGGACCGTTTGCACATCGCTTTGAAAAGCTTCGCCGAGCTTTCCCAGCTTGATATAACGTGAGATGTCGTCAACACCCTCTTCTCCGAACTGTCCGTCATACAGTCTCTGGATAGTATCGTACATATACAGTCCGTCCTGAGCCTTTGTCGTCGATTTGATATTCCAGGTGATAAGCGGCATATCAAGTGACTGGGCGATAGCCTTTGCAAGCATTGTCTTTCCCGTTCCGGGCTCTCCCTTTATAAGCAGCGGTTTTTGCAATACCCTTGCAACATTAACGGCACTCATAAGTTCAGGCGATGCTATATATGTATCGGTACTTTTAAACCCTCCGGCATTAATATCCATAACAAACTCCTTTGGCTGCGGTTTTAATCTTCCTGCCATGCAAGGCCGTAATACTCTTCTTTTTTGTCTCTGTTCATCAGTTCACCAACGGCATCTTTGACCGAGGAACCGTTGAAAAGTATATCGTTTACCTTTTCGATGATAGGCACTTCAACATCGTACTTTTTTGCAAGTGCAAGTGCTGCCTTGGCTGAATACACACCTTCAACGACCATGTTGACTTCCTTCATGGCCGTTTCCATATCCATGCCCTGCCCCATAAGCATACCGGCTTTTCTGTTTCTCGAATGCATACTCGCACATGTGACAACCAGATCTCCGATACCCGTAAGTCCGGCAAATGTTTTGGCACTGCATCCCATTTTAACTCCAAGTCTTGATATTTCCGTAATACCTCTTGTAATCAGGGCGGCTTTGGTATTGTCACCATACCCCAGTCCGTCTGCCATCCCCGCTGCAAGAGCCACCACGTTTTTTAGGGCACCCCCGAGTTCTATCCCCAGCACATCAGGGCTGATATAGACCCTGAAATATTTGCTCATGAATATATTCTGAACAAACTCGGCTGTTTCCTTTTTTTTGGCACCTACAACACATGTTGTGGGGATCTTTCTTCCGACTTCTTCCGCATGTGAGGGACCGGACATCACAGCGACCTTAGCCTGAGGAATCTCCTGTTCTATAATCTCCGAAAGGGTCATTAACGAATTCTCTTCAATACCCTTTGCAACGTTTACTATAACCTGATCCTTTTCAACAAGGGGGCTCATAAGAACCGCCGTACTTCTTGTATATACGCTTGGAACCGCCAATACGAGCAGTTCCTTGTTGTGACATGCCATTTTAAGATCCGTGGTAAATATCATGTCATCCGGAAGGATCACTCCGGGAAGCTTTGCTTTATGTTCATGGTCACGACTGAGCATCTCTATCTCACTGTTGTCTATCGACCAAAGAGTGACCTGATGTCCGTTTTCGGACAATATAACACTTAATGCGGTGCCCCAGCTTCCGGCACCTATCACACTGACCTGCGCCAATTTTATAACACCTCCTGTTTGCGCTTATTTAACATCTATTTCCGGGCTCTGGCGCAGATACGTTTTTCTCTCGTTTCCGTGCAGAAGCCTCTTAATGTTTTCTTTATGTCTTATGAGCATAAGGATCATCATTATTATGATGACGATGCTGTATTCCCTGTACAGAACCTCTTGTCCCAGAGCATTCCATCCGTAAAAATCAGTTTTCATGAACACAAACGAACAGACAACAAGGGCGACATACAAAAGTATCGATCCGAGCGAAACATAATGTGTGATGAAGAATACGGAAAAGAATACCACAAGTCCCACGACCGTCATCACGGGAGAAAGTCCGAAGAGAATGAATCCTGCGGTAGCCGCTATACCTTTACCGCCTTTAAAGTGCATATAGAATGGAAAATTATGTCCGAGTATAACACCCAGCGAAGCATACAGATACAGCAATTCCAGTATCTCCGAATGCTCTTCCTTAAAAAGAAGCCAGGTGATAAATATGGCAAGTCCGCATTTTAATGCATCTCCGAGGAGCACAATACCGGCATATTTAAGCCCCATTGTGCGCAGTATATTGGTCGTACCGGCATTACCGCTGCCGTACTCCCTTATATCTATACCTTTTATCCTGCCGACTATATATCCGGTCTGAAACAGTCCGCATACATAGCCAAGGCACAGACAGATACATCTCAGAATCACTTTTCTCCTCTTTCCCTGATAATGAACTTAAGAGGTGTTCCGACAAATCCGAAAGCTTCCCGAACACGATTTTCAATATATCTGGTATATGAAAAATGCATAAGTTCCTTATCGTTTACAAAAATAACGAATGTTGGCGGCTTGATCTGAACCTGTGTCATATAGAACAGTTTAAGTCTTCTGCCCTTGTCACTGGGTGGCTGCTGAAGCGCAACCGCTTCGGTCATTATCTCGTTAAGCACACCCGTGGCAATACGCATTGCAGCATTAGCTGCCACGGCATCTACCATTTCATACAGTTTCGTCAGTCTCTGACCTGTTTCGGCCGATATGAACAACATCTGTGCATACGGTACAAAAGAAAGAACATTCCTGATATCTTTTTCGAATTTCTTGGATGTTTTCGAATCCTTTTCGACAAGATCCCATTTGTTGACCGCTATTATAAGACCTTTCCCGGCATCATGCGCGATCCCGGCGATCTTGGCATCCTGTTCGGATACTCCTTCAGATGCATCAACAACAACGATAACGACATCCGATCGTTCAATAGCCGCTACAGTCCGGATGACCATATAGTGCTCAAGGTCTTCCTTTACGTTTTTTTTGCGGCGAAGCCCGGCTGTATCGATAAACGTATACTCTCTGCCTTCATGTTTGACGACGGTATCGACCGCATCTCTCGTGGTTCCCGCTATATCCGATACTATAACCCTTTCACGTCCGATCAGTTTATTGATTATCGATGATTTGCCGACATTGGGTTTTCCGACAATGGCGACCTTGATCCTCTCGTCTTCTTCGTTATCGTCAGTTTCAGGCGGGAAATGCTTGACCACGGCATCAAGAAGTTCACCTATACCGAGTCTGTTTGCGGCAGACACAGCAACAGGATCCCCTATTCCGAGATTATAGAATTCATATACGTCATTTCCGTATTTTTTGAAATCATCTACTTTGTTAACACACAAAATAACAGGCTTGCGTGATCTTCGAAGCATATCGGCAACTTTTGAATCCGAATCTACAAGCCCCTGTTTAACATCCACTATAAACACAATAACATCCGCTGTATCCATTGCTACCTGGGCCTGTTCCCTCATCTGCGCAAGGATCACGTCGGAACTCTCCGGTTCTATTCCGCCGGTGTCAATTATTGTAAAATCGCGGTCAAGCCACGAAGTATTGGCATATATCCTGTCTCTGGTTATACCGGGTGTATCCTTGACAATAGAGATACGTGACCCCGCAATAACATTAAACAACGATGATTTGCCGACATTGGGCCTTCCTACTATGGCCACAACAGGCTTACTCATAACACGTCTCTTCCAGTATAAAATCAACTAAATCCAATCCGTTAGATTTTACAATATGTACGTGTACTTGTAAAGCCCTCTCAAGCTCGGAAACCGTTACATTATCAAGGAAAATCCGCTCATCCCTCTTCATCATGCTCTCGGGAATGAGAAGATGACGGCCGAGATTTTTCCCCTTTAACTGTTCGATTATATCCGTTCCGGTCAGAAGGCCGGCAACCGTTATTTTTTCGCCGAAAAACCGGTTCTTTATACCGTATATATCATACCTGACATTGGGGAACAGCGAGCAGATCATATCGGTGGCCTTTTTTACATACGATACGGCAAGGACTCCTGTAGCTATGGAAAAAGTCTTACTTACCTTTTCCGGATCGATCTTTTTACCGGTAATATCATTGCAAACCATGTGATACGCATCTTCATATTCATCGCTCATAAGACGGAGCATCCCCACGCCGTTCTCAAGCTGGGGATAGTCGTCATACTCATCTGCCGGCGGAAGTTCCTCACCCGCAAGTATATATATCTCATCGGACGCATGAGCGAAATGTATACCGAAATCCCTCATGGCACGTTTTTGTATATCGTTTATTATGTTCAGGGCACATACGGCATCCTCTTTTTCTATCGGCTCGAGCGGATACAGACCTTCCCTGTATTTTGTAAGTCCCACGGGAACAACCGAAACACTCTGAAGAACAGGCGCATATTCAAGAAGGTCACAAAGAGTCCTTGCGAGTTCTTTATTGTCATTTACGCCCTTGCACAGGACTATCTGGGCATTCATCGCTATGCCTGCTTCGTACAGCCTCTTCATCTTTAACAATGCTTCTCCGGCAAACCGGTTATTGAGCATTTTACAACGGAGTTCCGGATTGGTTGTCTGAACGGAAATGTTTATCGGACTCATCCGGTAACGGATGATCCTGTCAATATCATGATCATCCATATTTGTAAGAGTGATGTAATTGCCCTGCAGAAACGACAGTCTGGAATCATCATCCTTAAAATAGAGTGTATTTCGCATCCCCGCAGGCATCTGATCGATAAAACAGAATATGCATTTATTACGGCAGCTTCTGTATTCATCCATGAGTCCCGATTCGAATTCTATTCCCAAATCCTCACTCTCATCCTTTTCGATATCAAGTTCCCATTGTGATCCGTCTTTTTTCTGGATAAGCACGGTAAGCTGCTCGCTTCGGATATAGAATCTGTAATCAAGAACATCCTCTACTTCCATCCCGTCAATACAAAGAAGAGCATCACCGGCTTCGACTCCCATCTCATCGGCAATGCTTCCCTTTTCTACGCTTTTTATTATATGAAATCTGTCCATGCGAAACCCTACTTACTGTCGGTGGAGCCAAAGCCTCCGTTTCTTGCACCGGTTGCATCATCATCCTGTGTTATGCCGTACGGTAAAAATATGCCCTGCGCAAAACCTCCCTGCGCCTCAACATCGACAGTCCTGCCCTCATTGGAATCATTTGTTATCTTAATGAAAATATGACCTTCATTATCGGAGTTATAATAATCACTGTCAATGATC
This sequence comes from uncultured Lachnospiraceae bacterium, assembly GCA_902775485.1. Classification (GTDB taxonomy): domain Bacteria; phylum Bacillota; class Clostridia; order Lachnospirales; family Lachnospiraceae; genus UBA2868. The sequence goes on from CACYMJ010000001.1 coordinate 130,412, forward strand.
CCGACGGTATTATTCAGCTGAAGGCGGAACTTAAAGCCAAGTCCGCTCCTCGGAAAGATCATCAGAACCCAGTCATTATCCATCCTGGCCCTGATCCCCGTAGGTATCTTTGTTGTCTGTCCGGGCTCTAAATGTATTGCTGTGGGGGTATAGAAGTCATATCCCGCAGAACCCGCCGTCGCACGCTTCGGAAGTTTAATGGACTCGTATATATTTCTTATCTCGCTATCAGTTCCCCCGAACGAATCCCTGTATGCCTCGGCAAATTGAGAGTAACTTACCTTTTCAAAAACCGCTATCCTGTTCATATGTTTTCCTTTTCCAAATGTGATCTTCCCGGCATATGCCGGGTGGGATATATAAGCAGCATCAGTAATAATCGCTGCAGTACATTACCGGTATCTCGGGGGTATCGGAAGCGAGCGAAGCTGCAACATCAATCACGCGCTGGTTCGCGCTTCCCTTCCATAACAGCTTGACATCTCGCTCCTCTATATGAAATTCCCCGTCCACCAGTACGTCAATAAGCCTGATTATCGGATCTTTGCGAAGATTCTCCCAGACATCCCCGGTATACATCCAGATGGTCTTGTTCGGAAACTTTTCCTTTATCTCCTCGGCAAGAGACTTAACATCGGGATAGTTATTGCAATACATCGGATCTCCGCCCGAAAATGTTATTCCGGAGATATACGGTTTTCGAAGTTCGGTAAATATCTCTTCCTTTGCGGCATCGTCAAATGGAACTCCTCCGTTCGGATCCCACGTTGACGGATTCTGACAGCCTTCGCAGCAATGAGAACAACCGGCGACCCAAAGAACGACACGCAATCCGTCTCCGTTGAGCATGTCATCCTTCGTAATGTTATGAAATCTCATTACATACTCTTCCTTTCAGCGATCTCTGCCATCTTCGCATCATTAAGCCGTGTATCTCCGTGAACTCTCGAATATGACAGATAACCGTTCATCCTGTCGATCTTGGTAAGATTGCGGCTGCCGCACTTAGGACATACATCCATCTCAAGTTCCTGATGACCGCAGTCGTCACAGTATGCAAGAGACATATTTACTCCTTCATACAATCCCATGTCCATGGCCCTGTTGATAAGTGTTCTGATAGCTCCGAGATTGTAATCGATCGGATATCTGACATACTGTATCTTTCCACCGTTGGACAATTCCCAGAATCTGTATTCAAGGTCCTGTTTCTCTATCGGCGTTATATCTTCAGAAACATGACAATGGAAACTGTTCGATACATATTCCCTGTCAGAAACATTTTCGATGATGCCGTATTTCTTCCTGAACTGCTTAACCTGCAGTCCGCAAAGATTCTCGGCCGGTGTTCCGTATATCGCGTAGAGATTGCCGTCCTCTTCCTTGAACTTTGTGATCTGTGCATTTATATATTCAAGCACTTCAAGGGCAAACTGCCCGTCCTCGACAAGAGATTTGCCGTTATAAAGCTCCTGCAGCTCATTCAGGGCTGTTATGCCGAATGATGCGGTCGCATATTTAAGAAGCGGCTTGATCTTGTCCGTAAGCTTTAAATGTCCCTGATAAAATCCGCCTTCACAATATGCGAGCGGGTTGGTGGATGCCCTCATCTCTCCAAGATATGCATAGGTCCTTATATGAAGCTGTCTTATCAGGTTAAGATAATAATCCAGTACCTCATAGAAATCCTTGGTCTCCTGTCTTGATTTGGCCAGGATCATCGGCAGATTAAGAGAGACCGCACCTATATTAAATCTTCCGACAAATACGGGAACATCGTCGTCATCGGCAGGATGCATTCCTCCCCGCTCATACCAGGGAGAGAGGAACGCGCGGCATCCCATCGGTGAGATGATCTTGCCGTAACGCTTATACATGCTTGCAATATAGCCCTTTCCGGTAAGGCTGAGCCAGTCGGGATACATGGTCTTGCTCGAACATCTGACTCCGGCCTCAAATACATCTTCAAGTTCCTTTCCCGGGCCGTGCAGATTTTCATCATATAAAAATACTATCTTGGGGAATAAAACAGGTTTTTTACATTCTTTCTTACCCTGTCCTTTTCTTCTGACATCGAGCATCGTTATCGTTGCCATCTTGGCAAACTTTCCGGTACCCGTGCCTGCGGTAACCGTAATGAAGGGATAGTCGCCCCGGGAAGATGCCACGGTATTGAACTTATATTCCCATCCCTGGAATCCCTGTTCAAAATCCCTTGCAACATCCTTTTCGGCTTCTTCCTTTGCTCTTTCCTCTTCAATTCCGAGCGCGATATATTTATCCGTATATTTTTTGTAGCTCTTCTCGGCATACGGCTCAAGTATAAGATCCACCGAAGGTACCGTGAATCCGCCGTATTGCTGGCTGGCAGCCGAAAGAACGATATCCCCGATGACATCAAAGGCCACATCAAGGGTCTTGGGTTCGTTGTACCAGATATTACCCATCTCGAAACCGCCGCGCAAAACGTTTTCCACGTCAAAAAGGCAGCAGTTCATGGTATCCCTTCTTGCCGACATATCATGTATATATATATATCCGTCACGGCATGCCTGTATCTCTTCGGTCGTTAAGAAAAACTTCTGATATAACTCCTTGTTAAACTGGTTGAATATCAGACTTCTTTTCGTGGAAACAAGCGCAGAATCGGTGTTTGCATTTTCCTTGTCACCGACATACATGATCGACTGGCTCTTCATATATACATCATCAAGCATACGGACAAAATCCTGCTTGTAATTCCGGTAATCCCTGTAGCTCTTGGCAACGATAGGCTTAACCTCTTCCAGCGCGGATTCTACGATATTATGCATTATGGGTATGGGGATATCATCCACATCAAGTTCATTGACACGGTCAACAACCTTCTGGCATATGAAAGCCTTCTCCTCTTCCGTGAACTTGGTAAGTGCCCTGTAGGCCGATTTTCCGACAGCATCAACAACCTTCTGGACGTTGAACTCTTCATGGGTTCCGTCCTTCTTGATCATCCTGACCGGTCTGTCAGGTTTGTAAAGTGATGCGTAATCTACTCCGTCCTCGCTGTTTTTCTTGTCCTGATCTGTGGTAAGTACTGCCATAAGAACCTCCGGGAAATGGGAATGAAAATCAATATCTTGTATCAACAATAAATAAATTACACTATATGATGTTGCCTGTCAACGTGAAAATTCATCGACAAATACACGTATGAGTTATTTTTTTAATGCAAACGGGACAGATAAGTGTTATAGTTAAATGTATAAAAATCAAAACAATGATCGACCGATCAAAGAAAGGTAAAAATATGGCACTGGCCGGAGCATTCAAAGCACAGCAAAAGAACGGAAAATACTATTTCAGAAGTTCAGTTACCTATAAGAACAAGCACATAAGCCTCGGAAGTTACGATACAGAGGAAAAGGCACATGCCGCATACAAAACGGCAAAGGATATCATATCAAATAACGATATAACCATTGATGCCTACCGGATGGATACACCTCTTGATTTTGATAAGTTCGTAACACTCATCAATTTCAGGGACAATAATGTATATATCAAGAATCCGATATATCTTGAAAAAACCTATTTTCAGTATTTTCTGACCCCTTCCCTGATATTTAAGTTTGATATTGATGATCTGTTCTATTTTGCAGGTCATAAGATCAGCAGGAGAAACGGTCATTTCTGGGTCGCCGATTACGGAATGCAGGTAAACCTTTACAGCAGATACGGTATCAAACCTCATGCCGTTCTGAACAGGGATTATCGTTTCATTAACGGTGACAGATATGATTTCAGATATGACAACATTGAGATCATCAACCGCTATACAGGTGTTTATGCCGTAAAAAGAAGCGTTTACACAAAATACTCGGCACGGATACTTGTTAACGGTCTGTATACGATAGGAACCTACGACACCGAGATCGAAGCTGCCATCGCATACAATAAGGCCGCCGATATCATCAGGAAGGCACGTCCTCATAAGAACTTCAGGCAGAATTACATAGAATCCCTCTCCGCAAAGGAATATGCTCTCATGTATCTCAAAATACCGATCAGTGACAGGATATTTGCTGATTTTACATGATATGCGTTTGCGAATACTTTGGTACAAAAAAAGCGATCCCTTTTCGGATCGCTTTTTATATTCATATTCTTAATCCTATCTGTAGAATGAATGTCCGCCGTGTCTGAAAAGGTATTCTTTGTCGCCCCATACCTTGGCGGCACTCTTCTGGAAGTATATCGCACCGTGGGAATTATCCGAGCCCAAAAGAGCCGACATAACGGCCTCCTTTGTATCATCGTCAACATCCACGACCTTTACGGCACCGTTCGAAACGGGAGGGAACTGTCCGGGAGCTTCTATTACGGATTGTATATCATCTCCCCACAATCCCGATTCAACTCTGTTAAGGACAACATCCGCCACAAGTATCCTGCCGTCTATATCCTCACCGCATGCTTCACACTGTACCAGTCTTTCCAAAGCATCGATATCTTCAAGAGAATATGTATTCGATATATCTACACCGGCAAATGAAATATCCTTTATGCTTTCGGCATACTCATAAAAACCGGAAGCATCATCAAGGATCGCATCATCTATCATGCCGATATCGATCTCATCGTCATCATTATGGTCCGGTATAGCCTCAACTATCTCTTCAGCATCCTCACGCCCGAGCGATTCAAGGCTGGAAATACTTCCCAGTACGGAACTGTATTCGATCACGATCTGCGAAGCGACTGATCTTGTATCATCATTAAGGATCACAAATCTTCTCTGCGAAGGCTCCATAAAGAAACTGATACAGAGCAGTATCGCACCGCACAATACACTTATGCACCACAGGTGTGTGTCGGCATTTATCCGGCCCAATATGGAAAAAAAGTGTTTTACTGTTCTAAACATAAGAAAGATCCTTAACCTCCAAGGTAAGGATTATTCTAGCACAAATTTTCCATAATATGTTACAGATTTATTACAATTCTACAATTTTTACAATTATAATCAAAAATCCGGTGTTACATTTATAAAATATCACCAGATATCACTTCTGTTCATAGTTTATAAAACTCATATCCAAATCAATATCGCCCGTTATTCCATCTATTCTGCCCTTTTTGTTATACTGCCACATACTGAATCTGTACGGATAATCAGTCGGAAATGACTCATCCGACAGCCATACGTCATAGTCGGAAAGATCCTCCAGATTAAGATCTGCAACAAGCATCTCCTTTGATGCATATATAACAGGTTTATATCCGTATCCCTTGACGGTATCGCAAAACGTCTTCACGATTGCAGTCCTTTCGGCATTTGTCAGCTTATCGGTCCTTGCCTCGTCACCCTCTACTCTTTCAATATCGATCGCTATCGGATATTTAACATTAAATCCCGATACAGCTCCGACAATATAATTTGCCTCTTCCACTGCCTCCGTTTCATTTACAGCCTGCGAATAAAAATACGCTCCGGTCTGGATCCCGGCCAGCGTCGCATTCTGTGCGTATTCAACAAACTTCTCATCAAGAGTTATCTTGCCCGTACCGTATCCCCTGCTTCCCAGACGCAGCATTACGAAGCCGATACCGGACTCCTTAAGCTTCAGAAAATCAACCTCTCCGTTATACTTTGACAGATCAACGCCTTTGATCGACTCCCTTTTATTATCCTTATATGTATATATCCCGTTTTCGTTGATCAGACCGTTCTCAAGATCATAATCATTCTTTGGTGCATCTTTTAAGATCTCGTAATACGTCTTCTTTCCTTTTGCATCTGTAATGCTTATGTATCCTTCCCTGTCAGCAGCATCATCTGCCTCGCTCGAGTTAAGTGATCCCTCACCCTCCTCTTCGATATCTTTCTTTTTTTCTTCTTTAGTTTCAGAAGATGAATCTTCCGAATCAGGATCTTTGTACGGTGTCAGCTCACCCTCTTCTTCAACAGGCATCGGAGTGGGTGTTTTTGCATCCTTCCAAAAGTCCAGCTCGGAAGACTTGATATTATGACTGTCCTTTAAAATATCATCCTCTGTTTCCTCGGTCGAAACAGTCTTATGGGATGTTTCTACCTTTGTTTTATCCGAATTGACGTATAAAACAACAAGAAACAGAAGTATCACAAGGCTTGCGGCCGCAACAGCCAGTGCTACAGTTTTTTTGTATGATATGTTGTCGTCCGGATCCCGGTCATAATAATTCAGTGCCATTTTTTCCTCTTTTATGATAAATATATATATATGAAAAAAACAGTAGTTGTATGTATCACAATCATATATGCGATATTATTATGTGCCTGCTCAGATAATACGACACCATCATCCCTTTCCGGCATGTATTACGACACACTTGTAAATATCGATATATATGGCGCCGGCAGTGACGGATCGCAAATATGCGATGAATGTAAAAAACTGTGCGAACATTATGAGCAGCTTTTTAATAAAAATATCCCCGGCAGCGATATATATAATATCAATCACTCTGAAGGACATCCGGTCAATGTTGATCACGATACTGCCCTGATGTTGTCCGATACCATATCTTACGCCGGTGACACCGGCGGACTGTTCGATCCGACGATTGAGCCTCTGTCATCATTGTGGGATTTTCATGATACGGGCCGCACTGTTCCGTCCGATACCAGTATCAGTGCACTGCTTCCTCTCATCGGCTATCATAATGTCAAAGTTGATATCTCCAACGATACCGTTACCCTCGCCAAGGGAACACAGATCGATCCGGGGGCGGCAGGCAAAGGATTCATCGCAGACAGGATCGGTGACTATCTCCTGACCTGTTCAATAACTGGTGCTATCATTAATATGGGCGGCGATATCAGGGTTATAGGTACAAAACCAAATAACAGCCTCTTTACCATCGGTATCAATGACCCCTTTAACAGCGGCGGTATCGTAACATCCCTTTCCCTGTCAGACATGTCGGTTGCCACAAGCGGCATATATGAAAGATGCTTTACCGAAGGCGGCAAAACCTATCATCATATACTGGATCCATCAACAGGTTATCCTGCCGATACTGACATTGAATCGGTAACCGTAATATGCAAAAATGCCGTTGATGCAGACTGTCTGTGTACCGTTGCGATCCTGTACGGAAGTCAGAGAGCCGTTGACCTGATCGAAAAAACAAAAGATACGGAAGCTGTCATCATACTGACGGATAAAACGATCATCAAAACATCCGGTGCCGACAGATTCATCGTACGGTGATTATCTTCTTCGGACATTTTTGTGCGCATGCCATACAGCGTGTACACTTATCGTAATCTATATGCGCTACGTTATCCTCCACCGTAACAGCGGAGAACTGACATGTTTTTACACATATCCCGCATCCGACACAACCCGTCTTGCACGCCTTTGCCGTAATATTGCCTTTATCCTTTGAACTGCATGCAACCTTCACATCAGCATCATACGGAACAAGCTCTATAATACCCATCGGACAGGTTTTGACGCATTTTCCGCATCCGCCGCATTTTTCAGGATCTATCACCGCAATTCCGTCAACTATCGCTATGGCATCATTGTCACACACATTTTTACAACTTCCGAATCCCAGGCACCCGAAATTACAGCTTTTGCTTCCTCTGCCCGGGGCCATAACGGCGCTTTTGCAGTCCTTGGGGCCGAGATATTCGTAATCTTCTCCGGCCGCTTCACAGGTACCGTTGCACTTGACAAACGCCACCTTTTTCACGAAATCTCCGGCTTCCACTCCCATTATAGCGGCAATTTTGTCCGCTACAGTCTTACCGCCGACAGGACATCCGCCCACAGGCGCCTGACCGGCCGCTATCGCAGAGGCCAGACCGGAACAGCCGGGATAACCGCACCCGCCGCAATTATTGCCGGGAAGAGCCGCAAGAACTTCCTCCTCGCGCTTATCAACCTTAACGGCAAATCTTTTTGCAAAAATACTTAAAAATATACTGATGATCAATCCGCAGCCGGCGACAACCGAAACCGACGTCAGAATACTTTGAAGGTCCATACATCTTCTCCCATATCAAAAGATTTATTTCAATCCGGAAAAACCGAAAAATGCGATAGCCAACAGGCACGCCGTCAACAGAACCGTGGGCATTCCGCGGAAAGGTTTCGGAATATCGTTATATTCCATTTTTTCACGAAGTCCCGCCAGGATCACGATGGCTATCAGAAATCCAACCGCTGTGGCAAACCCGTTCACCACACCTTCCAGTATGCTGTAGTCCTTTTGAACATTTGTAAGTGCAACACCCAATACCGCACAGTTTGTCGTTATCAGAGGAAGGTACACACCAAGTGCCTTATACAGCCCCTTCATCTTCTTTTTAAGGAACATTTCAACAAACTGAACAAGTGCGGCAATAACAAGAATGAATACTATAGTCTGAAGATAAGTTATATCAAACGGGACCAGGAGATATTTATATATTACTCCGGCAACCGCAGATGCAAGTGTTATGACAAAAACAACAGCTCCACCCATTCCGGCAGCTGTATTGATCTTTTTGGATACGCCAAGAAACGGGCAAATACCGAGAAACTGTGATAAAACAACATTATTTATAAATGCCGATCCAACGGCGATGATTATAAGTTTTCCGATCATCTTATACCTCCGTTTCCATCCTTTTTCCGCCACAGGCCGTATTCGGGCAGGACCGGCACAACTTATCGCAGTTACCGCCAATGCCTGTATCCTTCCCCTTCCGGAGTCTGAGCGCGTTCATCAGTGCCACAAGAAACGCAAGTACAAGAAATGCTCCCGGAGCAAGGATGAAGATCGTAAGCGGTTCATACGCCTCAGGCATGATACGTATCGAAAATACCGTTCCTCCGCCTATGATCTCTCTGACGATACCAATACATGTCAGGCCGAATGTAAATCCAAGTCCCATTCCCAATCCGTCGAACGCCGAATAGAAAACATTGTACTTGGATGCATAACTCTCCGCTCTGCCGAGAATGATACAGTTAACAACGATAAGCGGGATATACAGCCCCAGCGAATCAAACAGCGACGGAATATAAGCCTTAAGAAGAAGTTCGGTTATCGTAACGAAACTGGCTATAACAACTATGAATGCAGGTATTCTGACACCATCCGGAATCACTTTTCTAAGCAGCGATATTATTATGTTAGACATGATCAGCACCGCTGTCGTGGTAAGTCCCATACCGACACCGTTGATCGCGGATGTGGTAACGGCAAGCGTAGGACACATTCCCAGCATAAGGACGAATGTGGGGTTTTCTTTGATCAGTCCGTTAACCAGGCGTTCAAAACATGTTTTCATTGTCCGTCACCTCCGAGTACAGAGAAATATAGGATCCCGGCATTTACGGCATTGGTAACCGCTTTTGTCGTAATGGTCGCACCGCTTATGGCATCTATCTCAAAATCGGACTTGGCTCCGGTTTTGGTATATGCGAACTGCTTTACTGCCTTATTGGCAAACTGGCTGCGGAAGCCGTCCTCCTTGGCCTTCATGCCCAGACCGGCTGTTTCGGATATCTTCAGTATCTCTATGCCCTTTACGGTTCCGGCACTGTCTATTCCCATTGAGACAGATATATCCCCGCCATAACCCTCATGAGTCGTAACGCTTATCACATATCCGATAACAGATCCCGAAGCATCAACAGCCTTAACTGCAGAATCAATATCCACACCCTCAATACCGGCACCTGCCAGAAGCGCCCCGGCATCCGTGATCTGAACGGGATCTGAAAATGAATCTGCCTCCGGGAATACGTTTTTATATGCCTTCAGTCTAGTATCAGCTTCCATCCGGGCTATAGGTTCAAGCGTAACATCATGCACATAGCCGAGACCGAGCCCAGCTATAAGAGTGATCAATGTAAGACAGATAATGTTTTTGACAGCACTGTTCATCAGATCTCACCACCCTTTCCGAAACATTTGGGAAGCGTGATCTTTTCGATCAACGGAACCAGCAGATTACTTATGATGATAGCATAACTGACGCCTTCAGCCGATGAGGAGAAAACACGGAACATACCGGTTAAAAGTCCGCAGCATACCCCGAAGATCACTCTTCCTGTCTTTGTTATCGGACTGGTCACATAATCCGTTGCCATAAAGAATGCTCCGAGAATAAGACCGCCTCCGCATATCTGAGCTGCCAGATATGTAACATCCCATCCGTTTCCCGAAAACAGTCCCATAAAGATCACAAATGAAACAAGATATGCACACGGGATCCTGAAATCAATGATCCCCATCAATATAAGGAACAAGGCTCCGGCAAGAAGAGCCGCCGCACTCACCTCTCCTATCGTTCCGGGTATCCTGCCCAGAAACATATCCATAAGATTTACCGCCCCGCCGTCCTTTATTATGGCAAGCGGCGTTGCAAGGGTAACGGAGTCATATGAAAAACTTGTCATTCTGGATGTAAAACAGATAATAAGGAAACACCTTCCCGCAAGAGCCGGGTTCATGAAATTCTGTCCCAGACCCCCGAAGAGCATCTTCACCACTATGATCGCAAAGAAGCTTCCGATGACCGCCATCCACCATGTTGCATCAGGTGGGAGATTAAGTGCCAGAAGAAGTCCGGTCACAACAGCGCTCAGATCCTTTACGGTGGATCTCTTTTTCATCAAAAGATCATACAACAGTTCCGATAACACACACGTTGCTATGCAAACAGCGATCAGCAGCGCGGCGTTAAAACCGAACTGCCAGATTCCGTATATGCCGGCCGGAAGCAGTCCTATTATTACCAGAAACATTATCGTCGATGTGGACATTTTGCTTCTGACATGCGGTGATGCCGAAACATTTATCATATCACTCATATTAAACCCCTACTTTTTCTTTCTGTTTGCCAGAACAGTCTGTCTCATCATCTTTATCTCCTGCGTCAGATGGCGTTTTGCCGGGCAGACATAACTGCAGCATCCGCACTCCACGCATTCAAGACCGTTAAGAGATACAAAACGTTCTTCATCATAATGCTTGGCTATATCCGCAAGCTTCGACGGCAGCAGTCTCGACGGACAGGCATCAACACACCGGCCGCAATTGATACATGCACTTTCCTCGGCATCCGCGACCGGATCACGCAAAAATGCGGTGATCGCAGATGATGATTTCGTGACCGGAACATGGGTATCAAACAGGGCAAAACCCATCATAGGACCGCCGGATATGATCTTTTCGGGCGGGGATTTGAATCCTCCGGCAGCTTCGATCAGATCGTTATAGCATGTCCCTGTAAATACTCTGTAATTCTGCGGATATCTGATGGCATCCCCCGTAACCGTCACTATTCGTTCCATAAGAGGCCTGCCTTCGATCACGGCATGATATATGGCAACGATCGTATCGACATTATTTACGATACATCCTGCATCTGCAGGCAGCATCGTTGAATTTATGGCCCTCTGTGTGGTTGCGTAGATCAACTGTCTCTCTGAACCCTGGGGATATTTCGTTTTGACCACCTTTACACTTATCCTGGGCTCATCAATACACAGATCCTTCAGTATCCTTATACAATCCGGCTTATTGTCCTCAACCGCAAGAATACCTTTTGCATGTTCAAAAAGACACAGTATTATCTTCAGTCCCGCAACAAGCTTCTCGGGTTCCTCTATCATCCTTCTGTAATCCGATGTCAGATACGGTTCACATTCGGCACAATTGGCTATAACATAATGTATCTTTGATGGATTCTTGGGAGAAAGCTTGACATGAGTCGGAAATCCTGCACCGCCCATTCCGATGATACCCGCTTCTTTTATGACCTCGATCACCTCTTCCTTGGTCATCTGGGCTATCGGTTTAACAGGAATAGGAAGTGCTTCTTCGTATGCATCATCATTTTCAATGACGATGGATCTGGTCATGATCCCCTGAACATTCCTTCTGTCTTCGATCGCCTTTACGGTTCCCGATACGGATGAATACACATGTGCAGATACAAAGCCCCCGGCTTCAGCTATCTTCATGCCCCGAAGCACACGGTCGCCCACGGACACGATCGGAACCGCAGGTGCACCTATATGCTGGGAAAGAGGATATACCATCTCACTGCTTGACGGCAAAAGATCTATGATCTTTTTGTCCTTTGTCAGTTCCTTTCCCTCATATGTGTGTATTCCGCCTTTAAAAGTAAGATAAGACATATATACCTTCTCCTTGGCATAAAATTATCTTAAGTATTATACAATATTTTGTATGTAACGACAAATAATATCACAAAATTTTCTGTACTAATCATATTTGATTTATTATAATTATTCCGTGATTTTCATAGGAAACGGTTATTGAAATGCAGATAATAGATAAACTGTACAAAGGTTATGTTCCTCTTTATCCGATAGAAAAGTTCTGCCCTGTCGAAAAAGCACTGTTCGTGGATATTGAGACAACAGGCCTTAAAAAGGAAACTACATCACTTTACCTTATCGGCTGCGGATTCTACACATCCGACGGTTTCATGACAAGATTGTTCTTTGCCGACAATTCTTCCGAAGAGGAATTGATACTTAACGATTTTGCCTCATTTATAAAGGGGTTTTCAAATCTGTTCCATTTCAACGGGCTGAAATTTGATATCCCGTATCTAGAATACAAAGCCGGCAAATACAACATGACCGGTATGTTTGACGGGATCGTTCAAAACGATGTATACAGACTGTGTGCCCCGCTTCGGTTTCTTCTGTTTCCCGATTCCATGCGGCAGAAAGCGATAGAATCTTTTCTCGGGATACCCAGGGATGATCTGTATAACGGCGGCGAGCTGATCGAAGTGTACAAACGCTACGAATCAACTCCCAACGAAAGTGATCTATCCCTGCTTGTGACTCACAACCGCGAGGATGTACTCGGTATGCATCTTATCATGCCGATCCTTGCCTACCTCGACTTTAAGGATGCCGATCTTGAATTCATCGGATACATGATAAACAGCTATACCGATTATAACGGTGAAAATCTTGAAGAACTGCTTCTGGAGTATTCCTGCAATATTTCGGTCGTAAGATCGTTTACTTCAAAGACCGGCAGCATGTACCTGAAATATTCGGCAGAAACCTCTCGTCTTCTCATAAGGCTTCCGATATATACATGTGAAATGAAGATCTTTTTCGATGACTGGCGAAACTACAGATATCTTCCCGGGGAGGATACCGTCATTTTAAAGGAACTGGCAGCCACTCTTTCCAAAGACAGGTATATAAAGGCCACAAAGGAAACATGTTATCAAAGAGTATCCGGGAAATTTGTAAAACAGCCTTCCGATCTGTTTAAGCCGGTTCTTAAAACAGCATACAAGGACAAAAAGAAATACTTCAGATTTCCTGACAGTTTCAATAAAGAAGCGGCCGATGAATTCGGCCGCAGTCTTATAAACATATTTTTTACCATGAAACGCCGGAACTGATCATTTCAGAAGTTCATCTTTCTTCTCATAATAGAACGAATTCCTTCTTTCGAATCCAAACCTGCGATGATTCATTATCTGCTCGGTACTTCCGATAAAGAAGATACCGCCATCGCAAAGGCTCTGTCCGAACTTCATGAAGATATCATCCTTTGCTTCCTCAGTAAAGTAAATCAGGACATTTCTGCAAACAATGAAATGATATCCCTTCTGATAAGGATCCTTCAGCAGATTGTGCTCTTTAAATTCAACCCTTGATTTTATCTCATTGCTTATCTGATAAGAATTACCGACCTTGGTGAAATATTTGTCACGAAGATCTTTGGGAATTCCGGCAAGAGACTTTTCAACATACAAACCCGTCTTGGCAGCGGCAATAACCTGCTTATCGAGATCCGTTGCATGTATCTTGATCTGGTTGAGCGGTATATGCCTTGAAAGTGCCATCACGAGTGAATACGGTTCATCACCGGTTGAACATGCCGCACTCCATATCTTGAGGTTTTTTCCGAACTTGGATATCATTTCGGGAATGAACACCTTGTCCATCAACTCCCACTGATCCGGATTCCTGTAGAATTCCGAAACATTGATCGTAAGATAATTGATAAATTCCTCAAAGAGTGCTTTGTCGCTTTTTAAAGCATTAACGAATTCCTCATAACCTTTGATCTTGTGCTTATCGATCAGTGTATTGATCCTTCGCTTCATCTGTGCTTCCTTATAAGCAGACAGATCAATACCGGTCATTCTGAGTATGGAAGCTTTAAACTTCTCATAATCCATTTCTGCCAAATCACTCCTCCTCTGAAGAGGATTCCTTGTTATCTGAGGTACCTTCTTCACTCTCATCTGCAGCTGATACCGTTTCGGTTTCAGGCTCATCCGGAAGAAGTGCCTTCATCGAAAGAGATATCTTCTTGTTCTCAAGATCAAAATCTACAATCTTGGCCGTAACTTCCTGACCTACAGAAAGGATGTTTGAAGGCTTGTCAACATGATCCCTTGATATCTGTGATACATGAAGAAGAGCATCTATACCCTCTTCAAGTTCAATAAACGCACCAAAATCTGTCATTCTTGCAACCTTACCGGTCACTTCCTTGCCGATCGCGAACTTGGAATCCGCATCGACCCAGGGATTCTCATCGTCAAATTTGCGTGATAAAGCGATCTTGTTACCGTTGATCTCTTTGACAAATACCTTGACTTCCTGTCCGGGCTTATAAACCTTACGGGGATTCTCAACTCTTCCCCAGCTCATCTCGGAAATATGAAGAAGTCCGTCTGCTCCTCCCAGATCGATGAATACACCGAAATCAGTAACATTCTTAACAACTCCGGTTATAACATCGCCGACCTTGAGATGTTCAAACAGTTCTTTCTGAAGTTTCTCGCGTTCAGCCATAAGAAGCTGCTTGCGGTCACCGATGATACGACGCTTTCTGGGATTGAACTCTGTTATAACAAACTCTATCTCCTGTCCGAGATACTTTGAAAGATCCTTCTCGTATCCGTCCGAAACAAGACTCGCAGGAATAAATACCCTCGATTCCTCAACGAGCACGCTGAGTCCGCCGTCAAGAACCTGTGCGACTTCTGCCTTGAGAACCTCTTTGTTCTCAAACGCTTCCTCGATACGCTTATTACCCTTGTCAAACGCAACACGCTTGTATGACAGAAGAACCTGTCCGTCACCGTCGTTGACCTTGATGACCTTCGTATCCATCTTGTCACCGACATTTACGACCGTCGTAAGATCTATATTCGGTGTATTTGAATACTCATTACGCGTAACTATTCCATCAGCCTTGTAACCGATATTGAGAATGATCTCATCAGGCTTAACCGCGATAACAGTTCCTTCGACTACCTCTCCATTGTGTATTGTTTTGCAAGATTCTTCTAACATTTGTTCAAAAGTTAATTCTGACATAATTTTGAACCTCCTGAATAATATTTTTCGGGGTCGAAGCCCCTGCAGTAATGCCTACACGTGAGAGTGAGATTCCAGGATCTTTTTTGAGGTCATCCTTGGTCTGTACATACTGAGTACAGTTACATACACGACTGCATATTTCATAAAGCTTTTGTGTGTTGGAGCTCTTGCTGTCTCCGATAACGATCATCATATCCACTTCAGAGGCTATCTTCTGTGCTTCCTCCTGCCTCGTCGCGGTAGCGTTACAGATCGTATCCACAACATTGATATTGTATCCTGTTTTCCGCAAGATTTCAACTAATTCTTTAAATTTGCCGCGTCGGAATGTTGTCTGTGAAACGACCGTAATATCGTCGGACTTTAGTGAGCGAAATGCAGCCGCTTCTTCTTCGGTTTCTATGACTGTGGCAGGATCGTTCCCGACGGTCCAGCCTATGATACCGGCAACCTCCGGATGATTTCTGCTTCCGATAACAACGATATGACGTCCGTCGGCACTGTCCTTTTCAACAATACGGTGGATCTTTTTAACGAACGGACATGTTGCGTCGACTACCGTATGATGAGATCTTTCAAGCATTTCCTGCGTATGCTTTGAAACGCCGTGTGATCTTATTATTACAACACCCTTTTCAAGATCATCGATACCATCAAGGTCATCTATGATGATAACGCCCTTTTTCTCAAGGTCCGATACAACAAAATCGTTATGTATGATCGGTCCGAAAGTATATATCTTTCTCCCTTTTTCCACTTCGGAATATACGGTATCGACCGCTTTTTGGACTCCGAAACAGAAGCCGGCAGATCCGGCAACAACAACTTCCATTACAGCTTCCTTTTTGCCTCTTCCATTATCGCATCCGCAACTTCTTCAATGGACATATCCGAACTGTCGATCTTAACGGCATCATCCGCACATCTGAGAGGAGAATTCTCTCTTGTCATATCCCTTTGATCGCGCTCTATTATATCCTTCTCTATACGGTCGATATCACACTTCTCACCTTTTGCGGTAAGTTCATCATATCTTCTTTTTGCCCTGACCTTTGAAGATGCGGTCAGGTATATCTTACATCTGCTGTCGAGAAGCACTACCGTACCGATATCGCGTCCGTCCATAACAACATCCTTTTCGGCCGCAAGCTTTTTCTGGAGTGCTACAAGCTTTTCTCTTACCGCACCTACCGTACTGGATACAGAGGCCATATTTCCAACTTCCTCGGTACGGATAAGATCGTTGACGTTCTCTCCCATAAGAAGTACAACCTGTCTTCCATCCTCGTAACTGATGGATATGTCGGCATCATTACACGCTTTCTTTATACCGGTTATATCATCACGAGCGATACCCTTTCTGATCAGATATAATGCCATGGCACGGTACATAGCACCGGTATCGACATAAATGAATCCGAGTTTTTTTGCTACAATTTTCGCGATCGTACTTTTACCTGCTCCTGCAGGCCCGTCAATGGCTATGCTCTTCCCCATTTCATTCCTCCTTAATACTGTCTCCGGCAAGTCTTCCGGTCGACCATGCTATCTGAAGATTGAATCCTCCCGTCAATGCGTCAACGTCTATCATCTCTCCGGCAAAATACAGCCCTTTTATCACCTTGCACTCCATTGTGGATGGATCGATCATTGAAACATCGACTCCGCCTCTTGTAATAATGGCTTCGTCAAATCCCCGGTTGCCATTTACGTCTATCTCAAAGCATTTGAGCAGATTCACCAATCTTTGTCTTTCCTGTTTTGTTATCAGGTTGACCTTTTTTTCCGGATCGATCGACGATCTTTCGATAACAGCGGTTATCATTTTCGAAGGAAGCAGACGGCCCAGGGAGTTTGCAAAATTCCTGTTCTGGTTTTCCTTAAAGTCACGAAGTACACGCTCATCCAGTTCATCAACCGACAATGCACTCTTCAGATCGATGATCACCCTGACGCCGCTTCTGTAATCTTTTTCCTTTACATAGGCCGATGCCGAAAGAATGAGCGGGCCCGACAGGCCGAAATGGGTAAAGAGCATCTCCCCGAATCCCGAAAAGACCTCCCTGTTTCCGGCATATACGGTCACGCCGACATTTTTAAGCGACAGCCCCTGCATATCCGTTATCAGTTTGTCATCACACGTAAACGGTACGAGCGAAGGCTCCTGCGTCTTTATCCGGATCCCGCATCCCTGCAGCAGCGATAAAGCTGCACCGTCCGATCCCGTCGAAGGGTATGATCTTCCGCCTGTTGCAAGTATGACCGCATCCGCCGGAATCTCGATCATCTTTTTGTCTTTTTTTGCAATAACGCCAGATATTTTATTTTTTTCGCCGCACTTTACGGTTTTTATATCTGTCAGTTTAGTCCCGAACAGGATCCTGACACCGAGACTGTCAAGTTTTTTTCTCAGTACTTTTATGACATCCGAAGAGTGATCGCTGACAGGGAAGACGCGTCCTCCCCTCTCTGTTTTTACCGCAAGAGAACACTGTCTGAAGAAATCAATTGTCGCATGATTGTCAAATCCGTAAAATGCACTGTACATAAACTTCGGATTTGTTGCAATATTGTCAAAAAGCTCTTCCACGGGGCATGCATTGGTAATATTACATCTGCCTTTGCCCGTCAGGAACAGCTTTTTTCCTAATCTGTCATTCTGCTCTATCAGCGTTACATTTTTTCCGTTTTCGGCTGCCGTTACAGCAGCCATAATGCCGGCAGCTCCTCCGCCAACAACAATTACATCCATGCCTTAAAAGAATCCTTCTATAGTCTCTTTAAGAGTCGGAAGAATCTCCTCAGTCGTAAGATCCAGTTCGCCGCATATAGCCATGCATGCCATTCCGTGCATAAATATGAACACCTTCATAAATATGTCTCCGGCCTTGTTCATATCAAGATTTTTGATACGACGAAGCTGCTTGATGACAAACCCGTTCTCCGCGCCGTTGATAAGGTCGTACATCGTATTATTATCATCGTGAGGAGTAAGGAACAAAAGCTTAAAGAGATTGAGTTCCTTCTTTGCAAAAGTTATATAACATAATCCGAGATCAACAAACGGAGTATCATTTGTCTGCTCAAAATCAAGGCAGAACTGCTCATAAAAAGCTTTTGCCTTGACAAATACTTCATTCGACAGCTCTTCCATATTTGCATACACGCGGAAAATAGGCTGCGTACTGCATGAAATGTGTGCTGCAAGCTTTCTGGCGGTAAGCATTTCAATGCCCTGTGATCTTACAAGATCAAATGCACCGTCAAGGATCATCTGTTTGGTAATCTGTTCTTTTCTGGCCATAATAACCTCTTAATAATAGTTTATTAGCCAAGACTCTCCCGCTTCAGATCCCCTTTGTCTTTTCTCCCTCATAATACAAAAAACGGGCAGCCATATAAGACTGCCTGTTTATTGTAACACACGTTATGATATATTGCATCAATAATTTTTAAAAAATCCGATGTTTTTTATACCGGATATGCACCGGAGAGCGTATCGGCTTTTTTCAGATCGACCTTACTCTTCTGTGCCTCACGGTACTTGAAGAAATCAACGGCAACCTGAGGGAACAGTGCGTATGTGAGAACATCCTCATCCTGCTGTTTGTACTGCTTCATCTCAGCTTCAAGACTTTCAAGCTCGGGTTTGTCATGTCCTGTAGCTTCGGCCGAACGTGCGGTAGATCTCTTTTCACCCGGAATGACCTTGTTAATAACATCTTCATTCATCGGCTTAACAGTCTGTCCGTAATTTCCGCGGAGCAGATCCTTGAACTCACCTGTAGCCATCTTGTATCTCTCGCCCATAAGAACATTAAAGATAGCCTGTGTGCCGACGATCTGTGATGAAGGCGTAACAAGAGGCGGCTCACCGCAGTCCTTACGGACTCTGGGGATCTCCTCGAGAACATCCTGATATCTGTCTTCGGCATTCTGTTCCTTAAGCTGTGATACCATGTTCGAAAGCATACCGCCGGGAACCTGATACAGAAGCGTTTTGATGTTTACGCCGAGAACCTTTGTGCTCATAAGTCCGGACTCTATGCACTCTTCTCTGTAAGGTCTGAAATAATCAGCGATCTCTGCAAGCTTTGTCTGAGAAAGACCCGTATCATAAGGAGTACCCTTAAATGCCTCAACCATGACTTCGGTAGCCGGCTGGCTTGTTCCGAGTGCAAAAGGTGAGATCGCACAGTCTATAACATCAACACCGGCCTCTACAGCCTTAAGCTGCGTCATCGATGCGCATCCTGATGTGTAATGGGTATGAAGCTGTATCGGAAGCTTTGTGTTCTCCTTCATGGCCTTTATAAGATCTGCAGCCCTGTAAGGTACAAGAAGACCGGCCATATCCTTGATACATATCGAATCGGCACCCATCTCCTCTATCTTCTTGGCCATATCAGCCCAATACTCAAGTGTATATGCATCACCGAGAGTATATGAAAGCGCAACCTGTGTGCTTCCTCTTCCTTCCTGCTTTTTTACACGGTTTGTGGCATCAACTGCAGCCTGAAGGTTTCTTAGATCGTTAAGACAATCAAATATTCTGATTATATCGATACCGTTTGCTATCGACTTCTCAACGAATGCATTTACAACATCATCCGCATAAGGTCTGTATCCGAGAATATTCTGACCTCTGAAGAGCATCTGAAGAGGAGTCTTTTTGAATCCGTCTTTTAATTTACGCAGTCTCTCCCACGGATCCTCTTTCAAAAATCTTAAGGATGCATCAAATGTGGCTCCGCCCCAGCATTCTACCGAGTGGTAACCTATCTCATCCATCTTTCCGATTATGGGAAGCATGATCTCGGTGGGCATTCTCGTTGCGATCAGCGACTGATGTGCATCACGCAGAACCGTTTCCATTATGCCTACCGGCTTCTTTTGTATTTCTGCCATTATAGTTTCCTCCATTTTAATTTATCTTCATCAAACACCAAATATCGCCATGAATGTACCTGCCGCAACGGCCGTACCGATAACGCCCGCAACGTTGGGTCCCATTGCATGCATGAGAAGGAAGTTCGTAGGATCCTCCTCAGCACCGACCTTCTGCGATACACGTGCTGCCATCGGAACGGCTGATACTCCGGCTGATCCGATAAGCGGGTTGACCTTGCCGCCCGTAAGAACACACATCAGCTTTCCGAACAGAACTCCTGCTGCCGTACCGAATGCAAAAGCGATAAGACCGAGAACTACGATCTTGAGGGTATTTGCATTAAGGAATGCTGCAGCTGATGTCGTAGCACCGACACTTGTTCCGAGAAGGATAACGACAATGTACATAAGAGCGTTGCTTGCGGTATCTGTAAGCTGTCTTACAACGCCCGATTCCTTGAAAAGATTACCGAGCATCAACATACCAACAAGGGGTGCCGTTGTCGGAAGTATGCAGCAGACAACGATCGTAACTATGATGGGGAATAAGATTCTCTCAAGCTTCGTAACGGGGCGAAGCTGTTCCATTTTGATCTTTCTTTCCTTTTCCGTTGTCAGCAGTTTCATTATCGGCGGCTGAATGATCGGCACGAGTGACATATAAGAATATGCCGCAACCGCTATGGGACCGAGCAGCGCTGTCTGTCCCAGTTTACTTGCAAGGAATATTGATGTAGGTCCGTCAGCACCGCCGATGATGGCAATGGCTGCCGCAGCCTTGTCATTGAATCCCATTCCGATAGCCATGAAATATGCCGCATAAATACCGAACTGGGCAGCCGCACCGAGGAGGAAACTCTTGGGATTGGCTATAAGCGGACCGAAGTCCGTCATTGCACCTACGCCCATGAATATGAGCGAAGGAAGGATTGCCCATTCATCCAGTTTATAGAAGTAGTACAACAGTCCGCCGGTTCCGTTGGCGGCCTCTTCTATCTTCAGCATGATATCCGGGTAGATATTGACCAGAAGCATACCGAATGCAATGGGAGTGAGCAACAGCGGCTCGAAGCCTTTGGCTATTGCCAGATAAAGGAAAATACATGCTACAGCGATCATCAGGTAATTTCCCCATGACAGGCCGAAGAATGCCGTCTGTTGCAGAAGATTTCCAAATGTATTAGCTACATATGACATTTTATGACCTCCACATTGCTATTACTTAAGTGTTGCAAGAAGCTGACCTGCAGCACATGCATCTCCTACCGCACAATCTATGCTGGCAACCGTACCATCCTTGGGAGCAACAACGGGGATCTCCATCTTCATAGCCTCTATGATAACAACCGTATCACCGGCCTTGACTGTTGCGCCCACACTTGATTCTATCTTAAATACCTTACCTGCTGCGCCGGCTTCTATCCTTACCGATCCGGCTCCCTGTGAAGCTGCTGCAGCGGGAGCTGCCTTCGGAGCTGCCTTAGGAGCTGCCTTAGGTGCTGCTGCAGGTGCGGATCCTCCTGCCGTCTCCTCCACTGTTACATCATATACGTTTCCGTTTACGGTGATTGTATAGTTTTTCATGATCGTTCCTCCTAATATATTCTAATAATTCCAAACACTGTTTTTTCTTCTTCTGATACTTCTTACAACAAAATCATCAGCAGAACCGCTCGTTCCCGAAGCTGCTATGGCAGCGGTTATAACGGCAACAAGTTCCAGATCGTCTGCTTCTTCCTCTTTTTCGATGATCTGGGCGATCGTATTGTCAACCGCTTCGACCTTTGCACTCTTTTCGCTTTTGTTTTTGTCAAAAGCCGCCTGGATCTTGGGAATAAAGTTAAACAGGCTGATGATCAGAGATATGAG
This sequence comes from uncultured Lachnospiraceae bacterium, assembly GCA_902775485.1. Lineage (GTDB taxonomy): Bacteria > Bacillota > Clostridia > Lachnospirales > Lachnospiraceae > UBA2868. The sequence continues at coordinate 152,536 of CACYMJ010000001.1, forward strand.
TATCAGCACTATGAACACTGTTCCCATACCGAGCAGTGTATTCAATCCGGCCTTTTCCATCTTTTCACCGAATGTCCAGTTGATATTTGTCGTAAGTGATGTAAGCGATTTATAAAGGTCATCTTTGTAGATCGCCTCAACCTGTGCCGTTCTTTTGCTTCCGACAACATCAAGAGTAACGATTATGTCTTTGCCCGAATCATCATACGCGGCATTCATCCCGGTGATCGATACAAAATCACCAAGATCAGCTCTTGCACCGTCCCATGACTTAAGAGCATTAAGCATTCCGTTTCCGTCTGCTTTGACACCGAAGTAATTCGTTATCACATATTCAAGATATTCGGCACCCTGATCAGACAGTTCAGCGGCCTGCTCCTCATCAAGTGCAGCCAGGAACTGTGTTACAAGGTTACTCGTTGTCTGTTCGAGTGATGTTACGACTTCGGGATCAAGAGTCTTTTTGGTATCCTGTCCGCATGCGGTCAGGCAGAAGAAACAGGCAAGAAAACATAATACCAAACTTATTTTTTTCATATTACGCGTCCCATTCCTTTCTAAACTGTTCCGTGCTTTTTGGCAGGTCTGTCCTCTCTCTTTGTGTAAAGCATTTCAAATGCTCCGATGACATACTTTCTGGTATCCGCAGCTGCTATCACCTGATCGACATATCCGCGCCTTGCGGCAGCGTCAACGCTGTTCTGAAGTTTGTCAAATTCCTTTGCGCCGTCCGCGATAACCTCGGGATCCTTGCCGTCATAAATGACCTTTGCCGCAAGATCCGCATCCATCATTCCGATCTTCGAATCATTCCATGCTATCGTGATATCAGCCCCGAGTGCCTTGGAATTCATGATCACACCTGCTGTTCCAAACGCTTTTCCTACAATTACATTTACCTTTGCGACTGTAGCATTTGCAAATGCATATGTAAGTTTGGAACATGCTGCGGCGATCTCCTTCTCACTGTCGACATCAGCCTTAAATCCCGTAACATTTGTAAGGGTAAGAACCGGAATATCAAACGCATCACAGAAATTGATAAAATCAGCAGCCTTTGTTGCAGCGTCGACACCAAATACCGTATCGCTCTCCCAGATCTTCTTGGCATCGTCATCGTAGATCTCACTTCTGTTGGCAACACAACCTACTGTCCTGCCGTCGAGTCTGATGAATCCGATTGTGATCTCTTTTCCGTATCCTGACTTTAATTCAATGTATGAATTGTCATCAGCTATCATTGAAAGGGCTATGGCTGTATCACCGGTACAGTTTGCGATATCCGCAACCGCACGATTAAGATCATCCGTGCAATCCTCTTCAGCGCCGAATTCATCATTGTTCGACGGAAGAATGCTTACAAGGCTTCTGATCTCTCCATATATCTGATCTTCACTTGCAACGATATCAACATTGCCTGCCTCATCAGCCTGGAAAGCGGCCGATGCGCTGTCAAGCTTCTCTTCGTAATTACCGGTAAGCGCATTGGGAGAATTTACAAATAACTTTGCGTTCTTCTCTTCCATGATCGTAAAATCAGTCATACCGGTAAAGAGTGCAAGACCTCCGCCGCATTTACCGAACACAGCCGTGATCTGAGGGATGACACCGCTTGCCATTGACTGAGCCTTATAGATCTTTCCGAATGCGGAAAGAGCGTCAAATGACTCATTAAGACGAAGACCGGCTGAATCGATAAGACCTATGACCGGTGCTCCTACCTTAAGTGCGAGATTGTAAAGACCTATGATCTTCTTCGCATGCATCTCGCCAACAGAACCTCCGAGAACAGATGCGTCCTGGCTGTAAACATATACGAGCTTATCGTTGATCAGACCGTATCCGCATACAACACCGTCAGCAACCGCATCCTTCGGTTCCATGTTAAAATCGGTGGCACGGGCAGTAACCGAAGCGCCGATCTCAACGAAACTGTTTTCATCAAGCAAACTGGCTATACGTTTGCCTGCAAGTGAAGAATTACTCATTGCAAAACCTCCATATAAATATATTTATGATCGTAAATATACACACTTTTGATATTTTAACATAGGAAGGGGATTTTTCAAAGGAGATTTTCAAGATTATTTTCATAAAAAAAGAGACCTTACGGTCTCTTTCTAAATGTCTAGTTTTAACTGAACTTCCTGCGCGGCTTCCTTTTTGAATTCCTCCAGCCGGTCGGGAGCGATATCCGGGAGATCATCGATCGATTTGACTCCAAAGCTCCTAAGGAACTGCTCCGTCGTGCCGAACAGGAGCGGACGTCCCGGTGCATTAAGCCGTCCCAGTTCTGTGATAAGCCCGAATTCCAGCAATTTGTTGATACCCTGGCTCTTGCTGACACCAGCAGGCACAATATCCACGCTGCAGCCATTGGGATAGGCCTGCACGTAGGCACCATACTTCGCATTGATAACCGCACTGGTTGCATCCGCTTCACTGGCCTCGTGGTATCCCAGACAGAACTGATGAATCTGCGGCAGACTCAAAATCTGCCGTTCCTCAATCTTCACGATGGGGAAATCCCATTCCTTTGCCTCACGCATGATCCAGGAACCTTCCCGTTCATGGTAAAGATAGGTCTTATCCACTGCGGAGAAGGCAAAGTGGAAGGAACGGCGCACAGATGGTTCCCGCACGATTTCCGTCAGGACTTTCAACGGGATGCTCCCCTGCCATAGCGGCGTACCGTCATCCTTGAGGATGATGCCGCCGTTGTTGCAGATGGCATAGTCAGACTCAATGCCATAGTATTGGAGCTGTGGCATCAGCATACCGTAATCC
>CACYMJ010000002.1 GCA_902775485.1 uncultured Lachnospiraceae bacterium
CTCCTTGATTAGTTTTTTTCGTCGAAAACATTGTATCAAAGATTGATGGGTTACTCTCTTTATTTTATTTGTGAACCAACTAAAGGTTTACTCTATTCAGTATTGTTTGAGCCTCAAATACAAGTATGCTTTAATACGTTATTCTTGTAAAAAGCCCCTGCAAACGTTGTATTTACAGGGGTTCTTCAAAGGGTGGATAGTGGGACTCAAACAAAACAACCGTTTTTCGATATCCATCGTCATTAAGATCCTTTCGTTCTAACGCCTTGTTCTGATAAGCTCTTCTATCTCATCTTTCTCCGGCATTACATAAAGCGCGCCTCTTCTGGTCGTTATAATGGATGCTGCCGCGTTCGCAAAGATCAGCATTTTCTCAAGATCGTCCGCAGTAAGATCATCAAGCCCCTTTTGGCATATATCGTGAAGAATGCATCCGTTAAACGTATCGCCTGCGCCGGTCGTCTCGATCGTATCTTCCTGCAGGAACGGATCGGCACTTGCCATCACGTAATCCGAAGACGAAGCATCCTTCCTGTAAAAAGCCATGCTGCCGTTCTTTCCGAGTGATACGGTCACAAGACGAGTCGGGTATCTGTTCAATATCCACTTAACACCGTCAGCATAGTCGTCCGTTCCGGTCAGCCATTGTATCTCATTATCGGATATCTTGAGGATATCACAATACTCGAGTCCTTTTAATACCTGTTCTCTGGCCTCATCCATGCTGTCCCACAACGGCTCTCTTATATTCGGATCAAACGATATGAGCGCTTTTGCCGCCTTTGCCTGTTCAAGGGCAAACAGCGTTGCAGCCCTTACGACCGGATGAGTCATCGACAAAGTCCCGAAGTGAAATATCTTCGAATTCCTGATCATGTCCGCATCAACTTCATCTTTATCAAGCATCATGTCCGCGCCCGGATTCCTGTAGAAGGAAAAATCACGGTCGCCGTCTTCAAATGTTTTGACAAAAGCAAGCGTCGTGCGAACGTCCTTGTCAATAACAAGTCCTTTGGTGTCGATCCCGACCTCTTCAAGAACACTCTTTAATTCGTGGCCGAAAATATCATCGCCCACTTTTCCTATAAAACCGACTCTGTGGCCGAGCTTTTTAAGCATCGACAGAACATTACACGGAGCTCCTCCGGGGTTGGCTTCATACAGCACATTTCCCTGGCCGCTTCTTCCGTTATCTGTCATATCGATCAGCAGTTCTCCGAGAGCTGCCACATCGTATCCACGTTCCATTTCATCCTCCGTCCGCAAACGCATCCGTATACATTATATCTCTTTTTTTAACTGCAATAGCAATAGAATATTCAGGTTTTTTTACATAAGGTATCAACATCGCCTGAAAAGCGTGATACAGATCTGGCTTCCCGGGCCAAACAGTCGCTATCACATGATTTTCGCGATCGAGCTGATGAAACCATGACCCTTTTTCGTGATCGATAACGATCTCGTCCAGATATTTCATGAACATCGCGTAATCATCACAATACCTGTCTTTGCCGGTAATCCTGTAAAGAGTCGATGACGTGTTGATCGCTTCCGCAAGCGTCCAGTGCATCCTGTCATGTACAACAGGAGCCCCTTCCCAGTCGGTTGTATAGCACAGGCCCTCGGCACCGTCGCTATTCCACGCATCTTTTACGGCTCGATCATACAGCTTTTCCGCCGATTCAATATATTTCGCCGCCCGGTCATCGTCCCTGTCATATGTAGACAGCGCCCACTGAACTATCAGCCTTGCCCACTCTATACCGTGTCCCGGCGTTGCGCCAAAAGGCTTGAACTGATCATCGGGCTTGTCCCTGTTAAGGTACAGGCATGGCTTCCAGTCGCTCGTAAAATGCTCTGGGATCCTCCAATGATTTTCACCTGCCCACTCGATGATGCGGTCTATTATACGGCCTGCGCGGACTCTGTATTTTTCATCGCAGGTAACATCCGCCGCCGCAAGAAACGCCTCAACCGAATGCATATTTGCGTTAACCCCGCGGTACTCGGACAGGACCATAAACTGCGTATCATATGTATCAGCCGAAAGCCCCTCCTTCTCATTCCAGAAAAAGCGGTCATACACATCAAGCGCATCCTCAAGAAGCTCCTGCGCTCCTGGCCTTTTGGCAAGAAGTGCCGAAGTCGCGGCAAGTATGACAAACGCATGTGCGTAGCACTGCTTTCCGGGAATTATGTCAGAAGATGTTATTCCCGCATACCAGCCGCCGTTTGCATCGTCGTGCAGCTCCCCCGTAAGACCTCTTATCGCCGCATCAGCAAGCTTATCACAACCGTTGATCCCCAAAAGAGCGCCTATGCTGTACACATGAGCCATGCGCGAGGTGATCCACGTCTGTCTCGGCCTGTCTGTAAGCGGGGCGGCATCATCTCCGAGATAGTACGAAGATCCGCCCGGGGCGGGAAAGTTTTTTCCGAATCGCAGAAGATCTTTTGCCTGCGACATCAGAAACTCCATGTTTGATTTGGTATCGATCATGTATTTATCATTCATATTCTCACTCGATCCGTCATTAATAAATTTAGGTCCGACACGTGTTCGCATCGGACCTAAAACATAACAGTTACTACTTAAGCAATGCCATACGATCAGGATCGTCCGCAAATACCTCTTTCTCGTTGTCCTTTGTTACGACTACGGGATCAAGCTCATAGATGGGAACTTCGATCTTGCCGTTGTCAGTCTTAACATCCGTTGAAGGCATTCCGTTACCTGCCTGGAGAGAATTGATGATCTCTACAGTCTTGGCAACAAGATCCTTGGTGGGCTTTGCAACCGTACAATACTGCTTGCCCTGCCATACCCATTCAACTGATTCGTTTTCAGCATCAAGACCTGTTACTACAGGGTTGGGCTGTCCTGCATCTTCACATGATGTGATGATGGCTCTTGCAATACCATCGTTGGGAGAAAGAACACCGTCGATCTCCTTGTCTGAATAGTTACCTGCAAGAAGTGAATCCATACGCTTCTGAGCCTTGGAATTGTCCCAGTCCTCTGTTGCGCACTGCGTAAAATCAGTCTGTCCTGATACGATCACGATATTGCCTGCATCGATCTCAGGCTGAAGAACCGACATAGCTCCGGTAAAGAAGTTGGGTGCATTCGGGTCTGCGGGGCCGCCGCCGAAAAGTTCTACATTGTAAGGAGCATCACCCTTTAATGCTTTAAGGCCGTCAAGAAGTGCCTGGCCCTGCATTACACCCGTACGTACGCTTCCGAACTGAACAACACCGTCAACCGCTTCCGTGTTCTCGATCAGTCTGTCGTAACCAATAACGTATACACCTGCTGCCTTTGCCTTCTCAAGAACGCTGCCAAGCTGTGTTCCGTCGATAGGACCTACAACGATGACTTTTGCACCGTTTTCTATCATTGACTCGATCTGTTGCTGCTGCTGAGGAACCTTCTGGTCTGCAGCCTGAACGATGGGGTTGTAACCTGCAGCCGAAAGCTGCTCTGCGAACATTGTCTCAGCTTCTTTCCAGTTCTGTGTTCCGAGCCAGGGAAGTGAGATACCGATCGTTGCACCGGCTTCAAAGCCTGCGCCTACTGCATCTGCTGATGCATCTGCTGACGTATCCGCTGCCGCATCTGCTGTTTCTGTCTTTTCTTCAGTTGCTGCCGGAGCACTTGCCGGTGCTCCCTCACGTGATGATCCGCATGCCGTAAGAGCCGACATTGCAAGGACTGCTGAAAGAACCAGCGTCATAACTCTTTTCTTTTGCATAATAATCCTCCTAGATTTAAGCAATTGATGATAATACTTTTATTGGGACCGAACCGGCAGCGCTACCCGTTCGGGTACCTCACATTATTTGGACTTTGCCGAGCCGCGTCCGGATCTCTTGTTATAAACATCGAACGTGACCGCAAGAAGAAGCACGAGGCCTTTTATAACCTGAGTCTTATCCGCTCCGACTCCCATGAGCATCAGGCCGTTGTTAAGAACTGCCATGACCATACCACCGACCATTGTTGCAAGTATCGTTCCGACACCGCCTGATACCGCAGCTCCTCCGATGAATACCGATGCGATCGCATCCATCTCCCATGATGTTCCATCTGCGGGACCGGCTGCCGTTGATCTTCCCACAAAGAGAATACCGGCTACCGCTGACAGCATGGACATGTTCATCATGGTCAGGAAATATGTCTTGCTGACATTTACACCCGACAATGCTGCAGCGCTCTTGTTACCGCCTACAGCGTATACATGGCGTCCGAACATGGTCTTCTGGGTGATGATATGGTACAGGATAACAAGTATCAGAAGGATCACGCCGGGGATCGGGAATGATGTTCCGACACGTCCCGAGCCGAACAGCCATGTAAAGTATCCGATCACTGCCGAGATGATGGCGATCCTTACAATGACAGTCCACAGCGGTGCTCTGTCACCCGAAAGGCTTGCCGACTGCCTGTACTTCTTCATTTCAAATACTATGAACACTATGATCCCGATCAGTCCGAGAAGGAGTGTTGAGTTGTTCATACCGGTAAATGCGGGACCCCACTCTGGAAGGTAACCTGCACCGAAAAATCTAAGTTCATCCGGAGCCGGAACAGAGATGGATCTTGATATCCAGATGACAGCTCCGCGAAACATCATCATGCTGCCAAGGGTAGTGATGAATCCGGGGATTCCGAGCTTTGCCAGGAAAAATCCGTTCCATGCGCCAGCAAGCGCTCCTATAACAAGTGCAACAAGAACCGCCACGTACCAGGGCATGTTAAGATCATGTGCCGCTTTGGCCATTACCATTCCGGCAAATCCCGCAACGCTTCCGACCGACAGATCGATCTGTCCTATGACTATTACCATGAGCATTCCGAGAGCCAGAACGAGAACGTATGCATTACCTGATAACAAGTTCTGGAAGTTGGATGATGTCAGCATCCTTCCGTCCGAGATGATGTTAAATACTATTATGAGTGCTGCGAGAGCCAGAACCATTGTGTACTGGCGCAGGTCTGCGCCGAGAATCTGTTTTATACGCTGCATTTTTTTATCCCTTTCTTCTGTGTATTAAGCAAACAGTCAGTCAACGGTATGTTCAGTCATCACCCCGACGTAACCGTCATTCTCTTCATAAGCGACTCCTGATCGGCCTCCGAGGCCATAAGTTCTCCGGTTATCGAACCTTCAAATATCGTGTATATCCGATCTACCACTCCGAGCAGTTCCGGAAGTTCCGAAGATACCATTATCACCGCCTTACCCTGTGCGGCGAGTTCATGTATGATCTTGTATATCTCGTACTTTGCTCCGACATCTATTCCTCTGGTCGGCTCATCGAGGATCAGCACATCGGGTTCGGTGAACAGCCATTTTGACAGGACGACCTTCTGCTGATTTCCGCCCGATAATGTGTTGACACCGACATCGACATTCGCACACTTCACACGAAGCGTCTTGCAGTATTCCTCCGCCTCAGAAAGCTCCATATCCGAATCAAGAAGCCCTCTTGACGTGATCTTTTTCAGATCGGCTGATACGACTGTCTTGCGTATCGTATCAAGAAGATTGAGCCCGAGATTCTTACGGTCTTCCGGCACATATGCGATGCCGTTCTTAATAGCCGCCTCCACTGAATTAAGTGTTACTTCCTTACCCTTGATCCTGATCTTTCCGCCTCGGTATATCCCATAGTTTTTTCCAAAGATCGATCTCATCAGTTCCGTTCTTCCGGCGCCCATAAGTCCGGCAAATCCAACGATCTCTCCCGCACGCACATAGAATGAGGAATTCTTGCAGACCATTCTGCCTTCAACTTCGGGATCCTCAACACACCAGTCGGACACTTCAAATATCACTTCACCCGGATTGGATTCATGCTCGGGATATCTGTTATCTATCGAACGGCCTACCATCGAGCGGATTATCTTGTTCTCATCAACGGCACCGGCAACCACTTCATAGCTGTCCACCGTATGCCCGTCTCTTATTACCGTGACTGCATCGGAAATCGCTGCGATCTCATTCAGTTTATGTGAGATCATGATGCAGGTTATCCCGTTCTTCTTCAGACCTCTCATAAGATTTAACAGATTCGCCGAATCATCTTCGTTAAGTGCCGATGTCGGCTCATCAAGGATCAGGAGCTTGACGTTTTTCGAGAGCGCTTTTGCGATCTCCACAAGCTGCTGCTGTCCTACTCCGAGATGTTTGATCAGCGTGTCGGGATTAAGCGACAGCCCCACCTTGTCAAGAAGATCCACCGTACGTTTTCTCTCTTCGTTCCAGTCGATAAGGCCGTTTCTTGTTATCTCATTTCCCATGAAGATATTCTCCGTTATCGACAGTTCGGGGATCATCGTCAGTTCCTGATGGATTATCGCTATACCGGCCTGCTCCGATTCCTTAATGTTCTTAAACTTTGCCTCTTTGTCGTCGAACAGTATCTTTCCATCATATGTTCCGTAAGGATATACTCCCGACAGAACCTTCATCAGGGTTGATTTTCCCGCACCGTTCTCGCCGCAGATCGAGTGGATCGAATCCCTGGCGACTGTAAGGGTAACATCATCAAGTGCCTTTACCCCGGGGAATTCCTTGGTTATGCCTCTCATTTCGAGGATCAAAGGATTCTCATTCATATCAGCCATTTCCTCCTTACGTATTTATTGAACTCTTACGGTCAAAAACTCACTCGGTCGTGATAATACCTTGTCCGTTGCTATCGCCGCCGCTCCGTAAAGCGTCGGGTCTATCTTCAGTTCGCTCATCTTGATCGTGACTTCTTCGAACAGCTCCGGTATCGCTCTCTCCCTGACCGTCTCTGTTATCACCGGCAGAAGTATGTCTCCCGCTTTCGACATCACGTCTCCGATCACTATGATGTCGGGATTGTATGAATTAATCAGGCTCACACATCCGTATGCGATATATTTGCCCACCTGCTTGAGCAGCTTTAATGCGTCGTGATCTCCTTCTCTTGCCGCGGAGAATATAAGCTCATATTCCTCGCTTCTCTTATGCCTGCTCTTCTTAAACAGCTGGGGCAGCTCCTGCTTTGCTCTTTGCAGGAGCACCGGAGTCGAGGCAAAAAGCTCCAGACATCCGTAGTTTCCGCACTCGCATCTCGGACCGTTTATATCAAGACTGATATGTCCGATCTCACTTGCCGCTCCCTGCTTGCCGAGAAGAAGACTGTCTTCGACGACGATGCCCGAACCTACACCTTCTCCGACAAGCATGTATGCCAGAGAGTTGATCGGTTTGTCGTGGTTTCCGAACCACCACTCGGCCATGGCGCCGGCATTTGCATCCTGTTCTATGAACACCGGTTTGTTGAACTCATTTTCAAATTCGTCCACAAAGCTGATATCATGCCATGCCGAAGACAGCCTTGATATGATCGCTATCCGCCCGCGGTGCCTTAAGTACGGCCCCGGTACGGCCATTCCTATCGCCAGGACATTTTCATACTCGTCAAGAAGTTCATGGATATCCTTCTTCATATCCGTAAGTACTTCCCGCGGATCGTCGTTCATGTCGAATTCCTTCTCCCTCTGTTTGTAGAGCTTGCCGGAAATATCAAACACTGCGGCGGTGTATACGTATCTGGAAAACTTGACCGCGATAACAAGGTTGTTCTTTGTATTAAGCTTAAGTCCGATCGCTCTCCTGTTTCCGTTTCCTTTTATGATCCCGGACTCGGAAAGGACTCCCGAATCGATAAGTGAAGCCGTGATCTTTGTTATCGATGCCTGCGTAAGGCCGGTCGCCTTGGCGAGTTCAGCTCTCGAACACACACCCTTCTGATGTATGAGCTTTACTATGTGGGAGCGGTGTGCTTCGTTCATATCGCTGTTGTTTACGATCGTGTTGTTCTCCATATACAGGCTCCTTGTTTACATTTGTTAATTTATTGCCGATGTTAATTGCTTAACTTTGTTAACATATTATTCCCGGATCATTTTCATGTCAATATCCGAAATTCATTTTTATGATTATGCACAAAAAAAGAACATCGGATTTGTAAAACCCGACGTTCTTTATCTCTGCTATGTATGATGCTGGGATTAACAAGAAGGATATACAGCGTATGTCTGGTCATACTACCGCTGATATGACACGTCATAACAACAAGTCTATTAAGACTTTGGAGGACGAAAAATCCGCCAAGTTCTGGGATAAAACAGTTGGATACACCTGTTTCAGGCAATAAAAAACCCCGCAAATCATTGAAATTACGGGATTTCTTTACAGGGTGGATAGTGGGACTCGAACCCACGGCCTCCAGAGCCACAATCTGGCGCGCTAGCCAACTGCGCCATACCCACCATATATTATGTTGGCAGAGGGAACCCTGCCTACACGTGGAGCCCCCCGTTCGACGAAGTCGAACTTAAATGGGCGACACTCCTTTTCCAACATCCGCTTCGCGGATGTCGCCGTGTCGTCAGGACTCCGTCACTTGCCTCGCAAGTGACACCTCACGACATACTGTGCCCGAAGGGATTCGAACCCCCGACCCACGGCTTAGAAGGCCGTTGCTCTATCCAGCTGAGCTACGGACACAAAAACATCGCTGATAATCATATCTCATTTAAATTATCACGTCAAGAATTATATGTTTTTCTCTGCCGGATACAGTTATGACAGGCAGGGCATACAGCGATGTTTATTATGATAACATCAATCAAGCTGACTGTAGAAACTGTCTATATTCTCTTCGGGCAGGGGTACAGGATCCCATCCGTAATCCTTGTATGCTTTTATCGGAAGATCATTTGCTGCAACATAGTTTGCGATTATCTGTGCACGTATCTTCTCGCATGCCTCTTCATCTGCCATGCTCTTTACATATTCATCATAATGCTTTCCGAATATCTTCTTGGCGGAAGCAGTGTTTCCGGAACCGTCCTCGACGATATCCATTCCCGTAATCTCATATCCTTCGTCCGTGTTCTTTATATGTATGCATCCGGGATATGAACCGCCCGCTGCCGTCTCGAGAGTATCACCGTTAAGGTCGTATTTGTATATCCAAAAATTCCCCCACAGTTTCATGTCGTCACGGTCGGTATCATCCTCTGCCGTGATGATCGGGCATGGGATCGTCACCTGACCGTCGGGATAGTCGGGCCCGAACTCATCCGCCAGATACTTGTAAAGCAGCGAGTAGAACAGCTCCGGTCCCGGATATTCATACGGGGGCAGTTCGGCCTTTGCGGTTTTATCCCCTTCTTCGGATGAAGTGCCTGCTCCTTCAAACTTCGAAAGCGGTGTGTAATCAAACCTTACGTATTTATCAGTCGTATCAGTGTTGCTGTCATACTCGTCTTCGCTTATGCTCTCGTAGTTTTCCTGATCATATGTTAAAAACCAGGGTTTTTCTTCATTCTCATAGGAATCGTATTTGTATCCGAACTGGAATACCATCTCGGTAGAATTATTCTCAAGTACATATACGTCCATACCGTATGAACCTGCGCCGCCGGACCATTCGTTACACAGGAAACTGTTTTCATAGTCATAATAACGGTCTCTTGCCGAACCCGATACAACGTGCGCCGGGCTGCGGTCCACCATCGTGTACACGTCATAGACAACGCCCTTGAATTCGCCGTCAGCCATGTCTCCGACAAACAGTTCGTCTATCCCGTCACAGTTTATGTCCTGATATGCATAACCGATGCTGTCAAGGCCGCCGTCTGAATGTATGTTCATGTAATTAAACTCCGGATATTCTCTGACTCAAGCTTATTGGCATCCCATTCCTCGTTTACGGCCTGCACGTATCTGGCAAGGACATCGCCATAGAGGTCCTCTCCCCTCATGCCGGCACCTTCTTCGTATGTGTATCCGTTTATGCCCTTAACGGATGCGATGATAGCGTCGGCCGCATCGTCAAGTTTTTTAAAGTCTGCAGGCATTTCCGCCAGATTATAGTCCCACTGGATCTCGGTTGCGCTGCCTCTTACGATATCGTATTCGTCACCTGATCCTCCGTTCATCTGACCGATCTTCACATAAGGTCCGCCCGCATATTCACGCGGTACCCCAACGGCCCATACAGACAGTTCCAGTCCACCGAATCCGGCTTCCTTCGACTCTTTGTGATATACATCTATTCTGTCATGGCTCGTCTCAACCTCAACGACATCAACAATATCTTCCGGGATCGTTATCTCGAACATATCACTTGCAAAAACGTTATCCGGTTTGACATCTTCCCCGGTCATTTCATCCGCCGGTTTTTCCCCGTTTACGGGTGCGGCGTTTTCAACGGGTGCAGGGATGCACCCCGCCAGCATCGGCACAGTCAGTATTCCAGCCATTACAAGGTAAAACAGTCTTTTCTTCATCTTCAATCCTCCCCTAAACTGTCTTTATTACGCTCCTGTTTCAAACTCACCTTTTTTGTCCACAAAACCCAAATCAGGGCAAATGACATAAGCTGAGCGATCAAAACACGCACTATCATCATCTCATCTATCGACTCTTCGGTCAGCACGTGAAGCAGATTCGTAGCGATACAATTATTGAAAAAATGGTCGGCCATCCCGGCATACAGGCTGCCTGTCAGACGGTATAAAAGCCCCCATTTGATGCCCATCATCCCGGCAAGGATGATATAGCCTATGCCAAGGGCGATAAATGCTCCCACACCTATATCACCGTCTATAAGGTTGTGAAGAGGCGTCACGATATGCCATATCCCGAACAGGATCGCCTGCAGATACAGCGCATAGCTCTTCGGACGCGATATTTTCACGATCCGGTAAAACAGGCCACGAAACGTCCCTTCCTCCATTATCACGTTTATTATGTTAAAGAAGATACAGACGATAATGAATCCGGCACCCTTTCGTATCTCAGAAGCGCCGGTCAGCGAAAATCCCGTCGTAAATACACCCAGTTCAATATCATGCCCCTGTAATTTCAGTATCAGGATCTCAACAGAATATGCGAGTGCAAATGACACTAAAGCGAGCAGCAGACCTGTTCCGATGCACCTTGCGAAGTTCCTTCCGGTAAAACCTATATCCCGCCACTTCCATCCGAGAATCCGAAGCACGAAAAATATCACAAGAATGCCGAAGATCTTGTTGATAAAATTCTCTCCGGCGACAGTCTCATCCATTCGTACGGCAATGGCTTCAAATCCGTGAACCAGTATAAGAATCCCAAATATAATCCAGACGGCTGCGACAGGGTTTTTTCTGATCTTATATTCCATAGATCCCGTAACTCCTTTACATTCTTATCATGTATTATACACTCAAAGACAATCAAACTGAAGAATAAAGAAAGAAACCGGGCATCCCGCTTGAAATGTCGGTGATGATACGTTACTATAAAACATAAACTTCTTTCGGGAGGGGTAACTGTTTCTTGGCCTCAAAAAACAGACTGTCCACCAAGATCATACTGATGGTGGAGTGCATACTGCTCATATCCAGCACCCTTTTTTGTACCGTTTCCATATACCGTGCAAGGGGTGCCATTCGTCAGGCAATCACGCAGCGTATGCTTGACATAGCAAACTGCGCCTCAGGGTCGGTTAACGGCGATGTACTCTCAGACCTTGAATCGGATGATATCGGAAGCGACAGATACAATAAAGTCTATAACTCGCTGACCGTCTTTCGTGATAACGTTGAGCTCGAATACGTATATGCACTTCGGCAGAAGGGAGAAAATGATTTTATCTTCATCATGGACACCGACCCCGATTCTCCCGCATCATACGGAGATCCCGTGGAATACACCCCTGCCCTCGGCATGGCGGGACTTGGTACTGCTGCAGTCGATGATGAGGCCTATTCCGATCAGTGGGGTACATTTTACAGCGCATACAGCCCTGTTTTTGATTCAAAAGGAAATGTTGCCGGTATCGTTGCCGCCGATTTTTCCGCCGAGTGGTTTGACGGGCAGCTGGCCGAACAGACCCGCTCCACCGTGATCTACTACATAATGATACTGCTTCTGTCGCTCCTTGTCGGCGCGATAATCTCACTTGTTACCGTCAGGCCTTTTGTAAAGTTCCAGGGCGAGCTGTTTGAGGAAAAGGTCCGCGCCGAAACATCCGACAGGGCCAAAACGGAGTTTCTTGCCAGGATGTCGCACGAGATACGAACACCTATCAATGCGATACTCGGCATGAACGAGATGATACTGCGGCAGAACTCTGATACCGGGGACGCGCTTGAGAATGTACAGTCCTATGCCTCCCAGATAAAATCTTCGGGAAACACCCTGATGAAAATGGTCAATGAAATGCTCGATGAAAGCGGCCGGCTCTCCGAGGCCGATGTGGCCACTGTCAAGCCCGGATACCACGAGACTTTTCATGCACCTACGGCACGCATTCTTGCGGTTGATGATACAAAAACAAATCTGCTGGTCCTGCAGCATCTGCTCAAAAGGACCCAGATACATACAGACACAGCTTCATCGGGTGCCGAGTCCGTCGAAATGGCGCAAAAGACACGGTATGATGTTATCCTTATGGATCAGAGGATGCCTGAAATGGAAGGGACCGAAGCGCTGCACCTTATCCGCGCTACCAAGGGCGGTGCCAGCAGCGATTCTCCCGTGATATGTCTTACGGCCGATGCAGTGGCCGGTGCAAGGGAACATTACCTTGCGGAGGGATTCTCGGAATATATGGCCAAGCCCGTCAACAGTGAGACACTGGAAAAAATGATCCTCAAATTTCTCCCGGCAGAGAAAGTCGAGCATATAACCTCTGCTTAATCCCTTCTCAGAAGTGACATTATGACATCGTAGTTTTCGCTCTTATGCGGAAACGTACAATCCTTACAGCTTTTTATGGTCCTCCCGGACCTTTCGATCATCTCGTAGTTTCCCGGACAATCGCGGTTATACAGGGGACAATAGCAGAACAGGCAGTTAATATCCGAGTCACTCTCATGACACGGATAGAACTCACAGTCTTTATTTGCAAAGAACCTGCTCGAGTTGTCCATTCTGCACTCCTGTGTTATCCCCTGTTTTTATAACCGGTTATTTTTCAAAATCACATACAGGTATATCCGCCGTCCACCGGAAGAGCTATACCCGTTATATATGATGAATTCGGAGAAGCCAGGAATACGACAGCCGTATCAAGTTCTCCTTCGTTACCGTAACGTTCAAGAGGTATCATCGTCTTGGCATTCTGCTGGAAGAAGTCACTGTTGAGCGTATCTGTCGTAAGCGGTGTATAAAAATATCCGGGACAGATCGAATTGACCGTGATACTGTATTTACCCCACTCAGCCGCAAGCGCTCTTGTAAGATTTACAACACCGCCCTTTGCCGCATGATAAGGTGCGGATCCGGCTATCTTGTTTCCTACAAGGCCGTACATTGATGCGATATTTATGATTCGTCCGTACTTTGCCGGAATCATTGCCTGGTTCGCAACGGCACGCGCAAACTTGAACGTACCGAACAGATCCACATCGAATTCCTTCTGGAACTGCTCATCCGTGATGTTTTCAGCATGGTCCACAGCGCCCGTTCCCGCATTGTTTACAAGGATATCTACACGTCCGAAAAGGTCCATTACCTTCTTTACCGTCTCTTCGATCTCGTCGGTCTTCGTGATGTCGCACTTTATCGGCATCGTCTCGACTCCGTGCTCTTTTTCGATGTCTTTGCATACCTGCTCGAGCATATCCATCCTTCGTGCAATGGCTACGATCTTGCAGCCCTGGTTTGCCAGGGCATTGGCCATCTGGACACCCAGTCCCGAAGAACATCCCGTTACTATCGCAACATTTCCCGTGATCTCAAAAATTCTCTTAAACATACTCTTACCCGCCTTTTCTGATCTTTGCCTATAACAGATTTGCCTTCTTCATCGCCCTTTTAAGCGTATCTCCGAGTATACCGGACAGTATCCATTTTGCTATGCCTGTCGGAATAAACGGAAGCACGCAAGCAGTAAACGCAGCTGCAAACGTTGAAGAAGCCGCAAAAACAAACCATATTGTACCTATAACATAATTGATCACTACACCCGCAAGAAGTCCAAGCCAGTAAACAGGACTCTTCAGGCCCTTATCGCTGACAAGTCCCGACAAAAATGCCATGATCGGAAATGAGAGAATAAAACCGCCCGTGATGCCGAATACCATACCTGCACCGCCTCCCATATTGGCAAGTACCGGAACTCCGATGATGGCAAGAAGCACATACAGAACCGTAGATATCGTTCCTCTTTTTGCCCCGAGGACAATCCCCGCAAGCGGTACCGCAAGTGTCTGGAGCGTAAGGGGTACTCCCGCCGGCAGCGGTATTGATATCTGGGCCATGACTGCGATTATCGCCGTAAATATCGCGATATAGCATATGTCTCTTACATAACCCGCAGAACGAACCGATGTTTTTTCCATAATAAAAAGACCTCCGTTTTACATGATAAATATTCGGCGGTCTTTTCAAATAATTGGGAAGATCGGCCGACATGAACAATAATAAGCCTGTTTCTCCCCGAATGCAACCTGCATCTTGTTCATCTGCCGACATAAACTGACAACGTTCTAAAACTCAACTTTTTTAATGAAGAGTTCATTTGGTGTTTATGCATTTTTGCGGTTTATTCCTCTTTTTCCGGACACTGCTAACGTGGTATACTTATCAAATAAATCCGGAGTTTTACATTAAGGGAGATCTCTTATGAAGCAACAGGAAAAAATGCGGGTATCCTTCGATCTTGATGAAGTTCTGTTTGTATCGCCCGATACGCACAAGACCGAAGCTGCGCTGCGCTTTCCGTTCAATAAGATATACAAAGAAAGGCTCCGTCTCGGAACGTGCGAAGTTATAAAGACGCTGCAGAAAATGGGGTATGAAGTCTGGGTATACACCTCTTCGTTCAGGTCGGAGTCATATATAAAGCATCTGTTTTTGCTCTACGGTGTAAGATTCGACGGTATCGTAAACGGTCACAGGCACTTAAAGGAAGTGCAGGGTAACCAAAAACAGATCCTGCCCCAAAAGATGCCGAGCAAATACAGGATCTCCCTTCACATCGATGACGAAAGCGTGATCTGCACTCTCGGGAGGGAATACGGATTTGACACTTATCAGCTCGATGCGCAGGATGATGACTGGAAGGAAAAGGTCATAGACCGCGCGGAAGCGATCCGCAAACGTATGAAAGCCCAACAGGAGCTGGCCAATAAAACATCATGAACAGGAAAAAAGCGATAGCGATCGATGAGAATACACCGCTTCTGATACTGGCAGGTCCGATGTTTCTGGAGCTGTTTCTAAACACCATGCTCAACAACGTCGATACCCTTATGCTCAGTCACTACGATGAGTATGCTGTAGGCGCGGTCGGAAATGCCAACACCATCATGTTCATGATGAACATACTGTTCAATGTCATAGCAACGGCCACAAGCGTTGTCGTCGCACAGTATCTCGGTGCAAAACGGTTTGACAAGATGAACATGATCTATACTCTTGCGGTATCGGTAAATCTTGTCATAGGCCTGGCACTGAGTGCCCTCTTCTGCCTGGCGAATCCGTTTATCATGAATTTTCTTCATGTTTCGCCGCAGATGCGCCCCTACTCCATGATCTACATATACATAGTCGGCGGCGGCGGATTTTTAAACGCCGTGTTCAATGTCATGCTCCAGATCATGCGCTGTAACGGCTACACAAAGATCGGCATGTGGGTAACGTTTGCTATAAACATCATCAACATCGGCGGAAACTGGATCTTCCTCTACGGACCGCTCGGACATCTTAACATGGGAGTTGCCGGTGTCGCGATATCGACAGTTGCTGCACGGACCATTGCGGTAGCGGTGCTTATCGCATTCTTCTATATGACCGGAACCGGCCGCTTTTCGCTGCGGCTTTTAAACCCATTCCCGGGAAAGCTCCTCGGCAAGATGATAAAGATAGGACTTCCCTCGGGCGGCGAGAATCTTACCTATAACCTGTATCAGACAACGCTTCTGTCATTTGTGAACGCAATGGGAAATGACTCGGTAAACGCCAGATCGTATTGTAACTCACTGATCGCTTTTGCGATGATATTCTCAAACGCGGCAGCAATGTCTACCCAGATAATCACGGGGCATCTTGTCGGTGCCGGAAAACCGGATGCCGCATACAAAAGGGTGTTCAAAACCCTCCGCACTTCGATGCCGATAACGATAGCACTGGCTGCGGCAAATGCGCTGCTGTGCCGTTATACGCTGCGGTTTTTTACGGAAAATGCAAACATCATCGCCCTCGGACAGGCGATAATGATCGCGGATATATTTGTTGAGACAGGCCGTTGTCTTAACATGACGTTCGTCAATTCTCTTAAGGCAGCCGGTGCCTATGTTTTTCCCCTTATAATGGGAATACTGTGCAACTGGGGTCTCGGCCTTACCACCGGATACACACTCGGTGTCGTACTGGGCATGGGAGTCGCGGGTATATACGCAGGTACGGCAACCGACGAGTGCATCCGTGGTCTGATCGTCATGTATTACTGGTATAAAAAGAAGTGGCTCGGAAAATCTGTGGTAGAGCAAAAAGGCTGATGACGCTCTAATTGGTATATCCCATCAGCGACTCATCAACAGCGGCAGCGGCAGCTCTTCCCTCGGCGATGGCCCATACGACAAGTGACTGGCCGCGATGCATGTCACCTGCCGTAAATATCCTGTCATTGCCTGTTTTGTACTCACCGTCCGGCGTGGCAACATTTCCGCGGGCACTGACATCTACGGCAAAAGCGTTTGTCACGTACTCTTCGCTTCCGAGAAATCCTGCCGCGATCAGTACGATATCGGCATCTATAACTTCCTCGCTTCCCTTTACGTGTTCGAACGATAACCGGCCATCCTTTCCGATTTTTCTCTCAAGCTTTACGGTGCGTACCGCACTTAAGTTTTTACCGTCTTCAGATACAAATTCCGTAACCGTTGTCGAATATATCCTCGGATCATGTCCGAAACATTCGATCGCCTCTTCCTGACCGTAATCGGTCTTGAGTACCTTCGGCCACTCCGGCCACGGATTGGAATCTGCCCGCTCTTCGGGTGCGGGAGGCATCATCTCGATCTGTATGACATCTTTTGCGCCGAGTCTTATGCTCGTTCCGACGCAGTCATTGCCCGTATCGCCTCCGCCTATCACGACTACCTTTTTACCCTTCAGGCTCCCGAATGAATAATCCCTGGCCTTAATGACCTTTTCGTAGTCATAATCAGTGTCCATGACGCGTTTGCTTACCTCCCGAAGAAACGGAACGGCAAACATTATCCCGTTAAGATCACGTCCGGGAGCGTCTATGTCTCTCGGCTTTGATGCACCGCAGCATAACACGATGCGGTCATACTGCTGCAAAAGCTCGTCCGGTGAAATATCGCATCCGACATTTACATTGCACCTGAATTCGATCCCTGACTGCTTCATTATATCTATGCGCCTGTCAACTATCCTCTTATCAAGCTTCATGTTCGGGATTCCGTAGCGCAGCAGTCCTCCCGGCCTGTCCGACCTCTCATAAACGGTCACCTTATGCCCCCTGAAATTAAGGTACTGCGCGCAGGCCAGCCCCGACGGTCCGCTTCCTATGACCGCAACACTCTTATCCGTGCGCACGGAAGGCTCAGCATGTGAGACAAGTCCGTTTTCAAATGCATATTCGATGATATCCTTTTCGTTGTCCCGTGTTGTCACGGCCTCTGATATACATCCGCATGTACATGCCTTCTCGCAAAGTGCCGGACATACCCTTCCCGTAAACTCCGGGAACGGATGGGTCTTTGAGAGCCTCCTGTATGCCTGTTCGTAATTTGCCCGATAAACGAGTTCATTGGTCTCCGGGACAAGATTATGAAGCGGACAGCCCGATGCCATCCCCGCTATCATCACTCCGGCCTGGCAAAACGGTACGCCGCATGCCATGCACCTAGCCGCCTGCTGCTGCCTCTCTTTTTGCGGCAGCGGAATATGAAACTCGTCAAATCCCTTTATCCTCTCACGAACGCCGACCGCTTCAGGCTCACATCTGTTATATTCGATAAATCCCGTTGCTTTTCCCATGATCTACACCCCCGCCGTAATGATTCTTTTGTATTCTTCCGGGATTATCTTCTTAAACTTCCCGATATATCCGTCAAAATCAGCAAGTATCGTTCCTGCTTTTTCGGAGCCCGTGTATTTTTTATGATCTTCGAGCATCTTTCTAATCTCATTTACATCCGCCTCTTCTTCAACGTTCTCCATAAGAACGAGTTCCTTGTTGAGGTTTCTGTACAAAGTGTTATGCTCATCAAGCACATAAGCGATACCGCCGCTCATGCCCGCCGCGAAGTTCTTGCCGACACTTCCGAGGATGAGCGCAACGCCGCCCGTCATATATTCGCAGCCGTGCTCCCCGACACCTTCCACTACACTCTTTGCTCCGGAATTTCGTACGCAGTATCTCTCGCCTGCTCTTCCGGCGATGTAAGCCTCTCCGCTCGTTGCACCATACAGCGCAACATTGCCTATGATGATATTGTTCTCGGCATCATATGCTGCCCCCTTCGGAGCCCTGATGATAAGCTTTCCGCCGGAGAGCCCCTTTCCGAAGTAATCATTTGCATCTCCGGTAAGGATCACAGTCTCGCCCTTTGGCATGAAAGCGCCGAAGCTCTGACCGCCCGCTCCCTTTGTGACGATCCTGACCGCGTCGTCCCTCAGTCCGTTATGATGGTACCTGGTTATATATGATCCGATCATTGTTCCGAAAGCCCTGTCGGTATTTGCAACATCACATTTAACATCGACCGCGGCGCCTTCTTCGATCGCTTTTTTGATACCGCCCTTTCCGGAGAGTATCTTATGATCACGGCGGGCCTCAAGAGCAAAATCGTATGCCCTCTTTTCGTCATATGAGCACTTAAGCTGAGTTCCCGATGAGAGCATCCTGCCAAGGTCAAGCTTTGCGGCATGTCCCGTAAGATTCTCTTTTACCCTGATAAGATCATATCTTCCGACAAGCTCGTCAACGCTCCTGACCCCGAGCTTTGCCATGTACTCTCTAAGCTGTCTTGCGATAAAGATCATGAACCTCTCGACATATTCGGGTTTTCCGGTAAAGTTCTTTCTAAGCTCGGGATTCTGTGTCGCTATTCCCATCGGACACGTATCGAGATTGCAGACACGCATCATCACGCATCCGAGTGTGACAAGCGGAGCAGTAGCGAATCCGAACTCTTCCGCGCCGAGGATCGCCGCTATCGCAACATCCCTTCCGCTCATGAGCTTTCCGTCCGTCTCGACTACAACATTGTCCCGAAGTCCGTTCATCTGCAGGGTCTGATGGGTCTCAGCAAGCCCGAGCTCCCACGGCAGTCCGGCATTGTGTATCGAACTGATCGGTGCGGCACCCGTTCCGCCGTCATAACCAGAAATAAGAACAACCTGCGCACCCGCTTTTGCAACACCGGCTGCGATCGTGCCGACACCCGCTTCCGATACGAGCTTGACCGAGATACGTGCATCACTGTTGGAACATTTCAGATCATATATGAGCTGAGCCAGATCCTCGATCGAATATATGTCGTGATGAGGCGGAGGCGATATAAGGCTGACGCCAGGTGTTGAGTGTCTGGTTTTTGCGATCCACGGATATACCTTTTTGCCCGGAAGATGGCCGCCTTCACCGGGTTTTGCACCCTGTGCCATTTTGATCTGTATCTCCCTGGCACTCATGAGATATCTGCTCGTTACACCGAATCTTCCCGATGCCACCTGTTTTATCGCGGAACTCTGGTCATGATCGCTTCCGGCGCTTTCAAGACGCTCGTCACTTTCTCCGCCCTCGCCGCTGTTTGATTTTCCGCCGAGGTGATTCATGGCAACGGCAAGTGCCGTATGTGCCTCTTCGGAGATCGAACCGTATGACATGGCCCCGGTCTTGAACCGTCGTACTATCTTCTCCTCGCTTTCAACTTCCGACAGGTCTATGCCTTTTTCGGGATAGTTAAATTCAAGTATGCTCCTGATATACCCGGAAGACTCACCATCCACCATGTCCGTATACTTTTTGAACTTCTCGTAATCATCGGTGCGTGTCGCACTCTGAAGCATATGGATCGTCTGCGGATTGTATCTGTGAAGTTCTCCGCCGCTTCGTGCCTTATGAAAACCGAGCGAATCTACGCTTAAGTCAACGTCGAGTCCGAGCGGATCGAATGCCCTTGAATGCTGCAAGTCGGCTGCTTTTGCTATATCCCCGATATCAATGCCGCCGATCCTTGATACGGTACCCGCAAAATACCTGTCTATGACAGACTGCGCTATACCGACTGCCTCGAATATCCGGCTGCCCTGATATGACTGGATCGTGGAGATCCCCATCTTTGACGCTGTCTTTACTATGCCGCCAAGTACCGCCTTGTCGTAATCCGAGACGGCCGCATAATAATCCTTGACCAGCATCCCGTCTTTGATGAGTTGTCTGATCGTGGCGTGCGCAACATACGGATTGACAGCACATGCACCGAATCCCAGAAGTGTTGCGAAATGGTGGACGTCTCTGGGCTCTCCGACCTCGAGGATAAGTGACATCGCCATGCATTTTCTGGTCGACACGAGATAATTGTGCACAGCCGATACGCACAGCAGTGACGGGATCGCCACATGATTTTCATCCACTCCCCGGTCGGATAAGATCAGTATGCTCGCACCCTTCTTATATGCCCTGTCAACTTCAACGAACAGATTGGACAATGCCTTATCAAGCGGTGTTCCCTTGTAATAGAGCATCGATACCTTGGCAACACTAAGACCCGGTTTTGAAAGATGCTCGATCTTCATAAGATCAAGATCCGACAGTATGGGATTGTTTATCTTGAGCACATTGCAGTTAGATGCGCTATCTGACAGAAGATCGCCGTTTCTGCCCGCATACACGCATGTAGCCGTAACAATCTTTTCTCTTACCGCATCTATTGGCGGATTGGTCACCTGGGCGAACAGCTGCTTGAAGTAATCAAACAAAGGTCTGTACTGCTTTGACAGCACTGCAAGCGGAGTATCAACTCCCATCGAGCCGATCTGTTCGGCCCCGGTAAGCGCCATCGTATATATACGCTCGTTGCAGTCCTCATACGTATATCCGTATGCCCTCTGCAGTCTTTCAAGGCTCTCTCCCCCGATCGAAGGCACTGCTTCGTTCGGTATCTTCAGCTCGGACAGTCTGACAAGGTTTGAATCAAGCCATTCACCATACGGCTCCCTCATGGCGTATCTGTCCTTGATCTCACGGTCCGTATATATCTTTCCCGCTTTCGTATCCGCAAGTATCATCTTGCCCGGATACAGGCAGCCCTTTTCGGTTATCTTTGATTCATCGATATCAAGTACTCCCACCTCCGAAGACAGGATCAGCCTTCCGTCATCAATCACATAGTAGCGCGAAGGGCGCAGTCCGTTCCTGTCAAGGATCGCCGCCATACAGTCGCCGTCCGAGAGCATTATCGATGCGGGGCCGTCCCACGGCTCCATCATTGTCGCATAGTACTGGTAGAAATCCCTCTCTTCGATCGAGAGCGTGTCATTGTTCTCCCATGGTTCGGGAACAAGGATCATTGCCGCGAGCGCCGGCTCCATACCGCCCATGATCATAAACTCAAGCGCGTTATCAAGCATTGCCGAATCCGATCCTTCACGTGATATCACGGGAAGTACCTTACTCAGTTCCTCATCCGTAAAACAGCTCGTCCGGATCGTCTCCTCGCGTGCGACCATCTTGTCAACATTTCCGCGGATCGTATTGATCTCACCGTTATGTACGATGAACCTGTTGGGATGTGCGCGAAGCCAGCTCGGATTCGTGTTCGTCGAAAATCTGGAATGCACCATCGCCAGCGCCGACTCATAGTCCTTATCGTTAAGATCATCAAAAAAAGTGCGGAGCTGCCCCACAAGGAACATACCCTTATATACTATCGTTCTGCACGAAAGGGATGCCACGTATGCGGTGTCCGTCGAATGCTCGAACACACGTCTTACTACATACAGCTTTCTGTCAAAATCAATATCTTCCTTTGCATCCTTCGGGCGGGCGATAAATGCCTGATATATCGCCGGACATGTGGCAAGTGCACGGTCTCCGAGAACATCCCTGTTTACCGGTACGCATCTCCATCCGAGAAAATCGAGGCCTTCCTTTTTCGTTATGATCTCAAACATCTTCATGGCCTGCTTTCTGGCCAGTTCATCCTGCAAAAAGAACAGCATGCCGACACCATAAGACCTTGCGCCCTTAAGTGTTATGCCTTCCTTTTTACATGCCTTAACAAAAAAAGCATGGGGTATCTGAGTCATTATCCCGACTCCGTCACCGGTCCTGCCGTCGGCATCCCTGCCGGCCCTGTGCTCGAGATTTTCTACAATTGAGAGCGCATCGCTGACTATATCATGGCTTGCCTTTCCGTATATGTTTATTATCGATCCGACTCCGCAGTTATCATGTTCAAACTGCGGCTCATACAAAGTCTCTGTCATGTGTTACTCCTTTCTTCGGAAATACTCTTTGACCTTTCAAGTGCCGCCTTTATGAGTCCGGCAAAGAGAGGATGCGGCATATCCGGTCTTGACTTGAATTCCGGATGCGCCTGCGTTGCAACAAAATAAGGATGATCCTTAAGCTCTATCATCTCGACGATCCTGCCGTCGGGTGAGAGCCCCGATAATACCATCCCGTTCTTTTCCAGTATTTCCCTGTAATCGTTGTTGACTTCATACCTGTGACGGTGGCGTTCGCTGATCCGGTTCGTGCCGTAGAGTCCGAATGTCCTCGTGCCTTCCGACAGAACGCACGGATACGCGCCAAGCCGGAGCGTACCCCCGATATCCTCGAGGTTTTCCTTCTCCGGCAGTATGTGTATAACAGGATTTTTTGTGTCCGGCTCAAGTTCGGAAGATGCGGCATCGCTTATACCGCAGACATTTCTGGCAAATTCGACGATCGCAAGCTGCATACCGAGACATATCCCGAGATAAGGTATACCGTTTATCCTTGCAAACCGTGCAGCTTCTATCTTGCCGTTTGTTCCCCTGCTTCCGAAGCCTCCCGGAACTATCATGCCGTCAACACCCGAAAAAACATCACCGGCACCGGCGCGTGTTACATCCTCGGCATCGACAAAGCGCACCTCTACTTCCGTAAGATTTGCTATCCCGCCGTGTTTAAGAGCTTCTACAACGCTCAGATATGCATCATGAAGCGCAACATATTTTCCCACTATGGCTATGGTCACTTTATTCTGCGGATTTTCAAAATCCTCAGTCAGCTTTCTCCATGCCTTAAGATCCGGCTCCGGGCAGAGTATCCCGAGACTGTCGCATACCCTCTGGGCAAGATGCTCTTCCTCAAGCATCAGCGGGACCTCGTAAAGCGATCTTGCGTCCAGATTCTGAAGAACGTTTTCCTTCCTGACATTGCAGAAAAGAGCGATCTTCTCCCGCATGCTCTCATCGATCGGAAGATCCGATCTGCATACGATGACATCCGGCCACAGACCCATGCTCTGCAAGGTCTTGACGCTCATCTGGGTAGGCTTGGTCTTGAGCTCGCCCGAAGCCTTCAAATATGGGATAAGAGTAACATGTATGATAACGGAATTATTTCTTCCGATATCAACCTGAAATTGCCTTATAGCCTCCAAAAAAGGCTGGCTTTCGATATCACCGACGGTTCCACCGATCTCTATGATCGAGATCGTGATGTCATCCGAAGGTTTTTCCTTATGAAATCTTGCCTTGATCTCATTCGTTATGTGCGGGATCACCTGAACGGTGCCTCCGCCGTAGTCTCCGTGGCGTTCCTTATTCAGGACCGTCTGGTAGATCTTTCCCGTTGTAACATTTGAGTTACGATCGAGTGATTCGTTTATGAACCTTTCATAATGTCCGAGATCGAGATCCGTCTCGGTACCGTCATCGGTAACGAACACCTCGCCGTGCTGGATCGGGTTCATCGTTCCCGGATCAACGTTTATGTACGGATCGAACTTCTGCATGGTGACGCGGTAGCCCCTGGCCTTAAGGAGCCGCCCGAGAGATGCTGCGGTGATCCCTTTTCCAAGCCCCGATACTACGCCGCCTGTAACAAAAACATATTTGACCATATCCGCCTCACTCTCCGCTCGCGCCGTAGTTGGCGAGCACTCTTGCAGACGGATCGTTAACGTTACAGCCTTCCCATTGTCTGTTGGGCATCCAGAAATCGATTATCATGTGAGCCTGCCCGGGATAAAAACTCTCAAACAGTTCACGGTACAGGAGCGACTCCTTGGTAAACGGAGTTGCATATGTGTATTTTTTCCGCAGTTTCTCATACTCTGCATCAGAGTATTTTGTTTCGGCATATTCCTTCAGATAGTCGACCATTGAGTGGCCGACGGCATCGGAAAACGCGGCTTTTTCGCGCATGAGTATGTCTTCGGGAAGATAATCCCCGGCAAATGCATGACGCAGAAGATATTTTCCCTTGTTGTATTTATTGAGCTTCATCTCAGGATCTATGCTCATGACATATCTGGCAAAATCAAGATCCCCGAACGGAACCCTTGCCTCAAGCGAATTGACGGATATACATCTGTCTGCACGAAGGACATCGTACATATACAGCTCCCGTATGCGCTTTTCGGCCTCTTTCTGAAACTCTGCGGCCGACGGTGCAAAATCGGTATATTTATAACCGAACAGTTCGTCAGAGATCTCTCCCGTCAGAATGACCCTGACATCCGTTTTCTCATGTATAGCCTTGCAGCACAGATACATTCCGATGGAAGCCCTGATCGTCGTGATGTCATATGTTCCGAGAAGGTGCACGACATCCGGAAGGGCCGCCAATACATCATCCTTTGTTATGATCACTTCCGTATGATCCGCGCCGATATAATCCGCCACTTCCTTTGCATACTTAAGGTCGATGGCATCGGTACTCATACCTATCGCGAACGTCCTGATCGGTTTTTTCAGTATCCGCGAAGACACGGCACATACAAGCGACGAATCAAGTCCGCCCGATAACAGGAAACCTACCGGAGCATCCGCATCCAGTCTCTTCCTTATTCCCTCTACAAGTTTGTCATGTATGTTCCTGCATACGGTTTCGATATCATCCTTAACGAATGCATCCACCTTTGCCGGATCGGCATAACAGGTGAACTTTCCGTCGGCATAATAGTGTCCGGGCGGGAACGGATATATCTTTTGAACGAGTCCGACAAGGTTCTTGGCCTCGCTTGCGAACACGATCCCGTCATCAGTCGTAAATCCGTAGAAAAGCGGTCTGATACCGATCGGATCCCTTGCCGCTATAAGCTGTTTTTTTCCGGCATCATAGATAATGCACGCAAATTCCGCGTCAAGAAGTGCGAACATATCCGTTTTGTACAGCTCGTACATCGGCAGCAGTATCTCGCAGTCACTGTCGCTTTTGAACGTATACCCTTTTGATATCAGCTCCTCCTTAAGCTTCCTGAAACCGTAGATCTCACCGTTGCATACGAGCATGTTTTGTCCGTGTTCAAACGGCTGCATGCCCTCCTCGGTAAGTCCCATTATCGACAGTCTCTCAAAGCCCAGCAGCGCTCCGTCCGCTTTTGCAAACCTTTGCATGTCCGGGCCCCTTGAGACCGTCCTGTCGAAGAAAGGTTTCAGGTCTTTCTCCGTAAGCTTTCTGCCCAAATATCCCATTATTGAGCACATGTTACTCTTTCCTCCCTGTTTATGATTATTTATAAACCGTTCAAACGCCGCCCGGGCTGACCCGGATGCTGCGCATTCCGGTCATTACTCGACGTCCTGAAGCGCGTCGAAGTCTTCTTCTCCGGTCCTGATCTTTACGACCTTCTCGACAGGATATACAAATATCTTTCCGTCTCCGATGTGGCCTGTGTACAACGTCTTCTTGGCCGCATCTATAACCGCCTGTACAGGTATCTTTGAAACAACGACCTCGACCTTGACCTTGGGCAGGAGCGTTGCATCGACCTCAACTCCACGGTATCTCTCGCCGGCCCCCTTCTGGATGCCACATCCCATAACCTGGGTTACAGTCATTCCGGTAACACCCAGATCGTTCATTGCCTTACGAAGTGCATCATATCTTGACAGCCTTGCAATGATAACGACCTTGCTGATGCCCGTATCCGGGAATGCGTTTACAACCTTGACGGCCGCATCCTTCTTCGCCTCGCTCGCACTCTCGTATTCATCGGATCCGAGGCTTGTGTTCTCGTTCACATCCATCATCATGGTGTTGGCAACATCCATGATCGCAAATCCGGCATATGCGCTTGTCAGTCCGTGCTCGGTAGCATCAAGACCGGTGATCTCCTCTTCCTCTGATACACGAAGTCCGTTGATCTTTTTGATAAGTGTGTAGGTTATGATGATCGTAACAACTGTCCATCCGATCGTAACGAGCATACCGCCGAGCTGTTTACCAAACTGGTATAATCCGCCGCCGTAGAACAGGCCTTCTCTTATTCCGGCAAGAGCAAATCCCGGAGCCGTATCGGTTGCAAACAGGCCGACTGCAAGTGTTCCCCATATTCCGTTAAACATATGTACCGCAACGGCACCGACCGGATCGTCAACGTGTATAACGTTATCGCAGAACCATACACCGAACACTACGAGAAGACCGGCAACGGCACCTATTATCGCCGACCCCGTACAGTCCGTTACATCACAGGGAGCCGTGATCGCAACAAGACCTGCAAGGGATGCGTTCAAGCACATCGACACATCGGGTTTGCCGTATTTGATCCATGTGAAGATCATGCACACAACAGTTGCAACCGCGGGAGCGACCGTTGTTGTTAAGAATACCGATCCGAGAGTCGGAACATCGGTTGCGGCCGCGCCGTTGAATCCGTACCATCCGAGCCAGAGGATGAATACGCCGAGAGCTGCTATGACAAGGTTATGTCCGGGGAAAGCATTTACTTTTGTTACCTTTCCGTCCTTGTCCTTAACGAACTTTCCGATACGGGGACCGAGCATCCATGCACCGATCAGGGCACATATACCGCCGACCATGTGAATACAGTTTGAACCCGCATAATCGTGGAATCCCCACTGTGCCAGGAATCCTCCTCCCCATGTCCAGTGTGCCTCTATCGGGTATATAAGGGCCGAAATGACTGCCGAGTATATGCAGTATGATGAAAACTTGGTCCTCTCAGCCATGGACCCGGACACGATCGTTGCGGTCGTCGCACAGAATACCAGGTTGAATACGAATCCCGAATAATCAAATCCGCCGTAATTTGTCAGAACATCGAATGAGAACTTTCCGGCAAAACCTCCGAGCATGTTCTCACCGAGCATCAGAGAAGCACCGCAGATGAACCACATGACCGTACCTATACAGAAGTCCATAAGGTTCTTCATTATGATGTTTCCCGAGTTTTTTGCCCTGGTAAAGCCCGCTTCACACATTGCAAAACCGGCCTGCATCCAGAACACGAGTGCTGCGCCTATCAAAAACCAGACGCCGTAGACCTCACTGTTTATAGCTTCCAGAATTTCTTTTGTCATAATCTCATCTCCTCATTTTGTGTATCCGGACCCGTTTGACCCGGTATACCAAGAAAGGCACCCTTCCCGCAGGAAGAGCGCCTTTGCTCAGTTTATGGGGATATCCCCCGGTTATTTAAACGTAGAACAGTATCTGCTCGTATGTCGGATAAGGAAGATATCCTTCGGGGATCAGGGGCTCCGCCTGATCGGCCCACTCTCTGACCTTACCCATATCGTCGACTATCACGTCATGATAGAACTTCGCCTGGTCTATATCTTCCGGCATGCCCTCCGCCTTCTTTGTATCCGCATCGAGCTTTTCTGCCGCCTTTATCACTTCTTCATACAGGCCGGCAAGCTTTTCGATTAGCTGCTTTTGTGATGATACCGCTGCATCGATACCGGCTTCCTTCTTGGAGATCACCGATGCCGTAAGATCATCAATGTAATCCATAAGAGCGGGTGCAAACTGTTTGCGGATCATATCAAGCAGTGTAAGAGCCTCGATATGTATCGTCTTGGTGTAATTCTCGATCCTGATCTCATATCTTGACTGCATCTCGGTCTCCGAATAGATATGATGTTTGATGAACATCCTCTTATTCTTTTCGGCGATCAGTGCGGGCATTGCATCGGGTGTGGATCTCAGATTATACAGGCCCCTCTTTTCGGCTTCCGCTACCCATTCATCCGTATATCCGTTTCCGTTGAATATGACTCTCTTATGCGCCACTATCGTCTCTTTAACAAGAGCATGCACCGCTTCATCCATCTTCTCTTTCGGAACATCCTTAAGCTTCTCATAAAAGAGGCTTAAGGATTCGGCAACCGCGGTGTTGAGCATGATGTTCGGTCCCGCTATCGAAAGTGAAGATCCGAGCGATCTGAACTCGAACTTGTTACCGGTAAATGCAAACGGTGACGTACGGTTCCTGTCGGTCGTGTCCTTCGCAAAATGCGGAAGAACCTTTGCCCCGGTCTCTATCGTTACCTTCTCGGCATTGCTGAAGTACTCATCCTTCTCGATCGCCTCTATAACGGCATTTAACTCATCGCCGAGGAACATCGATATGATCGCCGGAGGCGCCTCATTTGCTCCGAGTCTGTGATCGTTTCCTGCACTTGCGACCGACAGTCTTAAAAGATCCGCATAATCGTCAACTGCCTGAATGACCGCTGACAGGAACAGCAGGAACTGCGTATTCTCGCCCGGGGTCTTGCCGGGATTTAACAGGTTTTCGCCCGTATTGGTCGTAAGCGACCAGTTGTTGTGCTTACCCGAACCGTTGATTCCGGCAAAAGGTTTTTCATGCAGAAGGCACGCATAACCGTGCTTTTCGGCCACCCTCTTCATTATCTCCATTGTCAGCTGGTTGTGATCGACCGCAACGTTTGTCGTGTCAAACACGGGAGCCAGTTCGTGCTGGCACGGAGCCACTTCGTTATGCTTCGTCTTTGCGGGGATGCCGAGTTTCCACAGTTCCTCGTCAAGATCATGCATAAATGCCGCTACTCTTGTACGCAGGTTTCCGAAGTAATGATCGTCCATCTCCTGTCCCTTTGGTGCCGGGGCTCCGAGAAGCGTCCTGCCTGTAAATATCAGATCCTTTCTCTTTTTGTAATCCTCAAGATCGATGAGGAAGTATTCCTGCTCCGGTCCGACTGTTGTCAGGACATTTGTGACATCATCCTTGCCGAGGAGCTTTAATACCTTGACTGCTTCGTGGCTGATCGCATCCATCGAGCGAAGGAGCGGTGTCTTTTTATCAAGTGCCTCTCCGCTGTATGAGCAGAACGCTGTCGGAATATAAAGTGTTCCGTCCTTAATGAACGCGGGGCTTGTCGGATCCCATGCGGTATATCCTCTTGCCTCGAACGTTGCCCGGATGCCTCCCGAAGGAAAACTTGACGCATCCGGCTCGCCCTTTACGAGTTCCTTTCCGGAGAAGTCCATGATCACTTCGCCTTTATCTACCGGGCATATGAAGCTGTCATGTTTTTCCGCCGTGTATCCGGTCATGGGCTGGAACCAGTGAGTGAAATGCGTTGCCCCGTTCTCTACGGCCCACTCCTTCATTGCAACCGCAACGGCATTTGCTACATCAAGTTCCAGGTGTGTATTATTGTCTATGGTCTTCCTCAGTGCTTTGTACATGTCCTTGGGAAGCTTGTCTCTCATGATCTTGTCGGTAAACACATTCTTACCGAATAACTCAGGGATGTTTTTGTCCATAACTGTCTCCTCCTTTTTTTGAGCTTTAAGATCCCGTAATGCAAAAGGCGCATCCACCGTGTGCACGAACGGTTAATGCGCCTTTGCATTCAGAAAACAAAAGAGGCACTTCGGTCGAAACCAAAGCGCCTTTGCTCTTTATGTTCAAAAAATATATACCTGTTACGCTTTGCTGTCAATACCCTTTTTTGTAAATTCGATAAATTTATCCGCAACGGGTGATAGCGGATGGTTGTCGGGGTATATCAGAACATAGCTTGCCATATGAACGGGATGGGTTATCTTTTTTATCAGGACATTCTCGCCATGTATCAGATCGCCCGCTGCGGCAGGATAGATCGCAACCCCCACATTCTGCTCGCACAGTTCATATGCGATCGTTGCATTTGAAATGCGTGCCTTTATCCTCGGAGTGATACCAAGCGGTGAAAACCAGTCGCTGATCTCCTGCAGCCTCGAACCCCTTGAAGGAATGATCAGATCCTGATCGGCAAGCATCTCAAGCTTAACGGTATCACCCTTTATCTTCGCCATCGGATGTTCGGATGAGAACATCGCTATCCACGGTTCCTTGTATATGACCTCGCTGTGCAGTCCCGCCGGATCATAAGGCTCCATTATTATGGCCAGATCCGCCAGGCCGTTTCTGACTCTCTGTGTTACCTCATCGGAGTTACCGTTCCAAATGCTGTACTGCACAAGCGGATAATGCTTCGAAAATGCCGAGATGTACGATGCCGTAAGACGGGGAGCCTTACCCTCAACCTCCGCTATATATACGGTTCCGCGAAGGCCCGTGTGCATCTCCCTTATATCCTCTACCGAACGGTCCGCAAGTGCGACTATACGGTTTGCATACGATCTGAACCTTATACCTTCCTCGGTAAGTCTGAGATTATGATGTTCACGTATGAAAAGCGCCGTTCCGACCTCTTCCTCAAGATCCCGTATCTGCCGGCTTAAGGGAGGCTGTGCTATCATAAGCTTTTCGGCGGCTTTTGTAATGTTCATTTCATCGCATACAGCGAGAAAATACCGAAGGTGTCGCAGTTCCATTTACCTTCTCCTCCTGTACCTATTTTACCATCAAAAGATCGTTGATACACGTATTGTCTGCTCCTCGAGAACATCAAGAAGAACACGTACCGTATCGAGCGATGTGAATATCGTAACATTGTTCTCTATCGCGCACCTGCGGATCGCCGCACCGTCCACATAGTGTACGCCCGACAGAACGGCCCTGCTGTTTATGACATACGCAACATTTCCCGATCTTATGGCATCAAGTATCTCTTCGCTGCCCTCGGACAGTTTCTTCCTGATACGCGTCTTAACGCCGTAATTGTTCAGGTATTCGCCTGTCAGGCTCGTTGCCTCGATATTAAATCCCATATCGTAAAACCGCTTGATAAGCGGCATTCCCTCAAGTTTGTCCTCATCCGCGAGTGACACGATAACGGTACCGTAATTTTTCAGTTTTATGCCCGATGCCACAAGTGCTTTATACATCGCGCGATGAAGCTTGTCATCATAACCGATCGCTTCGCCTGTTGATTTCATCTCCGGAGACAGGTACGAGTCCATACCCTTGAGCTTGGAAAACGAGAATGCAGGAACCTTGACGCACCAGCGTTTCCTCTCCTCGGGATAGATCGTAAATATCCCCTGCTCTTTAAGCGTCGTTCCGAGTATGCATTTCGTTGCGATATCCGCAAGGGAATATCCGGTCGCTTTTGACAGGAACGGAACGGTTCTCGACGACCTCGGATTGACCTCGATTATATAGACCTTCTCCTCGTCATCGACGATGAACTGGATATTGAACAGTCCCGTTATCCCTATCCCCACGCCGAGCTTTTTCGTATATTCGAGTATCGTTCCCTTGACCTTATCCGAAAGCGAAAACGGGGGATATACGCTTATCGAGTCTCCGGAATGAACGCCGGTACGCTCGACAAGTTCCATGATGCCGGGTACGAAAACGTCCACTCCGTCGCAGACGGCATCAACTTCTACCTCTTTACCTTTTATGTATTTGTCGACGAGAACGGGCTTGTCTTCATCGATCTCTACCGCGTTTTTCAGATAATGTCTCATCTCTTCTTCCTTGGACACTATCTGCATGGCTCTTCCTCCAAGCACAAAGCTCGGCCGTACAAGTACGGGATATCCGATCCCGGCTGCCGCAGCTACTCCGTCCTCGACATTTGTAACGGCAACCCCTTGTGGCTGCGGAATGGAAAGCTTGCCCAGAACCTTTTCAAACGCGTCCCTGTTTTCGGCACGTTCTATCGCTTCACAACCGGTACCGATTATCTTCACCCCGTATTCGAGGAGAGGTTCGGCAAGGTTGATCGCGGTCTGTCCGCCGAGTATGGCGATCACGCCCTCCGGTTTTTCCATTTCGATTATATTGACAACATCCTCTGTACAAAGCGGCTCAAAATACAGCTTGTCGCTCGTTGTGTAATCTGTTGAAACGGTTTCGGGATTATTGTTGATTATTATCGCCTCAAAGCCCATCTCTTTGATCGTTTTGACCGCATGTACCGTCGAATAGTCAAACTCGACCCCCTGGCCAATACGTATGGGGCCCGATCCGAGAACGATGATCTTCCTGTTGCCTGTGATCTTCGATTCATTCTCCTGTTCATACGTCGAATAGAAATACGGAACATATGATTCGAATTCCGAAGCGCACGTATCGATCATCTTATATACGGGCATGATCCCGTTCGCTTTTCTCATGTCGAAGATCTCATGTGCACTTTTACCCCACAACACTCCTATCTGTCTGTCGGAAAATCCCATGCGTTTTGCCTCACAGAGGATGCCGGCATCATCACGCCTGGCGGTAAGCTTTCTTTCCATTTCGATGATATTTGCAAAAACATTCAGGAAAAACCGGTCGATCCCGGTCCTGGCGAATATATCATCAACGGGCACGTCAAGTCTTAACAGCTGCGCTATCGCATATATCCTGTCATCGCGTCCCGTGCCTATATACTCCATAAGCTCTTCGACGCTGCTGTTATCAAACTTATCGATGTGGAGATGGAACGCCCCTACTTCAAGGCTCCTGACGGCCTTAAGAAGGCTCTCCTCAAGCGTTCGTCCGACGCTCATGACCTCTCCGGTCGCCTTCATCTGAGTACCGAGACTGTTGTTTGCATCGGAAAACTTGTCAAACGGGAATCGCGGCATCTTGGTCACGACATAGTCCATCGACGGCTCAAACGAAGCTGCCGTATTGGCAAGCCCGATCTCTTCAAGATACATGCCGACCGCAATCTTTGCGCTGACCCTTGCTATCGGATAACCGCTTGCTTTGGATGCGAGCGCCGATGATCTTGAGACTCTCGGATTGACCTCGATAAGATAATAGTCAAACGAATCCGGATCGAGCGCAAACTGTACGTTGCACCCTCCTTCTATCTTCAGTGCACGGATTATCTTAAGAGCCGAACTTCTCAGCATCTGATAGTCCTTGTTGGTCAGTGTCTGCGACGGACATACGACTATGGAATCCCCTGTATGTATCCCGACCGGATCGATGTTTTCCATGTTGCATATCGTGATCGCCGTATCGTTTGCATCCCTTATGACCTCGTACTCGATCTCCTTGTATCCCTTTACGCTCTTTTCCACAAGGACCTGTCCCACGGGGGAAAGCG
The DNA here is from genome assembly GCA_902775485.1 of uncultured Lachnospiraceae bacterium. Taxonomy (GTDB): domain Bacteria; phylum Bacillota; class Clostridia; order Lachnospirales; family Lachnospiraceae; genus UBA2868. Next base: position 33,447 of record CACYMJ010000002.1, read on the forward strand.
CGAGTGCGTTTTTCATTATCTGCCTGAACTCATCCTCGTTATCGGCAAATCCGCCGCCTGTTCCGCCAAGCGTAAACGCAGGACGAAGGACAAGGGGATATCCTATCTTTGCTGCGGCCTCAAGTCCCTCCTCCATGGACTGGGCGATCATCGACGGAAGAACGGGCTCCCCTATACTTTCACACAGTTCCTTGAACCGTTCCCTGTCCTCGGCCATCTCGATGCTGTCCGTACCTGTTCCGAGGAGCGTGGCGGAGCATTCTTCAAGCACTCCCTTTTTCTCAAGTGCCATCGCAAGATTCAATCCGGTCTGTCCTCCGATACCGGCAAGTATCGCGTCCGGCCGCTCCATGCGTATGATCTTTGCCACGAACTCAAGCGTCAGCGGTTCCATGTAAACCTTGTCCGCTATAACTTCGTCGGTCATTATGGTGGCGGGATTGGAATTGCACAGGACGACTTCATATCCTTCCTCGCGAAGCGCCAGACACGCCTGTGTCCCCGCATAATCAAATTCTGCCGCCTGTCCTATGACTATAGGCCCCGAGCCTATGACAAGTATCTTCTTAATGTCCTCTCTCTTAGGCATTTCCTACCTCCGTCCGATGATCTCAAAAAATCTGTCAAAAAGATATGCGCTGTCACACGGGCCGGGCGCGCTTTCCGGGTGATACTGTACCGAGAACAGATCATCCCTTTCGCACTCAACGCCTTCGATCGTGTTATCGAGCAGATTTATATGAGTTACGCTAAGATCCGTATCCCCGATACTTTCGGGAACCACGGCATATGAATGGTTCTGCGAGGTTATCTCTATCTTTCCGGTCTTTATGTTTTTAACCGGATGGTTTCCTCCGCGGTGTCCGAACTTCAGCTTGTATGTTGTGGCTCCGTAAGCAAGACTTATCATCTGGTGTCCTAAGCATATGCCGAATATCGGGATCCTGCCCTTAAGATTTCTTATCGTCTCTATCGTAGGAACACAGTCCTCGGGATTTCCGGGACCGTTTGATATGAACACTCCGGCTGTGTCGTATTTCATTATTGTCTCGTGATCCGTATCCCACGGGAACACGACAAGAGGATACCCGCTTTTTGCAAGCATCTTCAGAATATTGCCCTTGATCCCGCAGTCTATTACGGCTATGCACTTATGCTTACCGGGATCCTCTCCGGGGATCGTGTATATGCTTTTAGTCGATGCCCTCTTTACCTGATCGGTTGCCGGCACCGTTTTTTTCAGTCTTTCAAGTGCTTCGTCATCATCGGTCTCCGATGATGTTATAAGTGCCCTCATGCTTCCCATGGTGCGGATATGCCTTGTCAGCATCCTCGTATCGACTCCCGCGATGCCGGTGATGCCGTGGGCTTTCATCGTATTTTCAAGCGTATCCTCACACCTGAAATTCGAGGGGCTGTTGCAGTGATTTCTTACGATGAGTCCCGATATGCCGAACACTTCCGATTCAAAATCATCGGAACATATACCGTAATTTCCTATGAGCGGATATGTCATTACCACTGCCTGATCGGTATATGACGGATCGGATATGATCTCCTGATATCCGGCCATCGAAGTATTGAAAACAAGCTCCACCATTTTCTCATCGCTGCTTCCGAATCCGGATCCCCTGTAAACGCTTCCGTCTTCAAGGACCAGCTTTCTGTCGAATCGATCTTCCATGTTCTCTCTCCCATCAAATGCGCATATCTCTTAATCCTTCACGGGATACTCTCCGTCAAAGCATGCCTTGCAAAGAGGCAGGTGACGTGTCATCTCATCAAGGTCATCTATGCTCAGATACTCAAGCGAATCGGCTCCGATACGCTGCCGGATCTCCTCCGTTGTCATAGCGTTTGCAATGAGCTGCGAATTGTCCGGAACATCTGTACCGTAGTAACACGGGTACAAAAAAGGAGGAGATGAAATGCGGACGTGGACTTCAAGTGCCCCGAACTTTTTCATCTCCTTTATAAGGTTTGCAAGAGTCGTGCCGCGAACGATCGAGTCATCTATCAGCACAACACGTTTACCCCTGACAACATCTTCTATGACGCGCAGTTTGATCATGACCGCACTCGTCCGCTCTTCCTGCGTCGGTTTTATAAAAGTCCTCCCGACATAACTGCTCCTGGCGAACGCATTTTTAAACGGAATGTTGGACTGTTCGGCATACCCTGCCGCTGCGGTAAGGCCCGAGTCGGGAACACCCGTCACCACATCCGCACTGACGGGAAATCTCCTTGCGAGGGATCTTCCGCCTTCCATTCGTGCCTGATATACGCTCAGTCCGTCTATCCTCGAATCAAGACGTGCAAAGTATATATATTCAAATACGCAGTGAGCCTCTTTTTCAACACTGTTTATCCGTTTTGAAGTGATCCCTTCCCCGGTGATTAGGACCATTTCCCCGGGAGATACATCCCTTACATAATCGGCTCCGATCGCATGAAGTGCGGTACTTTCAGACGCGCACACGTATTTATCACCGGTCTTTCCGAGACACAGCGGTTTTAATCCCCATGGGTCACGGATACATATGAGCTTTTTGGGACTTAGGATAAGAAGTGCATATCCGCCCTTAAGCATCCGGGCAACATTTTCCGCTGCCTCTTCGATCGAAGATGTATGCATCCGCTCTTCGGCTATCTTATAGGCGATCACCTCGGAATCGGCATTTCCCGAAAATACGGCACCCTCCGCTTCAAGTTCAGCCCTGATGCGGTCAATGTTTATTATGTTTCCGTTGTGCGCAAGAGCGACAGTGCCTTTTGCGTAGTTTATGAACACCGGCTGCGCGTTCTCTTTTGTACTGCCTCCCGCTGTTGAATACCTGACGTGGCCTATTCCGATATTTCCCTTCAGTCTTTCAAGAACATCATTGCAAAACACCTCGCTCACAAGCCCCATATCCTTATGAGCGCTGATATTGCCTATCGGACCGCACGTATCGCAAACAGCCATACCCGCGCTTTCCTGGCCCCTGTGCTGCAGGGCGGTCAGGCCGTAGTAAATGTATCTCGATACATTTACGCTGTCCGGGCAGTATATCCCGAACACCCCGCATTCCTCGTGAATTCTCTCATCCGTCATGATCTTATCTTCCACCGGTCAACAAGTGCAAAAAAAGAGACGCCCCGGTCATTACCGAAGCGCCTTTGCTTTCCTCAGACAGTTTATACCACCTTTATATCGTTGTCAAATATGATCATACCGCCTAGGAGCAGATCTCAAATACAGGGATAACTCCAAGCGGGGCATCGGCACATATCGTGCACCCTCCGTCATATATGCCCCCGTCATTTTGTTCCTTCCACCGCACGCCCGAAGGCAGATATACGCTTCTTGATACGGCCCCGGCCGAAAGGATCGGAGCCACAAGATATCTGTCTCCGAACATATACTCATCCTCGATCTCCCAGGCCATAGGATCATCCGGGAATTCATAGAACAGCGTTCTCATTACCGGCGTTCCGTTTTCATGGGCCTGCCGCATCAGTCCTCTGATATAATCCCTCATGGATTCACGGATCGAAATGTACTTTTTGCAGATTTCAAACACTTCCTCGCCGTAGCTCCAGATCTCATTTGCCGCTCCGGAACAGCACCCGGCACCGCCTGTTGTTCCAAGCTGAGGCTGCCTGGGCTCGCGGTCTCCGTGAAGCCTCATGACCGGACAGTACGTTCCCCATTCAAACCATCTGACAAACAGTTCACGAAATGCCGGATCATCGGGATTACCTCCGTGAAATCCGCCGATGTCCGTAGTCCACCAGCTTATCCCCGCAAGTCCCATATTAAGTCCCGCAACGAGCTGGTTTCTCATGCTTTCAAAACTGGATGCGATATCACCCGACCAGACAAGCGCTCCGTATTTCTGGCTTCCGGCCCATGCACACCTTACCAGATTGACGATGTCTTCCTGTCCCTGATCTTTCATTCCTTCATAAAAAGCCCTGGCATAATCGGAAGGATATATGTTTCCGATCATCAGATCAGTCCCGAGATGATACCGGTAGTTGTCAAAATCATATGCCGAATACTCCGGTTCGGCCTCATCCAGCCAGAATATCCTGACACCGAGATCGTAATAGTTCTGTTTTACCGTCTCCCACAGATATTTTCTCGCCTCGGGATTTGTAACATCCAGATGTATGGTTGAGCCCTGAAAATCGAGTCCGACCCTGAAGCCTCTTTCCGTACGGACAAGATAGCCCATCTCCAGCATATGCTCATAGTTCTCGCTTTCGCGGTCTACAGTCGGCCATATGGAGACCATAAGCTTTATGCCCATGGATTCCAGTTCTTCTATCATTGACTTGGGATCGGGCCAGTATACCGGATCGAACTTCCACTCTCCCTGCCTGGGCCAGTGAAAAAAATCAACAACTATGACATCGAGCGGGATACCGAGCTCATGGTATTTTTCGGCCACATCCATCAGTTCATCCTGAGTGCGGTAACGAAGCTTGCACTGCCAGAATCCGAGTCCGTACTCCGGCATCATCGGCACGGTTCCGGTCACTTTCGCATATGAACTCTCTATCTGTGCCGGATTGTCGCCTGCAACGACCCAGTAGTCCATAGCCTTTGTACTGTATGCTTCAAAGGAGGTGATGTTTTTTCCGAAAACGCATCTTCCTATCGCGGGATTGTTCCATAAAATGCCGTATCCGAGTGAAGATATCGCAAACGGAACACTCGCCTGCGAATTCCTGTGGGCCAGTTCAAGATCCGTTCCCTTAAGATCAAGATATTTCTGCTGATACTGTCCCATACCGTATATCTTCTCATCGGGATCTAATGACTCAAACCGAACGGTAAGATGATAATCTCCGCCGATGCACGGCTTGAACTGTCTGGCCTCGATCTCTATGGCGCTGCAGAGCGGGTCCGTGACATCCCTGCGGTTTCTTGCATACTCTTCAAGAAGCTTCTTTCCGTCCCTGTTATATATAGTTATCTTCCCGGCATTTGACAGTCTGAGGGTGATGTTTCCGTTTTCAAGCGAAGCACCGTCAGCATCACAATGCACAGTCCCGGAAGGAGACTGCGGGATCGTCAGGGCCCAGTCATCATCCGGCATTTCGGCACATTTTGTTGCGCGTATCCTTACGGCTCCCTCTCCCCACGATTCTATCCACAGTATTTCAGAATCATACCGGAAGATCAGCCTGGTACCTTGAGCAGTTATCATATCCTCTCCTCCGCTTTCAGATCTCGTTTATCCACACACGCATCTCATTCTCTCCCCTGTTTGCCCACGCATAATAGGGGATCAGTCTGATCTTCTGTGAAGATCTCTGCGGCCTGTCTGTCAGATACAGTTCCTTTGCACCGTCTTTAACAAGACGTATCCCTTCGGCTTCGATCGTCCCGACGCCTTCAAGAAGATCCTCCTGCCACTTATGATCAAGGAAAGAATTGGGGGACAGTCCCAGAAGATGCAGATCCTCACCGTTGTCAACGCTCTCCGCACAGTAAATGAACGGGCCGCGGCCAATGGCAACCTTTCCTGTATTTTCCGATACCTTCGGATTTGAGTACCATCTTTTCGGGATGATCTCCAGTTCAAGCCCGATGGTGTGCTTTCCCTTCGTAACATCAATGCACCAGTATCCGTTCTCTGTCGCTATATCCGTTTTGGTCCCGTCAATACTTCCCGTATACTTGTCGGTCCATGAAGGTATCCTTATCTTAAGCTTAACAGACGCATCATTGTTGTTTTCGATATCAAAGGATATCTTCGGATCCTTCGGATAATCACAGTTTTGAATGACAGTGATGTTCTTATCATCATCCTCATATTTAAATTCGGATCTGATGAACAGATTTACCAGTATCTCATCATTTCTGACCGTATATATATACCTGTCAAGTGAGGCGATCAGTCTGGCAAGGTTAGGCGGACAGCATGCACATCCGAGCCACTGCGGCCTGACGGTCTTAACATGACTCTTGCCGGGATCATTCGCCGATTTTTGCGGTACCGCTTCAAGCGGATTGACATAGAAGAAATGTCTGCCGTCGAGTGCCATTCCGGATATCACGGTATTGTATAATGCTCTTTCCATGACATCGGCATACTCTGCCACGGCTTCGATGCGAAGCATCTGCCTTGCAAAAAACATAAGGCCTATGGACGCACAGGTTTCACAGTACATCGTATCATTCGGCAGATCGTAATCGAGCGTGAAAGCCTCTCCCGTGACCGTAGAACCGATGCCTCCGGTTATATACATCCTCTTATCAACGATATTTCTCCATATCTTCCTGCACGTATCCGCCAGTCTCTCATCACCTGTCGTTGCAGCAAGATCGGCAAGTGCGGTGCTCATATACACAAGTCTTACCGCATGTCCCTCCGCCGTATCCTGTTCCAAAACAGGACGATGCATCTGGAAATATTTCAGTGGAAATCTGTATACGCCTTCAAGTAAGGCATCTTTATTATCTTCTCTTAACTGTCTGATAAAAAACCCGGGATCCTTACCCCTTTCCATCAGGAAAAACGAAGCGGTATCCATATATTCTTTTTTACCGGTCAGGTGATACAGTCTCATCAGTCCGATCTCTATCTCCTCATGACCGTCCACTCCCTTTATCTGACCTTCCCGCTCACCAAATGTTTGACATATATGATCGGCAAGCTTTGTTGCGATCGCAAGAGCATCAGGGCTTCCGGTCGCCTGATGATAGGCTGTCGCAGCTTCTATGAAATGACCTGCACAATACAGCTCATGACTCTCGCCCAGACGCCTGTATTTACGGTCAGGTTCCATTATGGAGAAGTAGGTGTTCAGGTATCCGTCCTCCTCCTGCGCATCCTTTATAAGGTCAAATACCTCATCCGCAGTCTTTTTAAGATCATCATCCCATTCATAGCAAAGGGAGTATGAGACCGCTTCAAGCCATTTATAAACGTCACTGTCCTGGAACACCCATCCGTAATGCTCCCCTTTTGCCCTTTTGGCAGCTATGCGGAAATTCTCCATGGCATGGCTTTTTTCATTGGGAATCGATGCATCATCCCTTTCCCTCTCGATACTGATGTCCGCTTTATCATTAAGCACATCCCACTGATAGGGGATCATCTCGTTTTTTACGAGTTTCCTGTATCTGTTCCAAAAACTGTCGGATATCCTGGCTTCGTGTTTCATTGGTAATCCTTTCCTTCTGACTTAAAAATAGGGCAGAGATCGTCTCTGCCCTATTATATCGAAAATCGTTACTTTCCGAGTATAGAATCTATTGTTGCCTGTGCTTCTGCCGCGGCTGCTGCAGCATCACTCTCACCGGTGATGACCTTATTGAAGGCAAGTGAGATCGCATCAGAGATGTCAGGCCACTCAGGAAGAGGTCCTCTTGCATTTGCATACTGCATCTCGTCTACAAATACCTGGTAAACAGCATCACCCTTGAACTGATCCTTTGCGATCGTCGAATCGGATGAGATGTAACCCATATGATCCATCATGTAAAGGCATGTATCTTTGGATGTTGCGTACTGAAGGAAAGCGATCGCTCCCTCTTCGTTTCCGCCTGCGATGACAGCATAGTTCTCACCGCCGAGTCCCGATGCCTGCTGCTTATCCTGAGGTATGGGAGCTACATTCCACTTCATATCAGGAACTTCGGATCTCATTGTAGGGATCTGCCATGTTCCGTTGATCATCATTGCAAGGTTGCCGGAGATGAACTGGTTCATCGTATCACCCTGCGTCCAGTTTATTGCTTCCTTGGGGAACGCACCTGCATCTACGAGGCTCTTTTCAAACTCGAGTGCCTTGATACCGCCTTCAGAATCGATCTCGTATGATGTCTGGCCTGTTGACCATACCCAGGGAAGGAAGTTGAATGTACCTTCTTCGTTCTGAAGTGCGCAGTGAGCGAATCCGTATACATTACCCTTTGTTGTCTTCGTTGCAACATCAAGCAGCTCATCCCATGTCTTGGGAACTTCGCAGCCTGCCTCCGCAAGCATGTCTTCGTTATAGAAAAGAACCAGATCGTTGCTTCCGAACGGAACACCGTACAGTCTTCCGTCAAGCGTACATGAATTAACGGGTCCGGGATAGTATGTGCTTACATCAAATCTGTCCGTAATGTCTGCGAAAATACCCATTGCTGCGTATGAAGCATGATCGGGATTGTCAAGGATCACGATGTCGGGAAGTTCTCCGGCCGATGCTCCGACAGAGAGCTGTTTCTTGAAATCGGCAAAGGGAACATATTTTGCCTGAACGGTGATCTTATCCTGCTGACCGTTGAATTCCTGGATGATATGGTCGAGTGCTTCCTGGTGTCCGGGTGTCTCCCAGTAATACCAGATCGTAACATCCCCCGATGCATCATCTGAAGCAGGTGCAGCTTCCGTATCAGCACTTTCCGTTGCCTGGGGTGCTTCCGCTGTCTCTTCCGTAGCTTCGCTCTGTGCTGCCGGTGCAGGTGCTGCTGCTGTTGCGCCGCATCCTGCCAGCACGGATGCGAGCATCATTGCACTGACAAGTGTTGCCAAAACTTTCTTTTTCATAAATACCTCCTTAAGTAAGAGCGGTTTTCTTTACGTGTACATTATCTGTCTGTTGTGGCAAACAGAAAACTCAAGAAAACTTAAAAAGGGGGAATAATCTAATCTGATTTGATCCTGTACGGGATGTTGATGATTATCCTCGTTCCTCTCGGCTCGCCTTTTTCCACTCGCAGTCTTCCTTCTTTTTTGTAATACATCTCAAGTCTCGTGGCGGCATTTCTCATCCCTATCCCCGATCCTGATTCTTCATAGATGCCGCGGTTGATCTTATCGATAAGTTCATCATCCATACCCGGACCGTTATCCTCTATGAGTATCTCTATGGTATCTTTATTCTTTTCTATATGAAACTTAAGTGCCGCATCATTTTCACCTTTATTATCAAGTCCGTGGACGATCGCATTTTCCACAAACGGCTGAAGCAAAAGCTTATGGATCAGTGCCTCCTGAACATCCGGTGCAACAAATATGGAACATGAAAAACGGTTTTTCATTCTGAACTGCTGAAGGTAGATATACTTTTTCATCCACTCAGCTTCTTCCCTGACATGAACCTCGGCGTTACTGTTTACTATGGCATATCGCAGTATTGTCGCAAGCGAGCTGATGGCATTGCTGATATCATATTCGTCCCTGTCGATCGCCATCCAGTTTATCGTATCAAGAGTGTTGTACAGAAAATGCGGATTGATCTGCGCCTCAAGCGCCACGATCTGTGCCTCCTGCTGTCTTACTATAGCATCATTGAGCTTTTCCAAAGTGTCATTAAATCCGTCTGCGATCCTTTCTATCTCAAGCGGCATATCCTCATCCTTGGCTATACGGACCGACAGATCTCCTCCCCGGGTCTGGGACATGCCGTCAACTATCTGGCCGACCGAAGTGATAAGATTTTTTGACATGCGTGAAGACAGAAATACCGCAACCACTATTACACCGGTACCAAGCAGAAGTATCAGCCAGAGCTGCCTCTGCTGGGAAGTCACGAGTCCGCTCATATCGGTAACGTTTACGATATCCCAGCCAAGCTTTTCATCATGGATCACATACGTACCAAACGACGAAGGAGAAGCTCCGGCATACCCCGTATAGTATGAAGCATAATCATCACGTCTGGTCTCAATACCCGCTGTCATATCGGTGATAACTTCCCCTATCCGGGCCGTATCCGTTCCGAACGATATTATCCTTCCGTCCCCATCAACAAGAAAGTTGAACACTTCTTCACCGGAAACGGAACCTGTGCATACGCTTTGCAGAAGTTCCTCGTCAATACTGAGGATCGCTATACCGCACTCTCTGTCCAGATTCCTGTAATCGATGATCCTGTGTGCGATATGCAGAAGATAGTAATCCTTCTGTGCAAAGTTCGTTCCGAACTCCGTCGGATATATATGCATATCGTAATCCTTTATAACATCATCGTATAATCCTTCGATCCCAAGGCTGAACCCGTCCATCCACGAACTTTTATATGTCGCGGGAGCTATCTGTTCATACGTTACGATGCTGCCCTTTGGAGTGATGACCGAGATGGATCTGATATAGTCCTTGGAATACAGCAGACCGCTTAATGCTCTTCTCATCTGGTTGACGGTCACGGCCTCGTCAACACCGTTATCAAGATCTCCTATCCACCTGACCATGTCATCGTCCGTATATATCTGATACAGAAGATCCTCATAAGACTCAAGGGATATGTTCAGATTATTGTCAAGCTGTCCGAGACTGCTTCCGGACATGATCCTCATGTTCTCCTTAAGAGTGCTTGAAATATTGATAAGAGAGAACAGTTCGATGAGCAGGATGGGAATGATGGATGTCAGGATGAAAGTACGGATCAGCCTGTTTTTTATACTGGTTTTTTTCATTTGGCATCTTCCTTAATATAGTGAGAAAAATGATCAGGAGATATCATCTGCATCTCCTGATCATAATAATAGTACCGTATATAAGCGCTTTCAATAAAAATCCTATCCTTTGACGGCTCCGTTTGTCATACCGCTTATGATGTATTTCTGCATGAATATGAATATGAGCGTTACGGGTATGATGGCAACTATTGCAAACGCCGTAAGGTAACTCCATTTTGTACCGTACTGGCCCATGAAATTAAATATTCCGGCAGTTATCGGCCTCTTTTCCTGATCGAGGATGAACGTCATGCCGTATGCCAGGTCACCCCACGCATACAGGAATGAGAAGATCGCACACACTACAACTCCGGGTTTTGCCACGGGTATCAGTATCCGAAGAAATGCCGACATCCTTGTGCAGCCGTCAATATATGCCGCCTCTTCAAGGGCTTTAGGAATGGATGCAAAATAATTCTTAAGGATCAATACGGAAAAAGGTATGCCTATCGTTGCATCGGCCAGTATGGCAGCCCCCCAGGTGTTATACATCTTCATGTTACGAAACATTATAAACATCGGAGTCAGAAGAACCGATACCGGAAGCATCTGTGTGACCAGAAAACCAAGCAGCATTGCCTTTCGTCCCACGAATCTGTAACGGGCTATCGCATAGGAAGCGGGTACGGCAAGAACTACAGCGATCAGCATCGCTCCCGAAGAGATCATGAAGCTGTTGAAAAACGACTTGAACATGTTAAAATCGCCCGTCTCTATCTGTGCGGCATATGATCTGGTGTTCAGAACATGAGGATACCACGTGGGCGGTATCTGGAATATCTCCTTCTCCGTCTTTAATGAAGTGATAAGCGTCCAGAACAGAGGGAACAACAGTATCACAAGCACAAGGATCGATATGGCACAAAGCACTATATTCATTTTTCCGGTTATTTTTTTCTCGTCCATCAGTCTTCCTCCCCCTGCATTGTGATCTTCAGATATAACATGCCGACAAGCAGCAATATCAGAAACAGAACATTTGCAACGGAAGATCCCTTGCTGTACTGGAACATGTCAAACGACAGCTTGTATGAATACGTCGAAAGCAGGTGCGTGGAATTGACCGGGCCTCCTTCAGTCATGACATAGACAAGGTCATACACCTTGAAAGTGTATATGAATCCGAGGACCAGTACCGACTCTATCGTCGGGCGCAGGAGCGGCAGCGTGATCCTTGTCAGTCTCTGCCATGCGTTTGCGCCGTCAACGGCCGCGCTCTCATACAGTTCCTGCGGTATGGTCGTAAGACCGGTCGATATGAGTATGGTATTGAACGGGATACCTATCCATATATTTGCAACAATCACTGCGATCATCGCCGTACCGGGAGTTGTCAGCCACTCGATGTTCTCCTTTATGATACCGGCCGTCCTGAGTATAAAGTTGATGACACCGACATCGGTTGAAAACATGAACTTGAACATCAGAGCCGTAACCGTCATGGGCATCATCCACGGGATCATCGTAATGCCCCTTACGGTCTTGGAGAAAGTGAAGTTTTTTGAAAACAGAAGTGCCAGCACAAAACCTATCAGGAACTGGAACACAAGGCATGCGACGGTAAATGTCAGCGTATTTCCCATTGCCTTTATAAACATGCCGTCCTTGAAGATCGCGATATAGTTATCAAGACCGATGAACTTTTTCTGTCCGTTCACCAGATTCCTGACCGTTACATTTTGCGTGCTGAGGATTATATTGCTGATGATGGGATATCCCACGAAGAACATCATATAGGCAAATGCCGGCAGAATGTACAGCAGTCCTATATTGTCATATCTGAAAAAACTCTTGATACGTTTCATGATTCCCCCTGTTTATGTGACAGTTTTCGTTTCATACACATTCTATGAGATAGCGGCCAATAAAAAAATATGACAAATCTAAAAAAGGGGGAATAATCTAATGCCTATTTGAATGCTTTTCTGTAATCCGCAGGCAGCTGGCCGGTAGTGTCCCTGAACACCTTGCTGAAATACTTGGGATCGGAGTATCCCACCCTGTCGGCTATCTCGTACAGCTTCAGAGATGTCCCGATAAGAAGCTCCTTTGCCTTCTGGATCCTGAAGTTCTTGATATACGTACTGAATGTAACACCGGTTTCCTTGTGAAAAAGAGTCCCCAGGTACTCCGGCGTGATATCCAGTCTCGATGCGATCTCATCAAGCGTAATACCGGTATGATAGAACTCGCTGATCATGCTTTTGGCCCGGCGTACCGTCAGATTGTCAGAGCCTGTCCCCTCTTCCTTCTGTTCAAGCGTATCGGCGATCATATCGCAGACATCCGCAAGCTCCCTGCGGATCCTTGCATTCATGATACGCTCCAGCAGTTTTTGCTGGCTGATCCCGGCTGCACCCCGGTTTCCGATACCCTTTGCGGTCTCGATCACGGCCCATATGAAGCGGACATAACTTTCCTTTATCTCATGAGGGTCATAGACCTTACCATCCCTGAAATAGTCCAGGAAACGGCCAAGCAGTTCTCTTTCCCTGTCGTGATCCGAAGCACAGATCGCGGATTTCATTTTTGCCTCAAGTTCCTGGGGATATACACACATTGAAGTCTGAACCTGGGTGATCTTCGGATATGATATGAGAACGCTGTCCTCAAACGAAAGATTCCAGTCCATATACGGCAGCAGCCGGTCAAGGCCGCTTTTGATCTGCGTCAGTGAATCAACTACCGTAAAACCTATGGCGGCGTTATCTGTAAAGGAATTAAGCAGCTGGTACTGGACCCATCTCTCAAAATCGGATGTATCCCGGCAATTATAGACGATCGATATGACCGATCTGAGATATTCGATATCAAGAGTACAATAACCTATACCCTCGTACAATGACAGCGAATGCGACAGCGAGGATTTGCCGGTGGCGGCATCGGAACCATACTGATCTCCCATATATGCAACTATGAGAACAAACTGCTGCTCAGCCGGAACATTATGGTTATTGAACATGTAGCTCTTGGTATCTTCGTCAACCTGAAGTCTTCCCCCGATTATCTCACGCATGATCTGATCCAGAGTTCCGACCTTATCGGGCTTTCTCCGGTTATCCTCCATGATCCTGAGCTTGATGTGCTCAAGAGCATTGGTGAATTCGCTCAGGTTTACGGGCTTGAGCAGGTACTCGGTCACACCCAGTTTCATTGCACCCCTGGCATATTCAAACTCGGAGTATGCACTTATGACTATCGCCTTTGACATGATGCCTTCATCATAAACGGCTTCGAGCATTTTAAGTCCGTCCATTTTGGGCATCTGTACATCCGTGATGATAAGATCGGGACGCAGCTGTCTGCACATATTCAGTCCTTCAAGACCGTCGGCTGCGACCCCGACGATCTCATACTCACTGTCTATCTTATGAAGGAGCTTTTCTATACCTTCGCTTATCCTTATCTCATCTTCCACTATCAGTACACGCATATGATCTTCTCCCGCAATCAAATCAGTCTCTTACGGACATATTATAACCTGCTTCTCATTTCCGAAAGTCTGTCGAGTGCCGCAACAAGTGTTTCATCCTTCTTCGCAAAGTGAAGCCTGACAAGATGATTTATATCCTCTCTGAAAAAGCTTGATCCGGGAACCGCCCCGACTCCGACCTTCTCCGCCATTTTCTCGCAAAAATCAAGATCGCTCTCATAACCGAATTCGGAAATATCCAGCATCACATAGTAAGCGCCCTGCGGATCGGTATGGGCTATCCCCAGGTCATCAAGGCCTTTCATGAACAGATCCCTTTTCCAGGTATATGTTTCCTTTAACCGGTCGTAATAATCCTGTCCGAACTTCAGAGCAGGTATGACCGCTTCCTGCAGCGGTGCCGCCGCTCCGACGGTAAGAAAATCGTGGACTTTCTTGATCCTGTCAGTTACAGCTTCAGGGGCGATCGTATAGCCCAGTCTCCAACCCGTTATGGAGTATGTCTTGGACAGTGATGAACAGCATATGGTCCTCTGCCTCATTCCGGGAAGCGTGGAAATATATACATGCTCATACGGTGCATATACTATATGCTCATACACTTCATCCGTTATAACATACGCATCGTATTTTATCGCAAGATCGGCTATTATCTGTAGTTCATCACGCGTAAACACTTTGCCGCACGGGTTTGAGGGATTGCATAGTATCAGTGCCTTAACATTCTGTTTGAACGCATTCTCAAGCACATCCGCATCAAAACCAAAGTCCGGAGGATCAAGCGGAACGTATATGGGCTGCGCTCCCGAGAGTATCGTATCCGCACCGTAATTTTCATAAAAAGGCGAAAAGACGATAACCTTATCTCCCGGATTGGATACCGTCATCATGGCCGCCATCATGGCTTCGGTGCTGCCGCACGTAACGACTATTTCCTTATCCGGATCTATATCTATCCCCATAAAATGTTTTTGTTTGTTGGCAAGTGCCTCCCGAAAATTCTGTGCTCCCCAGGTTATCGAGTACTGGTGAAAATCCTCTTTTGAAACCTCAGCCAACCTGTCCAGTATCTCCCGGGGCGGCGCAAAATCAGGGAATCCCTGCGACAGGTTGATGGCCGAATACCTGTTGGATATCCTCGTCATCCTGCGTATCACGGAATCAGTAAAATCTGCAGTTCTGTTTGACAACTCCTTCATGGCAATTCTCCTCTTTCTGAAAATCATCTTACAAAAGTTTCCCTAAAATGTTCAACATAAATCGTATTTTTTTCGACGTAAATTGTATTTACAGACTATCGCCGCAGACATAAAATAAACCTGCATGAAAAAATACCTGTTCATCATAAAAACTCAGATCATCAAAACTCTGACATACGAGTTCAACGTATACGGAAACATTCTCATGCAGACGATAATCATGATCACGTCTGCTTATTTCTGGCGCGCCCTTTACAGGGAACACAGCACTGTAAGCGGTGTAAATGCCGACAGCATGCTGACATACGTTATCATCTCATCGGCGCTGTCAGTGCTGCTTATCACCGGAGTTGAGCGAAGGATCGGCCAAAGTGTTGAAAAGGGAACCGTCGCGGCCGACATGATAAAGCCTGTAAGCCTCTTCGGAATGTTCTTTGCCGAAGATATCGGCAGCATCACAGCGCTCATCTTTCAGAATATGCTCCCGATACTCATTATAGGCTCGGTCATGATAAAAGTACCTGTTATGGCTGATATCAGTGACATCCCGTTGTTCATTATATCCGTCATCGAATCATTTCTGATCAACTGGCTGATCGCCGCACTCTTCGGGATGACTGCATTTACCGCAGTAAACATCAACGCACTTATCCAGGTGAAAAAACACCTGATAAGGCTCCTGTCCGGAAGCATCATCCCGATATGGTTTTTCCCGGAAGGCGTGGCAAATGTGCTCTCTGCGCTGCCTTTTGTCTACATTTACCAGCTGCCGCTTAGCATCTATATCGGGAGGGGAACCAGGGCGGAGCATCTTCTACAGATGCGGATCCAGTTTATCTGGCTGGTGATCTTATCTGCCCTGTTTTTCCTTGTTCATAACAGGGTAACCCGGAAAGTGATGGTTCAGGGAGGATGACAATGAAAAAATCGTTTGATACACTGCGTCATTACCTTGACGTCACCGGAATGAATATAAAAATGGCATTTCTGACGATCGTCGAATACCCGGCAAATATTGCCGGATGGCTGATCTCCAACCCGCTTCAGTTTATCATGGGATTCGCCATCATCAAGTTTGTCGTTGAGACGTTCGGCCGGATCAACGGATGGAATTACGGACAGCTCGCTTTTCTGTACGGTCTGTCGGTGATATCACATGCCCTTTCGATGATATTCTTCGTTCAGGGATGGTTCATGGGATGGTTCGTGATAGAGGGCGATTTTGACAGATACCTTACAAGGCCTCTCGGAGTTCTGTACCAGTTCTTTTTCACAAACATCAACATTTTCGGGATAACCGACCTGATACCCGGGATCATCGTGTTTGTATACGGCTGCGTAAGATCAGGCGTTCATGTTTCACTCTTTTTTATCATTCAGGTCATCATCATGCTGACCGGTGCAACGCTTATCCGCGGCGGGATTTATATCCTTATAGGCAGCACCTCGTTTCACACGCGAAGTGCCGTTGACTTCGGCCAATACACGCAGGAGATCATGGACAAGACGACCATGTACCCGATATCGATGTATCCGGAAAGCATGCAGTTCATACTGACATATCTGATCCCGATCGGGTGGGTATCATTCTATCCTGTATCTTCACTCCTCGGAATCGATAACGGCGTCACTTCCGGTATGATCACAGCCTTTATCACGCTTGCTGTCGGAATCATGATGATGCTGCTGGCAGGGGCTTATTTTAACTCGGGTCTTAAAAAATACGAAGGTGCAGGTAACTGACGATGATAGATGTTAACGGATTATGCAAGGATTATACGGTAAAGCGTAAAGGTGCGGGGCTATCCGGGGCCCTTAAAGGTCTTGTTTCCAAAAACACCAATGTCATACATGCGGTCAGGGATCTGTCATTTCATATCGATGAGGGAGAGATCGTGGGTTTCATCGGCCCTAACGGTGCAGGAAAGAGCACTACGATAAAGATGATGTCGGGCATTCTTACCCCGACAAGCGGAAGCGTGCTGATAAACGGTGAGGATATCACGAAGCACAGAAAAGATGTTGTTAAGAATATCGGTGTTGTTTTCGGGCAGCGGTCGCAGCTTAACTGGGACCTGCGCCTCGGTGAGACTTTTGAACTGTTAAAACACATATACCGAATAGACCCGAATGATTATGACAAAACAATGTCCGTTATGGATGACATACTCGGTATAAAAGAGCTCCTCGATAAACCGGTACGCCAGATGTCGCTCGGTCAGCGTGTTAAGGGGGATCTTGTCGCATCAATGCTCCACTCTCCAAAGGTGCTGTTTCTTGATGAGCCGACGATCGGTCTTGATGTTTCCGCCAAGTATTCGCTCCGCAAGTTCATAAAGGAGATAAACAATGTCAAGAAGACCACTGTTATCCTAACCACGCATGATCTCGGGGATATACAGGAACTGTGCGAGAGACTGATCATAATCAATCACGGAGTTATGATGGAAGACGGCAATCTTAAAGAGATCACCGACCGGATCGCTCCGTACAAAACACTTGTTGTGGAGTACTATGACGAGGATGCCCCTGAACATGAAAAATGCGAGATGATCTCACACGAAGGGAATGTTGCAAGATACAGGTTTGCCAAATCCGACGTTACTGCCGCTGATATCATTGCCTCTCTCTCATCTCGAAAGGCCATCAAAGACGTTTCGATCGAAGAAGCGGGGATCGATGATATCATAAAGATCGCCTACGGAGGCTATCAGAAGTAGCCTGCTTGACTTTGATCAGGAATGCAAAGCTGACAATTTTCCCGGGGAAGCATGCTATAATCATTGTAACTACTCTGAACTTCATATAATCAGCGAGGAATAAAATATGAAGAATATAAAGAATTTAAAAAGAACAACCACCTTTCTGGTTCCATTGATCCTTGCAGTTGCACTGCTTCTGGAAGCATGCTCCGCAACAGATATAAATATTACTGTCAATTTAAACCCGGACAGTACCAAAGACATTCCGGCAGTTACTGATGATCTTAAATGGTGGCAGGAGACCATTGCTTATGAAATCTATGTAAGAAGCTTCAAAGATTCGGATGGAGACGGTCAGGGAGATCTTAACGGCATTATCTCTGAGCTTGATCATCTTAAGGATCTGGGAGTCGGAGCCATCTGGCTCACACCTTGTTATGTCTCACCGCAGGCAGATAACGGATATGATATTGCAGACTATTATAATATCGATCCCGCTTACGGAACCATGGAAGACATGGACCGGCTGATCCTGGAGGCTGATAAGCGTAACATTCGTATTGTAATGGATCTTGTCTTCAATCACACCTCTGACCAGAATACATGGTTTAAGGAATCTGCCTCTGGCAAAGATAATGAAAA
Source organism: uncultured Lachnospiraceae bacterium (assembly GCA_902775485.1). Lineage (GTDB taxonomy): Bacteria > Bacillota > Clostridia > Lachnospirales > Lachnospiraceae > UBA2868. The sequence goes on from CACYMJ010000002.1 coordinate 51,870, forward strand.
AAGCGACTGGTATATATGGGCAGATCCGAAGGAAGACGGCAGCGCCCCAAATAACTGGCGCGGTATTTTCGGCGGATCGGCATGGGAATACAATGAGCAGCGTGATCAGTATTATCTGCATACATTTCTGGCTCAGCAGCCGGATCTTAACTGGGAAAACCCCGATGTCAGGAAGGCTCTTACCGATGTGGCCAATTTCTGGATAGACAAGGGCGTTGGAGGATTCCGTCTCGATGCGATCACATACATCAAAAAACCCGCCGGATTCCCGGACGGTGAGCCTGATGCAGGAGATAACATGGTCAGCATTCATACCATGACGGCAAATACAGACGGTATACTGGATTATCTGAGAGAATTCAAAGATGCCACTCAGAAGGATACCGATATTTTCGTCGTTGGCGAAGCCAATGGTGTATCTTCGGATGACCTCCCGAAATGGGTGGGAAAGAATGGCGTCCTTGATATGGTATTTGAATTTGGCTTTATGGATATAGATCTTCCGAATGAAAGCAACTGGTGCGAAACCAGAAAATGGACTCTTCCTGAGTTCAAAGCCTTTTTTACTGCCAGCGAGGCGATGACCTCCACATCTGATATAGACGGCTGGTATCCTATTGCGCTGGAAAACCATGATAGTCCCCGCTCGATCAATCACTTCCTTCCGGAAGGAGCAGACCGCGTTAAGGGAGGCAAGGCGCTCGGAACTCTTTTACTTACCATGAGAGGAACACCGTTTATTATGGAAGGCGAGGAACTGGGCCTTGTCAATATCGCACTGCCAATAATTGATGACTATAACGATATTTCCACAAAGAACCATTATCTGTTTTGTATTGAGGAAGGTTATTCGGCAAAGGATGCTCTCGCGGCAGTACATCGTTTTTCAAGGGATAACTCCCGTACTCCGATGCAATGGGACAGTACTGAAAATGCCGGATTCACTACCGGAAAACCGTGGCTTCCGGTCAGCGATGATCATGAAACCGTAAATGTAAGATCAGAAGCAGCCGATCCAGACTCGGTCCTTAACTGGTATACTTCTCTTGCAAAACTCCGTAACAAGCACCGCGAACTCATCGACGGCAGCTACGAGGAACTCATGCATGAAAATGAGCAGATCTTCGCATATACAAGAGAGAACTCCGACGCCAGGGCTGTCGTCCTGATCAATTTTTCAACAGAGCCTGCGTCTTATGATGCTTCAATCGTAGAGAATGCGGAACTGATACTGTCTACCAACAGCGACAGCGCGAAAGGTATGCTTGCTCCTTTGGAAGCGGTGATTTATGAGTTAGTAAAGTAATCCAAACATCCAAAGGGTATCCTATTCCCTCTGCCGATCTCCACATCGTCAATTGCCAGAAAACTATCAAGAATCCATATAGTATATTGGATTTATCAAAAAACAAAAATCATTTTATAAAAGACATTGGTTGAAGTTTAAATCCAAGTTCATGAATAACTGACAAAAGCGTTTGTGATGATTATCTTATTCCCTTCGAAAAAGAATGACAGAAAACGATTCGGCTGAGGCTTCATCGCATATATGTCATCGCCTTCATTTCGGAATTTTGTCTTATCCGAGACGAACCCAAAATCTCCAAGTCTCTTTATGATCCAATATAGACCCTGACAAAAAACAGCAATAAAAAAGAGACTCCGTTTTCCCGGAATCTCCATAAAAATAGTGCTTGCTTGGTTACCTTTTCAGTATTTATCCCAATGAATCCTGGTTTTGATATCGATACTCTTCTGTCTGGGAACCGGTGCATTTTCCCGGGGTATCCCAATCCCTATAAAACAAGGCATAAAATAGTCTTCCGGAAATCCCAGCACCTTACGTGCATGCTCATCTTCATTTCCGAGGGGGATGCGAAGATTACACCCGTATCCCTCGGCTACAGCAGCCAGAAATATGTTTTCGATACTGCACCATATCGATGCAAATCCGTTAAGGTGCGAGATGTTCTCCGGATGAAGCAGATCGGTCTTTTGTTTCAGGAGCGGAACAATGATAGCAGATGCATCAAAAAGCATTCTATACTGTTTAGGTACCGCATTACGATAACATTCCTGCTGAACACTGTCAGAAAGGTTCCAATCCCTTATCAGCTGATCCATATCTTCATCAGATATTCCCTTTGGAACTATATCAAGCAATTTGGCTGCAACTTCCCGGTCCTTAACAACAATGTAGTGCCAGTCCCTCATATGATCGTTGGTAGGGGCCTTCATCGCAGCCGATATGATCCTTTCAATCACATTTTCGGGAATATCTCCCGGCTCAAAATCCCGGATGGTTCTTCTCTTTTCTATAGTTTCGTAAAAGTACATCTGCTTCTCCCCTACTCTATCAGTCCGCCATGAAAGAGGCATTCGTAAACCTGCACATCTTTAAAACTTATGGTCTCTTTTCCCCAAAACCACTCAACATCGCCTTCTACATCGCAGTCATATCTGTAGTCTCCGGAAACATACTGTTTCGGGCCACGGAACGGTTTGTCCTCGGGCACATGCAAAAGCGCCTCTTTCAGAAAATCCCCGCTGAAATCGCCACCGGTAACCCTCCCGACGTAATTCATGCTCCAATAAGGTTCCTTTGATATCCATAAAGCTTCTTCTCCGGCAAACTTACTACCACCAAGGTAAGTATCATAATACATAAGATCTCCGTCCTCAAAGATGAGATCATGTGATTTTTCCCGCGAAGATGTAGTCTCTGCGCCTTTTCCTGCATACGTAGCCTGTTTAGCTTTGATCAGGAATGCAATGATGTTCTTATCCAAGTGTATTCTCCTTATGAAATGTGTCCATTCGGCAAAAAAAGAGACCCCTTTCTTTTGGAATCTCCATCAATCGGAGGGACAGGATTCGAACCTTAAACCTCACATCGTTCAAATCCAGTAAAGAAAGGGGATTCGAGCATCCTTTCCCTGGAATCTTAACCAATATCTTAACCAAGTTTCCTATCGTAATCCAAATGCATCTTCAACTATGTTATATAGATACTCTTTCTTGGAGAAATCGCTCCCATCAGAAAAATAAGCGTTGAACGCAACAAGTGCCGTTCGGAGATATCAGGCATTCTTTTCAAAACGATCCCTGTTAACCGGATATCCCATTTCATCAATATACTGACAACAGGAAGTAATAGCCGTCCTTGTATTCCCCTCCCTGAATGGATGTACCTTCCAAATACCAGCCAGACAATCCGAAAACTTATGTGCACGAGAGATAGGGGACATACTATCCCAATCACTTGTTCTCATGATTTTAAGTGAACGACTCAGATCATTTACTATATCAAAAGGATCTGCATATTCGATGGACATTCCTCCAAGGACATCTTCCTCCTTATATATGGATATTGTCCTTATCGATCCAGCCCACTCATACAGATCCTGAAATATGACTTCATGCATTTTAAGAAAATGCGGTGTATGATAATCCCCTTTCAGTGGATTCAATGCGATATCTTTTAATCTAAGGGATACATAATCTGCTTCTGCGCCCTCAAGTAAGTCTTGATTTCGAATATCAAGTTTATTCTTAAGAACATCTGAACCTTCATACAGATACGGATCACGCATTCACGGTCTCCTTCATCTTGTATTTTTTGTCAAGATATCTCTTGGCATCCTCAAAGGTTATTTCGCCTCTTTTTTCTTTCTCAATATACTCTTTGAAATCTTCAGTAGGTTCCAGCCCATCTACTTTGATCAATCCGATAGCATAGTCCCAAGCCTGTGAATTCGTCATACAAAAACCTCCATAATTACTTTATACTCATAATATTATTCTAACATGCACATACCAAATATCAATATAGTGATTATAGGTTATATCCTATTCAATTTTCACCCCGGGCATCCGTAATATGTCCTGTAATGGTTTCTTAAAAACATTGCAGGACGCAGGCCACGCTTCCACGAAGTGGATTTTAAATGGCGTGGCTCTCCCGTGGACAAGAAACCGGATACCCTGAATGAACAAAACCTGCCGGAAGCACATTTTCGGCAGGTTCCTTGATTTTACCGGCCAGACCTATACTCGGGGGTGAAAATCATAAGCATAAATCAATTCAACCGTAGTTCCTACGTCTTCCCTGCTATGTAGCTATCTCTTGATTCTTGCCATTGTGGATATTCTTCGGGGCGTAATCTCTTCGTATATCCTTATATCTGTAGATCGACAAGACCATACCGATCATCGCATAATCAACGATACCGTAGGAAATACTGCTGGTAAAAATCGGAAGAGTCGAGCCTGTCATCGGAAGCAGACCAAATACGATCAGGATATTGCTGATGCTCTGAAGAGCCACAACGATACCGCAGGCACACCCTGTTATGTAGCCCAGGTTATTCTTTTGTCTTGCGGAAATGATTATCATATATGTGGCAAGAGCAAGCATGCATATTATTATGCCTGCAACCATGGCCAGGCCGCATATGGCAGCCATCGATCCCATCACAAGATCAGCCCAATAGCCCGGAATATCAGACATTATTCTGACCGCTTCATCACTTTTTCCTATGATAGCGCTATGTGTAAATACCTTGCCCAGTTGTGCATTTATATAGTTAACCCCGGTATCATCTGTAATGTCGCTTCCTATTCCAAGATTGGATAGCCAGTTCGCAAATCTGGCACTCTGATATGTGTTCAATCTGAGTATAAAGGCCGTACCAGCCATGATGAGCGTAGCAAAGACAGCCGAAAATCCGCCGTACACGATCTTTTTGTCAATATTATACCAGTTTTTATGAACGGCTATAAATATCAAAACTGTTTCTGCAAGCAGGATAAACAGCGCAGACGGTATCGAAAGATTCCCTGTGAAGAAGGGCGATATAACCGGCAATATCATCCAAAATACAATCCGTGCCATAACCCATCTGCCTTTACCACGAAGTTCATATAAAATACCGGCAAATACAGGAATGTAGAGCATCATCAACGCACGAAGCGAAAATGACGCAAATCCTATACGGATCAATCCACTGCTGCCGTTGATCCTGATTCCAAAGGCAATCCCAACCAATGTGACAATCGCCATGAAAATCCCTCCGATCAGCCTGCTGCGGCCCAGTAGGACAGTATAGTCAATACGATATACCAAAAACATCGCAATGATTCCGGCCATGATACCAATGATATGTCTTCTGGTAATATCAAGAAAAGCATTTCCCGTTATCGATCGCGAATCCATGTTTACTGCAATAAGATATTGGATCACTATACTCAATATACTGATAAACATTATGAAAATCAGATAACGCCATTCCATATGAGGTCTGTGTATACGATCCAGGTCCGCTCCTACGCTCACCGGATCCCCCATTTCCTCAACAGCTTTTAATAAAGCCTCTTCACGGTCCATTCCGGTTTGCCGATACGCATCGGCCTGCTCCTCGATATGCGCGGATATCTCATCAGAAACAAGTATCCTCGCGCTCTTATCACGGATCTGTCCCTTAAGCGCACCCATGTATTCTTCCAAACTCATGATATATCCCCCTTAATAAGAAATGGCCAGCACACCGGCAACTGCCCCTGTAAACGTTTCCCACTCACTAAGCTTTGCCTTCAGATATTTCCTTCCGGCATTTGTTATGGAGTAGTACTTGCGTGTTTTTCCAACCCCATCCTGCTCATATGATGTCAGGTAGTTTTTTGACTCCAGTGTATGAAGAAGCGGATATAATGTACCGGCTTTGAGTTCAAAAACATTCTGTGAGCGCGACCTGAGAGTCTCGATCATCTCATACCCGTACATATCCTTTTCATCCTTTTCCGAAAGAAGCTTTAACAGCATCGTTCCCATGCTTCCGGACAACAGCGTTTTATCTATATTACTCATACAGCCTCCTTTATATCGAATATCTATATATAGATAATCTATATACTATATCGATATTCTATACTAGTCAAGACTATTTCTCTCCCAATAATGAATACTCATTTTACGCAAAACAAAAAGAACCATTATCACTGAAAAAATCAACGAAAAACAGTTCTTTTCTTCATCGGGGTGACAGGATTCGAATACTAATCCTAGCTTGAAAACGTAGGAAAGGAGCGGCTTTCAGCATATCGGTAACCCCAGGTATCAGTTTGGTATCAGTTTTTTACCCGACGACTATTGTCTGTATCGTCGACTTAACCTCGCCATCAAACAAATCACCTTTCTGCATTAGTTATGCTAATGCCTGAAATATGTGAAAAACAAGATAAACACCCCTGCTTTCCATTTTCTCTTTTTGCACTGGCCGAAACATAAACCTGTTTACGTGCTCTGGTGACAGCAACATAGAAAACAGAGAGTTCATCAAGCATTGCGTCTACATTCATAGCTTCGTTAGGTGGTAATGGGCATGCACATCTTACTGTATCTGAGAACTTATTAACACAATCCTTACAAGTGAAGGATCCTGGCAACCCCCATCTCTCAAAATCCGCCAAAAAAACATACGGCCACTCCAATCCTTTGGCGCCATGAACAGTTGAAATAATAACATCAGCATCTACATATTCCATAGCTTGTTTTAACTGTCGATTTTCAAAAGTATCTAAAAGCAGACTATACTTATCCTCTGCAGATAGTTCCGAATAATCATATGATACTTTTTTAACAAATGCGTCTAGCAGTTCACACAATGAATCTACCATTCGATCATTAAACCCTTTATATTGCATTCTTATACTACGGGAGAATGAAACTAAGGATCTCTTTCCAATTGAATTTAGCTTGTCAAATATCTTTATAAACTCCTTTTGACAGTATTTATGAAAATCTATATATTCTTTATCATCGTCTTTAAACATTCCATAGAAATATGGTATATTCTTGTCCTGAAGTAACTGTTCAAAAACATCCGAATTAGCACTTCGTGCCCTGAAAAGAATAACCACTTTTCCAGTTTCGCCATCATTCCTAAGCGAATTAATCTTCCCAAGTACTTTTTCTGCCTCGTTGTTCTGATCACTTGCCCAAAAGGTTTCCAACATTGCAGTTTCACTAGTATCAGGGTTAAAGCATTTATATGCATTAGCTCTTATATTCTTATCCAATTTCAGCATTTCTGGATTATCTTTGAACCTGTAGTTCTTATCTAATTCGATTTTTTTTGCAGATAGCATAGTTCTGGCCGAATCCATAATATTAGGAACAGCGCCAATAAAACCATATATTCGTTGAAGCGGGTCTCCCAATAGCAGAACATGCGTATTATCTCCAATCAAGTTTTGCAATAACTCCCATGCGATACAGTTCGTGTCCTGAAATTCATCAACAACTATTAATGGATATAAGCTATGATAAAATGATTTTACAGCCTCATATTCATGTATTATTTCTAATGAAAACAGAATAATGGCGGTATAAGTAATTCTATCCTTAGGCAATATTTCCTCTATCACTATTTGGTTATATTTTTTGATTTCGGAGATTTCTGGCATAATAGCCTGCTTGATTTTTCTATCTATATATAATAAATACTCCTCTTTTTCATGAGAAATCCCTTTTAAATCTATGTATTTTCCTATTTCATCATCCCCAATTGCATAAAAAAGGTTTACATCCCTTCTTAGCAGCGGAGAAATAAGATGACCATATTTTTTTAGAAAACCTTTACAAAAACCATGATAGTTTGTTATTGTAACTTTTTCACTCACATTCACGGGATTATTATCTTCACCTATTAACTCCGGAAGTTTTGCCGAAATGTCTCTTTTAATCTTTAATGCGGCATTCACACTAAAGGTTAGAGCTAATACCCTCTTGGGATTAGGTATTTTCCCTGTAGAGTATAGATATGCTATGCGGCTTACCATAGTCGCAGTTTTTCCGTAACCGGCTGGAGCTTCCACAATCATGCGCTTTTCATCCGAAATAACAACGCTTATCTGCTTTGAATCCCCGCCATGATTATTCTTGATTTTTTCTTCAATTGTTAATGCCGTATTATTGTTCAACTTGCAGCCTCTCTGGCTTTCAATATTGCTTTTTTATAACAGTCAGGTATTAGTTCCTTCTTTATTGATCTACCTATTATCCTGCCTACAAAAATACCTTTTTTCTTATATAGCCATGATGAAACTATATTGTAGAATTCCTGATCAGTCTCCGGAATTGAACCTATTGCCTTTGGAGTATAACTGCCTAAATCGAGCCCTAATTTCTTTATATAAGGATCCCGAATAAAATCAGAATCTATAATTTCTGTTAGTGCACGAGGATGGATTTCTGTAAGAATATTTTTAATTAGATTGTATTCTCCGGCATCACACAGTTTTCGAATTATCTCGAATTCAAAGCATGGTTCACTGGTATAAAACTCATTTTCTGATGGTTCCTTTCCGCCCTTAACATCCCTATCATATATAGAAATGGTTTTAATTCCAAAATGATTGAACAGTGATTCTAATGGCTTTATAGAGCTTTCCCCCTGCGCATTAACAACACATATTCCAAATTCGTCTAAATCCACTTCAAGAGTATTGGCAAATTCCTTGATGCAGCCATATTCAGTTTCACCCTCAATCAGAATAACAACATGTGCATAAAATGCTTCCTTTACATCTGGAAATCGCATTATTAGTTGCTTTTCATCGGCTGAAGATATAGAGAATGATGGATCTGCACCTGATATACATGCAATATATCCTTGATTGTCAAAAAAACGTACTATATTTCGATAATCATCCATTATAGCGTCTGTCGAATGTGTCACTATAAGTAGCTGTCCTGATACTTCATCAATATCAAAACATGTTTTTAGCAACTCCAAAAATCCAACATCCTTGTTTTCCAATATTTTTTTGTAATACTTTATTAAAGTACGTTGCAAAAACGGATGAAGATGCACCTCAGGTTCATCTAGTGCAATCACAATTGGCAATACCTTCTTTTTGTCATCATTTACAAACAGTCTATCTTCAAATGAAACTGTTTTTGTTGTATATAACTTCATTATATGTGCTAATACAGAAATAGATGCCATAGCAGTATACTGGATCCCCGCACCTGCATTCTCTATCCTTCGTTCTCCATCGGAAAGATAAAGAATACTTGTCAATAACTCCACATCATCATGAGAAACTGAAGCCTCTATTCCATACGATTCAAATCCCTTAATCTTTCTAAATCCATCATTTATATGTTTTTTTAAATCTTCTATACCTGTATTGTTAAATATGGATGGATTATTATCATTAATATAGCTAGTAATAACCCCCTTTATAAATGTTCCCAGTCCCTTATTTGAGTCAAACTGAAGTTCTTTACTAGGTTGTAAAGTAGACTCATACCTATATAAGTCTATTTTTCGAAGTTGTTTAAGAGCAATGTTATCATCAGTATCAGTACAAATGAGGGTTGGATATGCTTCTGTAATAGTTTGAACATATTTAAGATGGATAATCGATTCATCACTAGCATCAAAGTTATCTCCAAAGAAACCGATCTCTCCTTTTTCCATTTTAATCTGAAGTTCGACTTCAATCGGTGAACACTTATCATTATAATCTTCCTCAGAAAAACCCCTTCCTGTACATACAGTTTCAAGGAGGTATAAAAAATTACTCTTTCCCAAATTATTTTCGCCAATAATATAGTTAATACTTGGATTAAGCCAGACTTCTATTCCATCTATATTCCTATAATTACTTACTTTAATATGTTGAAGTACCATTTTTGTCCCCTTTTTTACAGGTGTTTTTCTTTTATAGACCTCTATATTCTATTCTCTGATAAAGCCTATCCGAATCAAGCTCACTGATAGCACACGGTTTCCAAACTAGCCACCTGAACTATTTCTGTAGTTTCTACTATTCTTCTCAAATCGTGAAATAAATCGAAAAAATCTTCTTCAAATACAGTTATTGGATAACAACCCAACTTCCGCTTTTGTTTGAGCCAATTCTCTCAATCTTACCTTTCTTCTTTAAACTAACCAACGTCCGCTCTATAGTCCGCTTTGTCACACCTATTTCTGTAGCCATCTCGTCGGCAGTTTTTTCCGGATTACCTATCAATATCCCTAATACAGCCTTCTCTGTTTTATTTATACCGACATTTATACCGACATTTATACCGACATTTATACCGACATTATTCACGCTTGATTTCAAAACCTCTTTGTTAAAGGGGATCCGACACTTAACATAATTATCTGTAATCTCGAAGACCGTCTTATTATATTTTTTAATTATCGTTGGAACACCATGACCGGTATGTTCCGTTAGTCCCATGCTCAAAAAAATCCTCATCAATGTAACATTTCTCGGATGACTGATCCCTTCATAGAAGTCTTCCATTGTCATGCCATTTGGAAGTCCTCCATGAGATAGTATTTCCATGCGATCACTAAAGATAGATATTTGCGGCTCCGTCACAGTCCAATCGTTATGAACTAGCGCATTTAAAACAGCCTCATTAACAGCGTCATAATCAAACAGGTACTTATCTTTTCTTGGTCTAACAGAGGTGTCAGAAATACAAATGTTTTCAGCTGATAACCTTGCCTTGATCTTTTCATAAACTGATAGAATACATCCATATCCGTAGTCGTTTCTTTCAGAAATAGCTGCTTTATCAACACCACTAAATTTAACAAACGAGAACGGAATGCTGTTTTTATCTGCCAACAGTTCCGCTAAAAGATTATAATCTCCCTCCTTGTTCCGAAGATTGAAGTTGGCTTCAAAGGAAGCATCATCCACATGAAATCCTTTCTCAGCATAATATATCTTTAGTTCTCTAAAGGTAAGATCTGAACGGGAAGCGCGCTTTCTCAACATGTATTCTTCGTCTGAAAAGTTTTTTTCATAACGAATGCGAATCTGCTCCGGCGTCATCTCCTTACATGTTGTTCCTATACGTATCACACATCCACTTGATGAAAACCCATATTTCTTCTGGCAGTATATATTCCTTGTACCCTTTGGAATACTAAGAGCAATAAGTGTCTTCCCCGAATCAAATAACACCTCTGTCCGGATTTCCTCCTGAGGATTAGGCTCAATCTGCGTGGTTATTACATCAGATATCTTTCTTAAAGTATCATCTATTTCTTTTACACCCACTACATCCCCATCATCATTAACACCTATAAGAATCTGACCACCATCTGCATTTAAAAAAGCAACTATCTCTTTGCAAATAGTGTCCGTGTATTTTACCTTTAATTCAGTCTTTTCTGATTCGATATATTGAGCCATTTTCCGTCCTTCCTCAATTTTCATACTATATATTTATAGTATAACTGTTATGCGACATTTTTCAAGTTATACCGACATTTATACCGACACAACTATGCTGGTATACAATAGCATTCAACAGAAATAGAGAGCCTAATATCCTATAGTTCTTTTATTAGTCATCATTCTTTTTAGGATATTTGCGCTTTAAATAACTCAAACTAAAAAAAGGTGTGGGACACCCACACCTAATCGTTGTACCCGGTCATTTGACCAGCCCTATTTCTTTTTTGTATCAGTTTTTGTTTTAGTTGAAGGCTTTCTTGTGACTTTCTTCTTAGGAGCAGTTTTGGGAGCAACCGTGTTACATACCGCTTTTGCAAAACTTATTGCCTTGTCAAAATCACCCTCAACACGGAACTTCCCCTGAAGATATGCAACCGTTGCATCCAGTTTTCCGGCGATCAAATCCATTATAACATCTGCGCCGCCTCGGATCCGGCAATCACAGTCATAATATGCAGGGTTTGCAAATGCAGACAGTTATCTTACTCTTTTTACCGATTCACTTCCCAAAAAGTAATCAAACGTTAAAAAATGACGGTTTACCGATCTTGTAAGCCGCCATATGTATCTGATGATTGTTTTCGTTCATATTGCATCTGATAATACATCTCGTTGGCTTCTTCTGTAGCCTTCTTATCCCGCCAGGCATCTATCTCGCTCTTGATCGCCAGCATTTCGTCTACAACGAGTTCGACTCTTTTGGGTTTTACATGATGCAGGTATGAGCTCATCCTGTTCATAGCCTTTGGGCTTCCAAGGTTCTTAGCAACCTCATTCCCCAGTTCTTCTGGGAACCCCAGTTGTTTTATTGAATTTACGAGTTCATCTCTAGCTCGTGTCCATTCACGTTGATTTGCTGTCAATATTGCTCCTTATAAGTGTCTTGACTTGCCCGGTCAAGCATCTCTGTTATTTCATTCCATCAACAATCTGATATCTTTTGAATATATCTATCTATGTAACTCATAGCAGCTTCAACAAAATAAAACATAAACCTATCATATTCCATGTTTGTTTCATATATGATCTGCCTTTTTTTACTCCCGCTCTCGCTGGAATAGGCAGAAACCCAATCCACGTTACTAGACGCGTGAGCGAAAACCTGAGATGACCAATAATCACCATCGTGTGCTACTCGGTTACGTATACCAAATATCATTTCATCAAAATCATTTAGGGGAGAATTATTGTCAAATATTTCTTTGTGAGCTACCTTATCCTCCTTGACAATAGTTCTAAAAGAATTTCGAATATACTCAGATCCCTCTTCCGAAAGGTTTTCCGCAAAAAAATTCTTTTTATCATCCTTGGTTTGCTCGGTCTGCCCACAAATTGATTCGATGCAGGTTCTAACACAGGCCACAACAAGGGGATCTCTCCCCGGCTTGGCATTATGTATCATTCCTGCCAAGTCGACCCATCTGGTCAAGAGGTTCATCATCCTACGTGGTGTTTTATCAATGCTATCGTTTTGGAATACCCTTTCCAAAAAAGCCAAGATAATCTTCGAATCATAGTAATATCTGGAGAAAAAATCATAAACCTCTTTATAATACTCACCGTCAAAACCCGCATTTTGAAACACTTTATTCATGGTTATCTGCCTCGAGATCATCATCCGTCTCATCTTTTTTATGTTCATCTATAATGGCTTCCATATAACCAGCCGTAATAATACCAGCGGGTAACGCTACAATTGCAATACCAAACAACGACGAGATCATTGTTATGACTCTTCCTGTTGTAGTAACCGGATAAATATCTCCATATCCTACAGTAGTTAACGATACTGTCGCCCAGTATATCGCATCAAAGAACGTTTCAAAGGAATCCGCTTCAACATTAAATATAACAAGAGCAGATACCAGAATATATCCAATTGCAAGCGTACAAACCGCAAGTAACGCATCTTTGGAATTCCTTATCACTTTCACAATGATCATTATGCTCTTTGAGTATCTAAACGCCTTGAATACTCTAAACACCCGGAACGTTCGGAATATCCTGAACAGTCTCAGTAGCTTAAATCCATCACTCAGAATACTTATTCCCGGCAAAATTGATAACAGATCTATAATTGCCATCGGCGTGAACGGATATTCAACAAATGATTTTGCGCCCTTTTTCAGTTTATAGTCCGCTGTAATCAGTCGGAATACATAATCTGCAATGAATAAGATTACAGTAATGATATCGATATAGGTAAACACCGGATGCGGATTCTTGAATGCCAATGGAATAATGCTGACAATGATAGCAATCATCATTGTAATATCATACACTGTGCTAGCTTTATCTCCGTCCTTCGATACTTCAATTATTTCATAGAGTCTGTTTCGCATAATAATGCTTTGCCTCCTAATGCCAAGATTCTCCATACGGATATTTCTGTCATTTTTTTGCAATAATTGTAACTTGATGTTATAATTCTTACCGCGAGGGTTAAAAGGGGTTATTGTCCTATTCTCAGGAGGTTATTTATGAGTAAAACAAAAAATCGCCCCATAAAAGGTATCATATTCTCTGTAGTATTTACCATGACCGCGCTTTCTGCTGCTCCGGTTATGGCCGGCACACCTTCAACTCCCAAAACTGTTGCTGCGGCAAACACTATGGTTTGGGAAACAGCTACCGGAAAATGCTACCATAGTAAGAACAACTGTGGTAAAACAAATCCGAAAAAAGCACGGCAGATTACATTAGAGCAAGCCAAAACAAAAGGACTGAAAAAGTGTTCTAAGTGTTGGTAGTACACTATATATTATAATGGATATAAGAGCTCTTACTTTCCCGGTAAGAGCTCTTATATCGCTATTTAAATAGTTTGAATAAGGAAAAGCTGGTTTTCTTATACACCTTGTTATAGGCAGCTTTCTTAGGATTCTTAAACCATCCCATCCCTTTCTTCCCGTATCCCGGAATAAATGACTTTTTTACAGTTCGCTTCGCCCTCCCGGTAGTCCTGGCTTTAAAATTCTTCTTAAGGCTAGGCTTCCTCATTCCAAATTTCATTTATACTATCCTCCGGTATTTCATTATTCTAACATAAACCCTAACACTACAGACATATCCATACAAATGCCGTAACAATAAGGAATGACCTTGCAAAGATCATTCCTTTCGATGAGGTATCAGTCTGCTGAACCTCGCAAAGTATTAGTAAGCCTCGGGGTGACAGGATTCGAACCTGCGGCCTCGTGGTCCCAAACCACGCGCTCTAGCCAAACTGAGCCACACCCCGTAACGCAAATGCTATTTTATATGAACAGTATCTGCCATGTCAACCTGCTCGTGATCGTGCCGGCGGCACCTGCAGTTTCATCACTGCCCGACATATCGTATCTCAAATACCGGCTTTTTCCCCGTCTCGGCATTTCCCACTATATAGGTCGGTACTCTTCCATGCTGTCTTGGGTAAGTAAGTGATCCCGGGTTTATAAGCGTAACCGGACCTTCCTCGTGGATCACGGGAACATGCGTATGTCCGAAGAAAACATAATCGGCCCGGTTTTCAGCCGCAAGATAAAACAGCGGATCATATCCGTGATAGAGCTGATAACGGTGACCGTGAGTAAGGACCGCTCTGTGACCACTGAATTCTATGACCTTGATCCTCTCCATATCGGAGTCGTAATCATTGTTGCCTGCAACCACGTGCAGACTGCAGTCGATCCTGTCACGCAGGCGATCGTATTCCCCCTCGATATCACCGCAGTGTATCAGCATATCAAACGGTGACTCTTTTGCGATAACTTCGTACATTATATCATTGTAACCGTGTGTATCACTAACTATCAGTATCTTCATCCGTTGTAATGTTTGATCCCCTTATTTCTTCCGGGTATAATCTTCACGCATGAGAATGTCTCTCATCATTCTCAGTGCCTTGCCCCTGTGGGATATCGCATTTTTTTCCTCTCGTGAGAGCTCCGCGGAAGTGCATCCTCTTTCCGGAAGGTAGAAGATAGGATCGTATCCGAATCCGTTCTCGCCCGCTATCTTATGCGCCACTATCCCCTCCATCGTTGCCCTTACCGTCTCGCTCGATCCATCCGGACGAACATAGCAGATCGCACAGACAAAACGCGCAGTACGTTTCTCATCCGGTACCGACTCCATGCGTCGCAGCAATTCAGCGTTTTTTACCGGATACGGGGTGTCCTCACCCATGTATCTTGAAGAATAGATTCCCGGCTCTTTCCCGAGATAATCTATCTCAAGGCCCGAATCATCCGCAAGAGTCGGCAGGCCGCTTTTTCTTGCTATAGCGCTTGCTTTCAGATACGCGTTTTCCTCGAACGTTTTTCCGGTCTCTTCCACATCAGTGTATACTCCGGCATCTTTCATGGATACGATCTCTATATCCATATCGGCCGTGATCTCACGTATCTCCCGGAGCTTATTCTCATTCCCGGTGGCAAATATTATCTTCATTATCAATGTCTCCTGTCTGCATCCGTCCCGTTATTTCTTGGTCTTGGTGCCGGTTTGGGGCCGTTAAACTGGTAAAAATATGTCTTCATCATTCCGTTGTATATCTTACGGTTCTTATCCGCTTTGCGTCCCATATATTTTTCGGCCTCATCGGTACCCGTTATCACGAAAGCAGACCATGAATCAAGCGCTGCATACCGATTTGCCAGCTCCCTGTATATGCCGGCGATCTCGTCCTTTTCTCCGATCCTCTCGCCGTATGGCGGGTTGGTTATAATAAAACCGTATTTTTTCGGATGCGACAGCTGCGATACCGGTCGTGTCTGAAAATGGATCATCTGTGCAACGCCCGCTGCCTCGGCATTTTCCCTTGCCGCCTTTACCATTTCATCATCTATATCATATCCCTGGATATCAGGCGAGACAGACATATCGATCATATCGTTCGCCTCATCCACGGCTGCATACCACGTTTTTCTTGTGGCAAGATGCGGCCACATCTCCGCGGTAAACTCCCTGTTCATGCCCGGTGCTATCCTTGCGGCTATCATCGCGGCTTCGATTGGAATGGTTCCGCATCCGCAGAACGGATCGACCAGTATCCTGTCATATTTCCAGGGTGTGAGCATTATAAGGCCCGCTGCCAGATTTTCCGCCAGCGGCGCATGGCTGACAAGCTTCCTGTAGCCGCGCTTATGAAGCGATTCACCTGTGGTATCCATCCCGACAAGGACCCTGTCTTTATTGATGAATATACGAAGGGGAAAAATCTCACCATCTTCCGCAAATCGCTCGCACGGGTACTTTTCCTTCATCCGCTCGACCATGGCTTTTTTGACGATCGATTGTATATCAGACGGTGAAAAGAGCTTTGATTTCACGCTCGCGGCCTTGGCTACCCAGAACCTTCCGTCCTCGGGAATATATTCCGGCCAGTCTATCTTCCTGATACCTTCAAACAGTTCATCAAACGTCGTTGCAGTAAAGTCCCCGACGATCAGAAGAATGCGCTCCGCAGTTCTCAAAAACACGTTGGCCCTTGCTATCGCGTCTCCTCCTCCCGCGAAGATCACCCGTCCGTCCATGACTTCGACGATCTCATACCCGAGCTGCGTTATTTCTTTTTTCAGAACAGCTTCCATACCAAAATGGCACGGAGCCATAAGTTTATAATTTTCCATCACCCGACATTGTATCACAAACTCACATATCGCAAAAGATTTGCCGGCCGGTTTTTTACCGTAAATCAACCACATATTGTGTCTTATGTTTTATGCTCTGTCCACTGGTTGTGGAATAGTCACATAGTCATCCTCCCGATTCCCGCAAGCCCCGTAATTACGCGTTCCGCAAGATGTTGTGCCGAAAAAAAAGTTTGGCACTATTTTCCGAAAACGGTTGTTTTTTTTTACCGTTCATACTATAATAACTTTCGTAAGCGAGAATCTCCCCTTCAATAGATTCTCATTTACGACCCCTTATTAATTATTTATACTCCCCTCATCGTAGCCCGTTGGTTCCCCCTTCGGGCTACTTTACTGTTTATCATACGATGTTGGGTTTTAAACCAGAAAGGATACAAAAGATGGACGCAAAACAGTTCGCACTTTCCAAACATGAAGAATGGCAGGGCAAGATCGAGGTCACTCCGCGATGCCGCGTAGAATCGATGGAGGATCTTTCGGTAGCCTATACACCCGGCGTTGCACAGCCGTGTCTGGCAATAAAGGATGATATCGATCTTTCCTATAAATATACGAGACGCTCGAACCTCGTTGCCGTTGTCACGGACGGGTCAGCCGTTCTCGGACTCGGAAACATAGGTCCCGAAGCGGGAATGCCGGTTATGGAAGGTAAATGCGTACTGTTTAAGAGGTTCGGCAATGTAGATGCCTTTCCCCTGTGCATAAAGTCCAATGATGTGGATACAATAGTCGAGACCGTTGCTCTTCTCGAAGGATCGTTCGGCGGCGTAAACCTTGAAGATATCTCGGCTCCGAGATGCTTTGAGATCGAGAAGAAACTTAAAGAGCGCTGCAGCATACCCATCTTCCACGATGACCAGCACGGAACGGCTGTGGTCGTCCTTGCCGGAATGATCAATGCACTCAAGATCGTTGACAAGAAGATAGAGGACATCGAGGCTGTAGTGTGCGGAGCAGGTGCCGCAGGTATCGCCATTACAAAACTCCTGATGCAGACAGGGCTTAAAAATGTCATCCTCTGCGACAGGACAGGCGCCATATACGAAGGCCGGGAAAACTTAAATCCTATAAAGGAAGAGATGGCTAAGGTCTCCAACCGCATGATGAAAAAGGGAAGCCTTGGAGATGTTATAGAAGGTGCGGATGTGTTCATAGGCGTTTCGGGACCCGGCGTTCTGACAAAGGACATGGTCAGAAAAATGGCTGATAAACCCATCGTTTTTGCAATGTCCAATCCCGTACCCGAGATAACACCGGAAGATGCCCGGGAAGCAGGTGTTGCCATAATGGCCACCGGAAGAAGCGACTATCCGAACCAGATCAACAACGTGCTGGCTTTCCCCGGAATATTCCGTGGAGCGCTTGACGTTCGTGCTTCAGATATAAATGAAGAGATGAAACTTGCGGCCGCAAAGGCGATCGCAGACATCGTGACATCTGAGGACAGAAGTCCGCAGTACATAATCCCCGACAGTTTTAACCAAAAAGTAACCCCTGCCGTTGCCGAGGCCGTAGCCGAAGCGGCAAGAAAGACAGGGGTTGCCCGTATGTAGTGTAGTCCAAAGGAAGACCTTAATTCAGTTTTACAACAGATGCTCCCTCTACTATCTTACCGGAGACCTGTATCTTTTCTATGAGAGTACTTTTCGGATCACGGATCAGCCGTATAAGTGATTTTGCGGCTATCCGTCCGATCTCTTCCGTGTTCTGTTCGTAAGTTGTCAGCTTCGGATGGATTATCTGCGAAACATACGATCCGTCATATCCCACTACCGAGATATCATCCGGAACGGTAAGTCCCGCCTCTTCTATGGCATTAAGTCCGCCGATAGCCGAATAATCATCAGGATACATGATGCATGTCGGGCGCTTTTTAAGCGCTAAGAGCTGCTTCGTGTATTTTGCCGCAAGCTTCGGATTACGATATGCGCTTGCGATAGTATAATTGTCATCTGCCTCTATTCCGAAACTTCCGAGTGCATTGTAAAAACTCGCAACACGGTTTCTTGTAACGGCCGTATCGTCTCCGTAGATGTATGCTATCCTGTCGTGTCCGAGAGAATGCACATACTCAACGAGCGAACGCATACCGCCGATGTTATCCGAAACGACCGAAATCCTGTTATCAAATACGTGGTCGATGGTAACAACCGGAAGTTCACTGTTTACCAGATCAAGAACATCCCTGTCGTCAAAATCAACACAGGCGATGACCACTCCGTCCACTCCGCGGTATCTGGAATGTTCAAGATATGTCATTTTCTGACTGGTAGCATTTATAAACGTGATATCATATCCGGATACTTCCGATACACGCTTGAAGCTGTCGAGAACCTTTGCAAAATAATCATGGGTAAGACCGCTTCGTCCCTCATCGACAAACAGCACGCCTATATTGGCAGTGACCTTGGTCTTTAAAGCACGCGCGGAACTGTTGGGGTGATATCCCAGCCGCTTGGCTGTCTCCCTGATTATCCTCTTGGTGTCCTCACCTATATCGCTGTGATCGTTTAAGGCTTTGCTGACCGTTGCAACAGAAACGTTGCATTTGTCCGCAATATCCTTCAGTGAAATCATGGCGGTTGCTCCTTAATCGTTTTCGTTAACTAGTATATATCAATTTTTTCCACTTTTCTATCATTATTTTAGTTTTTTTTGTACAAATTCCCAAAAGGATTTTGTTACATTTAACAAATTTGTCTATTTTTTGCTTTTTTTATTGTCTGCCACGGCGAATTATCATATACTGTAAGGCGTCAGCTCTTTATTTTTTTGGAGTTTTACTTAAACGTTTTCTTTAAATCATAAAAGAATGGAGATTAATTATGAAGTATGGTTTTTTTGACGACGCAAATGCCGAGTACGTCATCACTACCCCCAAGACTCCGCTTCCCTGGATCAACTATCTGGGAACAAACGATTTTTTCAGCCTGATATCCAACACCTGCGGAGGGTATTCCTTCTATAAGGATGCAAAACTTCTCAGACTTACACGTTATCGTTATAACGGAGTACCTGCTGACGTTAACGGCAAATACTTCTATATAAAGGACGGCGATTGCGTATGGAATCCCGGCTGGCAGCCTACCAAGACTGAACTCGATATGTACGAATGCCGCCACGGTATAGGCTACAGCAAGTTCAAGGGAGTCAAGAACGATGTCGAGGCTAATGTCCTTTCGTTCGTTCCCATTGACGATACATGCGAAATAAGCCAAATAAAGATCACCAACAACTCTTCCGCTCCGAAGAACCTCAAGCTCTTCTCATATGTTGAGTGGTGCCTGTGGAACGCTGATGATGATATGAAGAACTTCCAGCGTAACTTCTCCACCGGCGAGGTTGAGGTCATGGGTTCTGCCATATACCACAAGACAGAATACAGAGAGCGCCGTAACCACTATGCGGTATACTCGGTAAATGCCGAGATCGACGGTTTTGACACCTCAAGAGATGCGTTCCTCGGTGCATATCACGACAATCACGATCCCGAGGTCGTATTCGAGAAAGGCCAGTGTACGGATTCGATCGCTCACGGATGGTCACCGGTAGCCGTTCATCAGATCAATATCGATCTTGCTCCCGGCGAGTCAAAATCGTTTGTTTTCGTTCTCGGTTACTGTGAGAACCCCGTTGAGGACAAGTGGGAATCAAAGGGTGTCATAAACAAGAGACCAGCAAAGGAAATGCTTGCAAAATACACAACAGATGCTGATGTCGATAAGGCATTCGGCAAGCTGTGCGATTACTGGAAGGGCCTGCTTTCCATATATACTGTCAGATCAAAGAACGACAAGGTCAACAGGATGGTCAATATCTGGAACCAGTACCAGTGCATGGTAACGTTCAACATGAGCCGTTCCGCTTCATATTATGAATCGGGTATCGGCCGAGGAATGGGCTTCAGGGATTCCAACCAGGATCTTCTCGGTTTTGTTCATCTTATACCCGAGCGTGCAAGGGAGAGGATCATCGATATCGCTTCAACGCAGTTCGAGGACGGAAGCGCATATCACCAGTATCAGCCCCTTACAAAGAAGGGTAATTCGGATATAGGTTCGGGCTTCAATGACGATCCGTTGTGGCTCATCGCCGGAACAAGCGCATATGTGCGTGAAACAGGTGATGTATCGATCCTCAAGGAGCTGGTTCCCTATGATAATGACATGAGCGTTGCAACGACTCTTATGGAGCACCTTAAGAGGTCGTTCGATTATATCGTAAATCACAAGGGTCCCCACGATCTGCCGCTTATCGGACGTGCAGACTGGAACGACTGTCTGAACCTTAACTGCTTCTCAGAGCATCCCGGTGAATCATTCCAGACTTTCGGTCCTTCCGAAGGTCCAGTTGCGGAATCGGTATTCATCGCGGGAATGTTCGTCAAGTACGGCGAGGAATATGCTCAGCTTTGCGAACTGCTCGGTGATGACGCAGAAGCCGCACGGGCAAGGGATGAGGTCAAAAAGATGTACGATGCCATCCTTAAGGACGGCTGGGACGGCGACTGGTTTGTAAGAGCATACGATGCATACGGCAAGAAGATCGGCTCCAAGGAATGTGAAGAAGGTAAGATCTACATCGAGTCAAACGGTTTCTGCTCACTTGCAGGTGTCGGTGTCAAGGAAGGCCTTGCACAGAAAGCACTTGACTCCGTCAAGGAACATCTTGACTGCAAATACGGTGTTATGATCCTCCAGCCCGCTTATACGGTATATCATCTCGAACTTGGTGAGATCAGCTCATATCCGCCCGGATACAAGGAAAATGCCGGTATATTCTGCCACAACAATCCCTGGGTATCCATTGCCGAAACCGTTATCGGACGCGGCGACAGAGCTTTCGAGATCTACAAAAAGACATGTCCCGCATACACGGAAGAGATATCCGAGATTCACAAGACAGAGCCTTACGTATACTGCCAGATGGTTGCCGGAGCAGATGCATATCTTCCCGGCGAAGGCAAGAACTCATGGCTTACGGGTACCGCTGCATGGACATTCACGAACATCAGCCAGTACATCCTCGGAGTATATCCGACTCACAAGGGTCTGCAGATAGATCCGTGCGTACCTCATGACTTCGGCGATTTTGAGATCACACGTAAGTTCAGGGGCGCAACATATAACATAAGCGTTAAGAATCCTTCTAACGTAGAGAAGGGAGTTAAGAGCATGACCGTAAACGGAAAACCGGTTGACGGCTGCATCGTTCCCATCGAAGACGGCGTAAAGGAATACAACGTGGAAGTTACGATGGGATAATGTATAGCATATTAAAAGACGGTTCCGCATTCGGAGCCGTCTTTTTTATTCTTATGAAAAATCTCAGGCAGGGCATCACTCATAAGTGAGTGCATCTATCGGGTTCATCTTCGCTGCCTTATTTGCGGGATAATATCCGAAAAACAGTCCGATGGCCATCGAGAATGCAACCGATTCGATTATCGACGATATGGACGGGTGCGCTTCTGCTTCCATCAGTTTTGCGGCAAGAGAGCCTCCGCTCACTCCGATGATGACTCCGATGATTCCTCCGATCAGACACAGGACCATTGCTTCGATAATGAACTGAAGACGGATAGAACTGTTGGTGGCGCCGAGCGCTTTACGCGTTCCTATCTCACGTGTGCGTTCGGAGATCGACACAAGCATTATGTTCATAACTCCTATACCGCCGACAAGAAGCGCTATACCGGCTATGACCGATATACCCGTGGAGATCGTCCCGAGCAGTTTTGTAAACTGATCAAGCATGCTCTCCAGGCTCGATGTCGTGACCTCGAATATGCGGTTCGTATGGTAATATCTGTCAAAAAATATCTGTATCTCACTTCTAAGCTTCTTGGAATCAATGCTTACTTCAGGTTTCTTGGCTACCGTGATATTCGGATATCCATCAATATGAGAGCGGCCCTTTACGCAGCCAAGCGTCGTATAAAGCGTCGTTTCCCTGTCTTCGTTACCGCCGAACAACGCTCCGGTCTCTCCCTGCTTATATACACCCACTATCGTAAAATCATAAAATGCACCGGTCGCTACGACCTGGACTCTCTTTCCTATGGCATGGTCGTATTCCTCGGTATTGAACATTTTCTTTACGGCATAATCGGATACAAGCGCTACCGCCTTTCCTCCCTTTTGTGCCTTGTCACCTATCTCGCGTCCGGCAAGAAGTTCAAGGTTCTCTCCCTTTAAGTAATCATCATTTCCGCCGGTTATCCTGACTTTGGCGCTGTTACGTCCTATCGTGATCTTTCCGCTTGCAAGATTTTCACTGAGCAGTACGCCGTCTATCCTGTCCGCAAACTCTTTCCTGAGATCATCCAGCATGTAATCCTTGATAAAATCCTTCTCCTCGGGCATTTTCTGATCTCTTCTGCCACGAAACTCAAGACCGCTGTCGTTCTTGACGGCTTCCGTCTCCCTTTGCGTAACACCGACCATTATATTTGTGGCACCCATGCTCGACATGGAGCTGTTAAAAGACTCCGTTACCGAATTACCGACGGTACGTATGGCTATGACAGAGCCGATACCTATTATGATACCGAGCATTGTCAGCATCGCTCTCATCTTGTTTGCCAATATCGAGGCCAAGGCCATCGAAATGTTCTCACCCAGCAGCAACTTTCCCGGTCCCCTTTCTCTCACTCACGATCAGTCCGTCATGAAGAGTCAGTACCCTCTGTGTCTCCTCGGCAAGCTCCGGGGAGTGCGTGATCAGCACGATCGTTTTACCCTGTTCGTGATTGAGCTTATGAAAAATATCCATGATCAGCCTTCCCGTTGATGAATCAAGTGCACCGGTCGGCTCATCCGCAAGTATTATGGCAGGATCATTTGCCATTGCCCTTGCTATGGCAACACGCTGTTTTTGACCTCCTGAAAGCTCGTCGGGGGTATGCTGCATTCTGTCCCCCATACCCATCATCGTAAGCAGTTCTTTGGCTCTGGTGTTTCTCTCGCGTTTTCCCATTCCGGCATAAAGCATCGGAAGTTCAACATTTTTGAGCGCCGTCATCCTGGCTATCA
Organism: uncultured Lachnospiraceae bacterium; assembly: GCA_902775485.1. Taxonomy (GTDB): domain Bacteria; phylum Bacillota; class Clostridia; order Lachnospirales; family Lachnospiraceae; genus UBA2868. The sequence goes on from CACYMJ010000002.1 coordinate 75,814, forward strand.
GATTATATGTCTGGAAAACAAAACCGATCTTTTTGTTTCTGATCGCGGAAAGATCGTCTTCACGTGCGTGAAACATATCAAATCCGTCAAGCTTATACTGTCCCATTGTCGGAAGATCGAGCGCACCGATCATATTCATGAGAGTGGACTTTCCGGAACCCGAAGGGCCTACAACGGCAACAAACTCACCTTCATACACTTTCAGATTCACTCCGTGGAGCACTTCGAGTTCATTGGGCTTGCCTATGAAATACCGCTTGACGATATTGTTCATGTCAATGATAAGTCTCTTGTCCATTTATAATCCCAGCATGTCCATATCCGGCTGCAGCTCGCCCGCTTTGCTGTTTACGAGCACTGTCATCCCCTCGTGTATCTGATTGCTTATAACCTCGGTATAATAGTCACTTTCAAGGCCGATCTGTACGGGTATCTCCTTCGCCTTCGATTTGTCGACGGGCATTCCGGATTTTACGGCATCACCCGACTGATCGCTGTTCTTTATAAGGCCGTCCATTCCGATAACCTGGATTCCGAGAATGCTCTTGCCTTCATCATCCTTCTTGTCCGCCTGCGCGGCCGCTGTATCATCAAGAGCATATATAACAAACTGACCGCCTTCCTTTTCCTCGATCGCATCGTAAGGAACAGCAAGCACATTATCGTGGGTATCCACAAGAATGTTAAGCTTCGCGCTCATTCCGAGCCTGAGTCTGTCATCCTTTTTCACGATATCCATCTTAACTTCATAAGTGTTGGTAGACGTATTGTTCTGACTCACTGTGGCGGTCGGTGCAATGAATGTTATCCTTCCCTCGAGTTCATCCTCACCGGTCGCATCCGTCATTATCGCTACTTTCTGGCCGATCTTTACATTGTTTATATCGTACTCGTCAACCTGCGTTGTCACTTCGAAAACATCGACTGCCTGTACCGTAAACAGTGCTCCCGCAGACGGCTGGTATCCGTTACCCTCCTGCGCATTCACAGCTGTAACTATGCCGCTTATGGGAGCCGTGACTATATAGTTGTCAAGGGAATCCTGATTCTGTTCGAGCTGCCTTTCAAGGCTCTTGACTCCGTCATTCGCCATAACGTTGCCTTTGTTAAGCGTATAGTCGTTCTTCTGGCTGCTGTAGTAACTGTCATAACTTGCCTTATTCTGGGCAACAACCGAGTCATCGTATAGTTTCTGGAATTTCTCAACATTATCCTGTGCCGAGATCTCCTTTTGTTCCCAGGTTTTGATACCGCCGTTGTCCCAATCTTTTATGCGTGAATCATATGTTGTTACAATATTCTTAAGATCCTCTATTAAAAATGACAATTGCTTCGTTTCTTCCTCTGTACGCTGCGCTTGCGGATCATTAAACTCCTGCTGCCTATCATATAATTCGCTCTTTTTCGCATCTATATTATCCCTGGCTTCCTCGTACTTCCTTTTGTAGTCGCCCTTCTGATCACAGACATCCTGCAGATCGCGTCTTGCCTTCTGCAGGTCCTCCCAGGCTCTCGTCACATCCTGGTATGACTTTGCGACATTATAGAAATACAGGCCGTTGTTATCCTGATAAGTGCTGACCCTGTCTCCGCCGTCAAGTGCTTTCTTCTGCTTCTCTTCGGTTATATCCTCTTCAATCTGGTCTATCTTCTTGTTGATATCTTCAAATGAGAACGCAACAACGATATCGCCCTTTTGGACCATATCTCCGACCTTGAAATTAACCTTGTCGATCTTAACTCCGGAAAGCGGACTCGTAATTGTGCGGACATCCTTACTCTGAATGGTACCTGTTGTGCTTATAGCCTTTGACAGATCCATTCTCGTGATCTCGGCTGTTGTGGTATTGCTGTTGGCAAGCGCATCCGCGATCTTGTCCTTTGCCTGATATACAGCGTAGACGATACGGCCGATGATAACCGCTGCGACGAGTACGATCACTAGCGGAACTATCCATTTTTTCTTCTTTCCGGAACGAAACTGCTGAACTGATGTGTCAGGAGTTTTCTGTTCTTTTTCTTTTTTCTTTTTTTGGGGTTTTTCCTTTATTTCTTCAGATATGTCTTCGATATCGGAATTGGATTCTTCCTGCAAAGAGATATTATCAGACTCTGCAGTACTCATGACTCCCCTATCCATTTCTTCACTCAATCTCTCACCCTCCGGTTGTAGCAACCTCAAATCCCCGTATGCCCCCTTCAAAGCATACCAACACCCATATATTGTACTATATTTTATTTCCATATACAACAAATAGTTGCCGTATAACGCGTAAAAATCAACTGATATTAGTCCTTCAAAGCAGTACGCTGTGGTATAATCGGAGTATGAAAAAAAGATCGGGTATAAACATCAGAAAATGGTGTATCGAACACGAAAAATACGTGGAGCACACGCTTTTGTCCGCTTCATCATCCGAAGAGGTTGACCGTCTTCGGATGATACATGCCCAAAAGCTCGAATGGCTGATGCATGAGCGTCTCATACATCTTATCGTCCTGCTCATTACCGTAATCCTTGTATTGTTTTCGATGACACTTATCCTGTTTCTTCCGGAAACAATTCCGGGAGCGCTTGTGATGTTTGTGATCACATTTGTATTGGCATGCTTTTACGTACGGCACTATTTTTTCCTTGAAAACACGGTCCAGCACTGGTACGAACTGGATATGGAGATCAAAAATCGGTCGGATAAGCAAGACGGGGGATGACATGAACGGAAAACTAAACGTTTTAAGAGATCAGATCAATAAATACTTTACCGGCAAGGAGGAGATCACCGACAACGTTCTGTGCTGCTTCCTTGCGGGAGGCCACCTTCTTCTTGAAGATGTTCCGGGTGTAGGAAAGACAACTCTAGCAAGGACATTTGCAAGATCACTTGGCTTGTCGTTCGGACGCATTCAGTTCACGCCGGATACAATGCCTTCGGATATCACGGGACTGTCAATATACGATATGAAAACAGGGGAATTTACGTATCGCCCCGGCGCAGTCATGAAAAACATCGTCCTTGCCGACGAACTTAACCGTACCGCACCAAAGACACAGTCTGCTCTGCTTGAAGCTATGGCAGAAGGACAGGTGACTGTGGATAATGTCATCCGTCAGCTGCCAAAACCTTTCATGGTCATCGCCACGCAAAACCCGGCAAGTTTTGCCGGAACATACCCGCTTCCCGAAGCCCAGCTTGACCGTTTCATGATGAAACTTTCCATAGGTTATCCTGATGAGGCGGCCGAACTTCAGATGGCCAGGAACCACATTGCCAAAATAAGCGACACCGATGCGGCTGCCGTTGTCAGCTCAGATGACATTGCAAGCATGACGGGCGATACAGAGTCGGTACACCTAAGCGATGCGCTTCTTGCATATATGCAGCAGATAACAGACAGGACCCGAATCGATCCGGCGTTTACGCTCGGAGCAAGCCCCCGTGCCCTGCTCCATCTTGTCGCGATCGTTCGTGCGAGAGCGTACATTCAGGGCCGCGATTATGCAACACCTGATGACGTCAAGTATATGGCCGTTCCGGTTTTGTCCCACAGACTCGTTCTTACGACCGAAATGCGTCTTCAGAAAAAGAGTGTTTCGGATCTGCTCAATGCGCTCATACTGAAGATACCCGTCCCCATGGAATGACAGATGAATCGACGTAATATACTTATACTGTCTATACTGTTTATCATCGCACTTGTCGGGATATCCTTTCGGGGTGGCAGCGTGACATACGTTTTTCTCATGCTGACCATGCTTGTTCCCGCTTTGGCCTTAATTTACATATTTCTCGTCATTTCATCCTTGAAGATATACCAGCGTTCCGACGGGCGGACCATGACGGCTTCCACACCTTCAGACTTCTATATCACACTCAACAATGAATCATTTTTTTCATTTTCATCTGTAAGGATCAGGTTCTACTCATCGTTTTCCGCTGTTTCCGGACTTGAGGACAATGTCGAGTATGAACTGCCTCCTCACAGCAGCATAACCCGCGCCACAAAGCTTGTCTGCAGGTACCGCGGTGAGTACAACGTAGGGATCAAGGAGATCGTTGTACGGGATTTTCTCGGATTGTTCAGTATAACCTTTCCGTTAAAAGAGCCGCTCGAGGTCATTGTCTCTCCGGCTATGATAAAGCTTGACGCCCTGAGGCATGAGACAGAGTATACCGGTGCCGGAAAAGATACGTTCATCAATCCGACTGATGCAGATATCACTGTCAGGGAATACATTCCGGGCGATGACGTCAGGCTCATCCATCACAAGGCAAGTGCCGTGATGCAAAAACCCATGGTAAGAGTCCGGACCGGAATTGAAAAGACCGGTGTTGCGCTTATCATGGAAGCCGGACGCTACAGCAGCCTTCCGGAGGATTATCTTCCCGCCGAGAACAGGATAATAGAGAGCACCCTGGCACTTGCTCTTTATTACATAGAAAGATCGATACCGGTTGATGTCATATATAAAACCGACCGGATCGTATGCGAAGCACTGAGGACACATACCGACTACGAAAGATTGTATGCATCCTTACGCACCTATTCATTCGGCGGCGCCGATACTTTAACCATGCTTGACGAACTTACCATGACATGCCACACATCCGGCTATCTTATGCTGTATTACATCTTATGGAAAGTTGATGCGGATATTCTTGATCTTGTAAGGCAAAGTGCCGGTGTTCCTTCGGTTGTTTATATTGCGGATAAAGAACCCGGAGACGATACCTGTGCATCCGACGACGGCCGGGTAAGAGTAGTATACACCGGTACCAAACAGGCAACGGAGGATGTGTTATGATCATAGCTCTTCTATATGACATCATATTCATGCTCCCGCTTGCAGTTTCGTTATCGATGCTTGCAAAGCCTTATTTTGCACCGGATGTTGAAATGTCATGCATCACCGTTGCTGCCGTTATCTCTTCACTGTATCTTCTGATCATAAAACACGTCAGATTGCGGCAGCGTCTGCTAGCTGTCGGGATCGCTGCCGCATTTTTTGCAGCCTTCGTATTCGTCCGCAAGCCGGGCATGCGTCTCAATTATGTCATCGAGCACAAATGGATTATGATCATTTTAGTGATCGCAGTACTATGCCTTCTCACTCGTGTATTTATCAATACCAGCCCTGCTCTAAGGATTGCGGTCGCTTCTGCCATGTTTTTACCTCTCCCGCTGTCACTCGCCAACAGGTTCGTACTCCCGCACGCCTGCGTCCTGATGATATTCATGTACTGCATCACAACATTTGCCGACGAATTGCAGCGCCGCGGGCATAAATCAGGTGATACCTCCGTCGAAAAGCATACAGTATTTACATTTCCGTTTCTTCTGGCAGTGTTTTTGACCGCCGCGATCCCAAAGATTCCCAAAGAGCCGTATGACTGGGGATTCGTCAGAAAAATGGCCGACAGCCTGCAGAATACCGCTGCATACATAAACAGGTTTTTTACCGGAACGGGTTGGGACGGCAGCAGTCCCTTTATAGGTTTTTCCGACAACGGAAGATTCGGCGGGAATCTTACCGGGGGAAGTTATATGGTTATGGACATAACCTCATCTGCCGGTAGCGATCCGTATCTGTATCTTGCCGGCAGGCGGTACGACACTTTTGACGGGCAGGTCTGGTCGGGAGATGATCCCGGGATAACAGATGCATATTTTGATTCCATCGAAACGATGAGCGCGGCTCTTGACTGCTCGTATGAGTCATCATGTGATCTGAATGATTATGCACGATCCGTTACTGTGACTGTCAATAAAAATCGGACCGGAACCGAGCGTTTTTTCGCACCTTCAAAACCCGTACCGCCAACCGGACCGGCTTCGAAAAACAGTCTTACGTATCTTCGCTTTAATACCGGGTCTCCGGAATTTACGGCTCTTCTCGAAAATGGTCACAGCATCGATAAAGATCTGTGGGATCTGGCAAGGGGTGAGATCGGCCTTTCCGATGCGGCATTTGATCATGCAGCATACGAAAGATATGTCAGCAGCACTGCGGCAAGATACCTTCCCGAAACCACGATCTCCAAACGTGCCCGGATGTATGTTGACAAACTTGTAAATGACTGTTCGGGCGACTATGAAAAACTATGCCGTATCGAGGCTGCACTTGGATCCGGCCGCTATTCAGACAGTCCGGGCAGCCTCCCTCAGACATTATCAGACGAGGCTGACTATCTGGATTACTTCCTGTTTGAAAAGCAGGAAGGATACTGCAGTTACTACGCAACGGCTTTTGTCCTGATGGCCAGGTACTGCGGTATTCCCGCAAGAATGGTTCAGGGATACAGGGTGCCGGCAGGCAGCGCTCTTCACCTGAAAGTGATGTCAGACTATGCACATGCCTGGGCGGAAGGCTATATCGAAGGGATCGGATGGGTTGTATTTGAGCCCACTCCCGGAATGAAATCCGTCAAAGACCCATCAGGCTGGGCAAAGGCGGCCGCATCATCCGACTATTACAGCGATCATTACAAGCAGAGCGATACAGATCCATCCTCTTTATCGTCCCCCAAAAAGGATACGGATGATCTCTCACTTCCGCTCCTTCGTATTATAATACCTACGGTTTTCAGCATATTATTTGCCATGATTCTTATTGTATCCGACATTCTCCGCAAAAAGCGCAGATACAGACTGTCGGATAACCGGACCAAAGCTCTGTGGATGTGTAAAAGATGCATGCGGTTTTTAGGAAAGCGGGGATTTGCAGCAATGGATAATGAAACTCTGAGCGAATACAGGTTCAGACAATCCGGTATCATCATTCCCGAATATATTGACTTTCTGACCGTATACGAGCGTATCCTGTACTCGGATGCAGCTGTGAGTGCAGAGGATGTAGCATATCTTGAAACATCATACGAAAAGCTCAGAAAGGCCGGGCGTAAAAACATTGTTGTCCACAACATCTGATATGTGATAAACTATCCCTGTATTGAGCAAACAAAGCAAAGGATACGGCAATGGAAGACGATATCTTTCTCCAACTTTCCAATCTGCTTAACGGAAACGATTCCAAACCGACGCTTTCCTCTTCATCGGGGCCGGCGACACCGTTTGGTGCCCCCGATTCCACCATGTTTACGGAAGATGACATGATAATTCCCGACATAAAGCCCAAGAAGGCTGCCGGGGAGAGGCGCAAAATCGTTGTCATCGATGATGATTTTTCAACACTGGATCTTCTGAAGATATATCTTCAGCGGGATTATGACGTGGAAGTGTTTGACAATCCCAAGAATGCCATATTTTATCTGAACGGAGTTATCCCGGATCTGATCTTCCTGGACTGCTATTTGAATGTTATGTCAACCAAAAAGGTCCTTGAGATAATAAGGACCTACAAGGAACTGGCCAATGTTCCGATCATATATCTGGCAGAGCCCTCGGAGCAGGCCGCCATTGAATCAAAGCTCCCGGAAGGAGTCGTCGATATAATCTCGAGACCCGTCAGCAGAATGGATATGCAGCGAATGCTTGACAGTTATATCCTGCCTGAAGAAGAGGAAGAGGCCGAAACGTCTGATTCTGACGGAATCCTTTGATCACTGTCCCTGTTCCGTAAATATCATTTCATCTTCCGACACGTTTTCCGATGTACATCTGTTCCATTGCGGCAAGTTTTTTCCGTCATATCCGGTACCGTTCGGATCACCGGTCGTTATAAAGTTTACCCAGTAATCACTCATACGCTTTGAAAGCGCGTAATGAAGACCGCTATACGGTCTCCAGCACTTCGGGACATTCTCAAAGAAAAACCACAGGTCACACGAATGGAAGCATCCCGGATCGTCATACCCCGGGATCGACGGAGCAAACCTGTACGTATACATCGGAGCTGATACACTCCTTCTCACATGTGCTTTCGCGATATTTCTGACGGTATTTTGTACGAGATTTATTGTTTTTCTGCCGTTCTTCTCAAATACGTCAGCGAGGATCTCATCACGATCGCTCTTGATCGTATCTGCACGTGCGGGAAGTGCTTCGAAAAATTCATCTTTTGTGTATCCGGTCATTATCGGGATATCCGGCATTTTTCCGGTCATATACAGTTCATGAGGATCTTCTTTTACATACTCATTATCGATACATGGTACGAACCGCGGATGATCCTTGGCATATTCGGCGTAAAGATCTCTGAGCTTTTTGGCATCGATCTTCCTTGCATCGCTGATAGTGGCACAACCGATAAACTCCAGGAACGCTCTTCCGTTCTCTTCCATCATCGGTATGTTTCTGGGCTGGATGATCTCGTCCGGATAGAAGGGATTCCTGATCATTCCGCTAATCACAGTCGCCTTTTTGATCAACTTTGCGCTCTCGCTGTTTGCCAGGGCAAAACTGACACTTGCTCCGCCGGCGGACTGTCCGGCCAGCGTGATGTTTTCGGGATCGCCGCCAAACGCCGAAATATTCCTGTAAACCCATGCGAGTCCGGCCTGCTGGTCAAGCAGTCCGAAGTTTGTCGGATGGGACGGATCTTCTTTTGTCAGCTGTCTGTGAGCCATAAATCCGAACGCACCAAGGCGGTACGCTATTGTAACGACTATGATCCCCTTTCTTGCAAGGCGCTCTCCGTTAAACTCCATCTCGGAAGTATAGCCCCACTGAAATGCCCCGCCGTATATCCATACGAGCACCGGCAGTTTTTCATCCGTGCTCTTTGCGCCGGTCCATACATTCAGGTACAGGCAGTCTTCACTTATGGGGATATCGGGATCCACATGAAATTCCCTGCAGTATATGTCATCACCCACACCGGGCTGATCCTGCATCGATATCGGTCCGAACTCATAACACGTTCTTACGCCATCCCAGTTTGATGCGCTCTGTGGTGCCCTCCACCGGTTTTCGCCGACAGGCGGTGCGGCAAATGGTATTCCCTTAAAAACCGTGACCCTCGGATCATCGGCAGGCAGACCTTTGACCGTTCCGTTTTCCGTAACTGCCGTTCTTAACATATGCTCCTCCGAATAAATCTATTTTCCTTCTTCCGGCGACATCTTCATCGATATGATTATGAGCGCCGTTCCTATGATCGATACCATGCTTCCGCACACGAGCATTGCCTTTTCACCCAGGTGGTCAAGTATCACGCCGCATATAAGGGAACTGAACACTCCCGCAAGGGTAAAACAACTCGTTACAAAAGCCTGTCCCTTGACCTGATCATGAGCGGAAATATTGGTACTTACATAATATGCGGATGCCGGGATGAACACGGCATAGGCCAGCATCTGCATGGCCTGACTGGCATAAACCATCGGAATGTTTACGGCCAGCATCATAATGACCGCTTTTACCGTAAATGATATGCCCGCTAAAACGAGCATGAATCTCATGCTTATCTTTTTGCTCGCCGCCGATATAAATGCCATCGTCGGCAATTCCAGAAGCGCTGCGATAAATGTTGCAATGCCCAGATTTGATTCGCTTCCTCCGAGCGGCCTGATTATCTGTATCAGATAGTCATTGAGCATGTTATGCGTAAAGAACAAAAATACGGTTGCGGCAAGCATGACCATAAATGCTGGATATGCCCTGACAAACTGGACGATCGTCCTTCCCCGGCCGTTATCTTTTGTATCGGCAGGTGCATCACCCGGATCTTCGCGATCCTCATCCTCTGCCGATGATCGTTCGGGAATTCGGAAAAACCAGACGACCACGATCTGTACGAGCATGATAGCGATGTTACAGTAAAGCAGAACTCGTACACCCTCTGCCTCAACAACTTTTCCGATTATCGCCGAGGTAACGGCGAATCCTGCCGATCCCAGTCCTCTGGCAAGCCCGTAAAATATATCGACGCCTTTTAGCCGGTATTCGAAATTCAATGCGGTCATAACCGGCATATATGTGAACTGTATCATATATATAAGAGCATATATGACAAAAATGGCCACGCGATTGTCATGCATCAAAAGCAGCAGTCCGGAGCCCGCTGCGATCGCGGCCGCACAGATCATTATCACGTTTCTGTTCGTAAAAAAACCGCCCCTGTCGATAACAGAGGCAACAACAGGCTGCAAAAGCGCAGACGCGATATTTGCGACAGCAAGAAGTATACCTATCCGGGTATTTGTAAATCCGCGATCAAGGAGGTATACTGCCGCATACGCATGAACGGTACAAAATGCCGCAAAATAGGACACGTTTATAAGGGTATATCTTAACGTCCAAAACTGTTTTCTCTCATTCATACAATCCCCATTTTACAACACTTTGTGACATTTTGAAATCCCACATTTTGTGCTAAAAGGGGTTGACCAATGCAACATATTGCCTTATGATTTCTTTTAGGGGAAATAAGGGGACTATATATATGAAGAATCTCAGACGGATATTTATCTGCATATCTTTGATCGCCGTATGCCTTATGATGTCTTCGTGTAACAGCGGGGAAGAGGCTGCGACGGACAACACCTCAGGCGATGCTGCCGCACCTTCCGAGAGCAAAGACGCATATGAGGAATACATCAGAAATGCCCTTGCAAACATAGAGCAAAACGGCTCTCCCGCTGCCAATACCGCTTCGGATACCGCAGGAAGGCCCGAAACAGCCGTAACAGTCGACAGGGATGCCCCATCGATTTCCAATGATCCTATGGTATCTTCCATGGAAAGCCCGGATTATACCGATGACCCGTTTGCCGCCAATACGACTCCGGCATCTGTCACCGATACTCCCACTCCCACGGAGGATGTATCTCCCTCTCCTACCGTTGATCCGAATGCTCCTACACCCACTCCGTATATTACTCCGGAAGAGTTCGATGTCGGAACATGCTGCATATACATAAACGGCGAAAGCGATGCCGCATACGGTACCGAGATAGTCACCGCCATCAACAAGATCCGGAAGGATCTGGGTTATACGGAATTCAAAAAAAACAAAAGTCTTGATGCGTGCGCCGACAGACGTACAAGAGAGATCGCAGCAAATTACAGTCATACACGGCCCAACGGACTGCCGTTCTACTCCGTTGCTCCGGAACATTTCAAGGCCGAGATGCTTATAATCAACAACCAGAAAGGTGAAGATACCGCCGATGTTCTGATCAAAAGGGATCCGATATCGCGTAATCTCATCTTTACCAATAAATACCAGTCCATCGGGGCTTCGAGTTTCAAATGCAACGGTGTACATTACACCGTGATCTCGTTCGGCTTGTAATTTCTACTGTGACATTTTTGTGACAGTTTGGAATATATAATACTTCTGTAGAGTTATAAACAGACGGCATCTGCCGTCCACTTAGAGAGGAGAAAATCATGAAGAAAACCGTATCATTGATACTGGCCATCGTCATGACAATGGCAATATGCGTGACAAACATCGCAGCCGTTGTACAGGTTGTCCAGGCCGATGAGGCATACCGGGCACCAAGGATGGTCGCTGACGAAACAGATCCCGATGAGGATCAACCAACGGAAGATCCCGCGCAGGATCCCGATCCGGATCCTACGGAAGCTCCGGCTCCGGACCCTACCCAGAGTCCTGATCCTACTCAGCCCCCTGTAGATCCTGCCTGGGAAGAACAGCAGAGACAGCAGCAGGAAGCTTACGAGAAGGCTGCCAAGGAAGCTGAAGAAGCCGCCCAAAAAGCTGCTGAAGAGGCTGCCGCTCAGGAAGCTCAGAAAAAGGCTGCTGAAGAGGCTGCCGCTGCGCAGAAAGCTGCCGAAGAGGCTGCCAAGGCCGCTGAGGAGGCCAAAAAAGCCGCTGATCAGAATTATTCACTTATGGCAACCGTTAACGGCGGAACTGCAATAACAAAAATACCTTTCGGTTCCGCTTCTGTCGGAGAGCAGAGAGACTATGTCCCCCTTACTATAACCAATATGGGACAGAATGCGGTTGACCTTATCTACTGTATCTCCGGTGATGCCGATGGTGCATTTTCGATGTCACTTCACGGTGACCAGACCCACCTCGATCCCGGCCAGTCAACGCGCTTTAACATATCGATGAGCAGTTCACTCGGGGTCGGCAAATATAATGCCACACTTCTGTTCGCGGACAAAAACAGGGATCCCAGATATGCAAAGGGACTCGCTGTCGGCGTAAGCGGCCAGGTAACAGATCCCACACCGGTTGTTGTCGATGTTGACGTTGTTCCTGCCAAGGTCAGCCTTGCAGTAGGCGGTTCGGCACAGTTCAAAGCCAACGTATCAAGCAATGTCGACATGATCTATACCATAAAATGGGCAGTAGCAGGAAACAGATCCACCGGTACGACGATCAGTAATGACGGTCTGCTCAGTGTCGCAAGCGACGAGTCATCTCCGGGTCTTTCGGTTATAGCTACAACAGTTGAGGACCCTTCGGCAAGAGGAACGGCTAACGTCAGTCTTCAGCGCGGAAGTTATAATGTCAACGCATATGCCGATCCTTCAAACGGCGGTGTCGTTACCGGCGGCGGTGCGGTATCCGAAGGCGGAAGCGTTACTCTTTCGGCTGTTCCCAACCGGAACTTCTATTTTGCCGGATGGGTGATCGACGGTAAGACCGTTTCAACCGCAACAAACTATACTATCTCCAATGTAAGGAGCAACATCAATGTCTATGCCAAATTCGGACAGAATACCGTAAGGATCAAGGCAGAGGCCAATAACGACAACGGAGGTAACGTTGTCGGCGGAGGAACATTCCCTTACGGATCGAGCACTACCCTTTCAGCCAAAGCATACAGCGGATATGCGTTCATGGGTTGGAAGGAGAACGGAAGTATTATCAGTAAGGATGCTTCTATAAAGCTTGAGAACATGACTGTTGACCGAAAGATCACTGCCATATTCGAACAGACATCACATACACTCACGCTTGCCGCGTATCCTCCCGAGGGCGGTACCGTAAGCGGCGGCGGAAGATTCGATCTTAATACGGGAACGACAATCAAGGCTACTCCCAATGTAGGATGGCGCTTTGACGGCTGGCAGGTCAACAACCAGTATGTAAGCCGCAGTGCCGAGTACAAGATCGACAAAGTTAATCAGGACTATACGTGTACGGCAATATTTGTCAGGAACACCGGCGTGACATTTGAGATATCCTCCGGTGTAGCCACAACAGGCGGTTCCATCGCACCTGCCGGAAGGATGAACATACTGGCAGGCCAGAACATAACATACACGATCACTCCGAAGTCCGGATATGCGATCCTTGCAGTTGCAGTCGACGGTGTACAGGTAGGCCCCGTCAGCCAGTATACGTTTACAAACGTTCAGGGACCTCATGCAATAGCAGCCGCATTCGTACAGACAGATGCAGGCAAGGCAGCTGCGGAAGCTTCCGGAAAAACACCTCAGTCCAAGAAGGTTGAGCCCATACCGAAGACTAACGAGAATACAGCCAAGGAAGACTCCACAGTGGATATTGATGAAGCTGCAAAGGGAGAAGGCGGTGACAACTTTGTTGAAGAAATGGATCTGTCCGATGTTAAGATCCCTACTGACGAGGAACTCGGTATAACGATCGAACATGACGATGATACAGATACTGATGTTACAAGAATGCTCGGCAAGTCCATGTCCGAGGTCAACACGATGATCTCAAGCGGCGATACGATGCCTATACTTGATGCGGCATTCTATACGGGACATCTCGGAGCATACGTTGTCAATTCAATGGAACCTTCAACAATGGTAAGCTTTGACTACAACAAGCTCTCAAGAGAAGAACTGATGATGGCTTCCGATGATAACATCAACCCGTCTCTTCCCGACCTTGATATCGTGGTCCAGAAGATGCTCACAACTGACGATGTTGCCAAGCTGGCAAAGGGTGAATACGTTGACATAGCCGTAAGCCTTACCGGCGAAGCAACGGATGATGTCGATCCGGCTTCGATAAAGATCATGAAAAATGCGGTAGGCAAGAAGCCCGTCAAGTACTTTGATCTTACAATGCTCAAGACCGTTGACGGAAGCACCCAGAAGGTTACGGAACTTCCGACATCAATGGAAGTTGTTATCGAGATACCGGACGATGTATACGAGGCAGGCAAGACATACTCGGTACTTCGTGTTCATAACGGAGAGCTCTCGATCCTTCCCGACCTTGATGACAATCCGAAGACGATCACATTCAGGACTGACAGATTCAGCTCATATGCGATCGCCAAGGAAGTGGCAACGACAAACAGCGTTATTGCCTGGCTTGCGGGCGGTGCCATCGTAGCATTCGGTGTTGCTCTTACATGCCTGATCATACTGATATCTCATCAGCGCAGGATGCGCAGAGCCAGAAGGACGACCAAGTAATGAGTAAAACTTTTTGGGAAACCATATTTGACAAAGACCGGGTAAATACCGGCAGGCAGACGGAGTTGGACCTGCTCAAGGCCTTCTCGATAATAATGATGATCATCACTCATTGTATCGATGATCTCTATGCAGGCTATGCAGACCATCTTCCGTTTTTGATAATAGACGATGTACTCGCTCAGTCGATCGGAGCCGCAGGCTTCATGATCTGCATGGGCACAGGCATAGCCTACAATAAAAATACCTCTCCGGACTCTTATGTCCGGAGGGGTATTAGTCTTTTAATGACCGGGCAGCTGCTTAACATCTTTCGTTATGCTATCCCCGGCGCTATAGCTTTTCTTCTGTCCGGCGAAGAGCCTGCCAGAGATTTTTGCATGCTCACACTCTCAAGCGATATCCTGCAGTTTGCAGGACTGTTCTTTTTGTGTATGGGACTGTTTGCAAAGCTTAGGCTTAAAGGGTGGCATATTTTTGTTATTTCCGTTATCGCAAACATTGTCGCAACACCTCTTGTACTGAAGATCCATACCGGATACTACGCCATCGACCAGCTGATCGGATTTGTTGTATTTACCGAGTCGGAAAGCTATTTTCCTCTGCTTCACTGGATGATATATCCGGCGTTCGGTATAATTCTCGGCGAAATACTTCAGCATGTAAAGGATAAACGGAAGTTTTACGGTATATTCCTGGTACCCACGGCAGTTATATGGGGACTGTATTATTATTTCGGCATTTTCACGGAACAGAACACACTCAAATTCTATAACGAGTATCAGTCCATGGCCTACGTAAATCAGGCCGACGGACTGCTGCAGCTTATCTGCAACTTCTCCATGATATGCATGTTCTATTTTCTGACGCCGCTGCTTAATGATAAGGCATTGTCCGTCGTAAGTTTTATTTCCAAAAACATAAACAGATACTACTGCGTACATTCGGTCCTGATATATTATATGATGTTCATTCTCGGACTGGTGTTTTACGATCATCCGGTCAATACCGCCGGCTGTTACATCCTTTGTGTCGTCACGATAACAATAACTTCAATCATAGTATGGCTGTACGACAAAAAACTGTGTAAGCCCATGCACGCGTTCTTTTCCAAAAACACCGGTTTCTGGTATGCTCTTATCATTGTCATAACCGTTTTGGCATGCCTGTTCGCCTCAATGGGGCCGAACAATTACCCACACCTGTTAAACGAATACAACGATTGGATCTGACATTATGGATTACACAAATCTTTCATTCAGGGAGTTTCTCGCCAGCAAAACAGACAGCAACCCCGACAGGGTCATTCTTGTCGATGACGCTCAGCCGTATACATGGTCTGACATAGACAGGGGCTCATCTGCCATTGCCTCGGACCTTGCCCGCATGGGAGTATCAAAACGCTCCCGTGTTGGTTTTGCCATGACAAACGGCATAGGATTCGTGATGGGATTTTTTGCCGTCCAGAAGCTCGGGGCGATCGTTCTTCTGATCAATCCTTCCCAGCTCGCCGAAGATATCGGAGCCACTGCGCTTGTCGGCGATGCGACTCACATGATATACGGTGATCTTCCCGGAATGAAAAGCGATCCGGATTTTGCCGGAAAGCTCATCACATCAGCTCATCTGACACCGGATAAAACGCTTCATTGTCATTTTGATGATCCCCGCAACTTCATAGCAGGATGCAGCGTCTCCGAACCGTTTGCAGACGTCAGCGTCGAAGCGGATGATGTTGCGGTTATGATCTTCACATCCGGCTCCACCGGAAAACCGAAGGGTGTTATGCATTCGGCATATAATGTCCTAAATGCAGCCACGCTCAACAGCGCCGATCAGACACTTAATGATTCCGACAGAACATGCCTTATCCTTCCGCTGTTTCACATATTCGGACTTGTCGCGGGATTGTTCGCAAACGCCGTGGCAGACTCAACACTGTATATTCCGAAAAACATACACGCCCTGACTGTAATGGAAACGATCGACCGGTATAAATGCACGATATTTCACTCGGTACCGACAATGCTGCTGGCCATCGTAAACAACCCGGATTTCAAGCCCGGGCGGGTAAGCTCCGTTCGATGTACGATCATTTCCGGAGCTGCAGCCACACAGTCCCAGATAGAACTGTTCAAAAAGATGATGCCGAATAACAGGTTTTTATCATCTTACGGTCTCAGCGAAATGGCTCCCGTTTCCATATCCTCATACAATGCAGACGATGATGTTGTCCTTCACACCGTAGGACATCTCGTAAAAGGAGTCGATGTCAGGTTCATCGATCCCGCCACAGGGGATGACCGTCCCGAAGGGATCGAGGGCGAGATCATAGTAAAGAGCACCATCCTTATGACGGGATACTACAAGCTGTCCGCTGATGATCAGGCTATTGACGAGAACGGCTGGATACATACCGGTGATCTCGGATACATTCGCGATGACGGTAATCTTGTGCTCTCAGGAAGGCTTAAGGAGCTCATCATCAGGGGCGGTGAGAACATCATGCCCGTACAGGTCGAAAGCGCCATATCGGAATTTGATATAATAGAAAATGTAAGAGTCTACGGCGTTCCAAGCGAATACTACGGTGAAGAGGTTGCCGCCTGTATAGTACTGAAGACGGATATAAAATACAATGAGGATGAGTTCCGGTCGGCACTTTCACAAAAACTTGCAAAGTTCAGGATGCCGACATATATTGAAGTATATGAAAGTTTTCCGGTACTTGGTACCGGCAAGATCGACAACGTCAGATTAAAGGAAGATCTTCTGGGAAGACTTGGTCTGAACAAGCAGTGAAAGGAGTTTGAATATGGCTCTGAGTTACAAAGATATCGATGTCAGGAAGTTCTATGAATCCATAGTTGATTTTGAAGGCAATGAGGATGCCCAGGATTTCTACTTTTCGATCATGGATACCCCCACGGGAAGAAAGAACAAAAACGGATCCGAAGAAACTGTCAGGGACAGGATACTTAAGGCATATGCAATGCTCTTTTGCGAGGATTCGCATCTTGAATCCGGTGAGCCGGCCGGTGTTGATGATGTCGCAGATACCGCTGACAGGCTGTATATCGGCGGTGCCGCTTACGATCCCGAACACTGGTATCGCATGAAATATCATTTCCCGGTAATAGATGACGATAATTACGACAGATTTGCCGCTCTCGTGCTGTCCGATATGAACTCCGGACCTCTTCACGAAGCAGCCGTAAATGACGGCGAAACACTTGTTGTCGGCGAAGCAGATCCGCTTGGCATGACAATGCAGCAGAGGCAGTCGCAAAAGCTTCACTCTGTTTCTCTGCCCGACTCCGCGACGGGAGGTGACCTATGAACATACTGGCTGTTGACGATGACAAGGTTTTTCTCGAGAAGATCAAGGCTAATCTTTCAAACACCAAAGGAAGTGAATGCTTCTTTTTTGACAGTTCACTCGCTGCTCTTGCAAAAGCCCGTGAGATCACGGTCGACGTTGCGATCCTTGATATAAAGATGCCCGAACTGTCGGGTATCGATCTGGGCAGATACCTTACGGAACTCAATCCGTATGTCAACCTGATATATCTTACACAGCACACCGAATATGCTTTTGATGCGCTTAAACTCCATGCCAGCGGCTACATCAAAAAGCCCGGCAAAAAGGACGAGCTTAAAAATGAGCTGGAAAATCTCAGATATCCCGAGAGCCGTAAGAAATACAAGCGTGTATTCGCACAGACATTCGGCGATTTTGAACTGTTTGTGGACGGAACACCGGTAGAGTTTAAATATAAGAGATCAAAGGAAGTCATCGCCCTTCTTATCAATAACAAGGGGGCACAGACCACAAACGGCGAGATCGTTGCAAACCTTTGGGAGGACGAGGGCGACCCGGACAAAAAGTTCTCCTATCTTCGCAACCTGCGTCAGGATATACATAACACTTTCACAAACCTTAAGATCGATGACATCATAGTCAAACAGCGCGGCAGTATTTCCATAGTCAAAGACCGCATCGAATGCGATCTGTATGACTGGCTTGAGAACAAAAACGACAGCAAATACAAATATCTAGGGGACTACATGAATCAGTACAGCTGGTCGGAATTCATGCATGCAGAGCTCGATGAGATAAGCTATGACATGTGGGACGAAGAGGATGAGGATCAGTAAAATCTGCAGGTATTGATGAACACTCTTTTTAAAGTGTATAATTGTTAAAAAGATTTCGGAGGATAGGAAATGGAAAAAACAAGTGAGATATATATAAGCAACAGGGAAGAAAACTATGCGGAAGCACTTAAAAAAGCGGATGAATTCATCTCGGCACAAAACGTTGACCGTAAAACTTCCATCCGTCTGCGTCTTATAGTTGAAGAGACGATAGGAATGGTTCGCGCCATGGCAGGAGTTTTTAATGCAAAATTTTGGCTTGAAAGGGATGATAACGAATTCAGGCTCTGCCTCACCGGCAAGACGGATATGGACAAGATGAAAAAGGACGATCTTCTCTCGATATCTTCAACCGGCAAAAACGCTGCTGCCAAAGGTTTTATGGGCAAGATCAGTGAGATAATAGAAAACGGACTGCTGAATTTTGACGATGTCATGAAACTTCAGCAGGAATATGTAGGCGGACAGGTCAACTATGCAATGATCGGATTCGGAATGCCCGAGGAGCTCCCGATGATGGGCGATGCACTTACCTGGTCTCTCGGAAACTACAAACAGGGACTGTCAGGAGCTACCGCACAGGAAGGCGGCATCGGTGAAGCCTGGGATGAACTCGAAAAATCAATTGTCGCCAGCATCGCAAAAGATGTTAAGGTCGGCATCAAGAAAGACCGCGTGGATATGACGATCCTGATGGATATATAGCAGCACACGATCCGCTTTGATCCATAGAAAAATGCCGGAGAGTTCTCCGGCATTTTATATTGCATAAAAAAGCCCGAAACGTCCTAAAACAGGGCATTTCAGGCTTACGTGTGTGAAAGGATTCGAACCCTCGACCTTCTGGTCCGTAGCCAGACGCTCTATCCAGCTGAGCTACACACACTTATTGTCGATGCGACCCACCTATATTATCACAGCACCCCGGGTTCGTCAACCTTCAAACAGACCCTCATTTCTCTCTTCTATAGCCTTGATGGCGTGATAAGTATACTCAATATACGGTACGCTGATCCCCTTCTCCTGCGCCATCTTAAGAAGGTATCCGCACAGGCTGTCAACCTCCGTCCTGCGGCCGGCATCGATATCCTGAAGCGTGGAATATCTTGAGGAATCCGCACATGCATATATTCCGACTTCTTCCGGAAGGTTGACGCTTCGCAGTTTTGCAAGCGTTCTTACCTCAGCCCACAGCTTTTTTGCCAAAAACAGGCCATGCTCGCTTCTGGTATAAAGCGCCGCCGGTACGCCTATTATCGCCTGCGGAAGATTGTTGCAGATATTCTTGGCATACTTTGTCCATATATCAAACATGATATCATCACTCTTTACGGCATTTATCCCCGTACCGTCAAATGCTTCGGCAACAACAGGCAGCAGACGGTCATTTTCGGGAAAAGCCGATCCGTAAAATATCGTGGTGTTATAACTTGTGTCGATCACGATCTCCTTGTCCGTACGCCTTGATGCGATCATGATTATCGAATGGAGAACATGTTCTATTCCGACAGCTTCTGCTATGAGTTCTTCCGAATCCGCTCCGTTGAGCATGGAAATGACAGCTGTATCCCTGCCGATAAGCGGTCTGAGCATATCCAGTGATCCGGCAAGCGTATTGCCCTTTACGGCAACAACAACCAGATCCTGAACACCCGCATCCTCCGGTTTTTTTATTTCCGGATGATAAACCTTTCCGTTTATCCTGATACCGTCACGATTCAGTCTGTCAAGCCTTTCTCCGTCAGCTATGACGGCAAACTCTTTATCCGCAGGTTTTGTATCTTCATATCCTTTGATAAAATATGCGCCGACTGCTCCGGCGCCAAGCAATGCGATCTTCATAAAAACCTGCCCTTTCGCGGGCCCCTCCTGTCTGCATTACATAAAATAAGCTACTTCATCTTCAGGCGCCGTCGTTTCCTTAACCTCTTTTGCGATCATGATCGGAGAAGGCTCATTGGTCTGACGGTTCATGATGCTTCGCACATTTGCAGTGATCTCCACCCATGAACCTTCCTTCACGGCTGCCTGATCCGCGTATTCACACGGAAATCCAACAAATGCTATATCCTCGGCGCAGCATGTCATGGCGGGACGTGCCACCACAAACACGCGGTCATTTTTTATGTCCTTCGGATGTGCCGCCTTTGCCTTGAAACGCACCGTTTTGTCGATGTATTCCGCAAGATTTTCAAATATATCGATATAGAAAATACCGTAATCCTCATCTCCTATTTCGATTATATCGGCATCCATATCATACGGGAGCTCTTCGGGAACGTTATCCTCAACCTTTCCTTCACTGGTCTCGTACAGTACCTGGGCACGGCGGTTAATGGCTCTTACCATGCGCTTGAACATAGCGCGGTCATATCCCTCGTCGCATCTGTTGAAAACAACAAGATCCGAGTACTTGTACTGGTTGGTCATCATCATCTTCATGTTGGACAGATACATCTCAAATGTGCCCGAATCTATGGGGGTTATGACCTCAGCGACCTCCCAGTGTGCCGGAAGTGCATCAAAAAGCTCGTCCACATCCCACATTCCGTTTGCTTCGATGATGACCCTGTCAGGGCGGACCTCCTTATCCATTGCCCTCAGCAGTTCTTCCGAAACATCGTCCTCATCTTCTATTTTACGTACGACAAATTTGTTGGAATCAAGGCGGATGATATCAATGGACTCCTCACCTTCCTCGCACACTATCATTAGCGTGGTCCGGCCGTCCTTGAACTGTCCCTCGTCCATTGTCTGTCTTATGAAGCTTGTTTTTCCGCCGTCCAGAAATCCCGTAAACAGGTAAACCGGTATAGGTCTTCTTCCAAGCATGTTTTATACCCCGAACAATTCCGCGAGCGCATCCTCGTCTATCTTTGAGCCGATAACGCAGAGCCTTCCGGTGTAATCCGCCGAACCCTCACGTATTTCGGACTCTCCCGGTGTCATATCAAAGTGCAGCCATCTGCCGTCCGTTGAAGGAACTATACCCTTGGCACGCAGCACCTGTCCGAACTGTCCGAAATCAGCCAGTTTGTCAAGCATGGCTTTAAGCTCGTCTTTATCAAATTTCTTCGGCGTTTCAACACCCCAGCTTGTAAACACCTCATCAGCATCATGATCGTGATGGTGGTGATGATCGTGGCCGCAGCAACCATGCTCGTGGTCATGGTCGTGGTCGTGATGATGTTCATGCTCATCGTGATCATGGTCGTGATGATGTTCATGCTCGTGGTCGTGGTCATGGTCATGATCGTGGTGCTCATGGTCGTGTTCATCTTCATCATGGTGATGGTGCCCGCACGAACATACGCCGTTCTCATCATAATGGTGCTCGTGATGGTGGTGCTCATGTTCAAGTTCATGCTCAAGCGCCTTTGCATCGCTCATGGCCCCGAAGATCACCTTGCCGTCAATATCATCCCACGGCGTTGTGATAAGCGCCGCTTCATGATTTTTATCTCTTACAAGCTTAACAACTTCTTCAAGTTTTTCATCCGTAACATCCTGCGTACGCGAGAGCACGATACACCTGGCTGTTTCTATCTGGTTATTGAAAAACTCACCGAAGTTTTTCATATATACCTTTGCCTTCTTGGCATCCACAACAGCAGTTGTCGTTGCGATCTCAAGTCCGGCATCTGCTGCAACATCGAGAACCGCCCTTTCAACATCCGACAGTTTTCCGACACCTGAAGGCTCTATTACGATCCTTGCCGGATGATACTCATCAACGACCTTTTTAAGTGCGGTTGCAAAATCGCCCACCAGCGAGCAGCATATGCATCCGCTGTTCATCTCGGTGATGTTTATTCCGGCATCTTTTAAAAATCCTCCGTCAATTCCGATCTCGCCGAATTCATTTTCTATCAGGACTATCTGCTGGCCTGCAAACACATCGGCGATCAGCTTTTTTATGAGTGTTGTCTTTCCGGCTCCCAAAAAGCCCGATATTATATCAACTTTTGTCATTTTCTTCCTCCCTGGATCATCTACAATGGTTTAAACAATAAGACAAAAACGGCGCACACAATAAACTGGATCATCGCAAACCTGAACACCACCTGCGTATTGGACCATTCATCGACCTTTCGTGCCTGATCATGCAGCGGACAACGTGTGTTTACAAGTATCTTTATCTTAAGGAAACGCAGAAGCGCCACTTTCAGCAGTCCCAGTCCGCCGTCAAGTATCATGACGATTGCAAACGGAACATACAAAAGAGGGTAACCGCTCATAAGCGCCATTATCGCGATCAGCATGCCCATGGCACGGCTTCCCGCATCTCCCATCAGCATACTGCTCGGATTAGCGTTATACCACAGATATGCCGCAAGCACAACGATAAAATAGATCACGTTTAAGAGCATATCCGAGAATCCGCATATATCGATTATCAACGCAAAGCTGCCAAGCGTGATGATCGTAAGCGTCGCGGACAGACCGTCCACACCGTCGGTGCAGTTCGTCACGTTTATCGACATCCACACGAGCGCAACTATCAGTACCCCCGCAAGCCACATGGGGATCGTTATCTCCAGCTGCCACGGCATTTCCATTATCCTGAACGTATTACCGTTAAAGTACAGATACGTGACTGCCGTCACTATGCCGAGTCCGAGATCGAGTGCACCTTTAAGATATTCATTCCACGGTTTTTCGGATGCGTCATCGAAATAACCGGTAAGCATGGTCGCGGTGATCACAAGAAGATAAATGATCTTCTCCACATAAATTCGGTCGAAAAGGATCGCGGCAGCAACATATACGAGCACAAAAATGATGCCGGCACCCCTTGCCTTGCCTTTCGAGAGCGTGCCTTCAACGGCAAACGCCCTTCCCTGATCGTGCGGAAGCCGCCCCGACAGGGCCTTCATCAGAAAAAAAGTAGCAAAAAACGCAAACAAAACACCGGTGATCGGAATAAATGCCGCAAAAGGACCGGCTATATGATAGATCATAAAACACCTCTTAATCGATAATCTTTATTCAGGTTTACAAACCAAAAGCGTCGGAAACCGACGCTTCTGATTATACCCTAATTGTTTCGAGTTGCAAATATGACTTATCCGCTTATCGCCATTTTCATATCAGCTTTTTATCATCCCTCGATCGAGATATATTTTCTCTCTTCTACAGGCGGCTCAACCTCTTTCTTCGGAACGAATACCTTAAGTATTCCGTCTTCGAATTTGGCCTTGATATCATTCTCTTCAATAGCCTCGCCAACATAGAAGCTTCTTGAGCAGCTGCCGAAGGTTCTCTCGCGGCGGATATATGTTCCGTCCTCTGCCTTCTCTTCATGCTCTTCATCCGCTTTTGCGCTTACCGTTAAGTATCCTTCCTTAAGCTCTGCGGAAATGTTCTCTTTCTTGTACCCCGGAAGATCGATATCAAGCGTAAAGCCTTTATCGTTTTCCTTAACATCCGTTCTCATTACCTGAGGGACCGGAGTCTGTCTGATGGCCTTAATAGGTCTCGAGACGGTGTCAAAAAAGTCATCAAAAAGGTTTTCACCGAAAATACTGGGCATCAACATAAGTCATTCCTCCTTTATATCAGATCCGAAGATCTTTGTTTTTCAATTTCTGACTATGTTATACCACCATTGTTAGCACTCGTCAATCATGAGTGCTAACAAAAATTGTGAAAATTTTGTGAACCTTGATTTTAGCGGGTTCACAGCTTCGTATTTCTTGTGATCAAATCATTAATCATATAGCCATTTTCTTAACATCTGTACTTTTCAGCCATTCCTCGGATGTCCTCACATATCTGTTTCCTCAGTGATTCCGGCTTTAGCACTTCTACAGAAGGACCATATTGCAACGCCCAGTATTCCATGGCATGAATGTTACAACTCAAGCGTACCGTTATCTCATTTCCCTTTCCCTTTGTTACAGAAAAGTCCGTTCCAAACCAGTCAACTAGATCCGTCATCTTATCATCAGTAGTCTTGATTGTGATCATCTCACTTGGGCCTCTGAACATATAAATATGCTCAGCCATGTGTTTGGGCAGATCAAATCCCCTTTCATACCCAGAAATAAGCTTAAGCGGCTTTACTCTCTCATTAAGCATTTCCACTTCCGTCATCCTGTCAATTCTAAGGTGTGCGATATTGTCATATTTCTCATAGTTTCCAATAAGATAAAATCGACCATTATTGGCAACAATCTCGTACGGATTAAAAACTGAAGGTTCCTTTTTCTTAGGATGAAGTTTAAAATCCGTCCCAACCTCGTTATACAGGAAACTGATCTTCTTTCGCTCAGAAATGGCATCATTGATTGTATCAAGCGCATACATGGCCTGTTTGTTGATTGTACGATTCAAACTCGGGAGGTTCTTAATATGCGAAACCTTTGCAATAAAGAAATCGCTGGCAAACTCTTTTAACTTTTCTATTAGTCCCTGTGCCTGCTTGGTCGAGATAGACTTGGAGAACAACACGCTGTCGATCAGAATTCTAAGTTCGGCATCATCAAACTCGCGGGTAATAAGATAATATCCCTTATCCATTGATATCTCATATCCCAGTTCCACAAGATGTTCAACATTATTCTTAACGGATCTCCTATCACATTCCATCCCATAGTTCTGCTTAAGGAGCTTAATGATCTGCTGCTGTGTAAGCGGATGCTTTTCATCAGAGTATTTCCTTAAAACCTCCAGGATAAGCATATTAAGCATCTTCTTATTTCCGGTAGCGTACATAGTAAATCCTCCCGCAGGTGATGTTCCAATGAATGCACATTATTTTGTACGTCTAAAGTATACTAATGATCACATATGATTACAATAGCCTAGTCTGTGAACGGTTCTTCCTCCATAGTATTTGGAACCATAGCAAGGATTTCCTCGGGCAACATAGACTTCAGTTTCTTTTCTGCAATTCCACGGCAGTCACCAAACTGGATGATTAGTGCTCCCTTAAGGTAGATAAGATAGGTCAATCCTTCGTAAGAAGAGAACCCCTGTGAAAAAAACGATGACCATCCAATATCTTCGACATTTTCATGGTCAGTTCCGTCAAGGACCAGAATGATAAGTTCATATAACCACTTCTCCATTGAATACTTATTCAAGTTCACTATTTCGTCTTCAAGTTTCAGAAGACCGTACTCCCTTGCTGCAATGGCGTATTTCATTACCAGTTCACATGCTCCTATAACCTTCCTCGCTTTTGCCCTGTCGAACTCGTCTGTAGCTATCTCGCCTATCACCCTTTTTAATTCATCGTAAAACAGTCTGTCCATATCTCTTCCTCCTTTCCGGTATACCCGTTTCATGGCTTTTATGTGATCTAAATCTATCATGATACGCATCGCAAGAACGTCATTTTGCCGTCGCGGTCACGTGGGAATTATGTGCACTATATTGTACATTTATGTCGCACCTCGCGACACCAAATTGTCGTTTTGCAAAGTCTGAAGATGATACACTCTGCTCACAAGCTCGATCAATTAAATATGGAACATAACAATCACACTTAGAATGGAGGGTTGCACATGAATATCAGATTAACAGCAAGAGGAATGGCAATGGTGAAAAAAATGAACATGGCATCAGATACACTTACAGTACAAAGACCGGAATACAGGCAGTTCACCCTGATCAGAATCGACGGTAAAGGTAAGGCAATTTCGAAGAAAAAGGTTATGGTCAACATGAACAGATACTTCAAAGTAGCTTGACGAGGGGAGAAAATCCCCTCCTCTTTTTCCCAAAAGCTCACACTTCAAGGAGAATATATCATGAATATCAGACAAATCAACGGAAAGCATATAAAAGAGATCCTCGATAAGATCGGTCCCAATGATGCAGTTATACGTACAAAAAATGAGTGGGCATTTTCCGTATACTATTCAGAGCGCAGTGTGAACACCATCACGATAGAGATGTGCCTCAATACCGATTATCAGGGGGATCCTCTCTTTGATCCTTTGATGAGGATAGAACTTGATCTGGATTCTAACGGAAATATTACTGAAGCTAAACCGCTTTATTATCTGAGCAGGACTCTTTTCTATACTGAGGAAATCTATTCCGAGGGCAACCCGGCTTGCTATAACCCAAAGCTTTACAAAAGGTCCAACGAACTGGATTCCCGCCTTTCAGAATGGCTTGAAATGCTTTGGATACAGGGATATATGACCGAAGGCGTAGTCAGCCCGATATGATTATCAAATGGAGGAAGAAGATATGGTACTTTGGGAAACGCAGATAGTCTATAAAGACAAAAAAACCAAGAACATAGGCGCAAAACATCTTATGATGGATCCTAATGCAAAACAACCGCAACAAGACTGGGACACCATGATCAGGGGGCTTAATAAGCTTTTGGGCAGGAAATGTGACCCGGATGATAAGATGTCTGTTTACTTCTATGATGGTGTCCCGGAATGCCTCAATGCTGTTATAGCTTATTCCTCAAGGGATGCATCCTTGGAGTACTGTTTTGATTTTATAAAGGAAACGCTTGAAAAGAACTACTCGGTACGAAATATCTCCTTCTCCGAATATAAGGAAATATCTGCCAAAAGGCTTGATTTTCTCGGGGATAAGGCTGATGAAAACGGTTATATCAGGCGTTGGCATTTTGAAAGGTCCAATCTTGGGATCGATTATTTCTCCAATAGCCACTTCAAAGTCGAGGAATACATGGAAGAAAAAGACTATCCCACTCTGGAAGATGCCAAAAAAGCAGGTGACGACATAATGGCCGATGCGACTCTTATCGAAGAACTGGAGCGCATCTACTCCGACCAGAACGAGAAGAAATACTATGGAAATCCGGTTCATTACAAAATCTGTGCATCCGGCACAAAAGCCGCGATGGACATCGTGGATCTTATGGTTCCAGCGCTCATAGCCAATAAAAGGCTTTGTGGAAGACGAATATTGAAGATCCACAATATCGGCGAAGGCTGTTATGACGAAGCGGATTTTGAGCATATGTTCAAATCTGCCCAGGGAAACACTGTCGTCATCGAGATGTGCGGAACTAACGAAGACCACGGAAACTATGCTAATGCCTATCAACAAGTTGTTGATTATATCGACTATATCATTGATAAATATCATTTGAACACATTATGTTTCTTTGTTGAGATAAAAGACAAATCTGGCTTTACAGACAGTCTAATTTCCAAGGTAACCGAAAATATCCAGATAATCAAAATCAACGAGGGGTATGGAGATAAGAAGCAGGCGAAAACCTATCTTACGAATCTCGCGCAGAAGGAATCCTTTGATATTACCGAAGAAGAACTCGAAAAGGCCCTCGGAAACAAAAAGATGTTCAGCGTCGAGGAAATCTACCACATTTATGAGAAATGGTTCAAAGACGGGCTTCGCACTCACATTTACAAAGCCTATAAAGATTACGGATTCTACTGCGAAGCGCTTAAGGATCGAAGCAGCGCCCCTTATGATGAACTTCAAAAGATGGTTGGTCTCACAGAGATCAAGCAGGTTATCGACGAGATCATCGACGCCGGAAAAGTACGTAAGATCCGGACCAACATGGGCTTAAACGCAAAAAAATCATCTCTACATATGGTCTTTACCGGCAATCCAGGAAGCGCCAAAACGACTGTTGCAAGGCTCATTGCACAGATTCTCCGTAAAGAAGACATAGTCGATGGTGGTAAATTCGTGGAATGTGGTCGAGCCGATCTGATCGCCAAGTATGTTGGATGGACAGCCAAAACCGTTCGTTCAAAATTCAGGGAGGCAAAAGGAGGCATCCTGTTTATTGACGAGGCTTATTCACTCGTTGATGGCAGCAACTCATTTGGCGATGAGGCCATCAATACCATAGTACAGGAAATGGAAAACCACAGAGAAGACGTGATCGTAATATTTGCCGGCTATCCTGACAAGATGAAGGATTTCTTGGACAAAAACGAAGGATTGCGAAGCCGCATAGCTTTCCATCTTGATTTTCCTGACTACACTCCGGACGAAATGGTAGATATCCTAAAGCTAATGGCTGATCAGCACGGATATAAACTTGAGAAAGCCGCATTTTCAAAGTGCCATGAAATCTTTGAGAGTGCCTGTCGGGAAGATGACTTTGGAAATGGTCGTTTTGTCCGTAATCTACTTGAACAAGCTGAGCTGGCCCAGGCGCATCGGATCGCATCCAAAACACGAGGGAACAAGATAAGCAAGAAATCTCTGGTTACGCTCTCGCCCGAAGATTTTGACGTCAACATCAGCAAGAAGGTAAAAGCTGCTCGTATTCCAATAGGATTTGCTGTGTGATAGTATATTGTTATGACTAAAATGGCGCGGCAATTAAACATATATGCTCAGGTAAGCGAAGTACCTGCCCTCGAAGAGATCTCTTTCGGCGTCATCATCGGTCCAAAAGAGATTATGAGGGAGTTTGGCATTTCCCAGCGTATGCTCCAGCGTGACCTTAGGGATCTTCGCGATTGCGGTCTGATCAACGTAAAGTATAACAAGGCACGAGATATGTATATCCGTCTCGAGACCTCTGCCTTAGATGAGACTGCTGAAGGGCGTCACTTCCAGCACCTGCGGCGCCTTTATCGACTCGGAACACTGATATCCAAGTTATCTCGCGTATATCAGAGTGAAATCGACCGCTATGAGTCTCTGGTCCAGGAACTGAACGACTACATCGAATTCTCACAAGAAGATCCCGAGACATTCCCCCTGGAGGATATAAACGAAATGCGTGAAAGCGCAGAATCCGAATATCCCTATTTCCCCAATCTTAAATCAGAATACTACACGCTCTTTCCAGACAGTAATGAAAGAACCCGGCAACGCGACTTCAAAGAACTCCGCGATGCCGGATTCGATATTGATTATAATAAGAAATATAAAGCTTATGTCTATTTGATTAATGAAAGTTCTATGAGCCGTTAACTTTTCAGTCTGATTCTCTGTTTTATCTCATCCTTGATCGGCAGATTCATAAACTCCTCTTTTTTCTCAGTATGCATCGGGTAAAGGGCATCCTGCGGATTGATTGCGTTTATTACACTTGCCAGCATTTTCGGTGTTGCATGACCGCTTGTATGCAAGTCATATTCGATCTCCACTCCTTTTGCTTTCTGTCGTTCGACGAAATCAAACCACTCCTTTTTGAATGCTTTATGTTTGGGATTTAAGTACCCATTCCACATAGAGAATATTAAAACTGGCATCTGTTTAATCCTATTAGCTTTATAGGCTTCAACAAATGCGTCAATGTAGTGTTCATGATAATCCTCAGGCTTTATCACGGCAATAAAACCATAATCTTCCATCATCTCCTGCTGTGTTTTAGGATTATCCCAATTTGGATGTGAGTAAGTTTTGGTCGAATCTGCGTCGAACTGATATACATTATCAAACTTGTAAACAGATGCAAATGATCCGGCCGTGTCTGTGTAGAGTTTCAACTGTTTGATAAAATAGTAGCTATAGACATACATATTTCTGCCGTATGGATGACCAGCATCCTGAGCCGCCTGATAAAAGCTTGCGAGTGAATCAACATTTGTTGACGAGCATATAAGAAATGCATATTTATGTTTCATAAGATACTTTGTAGCCTTTAGCTGCATCTGAGGTTCTGAAATAACTCTCTCTCGTGAGCGACTCATCATTGTTCCTTCGATCACAAGCGCATCGATGCTTCGTTTATTGAACCTCCTAATATACTTCTTGATCAAGGTCAGCATCACATTTCCGCGTCTTCCATGTCCACGGAAATCTCCCGTATGAACGACTTTGTATTTCCCGGATTTCGTATTGGGATCACAAACCTCAAAAAGAAACAGGTAAGCATCATAAGCAGAATGATCCACGCTATATGGTTCAACAACAAAGCCCTCTATATCTTTTACATGATCATAAAATATTCCATTCCAGTTAAACGTCTTTACCCTTTTATCATCATTTAGCACGGCCGCCTCCTCCAGGTGCAATTGTGCCTCTTCCTTAGGTATATACGGATTCTTTCCCAAGGCTTCTTGGATGTTGATCATTGCCTGGCGAGCCACATCGCCCATGTATAATGGAATATGAGACGGGATTTCCATCAACCTTCCCACATGATCGCCATGATAATGTGTAAAAAAGACCGCATCCACTGGTTCATCATCCCATGGGTAATCGAAGTCTTTTTCATTATCACTTCCGGGCAGGGATGACCCATAATCAACCATGATCCGGTGTATCTCACCGTTAATCATGCTTGAAATAACCGTAACACATCCGCCTATTTGATTACCCTGATATATCTTTACATGTTCCATCGAACTTCCCCTATAGTTTTTTCCTATCGTAATATCTGTACGATATTATACGCACCTTCTTTTGTAGGGAAACCCGCCAACGTTTTGTCCCGCCACTTCTTTCCGTTTTCAGTTTCAATATACTCTCTTGCCGAATCAGTATAAACCAAGACTATCTCCTGGTTGCCGAATAATTCTAGTTTTGATAAATCAGCTTCGCACATATCCTTTGACACGCCCCTCAATCCCAACTTGTTGTATAAGGTAAGAATATCTTGCGCCTCTTTCAATCGCAATTTCATATAATCAAGATGCTTTGTAATGTATTTGTCCATATTGATCATATGCGCCCTCAAGCCGCTTCCATCTTCTTCGCTGTCCGTCATGGAATCTTTTATTGATTTAATTTCAACAAAGGCTAACTTTATAGGTTTTCCCTTATCATCATATCTAATGGCCAAACAATCAGTTTGATTGGCTTTGTTTATCCCCATATATCGAAAATCAGTTTTCTTCTCGGTATCATTTCCGTATTCATGTTGAAACTCCATATCATATACAAAATATCCGCCACAAAAGCTTCTATTATTCAGATAGTATTCCTGTTGTCTTTTCTTCTCAACTAAATTCCTTTTCCCTTCAATATATATCTTATGTATTCTGTCATAGGCTTTAATTGCTTTTCGGTTTTCGAAAAAATCCCATTTCTTATCAACATTAAAAAAATCGTTAATCATTCCAATCAGTTTGTGAATAGTTTTCTTGGCATAATCCTCAGGCAATTTATCAGCCGAACGAGAGAATTTGTCTATTTTTATGACCTTTTTCTCTTCTTTCAATTTCTTTTCTCTTTCTTCCAACTTGTTTCTGTCCATTCCAATAGAGCTAAGAATGCCGATCCAATTATCAGAGTATCTTGCATGATTTGCGCTTATAGATACTTTGGGTCCCCTCTTATTTATACTCAAATCCCAAACAATATGATTATTATAATAAATCGTAACAGAATCTTGATTCGATCTAAAACAAAGCATTAATTCAGGAATCGAATCATCACTTTCCGATTTCTTTACCAAATCAACAAACTGCTTAAACGCGCCCTCTGTCAAGTGGTAATACATGGATTTCTTATATTCTTCTCCTGTTTTTTGGGCATCACTTTCCGGATACCATATTGCACGATTATTTAATTCTCTTCCCATAGCAACTTCTAAAGCCTCCTTTTACATAATCAAGTGAATTATCCTACTTATTCATAAAAAGATTCCGAGCACTTAATAAATTAGATATACACAGGTAAAAATCTTCTTTAAAGGCAACCTTTTCAGAGTCTTAATATTTTAACATATTCTATCATTCCGTATATTTAGCTACAAGCACTACAGTATGGGCTTAAATGACCTTTTTTTGCGAATATATAGTGTATTTTTCTGAGCAGTCACATTCCCTACCATTTGTGCGTACATTTTTACCCCAGATTTTACCCCAAATTTTTAAATTTAGACAGCTTTTGACAACAACAGTCAAAAAGCAAAAAACCCTGCGATGCCTTATTTTACAGCATCACAGGGTTTGACAGCATCTGACAGGTTACACACTTTTATCCTCAAGCGTGAGTGCTAACAAAAATTGTGAAAACTTTATGAACCCCGCATTTTCCCGGTATCCCGTCCATGTTTCACTACAAATGAACTGCGAAGTTACTGTTCTTCACCGATCAATCCGATAAACAACCCGGCATATGTCATCACGATAAGAGGAACGACCTGCAAAAGGACACGGTTTCCCGAGTCTCCCACATATGCCGTCAGGCTGTCACCCCGTCCGTAGGATACTGCAAGAACCATCAATATAAAACCGACGGTAAGCGTGATATCAAATGAACAGCCGGCACCGGCCGTCTCTTTTTTCCTAATGTACATAAGCACATACTCGATTACGAGCAGCACCGTCATTGCAATGACAAAATGCGGGAACACTCCCCATCCGCTCTGTCTGAACAGGTTCTGACCGAACATTGTAAGGTTCGTAACATACAGGTCGGGCTTTCTTATGAACATCAGTATATTCCCCGCCGCAAGTGCGATCAGATAAACATACGGCATATACCGCACAAATCTCTTTCTGACATACGGATATATAAACAGAAGATACAGGCCCGTTGCACAAATGGACGCAATCAGCAGAACCGCCTTCTGCGGTGTTAAGAATACATATATGTTATCAAGCAGATAGAACTGTACGAACAGCCTGAAACAATATCCTCCGAACAGCAGCGCCATCGGTACCGAAACAAATATGGCAAGTTTGCGTGCAATATCCCTGTAGACAGAGACGCACAGCATAAGCCACAGAACAAACAGCGTTCCCTCGATCCTAAGAAATGCCAAACCCAGAAGCAGTACCGGTCCGACTCCGATCTTATCGTCCTGCGTGTCGATCAATGTATAGGCGGCTATAAAGAAAAGCTCCATAAAATACATATTTGCAAGCGCCCAATGCCCGAGTATGACAAACGGAGTCGAGATAACCAAAACCGCCGTAACAACAACCGATGCAATGACCGCATGTTTTCCACACAGCCGCAGTTTTGCTCTTTCATATACACAGGACGCAAAAAACGCTATAAAACTGATATGGAAGCTTTCCCTTAAACCGAACGTCTCACCGAATCCGAAAAGAGCCGGCAGCGTATCAATGCATACCGATCCAAGCCCGGTGTCGGTCATGAACACGTCAAACTGATCGCGAAGATATCCGAAATGCACGATCGCGTCAGGATATCTGCTGAAATAATACATCGTATCATTGGATATCGAAACCGGTATAATACCCGATGTTGCAAGTGCCGCTGCGACAAGTACGACCACAAATGCGATCAGCATATTCCGTACAGCTTCAGGTGCGCCATGAGATCTTCTCATCACGGCAAGAGCCGCAAGCGCTTCGGCCGCGATAAAGAGCACAACCGTCCACGTATTGTACGGTATACCGGTAACAAGCATAGCATACGCCGTTACGGAAAAAGCGCATACGCCTACAGGAAGCGCCAGAGCACATCTTTTCACGCACGAGAGGCTCTTCTTTGAAACAGTATCAGTCAATATCGCTCCGAAAACAAAAAGTGCGATTATCACCAGATACTGCTTCAGGAAATACACTCCCCGCAGACGGGCCAGATATTCGGTTATAAGCATCTCAAGCCCGTTCATTTTGATATCACCTCATCATAATACTTCCTGGATGCTATGTAATAACTGTCCGTATCATGGCTATTTGTGTGCTGCCAAATACATACGAGCTCGTCCGAATCGATGATGTCTTCCGTGCAAATATACACGCGTGAGTCGCCTATGAACGAACTGTAGAACCAGTAGTGGTAAAAACCGTTGCTGTATTCTCCCTTGTACGGTGATAGCGGAAAGATATACCTTAGCATGTCGTTCGCAGGACCAAGATCCGCAAAATATGCTTTCTGTTCATCGGTCAGAACGACTCCGTTCAGGCTGTCATCCTTTACGATATTTGCCCTGCTCAGTTCAAGATAACTCCACATATTAACGGCATGATAATAATAATACAGATAATAATCATCGAGATGCTTCTCGGGAAAATCACCATTAACATCTATATCGTCACTTACCTGTCTGGCATCATTCGGAGTATATACGGTTTTGCCCTTCAGAAATTCATCAAGAAATGCATCCGGATATTCACCGGTTGAGATGAATTCCGGCTGATATATGCTCTGGTTCACCGGATGATAGCTCTTGATTATATTTCCGAGAGTCCTGAAATTGTATATACCGAAAAAAAAGATCATTGCGACCGCATAGAGCGCAAGAACGATCCCTTTCTTTCTTTTCATTATGGGAATATGCAAAGCGACAAGGGCAACAGCCGTAACCGCGATCGATATTATAAGCTTCAAATGACCTCTCCCATCTTCATATAGTATAATTCAAGCTTTGCCTATTTACAATTGAAAACAGCCTGCAAAAAATGCTATAATAATGTGTAATTTTTTTTACGAGGAGGACGTATAAATGCAGGATTACAAGAAGATTGACCATTCCAAGAACAAGGACGTAGTATTACGTTACATTCCCGGGCATTTCATCACGCCGAACACCCACGTCAATTATTACATGGATCTGACGGACATGAAGTCAAGACAGCGCGAAGCCAGGGCAACAGGCGAAGAACTCGCTGATCTCTATCTTGCATCCGAGGTCATCGATACAATTCTCTGTCTTAACGGAACGGACATCGTCGGGGCATACATGGCGAACAAGCTGACCAAGGCCGGACTCGTATCCGCCAACCGCCATCAGACACTCTACATCACAAGTCCGGAGTACAACACAAGCGGACAGATGATGTTCCGTGAGAACAACCAGCACATGATCAAGAACAAAAAAGTGCTTGTTCTTATCGACTCGGCCACGACCGGAAGCACCCTTAAGAGCGCGATAGGTTCCATCAGATTCTACGGTGGGACATGCGTCGGCATATCGGCTATATTCTCAGTCGCAACACAGATAGACAATATACCGATAAGGTCCCTGTTCTCAACCAAGAACCTTCCCGACTACGCGAGCTATCACCCGGGTGAGTGCCCGCTTTGCTCCAAAAACGTACCTGTGGATGCAATATGTAACGGTTTCGGATATTCTACCGTACAGTGATTGATAATAACGATAAAAGAGGGGCGCTAAGCGCTCTTCTTTTATTTTTGTCCGAGAACCTCCCACCGTATACGGTTTAAAACATGCTTTTTATCCCCGCTCCAAAGCGGTGCGACAAGTATCTTCTTATCGCCGTCTCCGGTCAGTCTGTGAACTATAACATCATCAGGGATAATCTTTGCACATTGTTTGAGGATGTCGATATACTCATCCTCAGACATGACCTTTATGCGGCCTGCCAGATACTCTTTTTCAAGATCCGTTCCCTTCAGGATATGCAGAAGCTGCAGTTTTATCCCGTCGGACATATCGCATACGTAACGCACCGTATCAAGCATATCCTCCGTCCTCTCACCCGGAAGCCCGAGTATGACATGCGTTATGACTTCAAGACCGTTTGAACGGAGTTTTTTTACAGCATCTTCATATACGTGCAGATCATATCCCCTGCGGATATATTCGGCTGTACGCTCATGGATCGTCTGAAGTCCGAGCTCTACCCATACCGGTTTTATCCTGTTAAGCTCCGATAACAGTTTTAATGTCTCATCCGGCAGACAGTCAGGTCTGGTTGCAACAGACAGTACCGCCGTATCCGGATGGTTTATTGCTTCCGTATACAGCTCCCTCAGCCTGTCAACCGGTGCATATGTCCCGGTATATGCCTGAAAATAAGCGATAAACTTACCGTCTTTTATCTTGGCCGATACTCTCTTTTTACCGTCTTCTATCTGCATCGTAATGCTCTGTTGCGGATCGCCCGCAAACTCGCCGGCGCCTCCCGCCGAACAGAATATGCATCCCCTGTCATCTATCGTACCGTCACGATTGGGACAGGTAAACCCGCCGTTTAGAGCTATCTTATATATCTTGCATCCGAACCTGTCTTTAAGGTGCTCGCTCAGCATTTTCATAGGTTACTTTGTTCTCTTTCTTTACGGCTCTTTGCCCGTCTTTTACGATGACCATTATAGCAAAAAACAAGAGTTCCAAAAGCTGTTTGGCGCATTTTGGAACTCTTATCGTATAGGTTCGACACTTAGTGTCAAAGCAGGGGATGAGAGAATCGAACTCCCACCAAAGGTTTTGGAGACCCCTATCATACCATTTGACCAATCCCCTGTGTACAATATAATAGGCGGCCGACGACCGCCTAATCTTTATATCACACTCTGTCAGTTGATGTCAAGATTATCCTGACACCGACCGCTGCGACAATCTCAGAATCTGAACAGCCCCATCATATTGTTCTGCTCATTCTGCTGCTGTCTTCTCTGCATCATAAGCTGATACTGATTGAGAACCTCATTCTTCTTCTGAGCGCTTATTGCCTTGGCCATATCAAGATCTTCAAGCCTTGAACGGGAAGCAAGAGTGTTCTCTGCAGCATAATCATTGTACCTTATAGCCGATTCAAGCGCATTTGTCTGGGCTCCCATGCTGCTTCTGGCCTCGGAAACCTTATCGATGGCCTTCGTGATCGTGTTTAGATCAAAATCTTTGGTCACATCAAAGCCCTCGATACCGAGATTTTCCAATGTCGCGCTGACCATCTTGATACTCTGTCCGCCACCGTCGGGCTTGGTTGCCAGATTGATATCACCCTGACTTCCGTCAAGTATCTTCATTGTATTGAATTCGGTATTCTTGCCGATACCTTCGATATCAGACAGGAGCTGGTCGACCTCTCTCTGGATCGCACCGAGTTCCTCACCGGTATTAAGGCCGTTTTTAGCCTTCATGCCGAGTTCATATATTCTCTGGAGGCTGTCGGTCATCTGTCCGAGAGCTCCATCCGCCACATTCAGAAGACTCCTGCCGTCCTTCGCATTGTCGGATCCGACGTTAAGTCCCGTCTCCTGACTGGTCATCTTCTGGGCGATCGTAAGTCCCGATGCATCGTCTGCAGCCGAATTGATTCTCTTGCCGCTGGCGATCTGGGAATACATCATATTATTCTGAGAGGAAACACCGCTTATAGCTGCCATGATCACTCCTCCTTCTGTTAAGGCGATCGTTTATCACATAGGCCGTCCCATGTAACATTAATTGGGATTTTATTCTACCACCGATGCTGCGTAAAATCAAGCATTTTCGGTATTTTCGGCGGAAACGTTCTCATATGTTTTTACGACGGTATCATATGATCTCTTCAAAATGATACGGATCCTGGTACCAAGTTCTTCTCTCGAAGTGATCTCAAAATGACCGCCGTGTTTGTCTATTATCCATTTCGCTATCGACAGTCCCAGTCCGGTACCTCCGATCGATCTCGCTTCATCCGAGCGATAAAATCTCTCAAACATATGCTCAACATCTTTCTCGCTCATTCCCATTCCGGTATCTTGAACCTGGATGTATATATCGTTTCCCGGCAATATCCCTACACCCAGAAGAATCTCGTCCTTCTCATTTGTGTATTTTGCAGCATTGTCCACAAGTATGCGTACAGCCTGCTTTAACATGCCCTCATCCGCCATCGTAAAGACATGTTCTTCAGGAAATGAATACCTGTATATATGCTGCTCATCGATCATAAGGGATTCTTCGTAAACAGACTGCATCATCTCACACAGATCGACATTCTCCCTGTTTATGACCGTCCTTCCGGCATCACCTCTTGCAAGGAACAGGAGCTGTTCGACCAGATGCTTCATATGCGCCGATTCGTTCTGAATGGCAGTGATCGACTCATCGAGAACCTTCTCGTCCTCACGTCCCCATCTGGCCAGCATGTTCGCATATCCTTCTATTACGGCTATGGGAGTACGCAGTTCATGTGATGCATCATTTACAAAACGAGCCTGCTGTCTGTTGCTTTCCCTTATACGTGTAAGAAGACTGTTCATGGCGCGCTCTATACCGCGAAGATCCTCGTCCCCGAATGAAAGCTTTGCCTCATCGGTCGGTTCAAGGCTTGTGATCTTCTCTTCTATCAAATGATATTTATCCTCTGACAGATCGATCCTCGAGATCTCCTCGGCACGCTCAGCGATCTCATCAAGAGGTGCCAGTACTCTCCTGATCCTGCGCAGTTGTCCCGAATATGACAAAAGATCAATGAAAAGTTCCAGTGCAAAAAGCACGGATGTGAAGCTAAGTATAAGAGCTGCCGGTACAAAGACCAATTCATCTATGATCAGCGCACCCGTTGATTTTGCTGCAACTGTATAGCGTAGCGTTCTTAGAAGCTTATCTACCTTCTCAGGTGTGTTTATCGGGCCTATAAACGGAGAGACCGTAACACTGCGGTTTCTCTCAAAAAACGACACATCGGGAGCAGCCATATACTCCCTTGCCGCCAGCCAAACGGCAAACATTATAAGTGCAAGAAAAAAGCAGTGCCGAAAATGCATGCCGATCTTCATACGGACACGCTGTCCCGCGAGACGCCGGCTTATCGAAGAGACACGTCCCCTTACGGAATTATTCTGATTTGATGACATATCCCACACCTCTGACAGTCTCGATCATTTTGACATCAAAGACTTCATCTATCTTAGTCCGCAGGAATCTGACATATACATCAACCACATTTGTCTCACCTACATAGTCGTAGCCACAGACTTTTTCAAGAAGCGTATCCCTTGTAAGAACGATATCCTGGTTGGTAAGGAACACTTTAAGCATTTCAAACTCACGGTTCGTAAGTGTTATCTCCTTACCGTCGTACGTTACCCTGTGCTTTCGCTCATCAAGCATCAGGCCCTTCCAGCGATATATTCCGTTTGCTTTATCATCCGCAGCCGCATTTGCCGCAGAACCGGCAGAGGTATCCTGTGAGTTCACCGGGTGAAGTTTGAGCGCAACCCTTACTCTTGCCAGCAGTTCTTCTATTGCAAAAGGCTTGGTGATATAATCGACTGCTCCGGCATCCAAACCTGAAACCTTATCCATGACCGCATCCCTTGCGGTAAGAAGGATAACGGGGGGTTTGTTTACTCCATGCTCCTGTCCGGGATTATTGATCCTGCGTAAAACTTCCAGGCCGTTTAGGCCCGGAAGCATAATATCGAGCAATATAAGATCATAAGCATTGTTTGTGGCAAGTTCGAGTGCTTCCCGTCCGTCGCCGCATTTCGTCACTTCATATCCTTCATGAACAAGCTCAAGTTCAACGAAACGTGCCAGTTTTTCCTCGTCTTCCACGATCAGTATATGTGCCATGACTGCTCCTTACAGTTTGTCGTAACTTTCCTTTACCTTGTCTGCGGCTTCCGAAACCTTGTCGCAGACATCATTTGCAAGCTTCATCTCATCTGCTCCCCTGAAGCTGTATTTGCAGCCGAAGAAAAGAGCCACGACCATAACGATGAGAGTTACATGCCATGTAAAGAGAATGATTATTATAAATGCCCATATGGGAATGTTGATGATAACATCATCGTTACGTTCTACAACGAAATTGTTCTCACATGATTTATGCCATAAAACCTTGCACTTGTCCGTAAATGCATTGCCGCGCTTCTTTTCCTTCTTCTCAGGCTGGTCAACGACCATAAGATCCGCATCTTCCTTTGTGGAAAACTTTTCCTTACGTGCTTCGGTCTTGCCCTGCTTCTCGAGAACTATCATGGCATCGAGAAGATCCCAGTTTGATTCCTCAAGTGCTGCCTTTGCTTCCTCAAAAGAAACGTTTGCTTTCTCTCTTAACTTCTCAACTTTTTCAAAATTATCCATTTTTGTATCCATCCTTTCCGTACATCGTGTTTTTTTCTGTCAGGTAACGGATCCTGTGTTTTTTGCTCCGTCCTTGAAACACAATATACAGGAGGAATCTTAAACGGTCTTTTAGAGATTATTAAAACTTCATTAAAATCCGCTTTATTATTTTTCAGTATCTTCCGGCATAACGATCGCTATGTGAACATCGTCAAGCTGCTTTTTATCCACGGCCGACGGTGCACCCATCATCACGTCCATTGCCATCTTGTTCATCGGGAACGGGATTATCTCTCTTATGCTCTCTTCGCCTGCAATGAGCATTATCATTCTATCGACACCCGGTGCTATACCTGCATGCGGAGGTGCTCCGTAGCAGAATGCATTGTACATCGCAGGGAACTTTGCCTTAACATCTTCTTCGCCCAGTCCCACCAGTGAGAATGCTTTCACCATTATCTCCGGATCATGGTTTCTTACCGCGCCTGATGAAAGCTCAACTCCGTTGCAAACAAGGTCATACTGATATGCTAGGATCGAAAGAGGATCGTCATTCTCAAGCGCCTTCATGCCTCCCTGCGGCATTGAGAACGGATTGTGGCAGAATTCAAGTTCGCCCGACTCCTCTCCTATTTCATACATGGGGAAGTCAACTATCCAGCAGAATTCGTAGCAGCCCTTCCTCATATGTCCTTCAGAAGCCTCTCCGAGGAGTTTTCTGAGCACTCCTGCGCCTTTTAACGCATCCGCGCGCTTACCTGCACACAGCCCGACAAAATCTCCGGGTTTTAATGACATCTTATCTATTACTTCCTGCTTCTTATCCTGCAGGAACTTTGCTATTCCTCCGATGATCTCACCGTTCTCGTCAAGTCTGAACCAGTATGATTTCTGACCGCTTATGACTTCGGTATCTGAGACGATCTTATCTATCACTTTTCTGGTACCGGTAAACTTATCTACGACTATCGCTTTGATCGTCTGTGAATCAAACGGTGCAAATCCGATACCCTGCATAAGACCGGAAACATCCGTAAGTGTCAGATCTATCCTAAGATCCGGCTTGTCGGTACCGTATGTCTCGAGCGAATCAAGATATGATATCCTCTTAAACGGTGCCGCTGAAGCGGTTTTGTAAGTTCCGTACTTTGCAAATACCGGCGGGAGCACATCCTCCATTACCGCAAACACATCTTCCTGATCGGCAAATGCCATCTCCATATCAAGCTGGTAAAACTCGCCGGGGGAT
Source organism: uncultured Lachnospiraceae bacterium (assembly GCA_902775485.1). Taxonomy (GTDB): domain Bacteria; phylum Bacillota; class Clostridia; order Lachnospirales; family Lachnospiraceae; genus UBA2868. The sequence goes on from CACYMJ010000002.1 coordinate 117,111, forward strand.
CTGTCCGCTCTCGCATCCTCATCCCTGAAGCACGGAGCGATCTGGAAGTATCTGTCGAATCCGCTTGTCATCAGTATCTGCTTGAACTGCTGCGGAGCCTGCGGGAGTGCATAAAACTTACCCGGATGGTTTCTTGACGGAACCAGATAATCCCTTGCACCCTCGGGTGATGAACACGTCAGTATCGGAGTGGTTATCTCGAGAAAATCATGCTCGGTCATGCTGCGACGCAATTCCGCAACAACCTTGCTTCGAAGTACTATCTTCTCCTTAACCGCCGGATTACGCAGATCGAGATAGCGGTATTTGAGCCTTACAGCCTCATCCGCATCCTTCGATCTTGCGATCTCAAACGGAAGTTCATTATATATACACTTTCCAAGAACCTCGACCGATTCGGGCACAACTTCGATATCGCCGGTCGGAATGTTCGGGTTTTTGCTTGAACGTTCCCTTACTGTTCCGGTAACAGAAAGAGTTGATTCGTTATTTACGCCCGCCAGAGCCTCCATCATCTCCTCTGTCTCTATAACCGCCTGCGTGACCCCGTAGAAATCACGCAGTATCAGGAAGCCGAGATTTTTACTGACCTTTCTCATGTTGTCGTACCAGCCGACGATAGTTACCTTTTCACCGACATTTTCGATACGAAGTTCGTTACAGTTGTGTGTTCTTGATTGTGTCATGGTTTATCCTCTTTTTTTATATATTTATCTTTGCCTTCTCCACGTCATTGGCATGAACAGCAGGAGCATCGGGAACAGCTCAAGCCTTCCGGCGAGCATATCAAACATCAGCACATATTTGGAAAACGCCGAGAACTGGGAATAGTTCCCGAGCGGGCCGACCATATCGAGGCCGGGACCGATATTGTTGAATGTTGCGATAACGGAAGTGACGGTGGTCGTAAAATCCTTGCCGTCAAACGCAACGAGCAGTATCGATACCGCAAATACGCAGAAGTATGTAAGGAAATATACATTGATCCCTCGAAGCACGGCATGCTCTATCGGCTTACCTTCAAACTTCAGTATTCTCACGCTCCTCGGATGAACCAGATGCTCGAGTTCCTTGCGTATGGTTTTAAGTCCGATAACGATCCTGCTGACCTTGATCCCGCCGGCGGTCGAACCGGCGCAGCCGCCTATGAACATCGCCACAAGCAGCATGATCCTGGAAAAATTCGGCCACAGGTTGAAATCCGTCGTTGCAAAACCGGTGGTCGTCATTACCGATGCAACGTTAAAGAAACTGTGGTGAAGGGCCTGTCCGAAGGAAGCGAACATATCCCTTACGTTTATCGCGACCGCTATGACTGCAGCCGCATATATTGACAGATATGCGATGACCTCTTCGGAAGTAAACGCTTCCTTAAATTTTCTGGCGACGAGAAGGAAGTAAACATTAAAGTTTGCTCCGCATATGACCATAAAGACCGTAAGAACGCTCTGCTGTGCCGAGGTAAGATCTATGCATCCGGTGTTTCTTACGGCAAAACCTCCGGTACCGACTGTTCCAAATGTGAGTACCGCCGATTCATATAATGACAGTCCCGTGATCTTTAATATTATTATCTCGATCACCGTGATCGCAAGGTAGATGCAATAAAGAATCTTTGCGGTCTCTCTGACCTTAGGAACAAGTTTTCCGACCGACGGTCCCGGGCTTTCTGCACGCATCAGATATATATTTTCGCCGCTTGCCGTGGGAAGAAGTGCAAGAACGAATACCAGTATCCCCATTCCTCCGACCCAGTGCGTAAAGCTCCTCCAAAACAATATTCCCTTTGGAAGAGACTCTATCTCGGTAAGTATGCTCGCCCCTGTTGTGGTAAACCCGGAGATCGTCTCAAACAAAGCATCGGTAAACCCGATATGTTCAACGGCATGCCACATCGGTATCGCTCCGAATACCGACATGAGTATCCATGAAAGTGCCACTGACATTATGCCTTCACGCGTATAGAAGGACATATTTGCCGGTTTTCTGATGCTTAACGCACTGCCGACGATAAAGCTCAATACTATCGGAGCGGCTATATATATCCACTCTTCTTCCCTGTATATTAACGAAACCAAAAGCGGCAGCAACATCAGCGCCGCCTCGATGCGGAGGACGGATCCGACGAAATAAGCCACCATTCTCTTATTCATGCAAGAATATCCTCCAGATCGTTAAGACCGCGTTCAACCGAAATGACCACGACCAGATCTCCCTTTTCTATAACGCTCTGACCGTTCGGGATAACAACATTGTTTCCCTTCGTTATGCAGGCGATAAGTATCCCGTGTTTTAACTTAAGCTGCATAAGCGGTTTCCCGACCACTTTCGACTCATCCCTTACACGGAATTCAAGAGCCTCCGCACGGCCCTGTGCGATCTTGTAAAGCGTCTCAACGTTACTTCCCTTGCTGTTGTTGAGCGCACGCACAAAAGAGACAATGTTATCACTCGTTATGCTGTTCTTATTGATGATGCTGCCGATGTTAAGAGATGCAATGACCTCCTCAAATGTTATCCTGTTGATCTTGGTGAGAAGCTTTGCGCCGCTCATCTGTCTCTCATAAAGCGATAAGAGAATATTTTCCTCGTCTATGCCGGTAAAGTTTCCGACAGCATCTACAACTCCTATACCTTCCTCATCAAGAAGCTTCTTATCCGTTCCGTCCCCGTTTATAATAACGGCGGAGGGAAGCATTGTGGAAAGCTCCTGACATCTTTCAAAATCCTTCTCGATTATCTTGACGTTTATCTTAGTCTCTTCAAGCCATTTCGCAACGTAATAGCTCATCATACCCCCGCCGATTATCATAACGGACTTGACGGTATTTGATGTGTTGGCTCCTCCTGCCTTGAAGAATGAGAGCGCTACGGAATGAGGTGCTATAAACGACACAACATCCCCTGCCGTAAGCATAAAATCTCCGTGTGGGATCAGAAGTTCATCTCCGCGCTCCACGATACATATAAGAACCTTGCAGTGCAGCTTTGACTCCATATCCGTAAGTTTCAGGCCGGCAAGTTTGGAGTCATCGGGGATCTTTATCTTTATAAGTTCCACCCTTCCTCTTGCAAAAGTATCAACCTTCATGGCTGAAGGGAACTTGATTATCCTTGCGACCTCAGCTGCGGCAGCCTGTTCCGGATTGATGACAAGAGAAAGGTTAAGCTCGTCGCGGATAAACCTCATCTCATTGTAATATTCCGGATCCCTGATCCTGGCTATCGTCTGACAGTTTCCGGTTTTCTTTGCTATAAGACAGCACAGGAGATTAAGTTCATCGGAATTGGTCGTTGCGATAAGGATATCGGCATTCTGTACACCGGCCTCCCTCTGTGTGGAGATGCTTGCACCGTTCCCCTGAACACCGAGCACATCTATACCGTCGGAGATATACTTAAGTCTCTCCCACTGCTTATCTATTATCGTAATGTCATGACCTTCCTGATCAAGATGCTCGGCCAGCGTTGATCCGATCTTTCCGCATCCCACTATAATGATCTTCATCTGATATCCTCACAAAACTGTAAAAATGCAAAGGAGTCGGAACATAAGCTGTCCCGACTCTTTATACTTATGATACCGGTAATGCTAGCTGATAGGGATCTCCGTGGATCCGATATCCGTGAACGTCGAATAATTGTCATGAATCGTCAGCGTCAGCGGACTCGTCTGATCCGAAAGTTTGAATGCATAACAGCATTCCACGGACTGGCCTGCGGAAACCTGCATGTCCTTGTTTGCTATCTCGGGAGGTGTCTCCGTAAGATTAGTATCCTCAGGACAATCAGCTCCGTTCTGTGTTACCTTGGGCGGGAATACACCGCTCATAGCCAGAGGATTATCAGTCTTGTTCACGAACGTGAAATACACAAGCGCTGCCGTATTATTATCGGCATCCATAACCAGCTGTACCTTGGTACATGTAAGCGAGAAGTCCTCGCTTTCAACATTTACCCCGTTATTTGTTGTCGACTCTGCAGCAGTTGCTTCCGATGATGATCCGCTATCGACTATCTTGGCCTTAAGAACGAAGAAAAGTGCGATAAGGGCAATAAAAACAACTATCTCAACTATCAGGATTATTATGCTGGTCGTATCTGTTTTCTTGCGTCTTGACGCAGAAGCGCCACGACCGCCTCTTGAGCCCGCACCACGACCGGCCGGCTCACGTCTCGGTGCCCTGTGGACCGGACGATCACGAAGCTCGTCATCCTGCATTTCAAAATCAAGATCTAAGTCTCTTGGCATAATCAAACTCCTTTAAAAACTTTTGGTAAGTTTACATTCTTACCCATTTTATTCTTTTTACCGCAAAAAATCAAGTAAATGACGTATTTATTGGCCTTTTCCTATTTGAGATGTCCCGGTGCGATCTTTGTTGCGATCCTGAACACAAAGTTTTCAAACCTTCTCTTTACATGGCCGAGCTCATTTCTGATCTGTATCTGCTGAGGACAATGCGACTCGCATTTTCCGCATTTTTTACACAAAGATGCCATGGATCTCTCATTTTTCATGCCCGTACACATGAAATACTCTCTCCAGGCATTTGCATAACCGTCGGTGTAGGATGAATTATAGATCTTAAAGCATCCCGGTATGTCGACTCCTGCGGGGCATGGCATACAATAACCGCATCCCGTACACTTAACCTTGATCTTCTTCTCAATCTCCGCCAGAACCTTCGCATACGTGGACATATCATCTTCAGTAAGCGACCCTTCGACAGTCTCAGAGGCGATCCTTATGTTCTCCTTAACCATATCCATCGAGTTCATCCCCGAAAGTACGGTCGTAACCTCAGGCTGGTTCCACAGCCATTTGAGTCCGAATTCAGCCGGAGTCCATCCGGGTGTCATCGTGGATATAAGCTCTCCGGCCTTTTCGGGCAGCTGATTTACCAGCCTTCCTCCGCGGAGAGGCTCCATGATTATGACAGGGATCCCCTTTGCGGCCGCAGCCTTCAATCCGCGTCCTCCCGCCTGGGAATTCTCATCCATGTAGTTATATTGTATCTGGGCAAAATCCCAATCATATGCATCCAGTATCTTTACAAACTGTCCCGATGATCCGTGGAACGAAAATCCTGCCCTTCTGATCTTTCCCTGACTCTTTTTCTCCTCAAGCCATTTATCTATACCGCGCTCAACAAGCGCTTCCCATGTTTTAAGGTCAGGCAGCATATGCATGAGATAATAATCGATCCTGTCGGTACGAAGGCGTGACAGCTGTTCGTCAAAGCGCTTCTGGGCCTCCTGCGTACTCTTCATCATATAATGGGGCATTTTCGATGCGATCATGATCTTATCCCTTGCCCCTATCTTCTCAACAACTCTTCCGAATTCCTCTTCGCAGCCATGATAAATATAAGCGGTATCAAAATAATTGACACCGTTTTCAATTGCGTACCTGATCTCGCGCTCGATCTCTTCGTGATCAAAACCGTTTCCCTTTTTCGGAAAACGCATACATCCGAACCCAAGCGCTGAAAGTGAATCGGGATTGTTGAGTTGTCTGTACTGCATCAACTTTCTCCTCTTTTATGTTAACCCACGGACCAAAAAAGCCGATATAAATAATATAAAAGAATAACTGTTACTGGCGCACAGGGAACGGATTCCCCGGCAGCATCCAATGGTCTACACGGAGGTAGTAAAATGACAGGATACGGTAACAATGAATTCAGAAAGGTAACGGAAATAGGCTCTATCAACCGGACAGGTCCGGATGCGGGCGGATCGGGCGCTATGTACCATCAGAACCGCCGCAAACGGGAAGGTAATGATTTTGCGCAGATCCTCGCCGGTGAACAATCGATCCGGGAAAGCGGTGACATCTCGGTCAAATCGACCGGATACGGCCCCAAGGGACTGCCGCAGAAGGTCCTGATACAGATGAAGGATTACACTTTTCAGTGATCTTCAGCTTTCTTTGCGTCCTGATCACCGGTATCCTTTTCCGAATCATATTCAATTCTCTTGACATGAAACTGCACATCCTGCAGTATCCTTCTGTTGGATGCGATAGTATCCGCCAAAAGCCCCATTACAAGTATTAAAAAACCTATGATTATGAGCGTACAGCCGAGTATAAGCGACTGGACATGTCCCATGCTCTCACCGCGCGCCATGAAGATCAGGAATCTGACGCCTATCGCAAAACCTACCGTAATGAACGGGATACACAGGATGGAAAATGCCATCAGCGGCTTGTACATTATATATGCCCGAACGATCGTGAGCATCGATTTCTTGACATAGCCCCACAAACTGTTAAACAGCCTTGAAGGACGCAGTTCACCGTTAGTTCTGATCGGAACGCTCGTCATCGGGATACGCTCTCTTCCCGCCTGAACGATCGTCTCAAGAGTGTAGGTATAATCGTTAACAACATTCATCTTCATCGCGGCTTCCCTGCTGTATGCACGAAATCCGCTCGGTGCGTCGGGGATATCGGTATTTGATGCCTTTCTGACCGTCCAGCTTCCGAGATGCTGGAGCTTCTTCTTGATAAACGAAAAATGCTCCGTCTCATCGATGGGTCTTGCACCGACAACTATATCCGCCTCGCCGTCGATAATGGGCTTTACTATCTTCTCGATATCATCACCCATATACTGATCATCGGCATCGGTGTTAACTATTATATCCGCTCCGCATCGAAGACAGCCGTCAAGTCCGGCGATAAATCCCTTTGCCAGTCCCTGGTTCTGTCTGAAATTGACGATATGATGCACTCCCCAGGCCCTGGCAACCTCGACGGTATTGTCCGTACTTCCGTCGTTTATTATCAGGTATTCGATCTCATCTATCCCGTCTATATGTTTGGGCAGATGATTAAGGGCTACTTCGAGGGTTTCGGCCTCATTGTAACACGGTATCTGAATGATTAATTTCATCAGGGTTCTCCCTTACTCATTTACGGATAGTATAGTTGATTTGTCGGTCAAGTTCAACTATACTTACATAAGTTGGGAGGTTGTACGGCAGCATGAAGATCGTAATGGTTGGTCCTGTATATCCGTTCACATCGGGACTGTCATACTATGTGGCACTTTTATACAAACAGCTATCAAAGTCTCACGATGTCACGCTGCTTTCCTACACGATGCAGTATCCGCGTCTGATGTACAAAAGGCCTCAACGGGACTATGAAGATGATACCCTTAAGATCGACGAGGCCAGGTACGTTCTTAATTCGGCCAATCCCGTAAGTTGTGTGAAAACGGCGAAACTGATAAACTCTCTTAAACCTGATCTTGTGATCTTTCAGTGGCTTCATCCGTACTTTGCGCCGTGCTATACGATAATCACCAAAAAGCTTAAGAACACAAAGATACTGTTCATGTGTCATAACGTCTTCCCGCATGAGAGATTTCCCATGGACAGGGCACTTACGAAAATGACATTGAAAAACGGAGACTACTTTACCGTACACGCAAACAGCGATGCCGATGATCTCAAATCGATACTTCCCGATGCCAGCATTAAGGTTACCGTCCATCCGGCATACAACTTTTTCAAGATAAAGAATATGACAAGATCAGAAGCCAGAGCGACGCTTAAGTTAAATGACAACGAAAACGTGCTCCTCTTCTTCGGACTTGTCAGACCGTACAAGGGACTTAAGCACCTGCTGGGTGCACTTGGCATCATCAAAAAGGAGGATCCCGAAAACCGCCGCCGTCTGCACCTTCTTGTTGCCGGCGATTTCGGAGGGAGCCGCCCGGAATACGATGAGATGATAAAATCTTACGGCATCACGGATATGATAACCGTAGATGACGAACATCTGCCCATAAATGAGGTGGAAAAATATTTTGCGGCCTGCAACATGGTCGTTCTTCCCTACGAGGATGCTACTCAGAGCGGGGTCATACAGGTTGCCTACAGTTTTGACAGACCGGTTCTTGCCACAAGAGTCGGCGGACTTCCCGATGTTGTCATAGACGGTGAGACCGGATATCTGACCGAGCCGCAAAGGCCGGATCTTATAGCCGATGCCGTAAAGGATTTCTTTGACAACGACCGGGCAGCTTCCTATGCGGCCGGCATAGAACGGGAGCGTTACAAATACTCCTGGGAAAAGATGGAGAGCATTATTATGGAGTTTGGAGCAGATAAATGATAATCACTCAGACACCCTTCCGTATGTCGTTTTTCGGCGGCGGAACAGACATGGAAAGTTTTTTCAGAACGCACGGGGGTGCGGTTTTGTCCACAACCATCGACAAATACTGCTACGTAAACGTACGTCATCTGCCGCGTTTTTTTGATTATTCGACGGAACTGGCATACTCAAGGATCGAGCGTGTCACAAATGTTGACGATATACTTCACCCTGCGATCCGAAATGCCATGAAGATGATGGATATGCATGAGATAAGACTTGATTACGAAGCCGATCTTCCGGCACGTTCCGGTCTTGGCACATCAAGTTCGTTCGCGGTCGGAATGATCAATGCGTTCTATGCTCTGAAGGGCAAATATGCCGACAAGAAGCGTCTGGCGGATGATGCCATACGTCTCGAGAGAGACCTGTGCAATGAGTCCGGCGGATGGCAGGACCAGATCGCCGCGGCTTACGGCGGACTTAACAAGATCGTTTTTGACTCACAGGGATACGAGGTCCTTCCGGTCATCATTTCACCCGAACGGAAGGAAACTCTTAATGATAACCTGATGATGTTCTTTACCGGATTTACAAGACTCTCTTCCGCAATACAGACGGCAAATGCGCAGTCCGTCAAAGATGAGGACCTCAGGATCGAACGTCTCATCAAAATGCGCGATCTTGTGGACGAAGCGGAGCAGATCCTCGTAAACAAAAACGCGGATCTGGCAGATTTCGGCCGTCTCCTTGACAGGACATGGAATCTTAAGCGTGAAACGGGAGAGCTCGTTTCAACCGACAAGATCGACATGCTGTATGAAAAGGGACGATCAGCCGGTGCGATCGGCGGAAAACTGCTTGGTGCCGGCGGAGGCGGCTTCCTGTTGTTCTATGTTGAAAAGGACCGGCAGGACGCCGTAAAGAAAGCAATGTCCGATCTGTTGTACATTCCTTTCAGATTCGAGACCGGCGGCTCAAGAGTCATTCATTTTACACCCGAAACATACGAGCCCGACGAAACAAGGCAGGATGACTGATCAATGAAGACCGTTATAATGGCCGGAGGGGCCGGAACAAGAATATCCTCCGTATTCCCGGATATCCCGAAACCCCTTATACCTATAGACAACGTCCCCGTTCTCGAACGCGAGATAAGGGAGCTGGCCTTACAGGGATTTGACGATATAATACTCACGCTCTCCCACAAGGCCGAAGCGATAGTCGCGCATTTTGGCGACGGCTCGCACCTTGGCGTTAAGATAGAATATTTCATCGAGGAAACTCCTCTCGGAAATGCAGGCGCTCTTTATGAGCTGAAGGATAAGCTGACAGACGATTTTCTGTTGTTAAATGCCGACACGATGTTCTCGGTCGATTTTAACAGGTTTGTTGAATATCACCGCAAAAAAGGGGCGGCGGCCACACTCTTTACCCATCCTAACGACCACCCGTATGACAGCGGCCTTATAGTCGCGGATGAGCTCGGAGCGGTCACAAAATGGTTCGCAAAGGAAGATGAGCGTCCGCTTTACTATAAGAACCGCGTCAACGCGGGGCTGCACGTACTGTCTTCCGAAATACTGAAGGTCAGACCCGGCACACCAAAGGTCGATCTGGACAGGCAGCTGTTAAAACCGCTTGCCGGCACCGGACGGATGTTTTGCTATGACAGTCCGGAGTATGTAAAGGACATGGGAACACCCGAAAGATTCGAAAGTGTATGCTCGGATCTTGCGAGTGGAAAGGTTTGTCACCGGAATCTTAAGAACAGACAAAAGGCCGTTTTTCTTGACAGGGACGGTACGATAAACAGGTACGTGGGTTTCCTGCGCTCATGCGATGAGTTTGAACTTGAACCCTGCGCTGCCGAAGCGATCAGAATGATCAACTCTTCGGAATATCTTGCCGTAGTAGTCACAAACCAGCCGGTCATCGCCCGCGGAGAAGTCACGGTCAGCGAACTGGATATGATCCACAACAAAATGGAGACCCTTCTCGGAAATGAGGGGGCGTATGTCGACCGGATATATTACTGCCCTCATCATCCCGACAGCGGATTTGAAGGCGAGATCGCATCGCTCAAGATCGATTGCAGCTGCCGCAAGCCCAAGCCCGGACTGCTCCTTAGAGCGGCTTCGGACCTTAACATAGATCTTGAAGCCTCGTGGATGATCGGCGACGGCATGAACGATATCGGCGCGGGAATTAACGCCGGTACGAAAACCGCATTTATCAAAAGAGAAGATTCCGAAATGAAATATAAGCCCGATATCACCGGCAGCGATCTTGCCGATGTCGTAAGGCAGATATTAAGGAGATAACATATTGAACACAAACAGCATTAATGTTTTACGACATATCGATGAACTTACAAACAGGTACCCTTCTCTTGCCGGATGCAGGAATGACATCGAAAAAGCCTTTTATATATTAAAGGATGCCTACGAAAACGATCACAAGCTGCTTGTTGCGGGAAACGGCGGTTCCGCTGCGGATGCGGAGCATATCGCGGGCGAGATGATGAAAAAATTCCGGCTTACCAGGCACGTTCCCGAAGAGTTTGCCGAAAAGCTTACCTGTATCGATCCCGAAAGAGGACAAAACCTTGCCGATAACCTCGAACAGAGCCTTACGACCATACCGCTCGTTACCTGCGAGGCGATCACCACCGCTTATATGAACGACGTTGATGCGATAGGAGTATTTGCCCAGCAGTTATACGGTTTCGGAAGACACTCCGATGTATTTCTCGGGATCTCCACCTCAGGAAACAGTGAAAACATCATAAGTGCTGCCATTGTCGCCAAAGCGCTCGATATGAAAGTGATCGTTCTGACCGGAAAAAACGGCGGAATGCTTGCAGACTATGCCGATGTGGCTATCCGTGTCCCCGAAAGCGAAACCTACCTTGTCCAGGAACTGCATCTTCCCGTATATCACTGCCTGTGCATGATGCTCGAAGAACAGTTCTTCGGTAAAGCATAAATATCTTTGCGAGGAAATGACATGCCGCAGATCGCGATCTCAGTGATCATACCCGTATACAAAGTCAAACCGGAATATCTCCTGGACTGCCTGCAAAGTGTTACTCAGCAGTCTCTTAACGATATAGAGATCATACTTGTCGATGACGGGGCCGATGAAGATGTTGCTGCCGTAATGCTTAAGGCTGCTTCCTCGGACTCCCGTATAAAACTGATAAAGCAGGAACATGCCGGCGTATCTGTTGCAAGAAACAACGGCATCGCATCAGCCTCGGGAAAATATGTGACCTTTGTTGATTCGGATGATCATATCCTTCCTGACAATCTTGCCGCAGCCTACGATTTTTCCGAACAAAACGGGCTTGATATATCGATATGGGGAACGTACAAATGCTATCCCGGCCACAAGGACGAGTACATGCCCTTTACAGAGACTATCCCTCTTTTATCGGATGATGAGAAACGCGATCTGACACTTAAGACAATGGTCGGATATGTCCCCGTATACGGCAGGAAATGTACAAGATGCGGATCCGGTGCCTGCTGTGCAAAGCTGTATCTGCGATCATTTCTTGTCTCGTGCGATATCAGATATCCCGAAGGCGTAGTGCGCTCGGAAGACGTGAATTTTAATCTGAGAGCCTATGACAAAGCATCAAGGATCGGTTATCTTCACCGGTTTTTCTACTGTTACAGGATGCATGATGACTCGGCAACATTTTGTTACCGCGAAAACGGCATCCGCGTTTTCGAAGATGCCCTGCGTGCCATGAGATCCTATCTGGACGAGGCGGGCAAGAGTGAGATCTTCTATCAGGTCTACTATATGCGCTGCGTATTCTTCTTCCTCGAAAGCATGGATATGGACTATTTTAACAGTGCCAATCCCAATCCTCTGCCCATCAGGCTTAAAATGATGAAAAAAAAGCTTGACGACGCTCCGTTCTCGGATGCCGTCAGGCTTATTGACAAACATTATCTGACATTTGCGAGACGCATTCCCGTGCTGCTCATGAAGCACCGTATGGCTGCATCTCTTGCTCTTTTTTACCGCGTATACAAAAAAATACTCGGATGACTACCTGCGGTATCTCATCCTGTTCTGCAGCCAGAATACCGCACGCCTGGGGTAGTATAATACCCTGTCTATCTTCTGGTAAAACGCAGCCTTTTCCTCATACCGTTTTCCAACATATATCCTGTTGCGCCTGTATGCGCTCTCTTTGTCCTGAGACAATATCATCTGAAGATAGTCCGAAACATAGTCCTTATCCAGGCAGCATCGTGCATCTGAATCCGGTGCGAGTACCGGCTCATGTATCATCTCCATGAATCTTTCGTCATCACCGTCAATCCGCCTGACCTCTTCTAGAACATCTTCAAATGACTCAAAATCGTGACAGTTGATAAATGCCTTCGGATTGAATTCCGATGCTATGTCGGGATTTCCCCAGTATATCGGTACGGTACATCCCGCAAAAGCTTCCACTATCTTCTCGGTAGTGTACCCTCTAGCCGATGAGTTCTCAAAACACATGGTAAACTTGTAGTCTTTTTCGAATTCTATCTTATCCTTAACGGGGCCGCCGACATTATTACGGTATCTTCCGCCGGAATCCACATGTTTGTATCCCTCAAGAAGATCTATCATCTTATCACGCGCCGGATCGCTGATGGCATTGCTGATAACGTAATTGCAGAATTTCATTTTTGCCGGATCGCACTCAGATGCCTGCTCATGCTTTTTAAGCGCCCAGCTCACCGCACGGTCATAAAGCACATACAGCGGAAGCCTTAAATACCTGTCATTAAACGATATCTGCTGGAATCCCATGGCATAATCGACGAGATTAAAATCGGGACACAGATTCTCACCCGTGTAGAATATCTTTACACAGTCATATTTCAGATGGCGGTTTCCGAAATTCGAGCAGAACACGAAATCAGGCTCATCTGACAGAACAACATCGAAGTGTTTTTTCAGTGCTTCGGTTATGAAATTATCATTAGGATCAAAATCGTCCCAGAAGTCCGAAAATGCTATCTTAACAGTGTTCATTCTGCCCCCTGTGTATACGTTGAAGTTTCCTGATGAGCATGATCACCCATCTCGGAAAACGGTCCATAACAAACTGTTTTATCTTAAGTGATCGTATCTTTTTATCGTAAGCATCGCCCGGATACAGATCGATACCGTGTTTTCTCTGGATCGCAGCCGTTTCGACAAAGGTGTTCAGAATATTTACCGAAGACAGCCCGTCAAGCGTTACCTTGCAGACGCGGACACCAAGATCATGAAATGCCGTGCCGCTTTGAAACGCATTTAAGAGAAAATCGTAATCAGCACCGATCCTGTATGATTCGTCAAACGGGAATTTTTCAAGCAGTTTTCTTGAAGCGAAAACCGACTGATGCGAGAACGGCATCTTCTGTTCCATAACGGAAATATCCTTGATAAAGCGATAGGTCTGTCCGAATTCAACGGCCGCACAATCCCCGTAGAAAACACATCCGTCACCGGATGCATCTTCCGTTTCCGAGATAACGGCAGCCACATCCGTAAGAGTACGGGAGGTATATAAACAGTCATCTGCGTTCATAAAGTTCACATACTGTCCGAGTGCATGTCTGACGGCATTGTTCATTCCCTCATATATCCCGTGATCGGCCTGCGAGAAGACCTTATAATCTATCCCCGCCGCAGCAAAAGCATCCTCATATGAACGGGCGACAGCGACAGTATCATCCGTTGAGGCACCGTCCATAACGATATACTCAAAATCCCGACAGTCCTGTGCCAGCACCGACTCTATCGTCTTCTTTATACAGTTTTGCGCATTCCGGCACGTTGTGATCACGGAAATAAGCGGCATGTCATATCCCTCTTTCAATCGCAATCTTCTGTAATTCTACATGGACACTGAAGATATCGCAAATCACGCAAGCATTCCCTTTACGAATATCTCGATACCGATACCGATAAGTATCACTCCGCCCAATATCGAAGCCTTTCCGGCCAGTTTTGTTCCAAATCTTTTTCCCAATACAAGACCTGCAAAACAGATCACAAACGTCACCGCTCCGATGATAACAGATGCGGTAAATGCCATGAGCAGTCCGTATTCCGCAATTGTAAAACCGACAGATAGAGCGTCTATGGAAGTGGCTACCCCCTGAACCAGGATCGTTGCTGCGCCGGTTCCGCTTTGAGGTTTATCAGCGTCTTTATTCCCGATCCCTTCAAGGATCATTTTTCCGCCTATGAACAGCAACAGAACAAGAGCTATCCACGGCACCGCTTTTTCAAATTCCGTAAAAAAAGAGACGAGCGTATGGACACATATCCATCCGATCATCGGCATAGCCCACTGAAAAAGAGAAAATACACCTGCAATGGTACACATTCTCTTTCTGCTCATAAAAGACTCTCTTAATCCGTTTGCAAGGGATACGGAAAATGCATCCATTGCAAGTCCCGTCCCAAGCAGGGCGCTGTTTAGCACGAACAGCATGTTCAGATCCATATCACTTACCGGTCGTCATTTCTCCAAAATCGGTATCCATCGCGATCGAACTGCATAGCAGCCCTATTGCGGCCTTAAATGCCGCAAGCATTACGTTAGCGGCGATCCCGATGATGCTGGTTTTGACTATTATCTTTTCTCTCGAATAACCGTTCCCGTTCATCATGCTTCATCAAGGAACATATACAACAGTCTGTATAACTGCTCTGCGTCCTTCTTGTTGAGGACCGGACCTTTTTTGCCGAGTTCCAGAGGTATATCCTTGCACTTTTCCTTAAGCTCGTTACCCTTTTCTGTGACGGAAACTATCGTAACCCTTTCATCTTCCTTCGAACGCTGTCTGGTGACGTAACCTTCCTTCTCAAGATTTTTAAGAAGAGGTGTGAGCGTTCCGGCATCCAGATGAAGAATGCTGCCAAGCTGTCCGACATTTACGCTTTCCTTTTCCCACAGTACCATAAAAACGATATACTGTGTATATGTGAGTCCGAGCGGTTTAAGATAGGGCGTATATGCGTTCACTATCTTTCTTCCGCATGCATACATCGGAAAACACAACTGGTTTTTGAGTAAAAGCTGTTCGTATTCCTGTGCCATGATAATCTGCAGTACCTCCTAAAGCACCTGTTCTGTATTATAACAGACTCTCAACACATTCGGCCACTTTTTCCATCTTCTCGGTAGGCTCAAATCTGGCAATAACGTTTCCCGACCTGTCAACAACAAACTTGGTAAAGTTCCATTTGATCTCGGGATTGTTCTTGTAATCCTTGTCTATCTTTGCGAGCATCGCACTCATTGCAAATGCTTTGGGACCTTTGCCGAAACCTTCGAAACCCTTCTGCTCCTTCAGGTATTTGAACAGAGGGATCGCATTCTCCCCGTTAACGTCTGACTTCTTCATCTGAGGGAACTGCGTATTGTACTTAAGCGAACAGAATTCGTGTATCTCTTCATCGGTTCCGGGTGTCTGGCCCGCAAACTGGTTGCAGGGAACGTCCACAACCTCAAATCCTCTGTCGTGATACTTCTCATACATGTCTTCGATATCCTTGTACTGGGGAGTGAATCCGCATCCGGTAGCGGTATTTACCACAAGTACCACCTTACCTTCGTAATCCTTCATTGATATCTCTTCGCCCGCTGCATTTACTACACTCTGATCATAAAATCCCATGACTTATACCTCCTTTAAAATAGATTGTTATTTATCTTTGTTCATATTATATTTTATCCAATATATTTTGTCAACATCATTTTTTGTTTTCTCATAAAACCGCAAAGGTTTACGGCCTTTTGCCGATCATCTTCGTTATGGCCGGATCATCGGCGCCGGGGAACATATCCTTAATGCGCCCCGTTATCCTGTCATAACTTACCGCAGGGCTTTCATCATACGCTTTGGTCACAGCCTCATATCCCCATACGGCTTCCGGAGGGAGCATGACCGAAACAGGCATGCCGTACTCTTCGCCGCGTTTATTCGTACGTCTGTGAAAATCGGTTATCACAAGATACGTCTGCATCTGAAGACCGGTGACGATCCCGGGATAATTTTTCAGTCCGCCCTTTCCGAATCCGGCCTTTTTCTTAAGTTCGGTAGACAGTATCTGATCATCGGGAAACGTGACATCGCCGTCCTCATCCCTTCCGGTGAGCATATCCATGATCTTCTTTTCCCTCTGACCGGCCAGGCCGTCTTCCCAGCGGGCATCAAAATCATATCCGCCTCTTCTGTAATTACAAAAGTACGGGAGCCACTCGAGACTTATGAATCCTGCCTTCTGATCGAAGAACTTGCCGTATGCCACCTTATGGCTTGCCGCGATGATCTCTCGCCATTCCCACGGATCCTCCTGCCTTATACCTGTCCACCAGTAGTCCGCACAAACGTGTTCCTCCGCGGAAAACCCCTCGACCGGATTGGCAAACAACGGCAGAAACCCCACTTCGTTGATCCAGTTGACAAGTTCCTGCCATGTCCTGATCCTGTACGGATCATCCGCGTCAAGTCCTTTCATGATCCATATTCCGTCTTCAACCGCCATATATATACCTTCCTGCCATCTTTTCCTTTAACCGTATCAGATATCGGATGCGGATTTTACAAGTTTTGCGTCCACCGAAAGGGCACCCTTAAGTGACGGAGCCAATTTCTCGGCCGTCTTACCGATACCGCTTCCGCCCGATGTTGCAAATGCGTGTACGGTCTTGTTGCTCCAGTCATACGATGCGGCAAACGTATGGATGACTCTCGGGGCCTGTCCGTACCAGATCGGGAATCCTATATATACATTATCGTATTCGCCAAAATTTTCAATCCTTCCCTCCACGGGAACATCCTTACCGCCGATCTGCTCTCGGTTACATCTTGAGACCGGATTGATATAATTGATATCCGATTTCGTATACGGCTCCTTCGGAACTATCTCAAAAACGTCTGCTCCGATCTTTAGTGCATACTCCCGGGCCACCTTTGCCGTTGTGCCCTGTGCGCTGAAAAATGCTACAAGTGTTTTCATAATTTACCTCCGTTTCATTGATCCGTTTAAAATCATATCTATGCGCTGATCGCGCCCTTTATCAGCTGCTCGACCAGCTCGCGTTTTTCATACAATACGCATCCGCCGTCATGATCATCCTTTAAGATATCACCGCCCTGCAGCTTCTTTCTGACAGCTCATTTGCATGGCAATACATCCTTATGGTATCTTCATATCATTTACAGGCATCATAATTATGTGGTCAGTGCATACTTACACTTGCAACATACTCGGCATCATCCGGTATTTCCAGGCCCGGATCGTTAACATTAACATCCGCCTTGATTCCCTTTTCCTCAAGTCCCGACATGAAGTGGCATATCGCGATACCTACGTCTATCTTCTGCAGATCTCCTGTTGCATCACTTACGTATCCATTATCCTTCTTTTCATAGAAATGGTAAATACCGTCTGCAAGTATGATCCTCCATGGCTGTTTGTTCACCGCCGAAGGTGCCCATCTTACCATTTCAAGAATATCCTTCATTTCCTCATCCGCTTCGAGAGGCCGGCCCCATGCACCGTCAAAGAAGAGCTTTTCCGCCGGAATACGGCTATCGGCACCGATCCCCTTTCTCATCATCGTCTCTTTGAGGGATCTCTTCTTCGCAGGATATCCGAGGGGACTGATGCACGGCATCATGCTGTCCTGCGTAAGTCCTGCCGCGCGTTCGAACAGATCTCGCTTCATCGTTCCTCCGATCCAGACCGTACCTATCCCAAGCTTCCATGCATACAATACAAGCTTCTCAAACGAATAACCGAATGCCACATCCGCATAAGGCTTCTTCTCCACGATACCTGCCACATACAGCTGCTCACCGGAAAGGACCGGACTTGAAAGTCCGTATTCCTTCGCATCAAGAAGTTTGAATCTGACGGGGATATCGAACGGATTCGGAATATCCCTGATATATTCTTCGACTGCATTACGGTCCTCTTCACTCAGCGGTCTTTGTTCAAATGAACGCACGCTTTTTCTTCCCTTTACTGTTTCCAACAGATTACCCATATCATATCTCCTTTTCATTCGATATTAACGTAATGACTTTTTACCTTTTGTCACATTATATTTTATGCAATATATTCTGTCAAGGATATTTTCTTTCCTTGACAGGGTATCCGGCGGCTCAATATAATATCACAAAAGTTTTTGACAGGAGAACAACCATGAAAAGAGATGATCTCGGAAAACGTATAGCAATGTCACTTTTCGGCGTGATCATATGTGCGATAAGCGTCGGTATATTCAAGATCGCTGCACTCGGAGTCGATCCGTTCCAGTCATTTATGGCAGGCCTTGATGCCGTTGTTCCCATAAAGTTCGGAACACTGTATGTTATAACAAATGCCGTACTTCTGCTGTTTGCTCTTGTATTTGACAGACACTATATCGGCATTGCGACATTCATAAATCTGTTCCTTCTCGGCTACATCACACAGTTTACATATGAATATCTTCAGAGTGTTATCGTCGATCCGTCGATGGCGGTCCGTATCATCTGCCTTGTGACCGGTGTTGTCATCATATGCTTCGGATCCGCGTTTTACATGACCGCAGATCTCGGTGTTTCGACCTACGATGCGATAGCGCTTATCATTTGTAACACATGGAAAAAAGGGAAGTTTCAGTATGTAAGGATCATCACGGATCTCATATGCGTGACAGCAGGATGTGTGCTGTTTGTCATCTCCGGCGGCAGCTTTTCGCAGATTCCCACAATAGCAGGGATCGGAACGATAATCACCGCTTTCTTCATGGGACCGCTCATAGAGTTCTTTAATGTTCACATAGCAAGGCCGCTGTTAAACAGATGATACCAGGTCATTGACCACCTCGCCGGCGATGATCAGTCCGACAACCGAGGGGACAAATGCCGTCGAGCCCGGGATGTCCCTTCGCACGGTGCATTTTCTCTCCGTTCCGGGAGGACAGATACAGTTCTGTCTGCAGCTTACGGACTTTTCCTCGAGCGGTCTTAACGGCGGCTCTTTGGAGTATACGACCTTAAGCGAATCTATTCCTCTTTTTTTGCACTCATGCCGCATCACCTTGGCAAGAGGGCATATGGAGGTCTCATAAATATCAGCTACTTCAAACAGTGATGGATTGACCTTGTTCCCGGCTCCCATAGAGGAAATGACCGGGACGCCCTCATTCTTCGCCTTTTCTATTATCGCAAGCTTTCCCGTGACCGTATCTATCGCATCTATGACATAATCATATTCTTTAAAATCGAACTGATCCGCTGTCTCGGGCAGGAAAAACGTTTTGTATGTCCTGACTTCGCAGTCGGGGTTTATATCATATATCCGCTCTTTTGCCACATCCACTTTGTATTTGCCGACTGTTTTTCTTGTTGCGATTATCTGACGGTTGAGATTGGTAAGACAGACCTTGTCATCATCTATCAGATCGAGTGATCCTATCCCGCTTCTTGCCAGCGCCTCAACGGCATATCCGCCGACTCCGCCTATACCGAAAACGGCGATTCGGGACGATGCGAGCTTTTTCATCGCTTGTGCTCCGTATATCAATTGTGTTCTTGCAAACTGATCCGGCATACCCAGCTCCTATAGCACCTTCAGCGCTTGTCGTGATCTATAAACTCAAGGAAAACAACGGTAATTATGGCAAATACGACGCCAAGTAACAGAAGATATCTCCAGCTCTCGGCAAGATTCTGAACACTCGCGACAAAATCCTCCCTGCTGTTTGCTTCCGAGAGTTTTTGAAGAACGGTGTCTCTCATTCCCTGCTCTTCCACGATGTTCATTATGTCCTTTACCGTTACTCCGCCGCCTACATCTATCCTGTCACCGCCTGAAGACATCCTGTTCCATATCATCACGGCTGGCAGACTGTTGTAATCTGCTATGACGCACAGGCCCTGCACACCCCATTTGGACAGCATAAGATCGGATATATCGGAAAAAGATGCCGGAAGTGCTATAAAACCGGAGAAAACAAGCTGGATAATGAGCACGAAAGGCATGACCGTCATTGCTGCCATTTCGGAATGGACTATCGCCGATATCATCAGAGCGAGCAGATCTGCCGCAAATGTTATCAAAAACATCGTTATGAACAGTTCCGTCGTAAACTGCGGAACCATCACCCAGCCGCCTGAGGCCGCATCAATACCGTGCTGTGCCATTTGGGTTCCGACGTTCAATGACAAAACATGTTCGGCAGGATAATCAACCCCCGTTGCGCCGAGCACAATAATGGTAATGATCGATTGTGCCGCACACAAAAGAGCCTGGTATATCACATGCGCACCGACATACGATGTGATGTGCATTCCTGCCCTGTGTTCCCTTTTGATGATGGCTCTTTCCCTGCATATCGACTGTATGGAATTGAAAAAACCGTTCCATATGCATACACATGTAAGCGCGAACGTTCCCTGAAACGTTCCTTCCATCGTTTTAAACAATCCCTTTCCGACTGCAAGAGAAACCATCGCGGCTATGATGGCAGCCATCGGAAGTACTTTCCAGTCGTTCTGAAGAATGAACAGTCTGAATAGTTTGTTAAGATATATGATCAGCTGTCTGAGGCGGCCGATGTGTTTAAGATCAGTCTGTACTTCACTCATTTTTCTCCTCCGATGTTATCTTTTCCAATCCGGCACTGTAGTTTTCAACGAATTCATCGGCCCTTCCTTCTCCGCCCTCGTCCTTCTGGTTTATGCACAGAAGTATCTCTTCCATGGACTTCTTACCGAAGAAATCATACGATTCCCCGATCGGACCATAGTATGCCAGTCTTCCGACCCGTGCGGCATCCTTCGCAAGCACGATCACATCATCAAACAGGTCTATGACCCTGTCCGGAGTGTGGGTTATAACGATAACGATCTTTCCCTCGTCAGCGATGTTGCGGAGTGTGACGAACAGATTTCTGGCAACGACTCCGTCCAGTCCCGAATCAGGTTCATCAAGAATGAACAGCGTCGGATCGGATATGAGTTCCTGCGCGATCGACAGTCTCTTTCTCTGTCCCCCGGACAGTTTCCCTACCTGACTGCTTTTGACCGAAAGAAGTCCGAGCTTATCCATGACCTGCACCACTCTTTCCCTTTTTTCCTTTCGGGACAGACTCGTCGGCAGCCGTAGATTTGCCATATCGTTTAGTGTCATCCGGACAGTATCGTTTACCCTCATCAGATCCTGCTGTGGAACAAAACCGAGATCATATTTCATGCTTTCATAATTATTGTAGAAATCACGTCCGTGAAGGAGTATCTGCGCATCGGCCTTTTCGTACCCGGTTACCGCATTTAGGAACGTTGTCTTGCCGGCACCTGATCCTCCGAGAAGCAGTACCATGTGGCCTACGGGAATGGATAAATGTATGTCCTTGAGAAGATATACCCTTCTGCCCATATTCATGACAGATCTGCCGGTCAGGTTAACGGTCAGCCCGTTCTGTATCGCCTCGACCGTAGTTTCGCTTATCTTTGCCGCCTTTTCGAAATCATATTCGACCGCTGTTTTGTGCTGTGGTACAAACTTCGGCGAAAATCCCCATATCAGCGATGTGATCCCGGGAAACAGGATCCACAGCAGAGTCCATATCCTTTTTTGGACAAAAACATCACACAATGAAATGTATATCCTTATGCCAAAAAGGAACAGTGCCAGCAGCAGAGCCATCCCCGCCATATTCCACATGGTCTCCATTCGGGATCCGTCCTTAAAAAGAGCAGCCATAACAGCGGTAATATGTCTGCACAGATCGAGCATGAAGAAGGTTTTTCCGTCCTCTTCCCTTTCGGCCTCTATAGCAAGATAATAATCTCTGATGCCCGGGATAAAGGCATATATGACCTTAATGCCATCCTTCTTAAACAACAGGGAATATCCGATCCCGCATATCAGCAGGTCACTTATGATACCCGTCAGGGTAAAATAATCACTAACGCCCATTTTTATCCTCTCCGGTATGATCTATTGTTCTTAAGATTTTACTTTATTCAATCTTCCGATCCAATTTATCAGCAGTTCATTCAATTTGTGATAGATCAAGGCAAGTACTATCGTTACGGCAAAAACGCATATGACAAACGATCCCATTGCAAGATCGGCATCTTTTATGATCCTGCCGGGAAAATCAAGAAGAAGCGGTCTGAATATCAGGAGCGCCATAAGATTCATCATATACGTATCAAGCGAATATTTCCCGAAAAACTTTGATATCGGATTTATGGTGCGTATTTTCATTGTAAATACGATAATAAACAGCGTGAACAGTATGATATGCGGCAGCTGCGTCAGATACGTGATGATCTTTTCCGTGATAGCCGGCCCGTTACCTGCATACTCGGTCCAGAAGCCGAAAACGGCCCTCGTATAATTGGTAAGTACATCCGCAGCAAGCGTGAGAATAATAAGAACAGCCATCTTAAGCGGATATTTTTTATGGAAAAATTCCGTCAGTTTCTTCTCATATGTCTCATAGATCATTCCGAGCAGGAAAGCGATCGGAGAGTTGACCCACCATTCACCTGAAAACCAGAACACTTTCTGTCCGAGCCACCATTTTTTCTGATCGGCACCGTACGGATTCATCCACCAGTTCGGCCCGCTTCCCGCCCACCACAGGAAATGCCCTCCGATACAGAAGATCATGCCCAGCGCGATTATCACCAGGAACAAACGAAACAGCTGTCTCCTTCTGTTGCCCTCTTTCCTGAAAATAAGATAAAAGGCGATATAAAGTATGGTAAGAACGACCGGATACCATGCATATTCATTCATGGCGGTAACGCCGAGAATGTTTGTTATCCACTGCAGCGCTTCAAGATGGTTTCGGGCTATGATGTTGTAAATACCGTAAAACAGTATACTCGTATAATACGGGATAACGATGACCGGAAGCCTTCTTCCGAGAAATCCGTTCATGTAATCCGGCCTGTTATCAAGGTTTTTTAACAAGCCGTATCCTGAACTGAAGAAGAACAGGGATACAAACAGATAACCCGTCTCCCTGAACAGATCGAGTTCTCCGGCAGCCGCAAATACTTCCTCCTGCGATATGTGATGAAGTATAACGCCGATCGCAGCCAATCCGCGCATGGATCTCATCACATCGATCGACAGGTAATCCTCATGAAACATGTGGGGCTTTGCGACTGAAATGCCCCAGATAAAAAGTAGCAGACATAATATTGTTACTATAACGGTAATGCCAATCTCCATCTTTCCTGCCCCGGTTACCAGATCAGTGGAATAACCTTGTATTTTACTTTTTTCTTATAATCCGAATATCCCTCAAGTCCTTCTTCAAGTACCTGTTCTTCATTGCGGATGCGTTTAGCGATTATTGGTATATATACAAGCATGATGACAAAGGAAATGACCGATCCAAGTACAAGCGGCATTGATAAAAACAAAAGAAATGTGCTCATGTACATAGGATGTCTGACAACTCCATAAAGACCGGTGTCTATAACCTTTTGATTTTCCTGGACCTCAACAGTTCTGGAAAGGTACGCGTTTTCCCTCAGAACCTCCGCATAAAGTATATAGCCAAGCAAAAACACTGCAGTTGAGACATAGACGACCCATTTGGGCAGAATGATCCAGCCAAATCTGAAATTTAGTCCCGCCACGATAAAAGCGCCAAGAAACATCAGTCCGCTCAATGCGATGACTGTTTTCTGTTCGGATTGTTCTTCTTTTGCATTTAGTCGTTTTTGCAGTAACTCCGGGCTTTTTTTCATCATAACAAATCCCGCAGTGATCATGGGGACAAACAAAACTGCCATAAACAGCCAGCCATTCCAATAAGAAAAAGAGCCTGCAGGCAAAAAAAGAAGTAAACCTACCAGGATCACTCCCGATATCACTTTTATCATTGCTTGTGCAAACAACTTACTATTCATAGCCGATCCCCCAATTCAAAGAGCATTCATGTAATACAGTAGTATGTTAATTATATCCTACGATGAAACCCTTCATTCTGTAAACCCAAACTTCGTGAATTATCCTTTAAATGTGCGAACATCGGTGCAAACTCACCAAGCTGTTCTCTTCCTGCTGTCTGTACGATTTTTTCTGCCATCTTATTTCTCGCCTCCCAATATTTTCTGTGCTCCTGTTGTCCAATTTTTCTTTGATGCATCAGTTCTTTTATTCTGCGCCATGACACCTGCAAGCGGATGAGGGACATATGGCTCTTCAAGGTAATCAAGCTCTTCATCCGTCAGTTCCAGATCTACCGCTTTTGCTGCACCTTCTATATGATGAAGCTTAGTCGCACCTACCACAGGCGATGCCACTTTTGTAAGGAGCCACGCCAGTGATATTTCCGTCATAGTCACGCCATGTTTCTCAGCCAGCTGCGCCACACGCCCAATGATCACTTCATCCTGCTCCGCCGTAGCATCATATTTAAACCTGGCATAGGTATCTTCGGCAGCTCTCTTGGTATTTCCTTCACCCGGCTTTCTGGATAGTCTTCCGCTTGCCAGTGCGCTGTAAGGAGTGAGTGCGATATTCTCCTCCTCACAGTATGGAACCATCTCACGCTCTTCTTCACGGAAGATCAGATTATAATGTCCCTGTATAGAAACAAACTTTGCAAAGCCCTCCTTTTCCGCCAGGGCATTGGCCTTTGCGATCTGCCAGGCAAAACAGTTTGAAATGCCGATATATCTTGCCTTGCCTGCTTTCACTATACGGTTTAAACCGTCCATGATATCGTAGATATCTGTATTCCAGTCCCACATGTGATAGATATACAGATCCACATAATCCAAGCCAAGGTTCTGAAGGCTTGTATTTATCATGTTCTCGATGTGCTGCTGACCGGTGATTCCCTTTTTAATCTCTTCGGATGTCCTGGGAAGGAACTTCGTTGCAACAACCACGTCCTCACGCTTTGCAAAATCTCTAAGAGCACGGCCCACATACTGCTCGCTGGTTCCGCTCTGATAAGCGATCGCAGTGTCATAAAAATTCACTCCAAGGTCCAAGCCTCTTTTTATGATCCCTCTTGAATGCTCCTCATCTATCGTCCAGCTGTGCTGTCCTTTTTGGGCATCACCAAATCCCATACAGCCCATACAGATACGTGATACATTCAGATCAGAATTTCCAAGTTTTGTATATTTCATTATCCGGCTCCTCCGTTTACAGTACTTCATCAAGCCGCTTTTTCATCAGGACGGCTGCCCTTTATAAAAGCTTCAGCAGACAATTATTTGTTATCTCAAATATCACTACAAAGCGTATAAAGAATTGCAAAAAAGAATACTCACTTCTCAATCCGTCCCAGATTGCGATCACGCCCACTCCAAGGATCAGCAGGACGCTGAACACAATTCAACCAAATTGAGAGGCCACCAGCCTAAGGTTTGTTCGAATCGGCAGATGCTGAGGACAGATTTTCTCGCACTTGCCACAGCCTATGCAGTCCCCTGGCTTACCATACACCTGAGTAAGTCTGTCATAGTATTCACCCTGCGGGGTGAACGGTTTTCCCTCATACTCCTGCAGCTCAGCGTTGTATACGGAAAAATATTTTGGTATCGGAATGTTTTTCGGGCATCCATCCACACAGTAAGCGCAGCCCGTACAAGGTATAACTATGCTCGCGTTGATCACATCGGTTGCCTTTTTTATTATCTCCATCTCTTCGTCGTTCAATGGAATAAAATCCTTCATATAACCGGTATTGTCCTTCAGCATATCCATGTTTCCCATACCGGACAGGACCATCTTTACATTCGGCTGACTTGCCGCAAATCTGATAGCCCAGGATGCGATCGACATATCAGGCGCATAATCTTTAAACAGTTTTTCAACATCCGGAACTACGTTAGACAAAGTTCCACCTTTGACAGGCTCCATGACGATCACGGGCTTACCGTGTTTTTCACAAACTTCATAACATTTTTTCGACTGTATTACGTCGTTCTCCCAGTCAAGATAATTAAGTTGAAGCTGAACAAATTCAACCTCGGGATGTTCAGTAAGTATCCTGTCAAGCAGATCAGCCCTGTCATGATACGAAAAGCCCATATGTCTGACATATCCGGCTTTCTTCTTATCAGCCAGCCATTCAAAACATCCGAATTTCTGATACTTTTTATAATGGTCCTCTCCCAGATCATGAAGAAGGTAGTAGTCAAAATAATCCACCCGTGTTTTCTCAAGCTGGGTATTAAACACCTTCTCTCTTTCTTCTTCGTTATTAAAAAATCCCGAATGAAGCTTTGTGGCCAGTGTGAACCCGTTTCTGTCATGTCTGCTTACAAGGGCTTCACCGGCAGCATCCTCACTCTTGAACCCGCAATACATCCAGGCGGTATCAAAGTAAGTAAAACCTTCGGATATAAAGTGATCCACCATCTTCTTGGTAAGATCGATATCGATATTTCCAAATTTTCCGGATGTGGCTAGTTCAGGAAGCCGCATCATTCCAAAGCCGAGCTTCTTCGTTTTTTCATCAAAAGGATTGTTCATGTTTCTCGTTCTCCTCAGCTTTCTGTCATTTTTCAATAATCGGGGGTATCTTCAATCAGTTTATTCGTGACCATTCCTAAGATACAAAACTATTTCATAATCCCTACCACTCTCGCCTCACCTTTTCAAAATCAATGGTCTTCCCAACCTTCTTCCATACAATAAACGTCAGGACTGCATTTATTGCAGCAATTACAAAGTATGTAACAAGCATCCGTATCCCATCTTCACCGGTATTAATATACGATGAACCTGAGTTTTTCGCTGAAACAAACAGTCCTTCCGTATAACCGGCAAAAAAGTCAAACAATCCATGCGCCACACCGCAGGCCCATATATTTCTGGTCTTCCAATACAGTATAAGAAGAGCCAGTCCAAAAAAGCCTGATTCCAACGTTTTGGCTACAGCCTGTCCCCATGCAACAGGGGACGAGGAATCAAATCCCAAAACATGTACAGCTCCGAATACTAATGATGAGACCACTGCACTCAAAATAAAAACATATTTCTTTTCCCTGAACTTATAGATGATCGCATCGTTTATAACCGCCCTGAAAGCCAGTTCCTCAAAAAGGCCTACGGAAATGAACATAAGAAATATAATGATAAATCCCAATACCGGGTTCTCCTTAAGGGGTACCTTCTCTTCTATATCCGAGATCAGCAGGACAGAACCCATAATAAGTGACATCACCAAAAACCCTATGGTGTTTTTAATGACATATCCTGTAGAAACATAGCAGGATGCAAGTGTCTTATCTCCGGATATCTGGTACAGAAAAAAGCACACCGCTCCGCAAAGCATGGTTCTAACTATAAAGAACTGAAAATTTGTCTCTGTAGGTACCATCTTGAAACATACAACCACGTATACTATGCAGAGCGCAGCAGTTATCAGCGGAGATCTTTTCATGAATTCAATATATTTTTTAAGCATTGGCATTCTCCTGCTCTGTACAGTTTGCATCCCGGAAAGAAAGTGCTGCAAGATTTGCGGCGTTTCTCTTAAGTCGTCTGAATATGTAGATCTGGAATATAAATATCGGAATTACAATGATCAATACCATACCTGCACCAATATATACTGTTCTCTCTATTTCCGGTGTCATGGTCTCTACGTTATCCCCGGCATGTATGAGCATGTTTGCAGCAAAAAAGTCAAAAACAGTATGACAAAACACAGGGACAAAATATGCAAGAAGGTATTCTTTTACCACAGGCCCTCTGCCTGTTACTTTGTTATATCTGGCAAGTCCAAGATGTCTTCCCATGGCAAGCCCGAGCATCACATGCACTGTTATATTCGGCAGCCTCATAAAAAGACCTGCAAGGTCGGTACTATATACAAAATCTTCGATAAGTGTAAATCCGAATCCGACAGCCCCTGCTATCAGCATATATTCATATACATTTCTCAATTTCTTTCTGAAAATGTATATTACACCAAGTGTAATGATCAGTTTTGCGAGTTCTTCATTCAGTGCTGCTGAAAAAAGCGCATGATCGAAACTGGCAAGTAATGCAGGTCCCTCTGTAGGGGTAAACCCGGTTACGGCCTTGAATCCAAGTCCGATTATTATGAAGAAAACAAATGAAATCGGCACTGATAAAAGTCCAAGTAATACCGGTAGCAAAGCCTGTCCTCTTGAAATCCTGCAGACTCCTTCCCAGGCAATCATATTCTTGTAAAGAATACCAATAATAATCAAACATAGAACAAAACTGATAATCGATGCCATATTTTTACCCTTTCTATTTCCATGATCTTATGATTACCAAACAGAAACTCAATTATCCCGGAAGATGCTCTTTAAATGCTGACAAATTATAACATTGCTACTTTATAAGTGGTAGAAATGGTAACCTCCAGTTATACATCTACCATCCGGTTATCTAAGCTACAATAATGGTGGGTAATGGACTGACGACAACATCCATCCACCTGTTGTAGCGTTCGTTTCAGCGGGTTGAATCACCTTTAAGGTGCATTCGCGTCACTAAGCAATCAGAATCGGTAACAGGTAAAGATGGAATCACCATTACACTAAGCTTATAAAGGAGCATATGCCTATGTCCAACGAACCACACAATGTAGTCGGGATAGACGTTTCCAAAGGGAAGAGCACGATTGCAGTCATGCGTCCCTTTGGAGAAATCGTCATATCCCCATTTGAAGTAAAGCACACATCAAGTGATTTAAAGGTGCTTGCGGATACCCTAAATAAACTTGATGGTGAGACCAGAGTTGTTATGGAGTATACCGGCAAATACTACCAGCCTATAGCCCGATATCTCTATGAATCCGGTCTTTATGTTAGCGTTGTCCATGCAAAGATCATTCATGATTTTGCCAACAACTCTATACGTAGAATTAAAACAGATAAGGCCGACGCTGTAAAGATTGCGAATTATGGCCTATCCAACTGGGAGGTTCTGCCTTCTTATACGAAAGAGGATGATACACGATTGATGCTGAAAACTCTCAATCGTCAGTATAATCATCTGATGAATCAATACGTTGTTGCCCGGAATGTACTTATTTCCATTGCTGATCAAACGTGTCCCGGGCTGAATGAAGTCTTTACAAATCCTCGGAAGGCAGACGGGCGAATAAAATGGGCCGAAGTCTATAGACGTTTTTGGCACTGTGAATACATCACCGGTTTTTCCCGTAATAAATTTATATCATTGTATAACAATTGGTGCGTGAAAAACGGCTTCAGAGGAAGCGATGAAAAAGCATCCGAACTATACCTTCTTGCCAAAGAATGTGTCCCTACACTTCCCAAAACAGAGTACACAAAAAAAATCGTAGAACAGGCTGCGTCGGAACTTATTTCTTTATCTGATGCGATGGCTTCCGTTCATAGAGAAATGCTCTCAATAGCAAAGACATTGCCTGAATACCCCGCAGTGTTGAGTATAAATGGCATCGGTGAGACTCTGGGACCCCAGCTTATGGCCGAGATTGGTGATGTGCGTCGTTTCTTAAAAAGATCGAACATTACCGCTTTTGCTGGAGTAGATGCTCCTCCATTCCAGTCTGGAAAATTCGATTCAAAAAGTCGAAGGATATCCAAACGTGGATCCTGTGAGCTTCGTAAGCAACTCTTTCAGGTTGTACGTATCATCGTGCAACTCAACTTGTACGACGATCCGGTATATCAATTCGTCATGCGCAAAAAGGCTGAAGGAAAGCCTTATTACGTATATATGGTGGCCGGATGTAATAAACTCCTGAGAATCTATTATGCTCGGGTGAAAGAATACTTAGCGGCTGAGAACGCCATCTAAACACTTAATAACCAATTAATTCTCTATGCTGGCCTAACTTATATATTAGTGCAGCCTTATTAAAGTATGCCTTTTTTGTCGGTAAAAACTTCAAATATTCCATTAAATACTCTTGACATTAATTAGCGGGTTTCCGGTATAAC
>CACYMJ010000003.1 GCA_902775485.1 uncultured Lachnospiraceae bacterium
TTTTGAGAGAGAACTGGTCACGTGCAATGTGAATCCGGCGCATATGTATCAAAAGCGCTTAAAGAGCTGTCCTTGGTGTGAAGCAGACAGCAGGTATTCAGCAATGATGAATCCACAGCCACAACCACAGCCACAGCTGATACAAAAGGCATTTACTGCACCGGTGGTTACTGCACCAACATCCAGTAACATAAATTCTTCGGGGGGTGTTTTATCACAAACAAATACATTATCAGGAACACCATCAGGAATTCAAGCAGGTGCGCCTTCTTGGAAGCAAAAGGTTTCATCGGTCAGTAGAGGAAACCGTCTAAACTGGATCAATGCTGCAGGGTGGATAACCTTTTTTGTTAGTGTTATAGCTGTATTTATGCCGTTGGTTCAAAATGGATCAATACATTTAGATGAAACAAACATTTATCAAATAAATGTGATTAGAAGTAGCATTATTGCTCTGATTGGAGTGGCGGCGCTTTGCTTTGCAAGCCATTATTCGCAAAGTCCGGCAGCAATGCTTACCATTATTTTATCCGGAATATGGGGGCTGGTATTTTCAACAACTGCGGCGACCGTTAAATATACACAGATGGGTTTTAGTAAGGTAAGTGCAGATGAAACATGGAAGATATTCGGAATATTTATCTTGTTATTTGCAGGTGCAATTGCAATTCCTTCGAAAATTGCATCTTTCTTGCGAACTGGCAGAAGAACTCGACAAAAAGTAACAAGAGCTCAGATAAGACAACGTATTAAACCGTTCGAAGCAATATGCATTATAGTTATGGCATTTTCAAGTATCGCATGTATAGCATTGATGTGGAGCTTGGAGACGTATTATCACATCGTTAGTAATTATAATTTAATTGCGATAGCGATATGGGTAATGCCAGTTATTATATTCTTAATTGAATGTTATTGTTTATCAGGTAATTCGGAATTGACATACACATGGTTCTGCGCATCAATGACATCGTTTTTTACCTGTCTTGTTCTTTGGTGGGGAAAAGTCGGAGGTGCAGGAGCTATTTTTGGATGGTTGTTTTTGGCGATAGTTGCTTGTTTATTACTTATTTTCGTGGGATCTGAAGACATAGCAGGGCTTTTAGGCGGCTTTATGTTTTTTTCATTTTTCGTATTTTTTATTGTAGGTGCATATGCAGATCTGGAAATTATGAGCAAGGGACCGTCAGCGATAGGAAGTTTTACCCATTGGCTGATCGTGGGACCTGCAATTATCATTACACTGATATCCGCATACACAACGGTAAAAGAGTTATTCCTTTGATATAGATAAAGATACTTAATGGAGGTTTTGGGTGATTCGAAGGAGGGAAAAATGATTGTAACAGGACTGCATGGTGACGTATTTGATTTGGAGCAGAAACCTTTCAGTAGTGGCGGAGAGGGCGATATATTTGGCATTAAAGGAAATGGTGATAATGTTGTTAAAATCTATCATAAAGATAGAGTAACAACTGAACTCGAAGAAAAAATAAAATACATGACGGAGAAGCAACCCAGTAGGAATGTTATAAATCAAGTGGCATGGCCGCTGGATGCGGTTTATGATCAACCAGGTATATTCTGTGGCTTTTTTATGCCGCGTCTAAATATAGATATTTCTTTAAGTGAAGTATACAAATACCCGCCGAAGACTTCTATAACGTATCAGCAAAAGATAATAATAGCAGAGAATATCTGTGCAGTAATAAGTGCAGTTCATGAGGCCGGCTATGTATTTGGGGATTTCAACCCGTTGAATATTGGGGTTAATGTAACTACGGGGAATGTGGCTTTTTTAGATACTGATAGTTATCACATTGTGTTAGGTGACCAAAGAGCATATAGATGTAAGGTCTGCTTAGATGGTTATGTAGCACCTGAACTGTTAAAAAAATGCGAATCATATAAGAAGGACGCATACGCCAATGCACCTCTGCCCACATTTACAAAAGAAACGGATAATTTCGCACTTGCAATTCATATCTTTAAATTATTGATGAATGGATTTACCCCATTTAACGGTATAAAAGAAACGGATTCGATTTCTACAGGTTCGCCGGGACAAGGAAATCAAGCAATTAAACGTGATAGTTACTGTTTTAAGCCGGGGAATAAACCGCAGGCGGTTGCAGTTCCACCGTTAGATGTATTGCCGGAGGAAATTGCTGATCTATTCACGAGGGCATTCATGTTTGGAAAGCTTGATCCTTCACAAAGGCCTTCCGCAAGGGAATGGCATAAAGCGTTAAGTGATTATGCAAGTGATTTGATTGGATGCGCAAGGAATCCAATACATATGTATCGGAAAGGACTGAGCACATGTCCGTGGTGTGAGGCTGATGAAAGATATGCAAATGCAACAGCTCCATCTCTTAAGCAGATATCATTTACGAATGTGCCAAATCCGGTTGTAGCACCTGTAGTAGCGCCTTCATCACCAAGCGGTAGTACTGTAATTAATAATGGCAACTCATACAGTACGTCAGCAACTTCTGCAATAAAAAGCGGAATTGTAAGGGCGGGAAAATGGTTTGCCGGATTGCAGCGACAAACTAAGATTGCACTGTGTTCATCAGTGGGAGCCTTAATACTGATAGCTCTTTTGATAGGTGTATTCAATAACATAATAATTCCTAATGCGAAGTATAATTCTGCTCAAAAACTTCTTGAGGCGGAACAATACAGTGAAGCATATAACGCTTTTATAGAGTTGGAAGGTTTTGAGGACAGTGTGGCTATGGCTAATAAAGCCAAACAGTTGGAGAATGATTCGACCCATTACAATAAAGCAATTTCTCTGTTGAATGAAAATAATAAAGAAAAGGCGTTAGAAGAATTCCAGCAAGCTAACGGATATAAGGATACCGATGAACAAATAGCGAGCATTACAGAAACTATAAATTCTGAAAAGTACGAGCAGGCAGAACAGTTATTCAGCGATGGAAATTATGAAGAGGCTATAAAAATATACAATGAGATCGTTCAATATCGAGACAGTAAAGATAAGATAAGTAGCGCTACAGATTCGATTAATAAGGGAAAATATGCCGAGGCAGAAAGTTTTTTTTCTGAGGAAAGATATGACGAAGCAATTAACGCTTTTTCTCAGATAAAAGATTACTCTGATAGCAGGGATAGAATTGCACAGATAGAAGATATAAAACTTGAAAATAAGTATAACGAAGCGGAAAGATGCAGGGAAAACGGCGAATATGATAAAGCAGTAGAAATATATAAAGCACTTGATACATATAAAGACAGTTCCGATAAGTACATGAGATCAATGTATGATTATGCTGTGTCAAATAAAACAGCAGAGGATGTTCAGACTCAAAAGTATTTGATGGAACTTAAAAAGGTAGGGTATGAGGACTCTCAAGCGATTTATGATTCGTTGTTCTATTATACAATTGATATTATAGTCAATAATTCACAGGATGATATATCCACAAATATGACAGAGTGTGATAACAATAACGATATTTATTTGCATTATAATTTGCATTTTACAGGAGATGAATCTCTTGTTGGCGAAACAGATCATACAGTTCATTATGAAATCTGGGGATATGCGAGAGAAGGGTTTGGTTCAATAGAAAACGTCAGAACAGGATGGAATTGGATACGTCAAAAGATGGGAGACGGAAGAGGCGCGGCAGATTTGATTTTCAAATTATCATTAGATAATAACCCTAAGATTTTTGAAAGGGATTTAGTAATATACTGGGTTGACGGATATACTGGCGAAAGAAGATATGATTAGAAATGTCAGTAATATGGAATAAAGATAAAATCACATTTTAGTGGTTGGAAATAAATGACAGGAGGGTGAAAAAGTGAGTGATTTAGGAATTAACGGTATGTATTTAGGCCATAGCGGGTTTGTTATTGAAACGCCTAATGCAACAATGCTTTTCGACTGGTATCAAGGAAAACTTCCTACGATTAGAAGTGAGAAGCCTCTTTGTGTGTTTGTGAGCCATATTCATTCTGATCATTTTAATCCAGAGATCTTTAATCTTGTCGGAAATCATCCCAACTCGGAAATATATCTGGGGTATGATCATAGCGTACAATCATTTGATGAAATGTTATCCAATCTTCCAAAGGCTGTTCAAGATAAAATATGTTTTTTTGATGGAGAGCAAAAGCTAATTGTTGACATAGGAGAGACGGATATTATCGTCAATACACTACGATCTACTGATATGGGCGTGGCTTTTTTGATTCATACAGATGATAAAACATATTTCCATGCCGGTGACTTGTTTCTTATGCAAACGGTCAGCAGAGCAAACTATCTTGCACAGTACACGGATATGTTGATAAACCATCCCGACGAGCAAGTAATGGATTATGAGACATATTTGAAAGAATGTGAAACGGAGTTTAATAGTTTTACGGAACCATTAAGAGGAAAGACTATAGACTTTGCAATGATTCCGGTAGATCCGAGATTTGGAGATGTGGCGTACAAGACTGTTAAAAGATACATGAATATAGCAGATATAAAATTCTGGTCGCCTATACATCTTTGGGGGAAATACGAATATGTTGATGAATTTTTGACTCATCATCCAGAGTATTCTTCTAATATGATAGGTATCTCTTCCGCAAAAGGTATAAAAAAAGGAATTCAATTAAATGAGAGGTTTGTTTTGTTTGAAGAGAAATCCTTAAAAGAGGATTCAACTGATATATTGCAACAGCGAAATTGGAGCAAGAGCATAGAAAATGAAGAATCTGCTTGGGGACCGACTTCACGGGATACTTTTAAATGGGGTAATCCATCTGACTATGTGGTGTTTAATTCCATGACTGATAATCCAAAGACAGGAGATGAAAGAAACTTTGTAAGGATACGTAAGTATTCGATGGATACCAAGTTCTCAGATAAAGTAGAATTAGAAGTAGGTGAAGAATACGAAGTGGCGGTATGGTTTGACAATAATGCAAAGCCTGAGCTGAATAAAAAAGAAAATGGTGGAGTTGGTATTGCTGAAAATGTCAGACTTCGTATAGAGTGTCCTGAAAAAGTTAAAGGGAAAACCAACGCTGTCATTAAAGGAATAATATCCTCCACCAACTCAAAGCCGGAAGAAATATGGGATACTGCATATGCATATACGGGATCAACAGTATTACTCAGATATGTGCCTAACTCTGCAATAATTCATAGTTTAGGAACTATAAATGGTCAGATTCTGTCATCTAAGTCGATGTTTGGAAAAGATGGCGTTAAATTGGGCTATTGGGAAGATTTATGGGGAACTGTCCCCGGTGGAAGTGAATATGCAGGATACATTACATTTCGCATGAAAGTCGATCAACCTGGATTTAAGCTTTCTTCTTTGGTATCCATAAAAGATAAAACAAATTATCAAAGAAGCATTGTTGCAAAACCGGGAGATATTTTAGAGTTTCAATTATCATATGAAAATACAGGAACAATAAATCAGAAAGCAATAAAAGCATATGATTATCTACCGGATGGACTGGTGTATATAAAAGGGTCAACGTCATTTGAAACAGTTTTTGGAGAAAACAAGACATCTGACAATCTGTTTAATGGAGGCATGAACCTTGGGGATTATGAGCCGGGGGATTGGGTTATAGTCAGATACCAAGTAAAGGTTGAGGATAATAAAAAGTATTTTCCAGAAGGGGATACAGTAATATACAATGATGCATCTATTGCGACAGCTAATGGAACAGGACGGAATATAGCGGAAATTATTGTTCGTAGATAATACAGAATTGCTCCATGAAGGCGGATATGAAACGCATTGTTATTAGTGGTTTTAGTGAAAAAATACGTAATTGGATTCTTATAACCAAAATAGAAGGATTCTGCCATAGACATAGCTTATTCTTAAGAAAAACTTTCTATATTGTTGGGACGTTAGCTATTGTGTTCAGCTGTATAGAGGTACCCAGAGAAATATATAGAATGGTTCGGTCTCATGAGTATTATAGCAATCTTGATAATGAGAATTACTGGCCTGTGCAAGATTATGATGGGAATAATGTGAATATATTTGAATATGAGCATTATTTAGAAAGCTGCGGTGCGACGGACATTATAAAAGGTTATTATTACAAAGACAATGGGAATACTGCCATTTGTTACGATTATAATGTCGGAAATGTAAGATTCGTTTTAGATAATGTAATAACGCCGGACTACCTAAGCACGTATAATAGTGGGTCACGTAGGATTCTTGTACAAAGCAGGCTGTCTGTTTATGATGGCAACTACACCTATATAACGGATTATGTGGCGGGTGAGAACTATGTGATGGATTATCGTAGTCCCATGTGGGTGGAAAAAAGAGTATTTGAATCGCTTCGCACAATTATGGATCGTTTGCGAGATGATGCGTATAAATACTCTGAGTGTCCGTTTGATGATATGGACATACCTCATTATGTAGAGGATGTAAATGGTAATCATAGATGGCATCAAACCCTTTTTGATGTTGATGAAATATCCGATGCATCAGCAGATAATAAAACGATTATACCAGACAATGAATATACAAATGCAGATACTGGGTGGCCTGGATATTATGCTTTGGAAAATGGAAATTATATCGAGGTGTTCGATACTTATTCGGACGGCACCATTTATTTTGGAATGTCAACAATGAGCGCAGCGGGTGATGAATTTATTTACAATGAGTATACTGTGCCGTTTAATGACACTGATACGAAAGAGATTCAGATAGAATACCAGTCAGGCATATACGAAATTTTCAAATTAGAGGATGATGGGATATCGGTATCATTGAGTAATGGTATGCCGGGGGCAAATAATGGCTTTTATAAGAGGACGGCATCTTATTAGGAGGAGACGTGGGTATGTATGTAACACGGATTCAGGAAGCAGATAAGAAACTTCGGGATAGGTGTATGGCATCGGCGAAAAGATTATATGGAGAGAATCTCCCGGATATTGTTAAAGTAAGATTGGACAGAGAGCTTTTAGCTATATCTCAGTGTAACCATGCCACTCATTATATTATTGCTGCTGCAATGGCGGATTGTTCGTTGTACAAAGGCTGCCATATCACAACACGGGGAACAATAGGCTCATCATTGGTTGCGTTTTTCTCGGGTATAACAGAGATAAATCCTTTAGAGGCACATTATCGGTGCCCGTCATGTCATTATTTTGAATTATCAGAGAATAAGAGTGAATACGATTATGTGACGGGATATGATTTGCCGGAGAAAAAATGCCCTGTATGCGGAAAACTTCTCATTGGTGATGGGGCGAATATAATGTCCGAAATGTCGATGGGAACGGATATGAGACGTGAGCCAGATGTTATTATGAATTTCTCTCCAGAGGTTATTCAAGATGTTATCGACGCATTAAGAGAGATGTTTGGCAAAGACAATGTAATAGGTGCGGGCGTTTCGGTAAATGCTGAAGATGGGACAAGGAAGACGGGCGTTCATCCTGGTGGGATCTTTATTGTCCCGGCACAAGTTGAGATAAGTGATATAACTGGTCTGCGAAATGATGTTCGGGATGATGGGATTCATCTCATGGTTACAGAGAGACATTATCGTGATATGGAAAAATACTTGAAAAAGTATGATGTTCTTCCAAAGCCGGAGCTGGGTGTTCTCCATGAAATGGAAATTACAACAGGAGTTCCGGTTAAGTCCATATCAATGCATGAAAGTGAGTTATTTGACATTGATAATACGGACGAGAAGAATAGTTTTCTTATTGACGGGCCGGATTGGAAGGCATTTGGTATAGTACATCCACAAGGCTTTATAGATATGGTCAGAATGTTCGGTCTTGCTCATACCGATTTCTTTGATGGAAATGGTGATATAAGTGCAGAAAACATACTGGAAGCTAAGAGGCATGGGATATACTGTCGTGACGATATTTTGGAGACTTTGCTCCGTAAGGGCTGCGATATTCATACATCATATACTATAATGAACAGCATAAGTCGAGGAAAAGGTGTAGATGAAACGGCGGAAAAGACGATGCATGGCTGTGGTATGTCCGATGATTACGTTGGATTCTGTAAACGGATCAAATATCTTTTCCCACGCTCTATGATGGCTTCATACGCATTAGTAAACTGGCGCATGGCTTTCTATAAAGCAAATTATCCGCAGGAGTTTGAGAAGGTAATGTCAGCGTGGAATCGAAAAGAGGAATAAAACCGAATTGTCGTATGGCGTGCTATTAGGAGAATATATAGTGGATGAAAGAAAAAGACTCACAGATGATAGCTTAAAGTTATCTGTTGATGAAGCATAAAAAAATTTCAAAGAGCAGGCAGCAATTATAGGCGTGGTATGCTTACCGATAATGAATGTTGGAGTTGGATGCATAGTACATTTATAGAGCATTTTTATGACCTTCTTAGGAATAACGGTTTGAGAACAAACCTGAATTCAAAAAGTTGGCTTCGTTTTCTTGACGACTACGCCCTTTGGTCTGGAAATGGTACTCCGTGCAGTTTGATTGAGGAACCGTGGCTTTTAGATGATAATCTTGATGACCATTACGAGGATAAGTTTTGGCTTGCTGCTATTCGACCTGCTCGAGGGTATGGTGCGACTTCCTCCGCTTTTGTTTTTGAAAATGAGGCTTCGATTCATGATAAATCGCAGTTTTTCAAGCTCATGGAAGCATTTCGCATTACAACGGAATATTTTGAGCCTCTTCCAGAGGGAATCATTGCACCTGACAAGCATTGGACGCATACCTATACCGGAGGATGTACATATGTCATAGGATATAATTGTGTGGATGATGGCGGACTCCTCGCTGAATCTGATCCTGTTGGGAAAACGTATATCTTAAATAATGACCTTGGATTAAAAGCTGTCGTTACAATAACAGAGGACAGAAGAAAACAGGATCGTGGTCAAATGGATTATGATGACTTCTATCCTATGGGGGAATATCTTTCAGAAGGTAATATTGAAGGATATGGATGATATGAAAGGTGATAGCGAAAGCTATCTACCCGCGGAGTACGTCAGGAGAGGTATATATGGCTTCCTACAGGTTTTGATGAGTAAAAACATTGAGAACGCAGAGATTTCGGATGAAGTGTTAGAGGATGAAGACTATTTTGAGAGTTCTGATGAAATAACAGGGGATAAAGATCAAGCGGGAAAAGATAGAGGATTATATATCCCAGATAGGAAATCCATATTGCTATCTTGACGGTAAAACGGTGGTGAAGATCAGCTTTGCCAATACGGATCGGACGATTGAGAACTGCATCCATGCATATTTGAGCGGAATCTGAAAAATCAGATTGAAAAAGGGCTTGCGTTATGTTATCCTAAAGGCGGTCAAAGAAATAGTGAATACAGTTACAGAACCGTGCCGGATATATTGGTGCGGAATCCTGTAGGCGTGCGCCTCGGTTTTTCTGGTTTGAGATTTTAGCAAACAGCAGAGAAACGGAGGTATTTTTATGTCTGAAAGAGTTTACCGGACAGCCATCTATGCAAGGTTGTCCAAAGAAGATGGAGACAAGGCAGAGAGTAACAGCATAGTAAGCCAGAAGTCCATGTGCGAGGAGTACATCGCAAAACACAGCGACCTTGAACTGGTTGAGACATTCGTTGATGACGGATACAGCGGAGTTGACTTCAACAGACCTGATTTCAGACGGATGGAAGAAGCAGTGCGGGAAAAACGCATTGATGCCATTGTCTGCAAGGATCTTAGCCGATTTTCAAGGAATTACATTGAGGGCGGCAGGTATCTGGAGAAGATATTTCCGGCATTTGGCATTCGTTTTATCGCAATCAATGACGGATATGATACCCTGACCGGAGATCCCTCGTCGGATTCCTTTATCATCCCATTTAAGAACCTCATAAATGATACCTATTGCAAGAATATATCCGTGAAAATACGGACCAACCTTGATGTTAAGCGTCGCAAGGGTGAGTATGTGGGTTCTTATGCTCCCTATGGATATATGAAGAATCCAAAGGATAAGAACAGGCTGATCGTAGATGAATATGCCGGGGATATTGTAGCATACTGCGGTGACCGCTATGCGCGGCTTGCCCATAACGGATGGGTA
The DNA here is from genome assembly GCA_902775485.1 of uncultured Lachnospiraceae bacterium. Lineage (GTDB taxonomy): Bacteria > Bacillota > Clostridia > Lachnospirales > Lachnospiraceae > UBA2868. The sequence continues at coordinate 10,092 of CACYMJ010000003.1, forward strand.
CAGAAGGCAATAAGCAACAAGAGATTAGCCGATTTTGGACTAATCTCTATGCTGGACTACTACACCGTAAGGTGTGTTACTTGTTAAGTTGATTGAACCGCCGTATACCGAACGGTACGTACGGTGGTGTGAGAGGTCGGCGGTCACTGACCGCCTCCTACTCGATCGCCCGGATATCTTAATCTTTTTTTAATCTTTTCTCAAGGATGCATTAATACACAGACAGTATACTCCGTACTGTTGTAAGGATTCCATCAAAAAAGATTTTAATAAAAATACCACTTGACACATTATACTATGCGATATATAGTATCACGTGTAGGAGGGTATTATGGGTAACGTAGTAACCGGAAAGGAGAGGAAAGGATGGAATCACAATTCAGACGCGGAATCCTTGATGCGTGCGTCCTGGCGGTCCTTGAAAGAGGAGAATCGTACGGATACCAGATGGTCAAGGATATAAACGAATTCATTCCGATCACGGAATCGACTCTGTATCCCATACTGAAAAGACTTGAGGGCGGACAGATGCTCACGGTTTTTTCACAGGAACATAACGGGAGACTTCGAAAGTATTACAAGATCACCGATAAGGGATGCGATCATATCACGGAACTTTTAAAGGAATGGGAAGAGATAGTAAAGATTTACCGTTATATCACAGAGGCGAGGGAGAAGAAGGATGAGTAGAGAAGAATATTTAAACGAGCTTAAGGATAAGCTTACCGAAAATAATATCCCGGGTGTCGATTCGATGATCGAATTTTATGACGAAGCGATCGCAGACCGTATCGAAGACGGAATGAGTGAAGAAGATGCGGTAGCTGCAATGGAAGATACCGATTCGATCGTAAGAGGAGCCAAGCTCGACAAGCCGCTTGCAACACTTGTGGCGGACAGGGTCAAGGAAAAGCATAAAGAGGCCAGCACAAGCGGACACGGAACATTATTTGTAGTACTTGCGATCGTTGGATTTCCGATCTGGTTACCGCTGCTTATCGCTTTTACAGCGATCATCTTCAGCTTATATGTTTCGCTTTGGGCCATAGTCATATCGATCTATGCAGTGGAGCTTTCATTTGCGGTCGGAGCCGTGGTATCGCTTCTCGGGTGCGCAACATTTGTCATGGGACATATCCCGTTCGCAACGGCCCTTGCACTTTTGGGTTCAGCCGGGATCCTCGGAGGACTTGCGATCCTGTTGTGGAAACCGATAGTGGCGATCACAAAATGGATGATCGATCTTATAAAGATGATATTCAGAGGTATAAAGAGTTTATTTGTCAAATGATGAAAGATAGGAGACCAGGAAAATGAGTAAGATGACAACGATAGCATTGATATCGGTAGGTGCGGGTGTTCTGTTATGCCTTCTGTCCTATTTGCTCGTCGGAGGAAAATGGACCGGATACAATTCGCGTGGGAACGAATACGTACAGATGGACTATGAGAGCAGCACCGGTATAAAAGAGGTCAGTATAGATGAGACAGCCAATACCGTGATCCTGCAGTCGGACGATACGGACAGGGTGCTTATCGAGTATTACGATGATCCCGATAAGCCGGAATACGTGATCAAAGAGGAAAACGGAAAGCTTAAATTTGAGAAAAAAAGCAGGAATTCATTTAAGCTGTTTAACATCGATTTTTCCCGCAGGGATATAACGGTCACGATCCCGAAGGATTACAAGGGAGAACTTGAGGTGGATCTTACATCCGGAGAGATAGAAGCTAAGGATGTGACTGCATCGGATATCAAAATGGATAATACGACGGGAAGCATCAAACTTGAAAATGTAAGGAGTCTCGGTGATATCAAGGTCGAGAACACAACCGGTGAGATAGTGTTTGAAAACCTGAAGTCCGGAGGCGATATCAAGCTCGAGAATACTACAGGCAGCATTGAGGGAACGATAGAGGGAAGCAAAGACGATTACAGCATAAAAACCGAAGTGACAACGGGTGACTGTAACCTTTCCGACTCGAAGGGCGGCAGTAAAAAACTTGATGTCGAGATCACGACCGGAAATATCGAGATAGAATTTACCAAGTGAAAAGGAAACTGAGGAGATTATGAAACACAAGAAACTGTTGATCGGAACATGTGCGGCTCTTGCCGCTGCGGTAGGATTTGTGTCGGTAAATGCATCTGCGGCGGCAGCGATACAAACAGCAACGGTATCAAACGGGCAGCTTGACTGCGAGCTTGAGCTTAACGGAAAGGTTGAGAGCCTTAATGAAAAAAAGTACTATTCGAACATTGCCGGAAGCATAGCAACGGTCCATGTAAGAGAAGGGGATCTTGTTAAAAAAGGCGATCTGCTGATCTCATATGATATGGAAAAGATATCGATGGAGCAGATGCTCGCCGAACTTGATGCGGCAGCCGATCAGGGATTATACGATGATTCGAAACAGTACGGATCACGTGTCGCCGGACTGTACGGAGAGGCAAAGAATACTCTTCCGGAGCTTGAACAGCAGATACAGACGACTGAGGCAGTTATGATCATGACGCAGCAGGCGCTTGATAAGAGAAGGACCGAACTGTCTCAGCAGGGTGCCTGCCTTAAGGCTGATCTTGCGGGCTGTACGACAGGCGAGGGAGATGATCCGTATGAGGTGGAGAAGGCGCGCTCAAATATCGAAAAACAGATCGCGCAGAATGCACACGATCAGCAATACGATCCCGAGATCATAAAAAAACAGGACGAGCTGCAGTTTCTCAATTATCTCATGACCACGTATAAGGAAAAAAAGTCGGTCATGGAAAGCCAGAAGGCACAGACACAGCTCAGCCTTCAGACGCAGGGCGCTAAGGACCGGCTTGAGGCCGAAAAAGCCGCCGATGAGATCGTAAACGGGAAAAGGACGAGCGACCTTGAGGCTGCGTCTGATGGGATAAGGGCCGATCTTGACGGGGTCGTAACGAAGATATCGGTATCGGAAGGATGCAGCGTATCGGAGGGGGCCGAGCTTATAACCATCGAGTCGGTGGCAGATACCGCAGTTGTATGTTACGTCAATAAATACGACATCATAAATATCGAGGAAGGCCAGAGCGCGACCGCGCACATCAAGAACAAGGATTATGAGTGCCGCGTTTCAAGGATAGAGAAGAAGACGAGCGATGACGGCGCAACTCCCGGTATCAGAGTTGAACTTGAGATATTAAAACCCGATGATTCGATCATACTCGGGATTGAAGCCAAGGCATATATAAGGACCGCAATGCTCGCATATGCACTGCTTGTTCCGACCGATGCCGTCTGTTCGGATGACGATGGTGATTATGTTTTTGTCATAAACGAAGACCGGGCATTTAAGAGAAATATCGTAACAGGTGTTTCAAACGATGAGATGACTGAGATAACGGAGGGCCTTTCGGCAGGCGAGATCATAGGATGGGATGATGAGAGCGAGCTTACCGACGGACAGAAAGTAAAGGTTAAGTAGATTGGAAAATACCGTTTCGGAAAAAAAGAGGATAATCCACACAAAGGATCTGTGTAAATCATTTACGACCGGAGGCGTTGAACAGCAGGTATTAAAGGATCTTGATATGGAGATCTACAAGGGCGATTTTACCGTGATAATGGGCAACTCCGGTTCGGGAAAGAGTACGCTGCTGTATGCACTTTCCGGAATGGACCGCCCGAGCATGGGAGCGATCGAATATGAAACAGCGGATGAGGAGACTACAAAGATCACCGGGTTTAATAACGATCAGCTTGCAAGATTCCGACGGGATCATGTCGGGTTCGTGTTCCAGCAGAACTACTTAAATGACAGCATGAGCGCACTTGATAACGTTATGGTCGTCGGACTTTTGAAGCATTCGAACCGCAGGGAGCTTGCCGCAAAGGCAAAGGAGCTGCTTGAGCGTGTTGAGATAACCGAGGGTGACTGGGACAAGTTTCCGACGCAGATGTCGGGCGGAATGCAGCAGAGGGTTGCCGTTGTCCGCGGAGTTATCAACAGCCCCGAAGTATTGTTTGCCGATGAACCGACGGGAGCCCTTAATTCGCAAAACACGGAGAATGTTCTGAATATCATGTCGGATCTGAATGCGGAAGGCCAGAGCATAGTGATGGTCACGCATACACTTGCGGCCGCCGAGAGGGGAAACCGCATAATATATCTTGCGGACGGTGTCATTTCCGATGAACTTGATCTGGGACCTTATGTCGGAAACTATAAGGACGAGTCCAATCCGAAGATCGATGAGGCAAAACAGCGCCACAAAAAACTCAAGGATTTCCTGATGGATTGCGGGTGGTAGTATGTACCGGTTTTTTTTCATGGCAAAAAACAACATAAAAAAGCAGAAAGGCGATATGTTCACGTTCTTCATTCTGACGCTTATCGCATCGGCACTGATATTCATCAGTGCTTCTTTTCTGGTCGGGACCGGCAGGGTCGTCGATACGAACATGAAAAGCATCAGGGCTGCGGATATACTGGTTCTCATTTCGGCGGACGAGCGTGCCGAAACAAAGCTTGCCGAGATCATAAAGGGCAATCCTGACATGACCGGTTACGAAGCCACAAAATATCTGAACACCAATGCCAAATACCGTCACAAGGGCGAGAAGAACTGGACGGAATACTCGTTTCACTTTGCATCATACGAAGATGACAGAAAGATACAGATGTGTTCGGCGCAAACAGGCAGGCTTCACGGCAATCAGGCAGTGATCCCCGTATCGCTCTCGCCTTCATACAGGATCGGCGATACGATGGAGATAAAGATCGGCGACAACATATACCGCATAAAGGTCGCCGGTTACAATGAGGATAATATATTCTGTTCCCCGATGAACATGGGAACTTATCTTATATACATATCGGAAAAAATGTATAACGACATGGAATTTGAGAACAAAACAAAAGCATTTCCATGTAAACTTATCAAGACAAATCTGACAAAGAGCGCAAAAAACTCGGGTAAGGACGGAAATGCATTTGCGGATGATCTGTTCAATGAGTTCAATGACTGGTATATAGCATACTGTAAGGCGCATCCGGAGTATTCTTTGTCAAGCCTTAACTTTCTTCCGGCCGATCTGATGAAGACGGCATCGCTCATACTGCCGATGCTGTTTATAGCGATAGTTCTTGTATTTGCCGTGATAATGTTTGTGATCGCGATGGTGATAATACATTTTTCCGTTAAGAATTTCATTATGCTGAATATGAAGAATACGGGAATAATGGAGGCTTCCGGTTATACGGTAAGAGAGCTTGTGATGATCCTGCTAATGCAGCTCCTGCTCGTTGCAAGCCTCGGATGTATCGCGGGTCTTATAGCAGGTGCGCTCCTGCTCGATCCGGCCGGTGCGATAATACTTGCAACCCTGGGGCTTAGCTGGAACCAAAGCGTGGACATTGTTGTCGCGGTATCCGTATTTGCCGGGATATGCCTGATCGTAATTGCTCTTACTCTCGTGCTGGGAAGAGAGTATTCCAAAACAACGGTTCTTTCGGCACTGCATGGCGGAAATACCGTAACATCCGTAAGGCATAACACATTTGCATTTGAACATTCGCCGCTTCCCATACCGTTAACGCTTGCCTGCAAGGATACATTCGGAAAGTTTTCCGCCAAGCTCGGTATCATATTTATCATGATGATACTTACGATCTCGACGGTCGTCGGATTCGGAATGGTCGATTCATATACAAGGGATGATGCCGCACTTCTTAACATGGCGGGAATGTTTCAATGCGATGCCGTTGTTGACGGAAATGAAACAATGATGAAAAATATCGAAGCCATGAGCAGCGTTGATTCCGTGTATGCTGACACATGGTATGCGTTTAACTATACTGTCGGAAAGAGGATCTCGAGCATAACGACAAGAGCGTTTACCGATACATCGCATATTAAGGGAGGCGCCATCCTTGAAGGCGGCTGGCCGCAAAGCCCTGACGAAATAATGCTTGCAAGTGCCGCCGCGGATACGCTTGGCGCCGGATTCGGTGATAAGGTCACGATCAAAAACAGCGGCAAGGAGGAGAGCTTCCGGGTCTGCGGAATATGCCAGACGATGAACAATATGGGAATGATGGCATACATCACAACGGAAGGATACGGGCGTGTTGCACCTCCCGTTGACGAATACAGCATCTGGATCAATCTGAAAAAGGGAAAAACATTTGATGAGTTCAAGCAGGAATTTGAGGATGAGTATCCCGATGTTGAAGTTACCGATTATATCGAAGCTGCCAGAAGTACGACAGGCGTCGTATCGGCGGGCATGAAGGCGGTTGCCCTGTTTATCGCGGCACTGACCGTACTGATCGTTGCATTTGTCGAGTCGTTGATCGTGCGCGCACAGATAACGCGCGAGTGGAGAAATCTCGGCGTATCAAAGGCGCTCGGATTTACTTCGGGGCAGCTTATCCGGCAAATCATGCTTTCAAATATGCCGTCGATACTCATCGGAGTAACGATAGGACTTATCGTATCGCCGGTATCCGGGGCAAATCTGATGAAGTCCGCATTTGCGATATTCGGGTTCAGAAAAGCGATATTTACGGTCCTTCCGTCATCATATGCACTGACCGCGATGATCATCATAACGATAGCGATGTCTACGGCCGCATTCCTCGGACGGCGCATAAAGGTACTCGAACCGGTCAACATGATCACCGAGGAATGATATTTACGCAAAAAAAACGGTAAAAGTCTATTGACATAAACAGACAATACGCATAAAATGTACGAGTATGTTCGTAAAGACTTTTCGTGTCTCGTCTTTATGAGCATCATAAGATATTTGTCAGACAGGAGGTGTTATCGTGGCAAACATTAAATCTGCAAAGAAGAGAATTCTTGTTATCAACGCCAGGACAGAGCGCAATAAAGCCGTAAGGTCCAGGGTTAAGACATATGTTAAGAAGGTATACCAGACTATCGAAGCAGGTGACAAGGATGCAGCGGCTGAAGCATTAAGAGTTGCAACCGGCGAACTTAACAGAGCTTGTTCAAAGGGTATCTACCACAAGAATACAGTATCAAGAAAGATTTCACGTCTGGCTGCTGCTGTGAATAAAATGGCTTAATTGTCAAATTATACTATAGTACTTAAAGGAGATGCCTATACCGTCATGTAGGTATTTCCTTTTTGCTTTATAAATGCAAATGGATCAGAATCATATTCGTAATTTCTGCATTATCGCACATATCGATCATGGTAAATCCACTCTTGCAGACCGTATCATAGAAAAAACCGGTCTGCTTACTTCGCGTGAGATGCAGGAGCAGGTCCTTGACAACATGGACCTTGAAAGAGAGAGAGGCATCACGATAAAATCGCAGGCCGTCCGCACGATATACAAGGCAAAGGACGGTCAGGAGTATACGTTCAATCTCATCGATACACCGGGGCATGTTGATTTTAACTATGAGGTTTCAAGATCTCTTGCGGCATGCGACGGTGCCATTCTTGTAGTCGATGCTGCGCAGGGTATCGAAGCACAGACGCTTGCAAACGTTTATCTTGCTCTCGACCACGATCTGGATGTATTTCCCGTTATCAATAAAATAGATCTTCCTTCGGCCGAACCGGAAAGGGTCATACATGAGATCGAGGATGTTATCGGTATCGAGGCCATGGATGCTCCGAGGATCTCTGCGAAGCTCGGTATAGGGATCGATGACGTTCTTGAAGCCGTAGTCAACAAGATCCCCGCGCCTTCGGGGGATGCAGAAAAACCGCTCAAAGCGCTGATCTTTGATTCGATATACGATCCGTACAAAGGCGTCATCGTATTTTTCAGGATGATGGACGGAAGAGTGACGCGCGGCACAAAAGTGCGCATGATGGCGACAGGAGCGACGGCGGAGGTCGTAGAGGTCGGAACGTTCGGCGCAGGGCAGTTCATTCCGTGTGACGAACTGACTGCCGGTATGGTAGGTTATCTTACCGCATCGATCAAAAATGTCAGGGATACGATGGTCGGTGATACGATCACCGATGATGAGATGCCGTGTGATATGGCGCTTCCCGGATACAAGAAGGTACAGTCCATGGTTTTCTGCGGAGTGTATCCTTCCGACGGAGCCAGATATCCGGATCTTCGTGATGCGCTTGAAAAGCTCCAGCTTAACGACGCATCGCTGAACTATGAACCCGAGACGAGCATAGCGCTCGGATTCGGTTTCCGATGCGGATTCCTGGGTCTTTTGCATCTTGAGATAATACAGGAGCGGCTTGAGAGGGAGTACAATCTCGATCTGGTCACTACAGCTCCTTCTGTTGTATATAAGGTATACAAGACAAACGGTGAAGTGATCGATCTTACGAATCCGACGAACCTGCCTGATCCTTCGGAGATCGAGCATATGGAAGAGCCTATAGTGTCTGCGGAGATAATGGTCACGAAAGATTTTGTCGGCCCGATCATGGATCTGTGCCAGACAAGGCGCGGACGCTATCTGTCAATGGAATATATCGAGGAGAGCCGTGCACTCCTTAAGTACGAGCTTCCTCTTAACGAGATCATATACGATTTCTTTGATGCGTTAAAATCCCGCTCGCGCGGATATGCATCGTTTGATTATGAATTAAAGGGCTATGAGCCTTCCAAACTTGTCAAGCTCGATATCCTCGTCAACCGTGAAGAGGTCGATGCCCTTTCGTTCATAGTTCACGCAGACAGTGCATATGAACGCGGCAGGAAGATGTGCGAAAAGCTTAAGGATGAGATCCCGAGGCACTTATTCGAGATCCCGATCCAGGCCGCCGTGGGCGGCAAGATCATCGCCAGGGAGACCGTAAAGGCAATGCGCAAAGATGTGCTTGCAAAGTGTTACGGCGGTGATATCACCCGTAAGAAGAAACTTCTTGAAAAGCAGAAAGAGGGTAAAAAACGTATGCGCCAGATCGGAAACGTTGAGATACCGCAGAAAGCTTTCATGAGTGTACTGAAACTGTCAGAGGATTAAAATGCAGATATACATACATATTCCGTTCTGTGCCCGGAAATGCAATTACTGTGATTTTCTCTCCGGCCCTGCTGATGCACAGGTACAGGAGATGTACGTCAATGCCCTGATGCATGAGATCAGGGGACGTTCTTCGAGTGTCGGAAGGAATGAAAAGATCACGAGCATATACTTCGGAGGCGGTACCCCGAGCATATTGTCCGCAAAACAGCTCGGAGATATTTACGCGACCGTTACCCAGGAATACTCCGTTGCGGATGACGCCGAGATCACGATCGAGGTCAATCCGAAGAGTGCAGACAGAGACAAACTGCACTTCTTGCGGGGGATGGGTTTTAACAGACTTTCGATAGGCATGCAGTCAACCCATCAAAGCGAACTTGAGATGCTCGGCAGGATACATACGTACGACGATTTTCTTGAGTGTTTCATAAATGCAAGAGATGCCGGGATCAAAAACATCAACGTTGATATAATGACGGCCATTCCCGGACAGACCGAGCAGATGCTCGAGGCAACACTGAACAAAGTCATAGATCTCGATCCGGAGCACATAAGCACATACAGTCTTTCGATAGAACATGGAACACCGTTTTATGAGCAGTTCGGCGATATCGAAGGTCCGGTTGTCGGCGAGGAGACGGAGAGAAAACTGTACTGGCTGACCGTTGATATGTTAAAGGCAAAGGGCTACCGGCATTATGAGATATCAAATTTCGCCAAGCCCGGATTTGAGAGCAGACACAATACCGGCTACTGGAGAAGGAACAGATATCTCGGAATGGGACTGGGTGCGAGCTCATACCTTCCCGGTGCGGGAGGATTCGAGCGGTGCCGCAATACAACCAGCCTTGAGACGTATCTGCAAAATCCCATGACGCGGGAGGAGAGCTCCGTACTTACGCGCCAGGAGATGATAGAAGAGGCGATGTATCTCGGACTGCGTCTTATGGACGGAGTGGATACACAGGCTTTCGAGAATGAATTCGGCGTCAGCGTCCGAAGCATTTATGCCGATGTTATAGATGATCTTGCTGCGCAGGGACTTGTGTACGAAGGTGCGAGCAGCCTGTCGCTTACGGATCTCGGACTTGATTACGGAAACCACGTGTTTGCGAAATTCCTGAAGTGATATGAAATATTTAAAAGGATTGAAAATCTCAGAGCTGTACTATCCGCTTGTGGTGATCGCTTATTTTGCAACGCTCCTTTTTGCTCAGGCAAGACCGGGCGTTATCGGAGCTGTTCTGATGGCGGCCGTTATCGCACAGCTCTTTATCGAAAAGCAGGTAAGGCTTACGGGCATTGCGGATGTGATGGCCCTTGCTTTTTTTTCATATCAGGTCATATCGGTCATATGGCTGCTTTTGGGAGGTTATCCTTTTTCGGTCTTTGCAAATGAGTTCGTATCTTCAACCCTTCCGATGGTATTCTATTTTGCGGGAAAGAGCGCGGGGGATTCTCCCGCGAAATGGTATCGCTCCTACATTCTGTCCATGCTCATACTCGGTGGTTTGGGACTGCTCCTTTATATATGGGCTCCGCAGTTTTATATCACATGGTCGTATGACTGGAGCTACATATCAAAGGCGGATGCGGCGACGATGCGCGTACGCATGAACTCCGTTGTCGGAAGCACATGCCTTAGCTTTTTGATGGTGGCGGGAATGCTCGTTGGAGCATATTTTCTCGGAAACGATGAAAAAAATGCCCGGGGCCCGGAGGCTGATGATGACGGGAGAGCATCACGAAAGGGTCCGGGAAATATTGTATATGCCGTTGTCTCGATAGCAGCATGCCTTCTTTTTGCGATACTGGCAAATCAGAGAAGCGGACTTGTAGCCGCCATCCTTGTCATACTGTATGTTAACTATCTTCTGTTTTTCCAGCTTCATGTGATCCCGAAAAAGTATCTCAGATATGAGATATTGATCGTGGTGATCGCTCTTGGTGCAATAAGCATCATAAACTTTGATTACATACTGAAGTTCTGGTACAGGATAATCTCGCTTCCGGGCGCGGTATCCGAGCGCAGTGAACAGTGGGTCGCTGCCGTGAACAACATGTACAGTTTCTGGACGGGAAACGGCCTCGGAGCAAACGGCCATCGTGCGCTTGGCATTGAAGGGGCTCATGTCATAGCGGACGGAGGACTCGTAAAAATGTACTGCGAGAACGGGATATTCGGATTTTCCCTATGGGTATATCTGATGTATCTTCTGCTCTCGAAGGGTGTAAAAAACATCAGGGAGCATTATGTCGAGGTCGGGATACTGGCCATAGGAATACTTCAGTCGATAGGTTCAAACATGCTCGCATTTCAGATATGCGCACCGGTTTTCTGGTTTGCCGCAGGAAGGATAGCATATGATAAATGTGATCGAATATCTTGAGAGAAGTGCAAAAAGGTTTCCGGACAAAACCGCGTTCGCGGATCCCGACGGTAAGATCTCATATTCCGAACTGCAAAGCCGCGCAAGACTTGCCGGATCGTATTTTTTAAGACGCGGAATCCTCCCGGGAAGTGCGGTCACATTTTATACGGAAAAGAGCGTAAAGGCGGCGGCTGTGATGCTCGGTGCGGTTTATGCCAACGCTTTTTACAGTTTTATAGATATCAGACAGACACCCGGCAGAACTCAGGCAATGCTTGACCGACTCGATCCTTTCGTTATCGTTACCGACGAAGAAAATCTGGAGCAGATCAGGGGGATATATAAAGGACGCTGTAAGATCGTTACCGTCGATGAGCTGATCGAAAAGGCTAAAGAGGAAAAAGAGGATGAAGCGCTGCTTGCAAAGGCACGCAGGGATTTTTACGATACACAGATACTGTATGTGAACTTTACGAGCGGAAGTACGGGAGTTCCAAAGGGAGTGGCCGTATCTCACAGATCGGTGATCGATTTTATCACACAGCTTACGGGGATCTTCGGGATAGACGAGACGGACGTGATCGCAAACCAGGCACCGTTTGATTTTGATGTATCGGTCAAGGATTTTTACTCGGGACTGGCGGTCGGAGCGAGCGTATGGCTCATTCCGAGGGAGTATTTTTCCAATCCGACCGTTCTTATGGATTATCTGTGCGAAAGCCGTGCGACGACGCTCATATGGGCCGTGTCGGCCATGTGCTTTGTGTCGATAATGAACGGCTTTGAGTATAAGACGCCGTCGGGTATCAGGCGCGTGATGTTTTCCGGTGAGATAATGCCGGTAAAGCAGCTGAAAAAATGGCAGACGTACCTTCCGGACGCGATGTTCGTCAATCTGTACGGGCCTACGGAGATAACGTGCAACTGCACATATTACATACTTGACCGTGAGTTTGAAAAGGACGAGATCATTCCGATAGGGATACCGTTTCCGAATGAGAAGGTTTTTCTGCTTGATGAGGATGACCGTCAGGTGACCGAAACCGGAAAAGAGGGTGAGATCTGCGTAGCCGGAACATGCCTTGCACTCGGTTATTACAAGGATCCCGAAAAAACCGCAGCGGCATTCTGCCCCAATCCGCTTAATACCGCCACGCGTGAGATCATGTACAGGACAGGGGATCTTGGAATGATCGGCGAAGACGGAAATCTTATCTATACATCACGCAAAGATTTCCAGATCAAGCATATGGGACAGAGGATAGAACTCGGTGATATCGAGGCTTCGGCAATGTCATGCGACGGCGTTGACAGAGCCTGTGCGATATATGATATGAAAAAGAAGAAGATCATATTGTTCTACACGGGGCAGACCGAAAAGGACGATGTTGGAAAAATGCTCGGCGATGCACTTCCGCCGTTTATGATGCCGGGTAAGACCGTAAAACTTGAATCGTTCCCGATGAACAAGAACGGAAAGATCGACAGGCATGCTCTTGAGGAAATGAAATGATAAAAGTTGACGAACTTATAAAAGCAGCAAACGAATATGATACACCGACATATGTTTTCGATGAGCAGGAGGCTGTAGAGCGCGCAAAAAAGATACGCGACATATTAAATGACGGAGGAAAAGGGTGCAGGGTAAACCTTTGCTATTCGATCAAGGCAAATCCTTTCCTGATAAGTGCGCTCACCGGTGTCGTCGACAGTTTTGAGGTGTGCAGCCCGGGCGAACTTGAGATATGCAGGATGCTTTCCGTTCCCGGAAAAATGATCATTTACTCCGGCGTGCACAAGGAGATCGAAGATACGACAGAGGCCGTAAAATACGGGGCCGGCATACTTACCGCGGAATCGGTGCGCCAGTATGAGATCATATGCAGATCAGCCGATGCATGTCAAAAGAGCGTAAAGGTCATATTAAGGCTCAATTCCAAGAGCCAGTTCGGGATGTCGGTTGAGGATATAGAGCATATCCTTAGGATAAGGCAGGAGAATAAAAACGTTGAGATAACAGGGATCCACTATTTTGCCGGAACGCAGCGGACGAAGCTCAAAAGACAGAAGGAAGAGCTTAACATGCTAAAAGAGACTATCGGCCGTCTGGAAAAATCCTACGATATCAGTTTGCCGTGGCTTGAATACGGTCCCGGATTTGCCTATCCCTATTTTGAAGGTGAGGCAGGCGATACGCTCGAGCCGGCAAGAGGGCTTGCCGAAAATATACAAAATATCGCAAAAGATCATGACGTTACCGTTGAGATGGGCCGTTTTCTTGCCAGCAGCTGCGGATATTATCTGACCCGCATATGCGATATCAAAAGAGCGGATGACCATAACTGGTGTATAATCGACGGCGGTATCAATCACGTGAACTATTACGGGCAGATGATGGGACTGAAGATACCGAGGATAACGCATGTATCCAAAGGCGCTGTCGTACCGCGTGACGAAAACGCGCAGGAGGGATATACGCTCTGCGGATCGCTTTGTACAACGGCTGATGTGCTGGTCCGCGATCTGAAGCTTGCAAATGCCGAAACAGGAGATCTTCTGATATTTGCGGATATAGGCGCGTATTCGGTGACCGAGGGCATATACCTTTTCCTCGGACGAGACATGCCGAAGATTGTGATGTATAATAACGGACAGACAAAGCTTGTACGCGATACCGTAAACACATGGAGACTTAATACCGGATCGGAAGGTTAGGATCACGCATATAACGGAGGAAACAAAATGGAAGAGCTTCTCGAACTTTTAAAAGACGTAAGGGACCGATGACAAGATTCTCACGTCGTTTGATATCATTCAGATCATAAGTGCCATAGACGAGGAATACGATGTTGCGATCCCCGCAACGCAGATAATCCCCGCTAATTTTAACAGTGCGAAGGCGATATACGATATGATACAGTCTTTACTGTAATCTTTCGATCAGCTTTTCGGTAAATGCGCTCCGGCCTTTTTGTGACATGTGTCCCATGTCTTCAAAAAAGTCGGGGTTTTTATTATCAAAATCGATATCCGAGGCGAGTATGTAACCGGCGCCTTCTTCATCGAGCAGACCGATGTAGTATTCCAGATATTTTTTATAGACGGGATCATCGGACAGTCTGTAGTAGTGCGGGCTTTCAAGAAAGACAAAACGCTGGCCTCTTTCGCGGCATTTTCTTATCAGGAGGCGGGCGGCATCTTCCTGGACAGGGTTGATTGCGGCATCGCTTATGTCAAACTTTTCGTTCTCGAGAAAATCCCTGCCTGATGAAGGTGTATCTTCATTTTTTGCACCCTTTTCATAACGTGTGGCATAGAACGGTTCGGTAAGAGGATATGTTGCCAGATCGTCAAATCCGGATGTTACAAAGTATTCCCAAAACACTGAAAAACCGGTATTTTGGGATCTTGCGAGCTGATCCCACAGCGCAAGCTTTCCCTGCCAGGAAAGGTCGAAGATTATCCTCGAATCCGAAAGCTTAACATCTTCCGTGAGCATCAGAGGGTCGAGCTCGAACACCATAATACCATACTTATTATCCGACCTGGCGGCTATCTCATCATATTCTACCGGAACGGCTGCGAGCTGGTTTCCGCCGTAGGCGAGAATGTAATCCCTGCCGTCGAATCTTTTATCGAGAATACCGATGTCAAGATTGCTCCGGAATGTCGATGAGCCGATGAACAGTACATCCAGATCCCCGGAGTCGATTGCGTTTTTGATGCCGCGGTTTCCTATGGGGATACGGCATGAGAATACGTTTTTGCATATCACCAGTGATGCGGTAATGAGTAATGCGGTTGTAAGAGTGATGATTATCTTTTTCATTTCGTGTTTTGTTATTTAAAACTGCTGGTACATAAAGTTTGACTGCCCCATGACACCAAACAGCGCCATACATACGAGCATGATAAGCGCATACAGATATCGGTGTTTCGTAAACGCATCCGTTCGTATCTCTTTTAACAGCTCAACCGTAAACAGTCCGCCGATAAATACGATAAGCAGTATAACGCTTGCCAGAGCCTGATTCCCGTTTCCGAACGGAACAAGAGAAGCGGATACGGAGGCGGTATTTATCCTCGTGTCGGTGAAGATCTTTTTGTAAACGGTAAAGGCATCGCCCATCGTGTGGGCGCGGAACATCACTTCGCCGAGCAGTACGATGACAAACGTGCGCACTGTCTGGAAGATGATTATAAAGATGTTTTTGTCATTCCATCCGATCTTCGGCTTGAGATTTTTAAAAAAGTTCATCGTTGTGAACGAGATGAGCATGACTATGGCAAAGTATACGCCCCAGCAAAGGTACACGGCCTCTGCACCGTGCCATATGCCGGTTACGATCCAGACGATGATCAGCGGAAAGATCGTGCGGATCGTGCCCTTTTTTGCTTTCGGAAAGATACGGTACATGACCTTTGATACGCTTCTGTTCCAGTTCGAAGTTACAGCCGGCAGCATCAGGTGTTCCTTGAACCATTCATTCAGCGATATGTGCCAGCGCCTCCAGTATTCCTGAATATTACGCGAGAAATACGGACGCATGAAGTTCTCGGTCAGTTTTATGCCGAGAAGCTGCGATATGCCGCATGCAATGTCCATATAGCCGGAAAAATCGGCATACAGTTCAACGGCATAAAAGAATACTGCGATGATCAGCGTAAGGCCGTTATATGAGGATACGGAGGAAAATACCGTATCAACATAATACGTAAGCCTCCCGGCGATGACGAGCTTTTTGAACAGCCCCTTGATGATCCGGTAGCCGCCGTATTTGATGTTGTTAAGATCGAACGGATGATAGGTGATCAGCCGCTCCTTCATATCCCGGTATGTTCCGATGGGACCCTCGGTGATCTGAGGGAAGTACGTGATAAAGAGTGCGTAGTGCAGAAGGTTTTGCTCACTGTCTGTCTTTTTCGAATAACAGTCATGTGCGTAACCGAGCGTCATGAATGTATAGAAGGATATACCGAGCGGAATGATAAGATCGTGAAGGCCGAAATGAACTCCGTAACGGAAGAAAACGAGTATCGCAAGATTGATGACAAGAGTCATGATCCACCGGATCTTTGTCGGCTGTCTCATCAGGACCCAGGTGCATACGGTGGATGCGGCTATGAAAACAACATTCAAAGGATGCGCCCACATATAGAAGATAAGTGAAAAGACGAGCAGGACGCCCCACTGCGCTTTTTCGGGCACGAGATAGTACAGCATAAGAAGCACTGTCATGAATATAATAAATGTCAGTGATATCAAACTCATAAACGTTATTATATCAATAAAGACAACCAAAAAACAGTAGCATATTTTTGACGGATTTAGTATAATTATTCATACGTAAAAATATGTTCTCGGGAGAGAAAATGCACCGTTTCAGCGAAAATCTGTTCCAAAATGCGATAGACCTTAACGACACCATTGTATTTGAGTACAATGCTGTTGATGATGTCATCACCTTTTCGGACAATATCAAAAAATATATCCCCATCCCGGTCAGACTGTCGGCTTTCGTCGAAAAAATGGGATATCTGGGGAAGATATATGATGGCGACATTGAAAAGGCCATTTCGTTTTTTACCCTTAGCGACAATAATGACAAGGTACGTATGGAATACATACGTTTTCTCGATTTTGCCGGTGAATACTGCTGGTATCAGCTGAAGGGACGCCTTGAGACCGATGATAACGACAGGGTTACGAGCGTATACGGAACCCTTGCTTACGTTGACGATGAGACAAAGCATCAGGAGGAGGAAAAATCCCTGGCGCACGATCCGCTCACAAAGCTTCTGGCTGCGGATGCTTTCGGTATCGAGGTTGATGCGTATCTCGAAGAGATGCCCGCTGATGTCATGCCGAACATGATGATCGTGGATCTTGATGATTTTGCCTCCTGGGCCGACATGTACAATGAGGTCAACGCCGACGGGGCACTGATAGAGATCGGACGGATCCTTCGGCGCGCTTTTCGCGGATCGGATGTTATAGGACGTATTGACGTTGACCGGTTCGGGATCATGATGAAGGGTGTCAGATCCACCAACATACTCCTGGAGCGGGCCGCGTACATAAGGCAGACGGTTAAGGATGTATGGAGCGATTTTGAGAACAACGGATTTGTTACCGTCAGTATCGGTATCGCTGCGATGCACGGCAAGGAGGCAACGCGCGACCGCCTGATGGCCAGGGCGCTTTCGGCTCTTAACGATGCCAAGAACGGCGGCAAGGACAATTACGTTTTATATACGAGCGATATGGAGAGGCTCGATACATCGGTTAATCCGATACTGTCCACGAAGGAGATGGAGATGATCCGCAATATTCTCGATCCGATGCGTTCGTGGGCATATGCGGTCGACGACAATTACCGGCTGCTGTACAGAAACGAGGCACTCGAGACGAGGCTCGGAAATAAATGCGAAGGCATGTGCTATGCCCTGATCAAGGGTTTTGCTGAGCCGTGTAATGACTGCCCGGTGCGTCAGATGGATGTGAGCCGGAATTCCTATGACGGAAATGTATATTCGCCGTCACTGCGATCCGCGGTCCCGACGCGTGTCAACCGCATCACGATGCGAAACGGCAAGAGCGTATATCTGCTGGCGTCCATCAAGGAGGACATAGAGAATCAGGTTGCCGCGATGAACGAGAGCGAGAACCGCACAAAGGAATCTCTTGTCCGCATGATGGATATCATCTGGGATATCAATCTTACAAAGAACACATGCATCAGGTTAAAGGAACAGAACATCAAGAGCTTTATCGATGTCCGTATAGAGAATTACAAAAAGCTGTGTGAACGTTTTGCCAAAGAGATAGTGCATCCCGAGGACCAGTCGAAGTTTCTCGAGGCAACGGATCACAGGATGATCAAGCAGAATGCTTTTTCGGGCAACCGGATGATGTGTACCGAGGTGAGATTATCAAATCTTTCCGGAGATTACATATGGTACGGTATGTATACGGTCGTGCTTTATGACCCGAATGAGACGGATGAGTCGGGAAGCCGTCCCGATGAGCGCGTGATGATAGTCTGTCTGAATCTTGACGATTACAAGAAGCGCTCCCTCGAAGCCGTAGAGACCAAGATCAAGTACGAGATCATGCATGAGAAGAGCAGCATCCTCAAGGATATGGCGCTTAACTACGAGCGCTATGAGAATGTCAATGACATGATCGGAATACTCGTATACGAATACACCGTTTCCGATAAGAGTTATTATCTGTGCTCGAATTTCGAAGATGTATTTGAGATCGACAGGAGCAAACTGAAGGATGAGTGGGCACTGATCTCATCGCTGAAGGTTCATGAGGACGATCGCGAGATGTTTGACAAGTTCCTTGAGAACGCCAAAACTTCCGCCATGATCCAGAGAACAACCGCAAGGCTGTATAACAGGTACGGAGTTCCCATCTGGTATACGATAGTCCTGCAGACACTGCGCGGTCTTAACAATATGCCGGTAAGGTATCTCGGAACGCTCCAGAATGTCAATGTTGAGATGAAGATAAAGGCCGAGATGGAATACCGTGCGGATTACGATTCCATGACCGGACTTTATAATTCGGAGACCTTCTACAAGAAGGCTGCGGACATTATGGGAGATAATCCGGATGACAAGTTTGTCATCATCTCGATAGATGTTGACAGGTTCCGCCTGATCAACGACAGGTACGGCATAGAAGCAGGAAACAGAACGCTTGAGACCGTGGGAAAGATGATACGGGAAGTATCTCCGAAGGGATCGATCGCCAAGCGTTACCAGGGTGATGTTTTCTCGGTACTTATCAAATACAATACCGATCAGGACCTTGTAAAATATATGTCAAAACTGTCGACCGAGGTAAGGGATGCAAGAGTGGTTCCGATGGCAATATCTCTTACATACGGTATATATAAGGTCGGAGACCGCGAGATCCCGGTCAGACTGATGTGTGATCGCGCCCGTGCCGTTAAGAAGCAGGTCAAGGGCAACGCACTTACCAACTATGCCGTATATGATGACGTTATCAGGCTCAAGATGCGTGAGCAGGCAGAGATAGAAGAAGAGATGAACATGGCTCTTTCGAACAACGAGTTCGTAATGTTCCTTCAGCCACAGATCGATCTTACAACGAGGAAGATATGCGGTGCCGAGGCTCTGGTCAGATGGAAGCATCCGATAAAGGGAATACTCGTTCCTGCCCAGTTCCTTGCGCTTTTTGAGAGCAACGGGTTCATAACGAAGATGGATATGTATATCTGGGAGGTTGCCTGCCAGTATGCAAAACAGCTTCAGGAGCGGGGAATACTCCTTCCGATATCGGTAAATATATCAAGAGTCCATATAGGCAATACCAATCTGTCCGACATTTTCCTCGGACTTGTCAGAAAGTACGACATAGAGCCCAAATATCTTGAACTTGAGATAACCGAAAATCTTTTCATCGAAGATGTCGAGGAACTGTTCAATGAAATGGCAGCACTTAAAAAGTGCGGGTTCAATATAATGATGGACGATTTCGGAAGCGGATATTCGTCACTTAACATGCTCCGCTCGGCTCCCGTTGATACGCTTAAGATCGACAGATTTTTCCTTGATGAGATAATGTCGACCGACAGAGGAAAGATAATCGTTGAAGCATCGGTGCGCATGGCAAAGCAGCTCGGGCTGGCTGTGATCGCGGAAGGTGTTGAAACGCAGGAGCAGCTTGATTTTCTTGCCCAGATAAACTGTGATATAGTACAGGGATATTATTATTCCAGACCGGTCCCCGTTGATGAATTTGAAGTATTTATGGAGAAATACCGATGAAATTTGTTAAGACCGCAGATCTGAAGATCGGAATGAGGCTTGCAAAGCCCATCTACAACAACAAGGGAGTCCTGCTGTATGACCGCAATTCAAAACTGACACAGCAGGGCATAGAAAGTGTGCGCAATTTCAAACTGATCGGGATATATATCCTTGAACCGGCAGAACCGCTTCCGCCCCAGACAGAGGAGGATGTTGAGTTCGAGAAGTTCCAGATGGTCAATGTGTTTGCCGTTGAAGAGGAGCTCAAATCCATACTTGAAAAGGGCAAGAACAACAGGATATACAGTTTTGCGGAAAATATAATCCGTGCATACGGAAGACTCGATCATAAGATCAATTTCCTGCAGAACCTTCGAAGCAAGGAGGATTTCGTATATAAGCATTCGCTTAACGTTGCCATCCTTGCAGCCATGATATGCCATAACATGAACGTTCGGAAAGAGGATATGACAGAGATCGTTGTATGTGCGATACTGCATGACATCGGAAAGCTCAACGCCGATCCCGAACTTCTCGTTAAGGATGATATAACCGATGAGGAGACGCTTGAGCTTCGCGCGGCGGAGTATCAGGGCATCTCGATAATCGAGTCCGTATTCGCATCCTCCCCCAACATAAAGCGTGTCATCACACAGGCTTATAAACGTCTTGATGCGTATTACAAAGGCGAAGAGGTGGATACGAACCAGAAGATGGTCATAGGTGCGAAGGTATTGTGTGTCGCGGAAGAATATGACCGTACGACTGCCATAAACAGCGCAGGCGAGCCCCAGTCGGAGCTTGAGAGCCTGCGTACGATGCTCAACAATCCCGAATACTTTGATAAGGATGCTGTAAATGCTCTCCTGTCGAGTATCAATCTGTTAAACCAGGGTGTCAGTGTGGAACTGTCGACCGGAGAGAAGGCACTCGTTATCTCTCCCAATGACCGTGATGTTTTCAGACCCATGGTTCTGTGCTTCTCGACAAATACCGTAATCGACCTTGCGATGACGGCACTTTACAACGACATCGAGATCGTCGATATCATGAAGACATATGATAACAGATACAAAATGGAAATGGGGCCCGACGGGGTACCGCGTGTCAGCACAAACAGTGATGGCGGCGAAAGCTCCGAGAGCACCGAAAGTATTTAATCAACCGGATATACTTTTGCATTTTTTTTACATATGATCACGGATCCTGATCATTCGATCATCACCGGCTGATCCCGAACAGACAATATGATAACCGGGGGTTGTCACAACGATTGTTGTGGCTTATTTGTCGTTGTGTTTTTTTGTTTACGAGGAGGAATAACACTTATGTTCTGTTCGGTATTATCAGGAGGCATTCGCGGGATCGAAAGCTTTCCGGTAAATGTTGAGACCGATATATCCCCGGGGCTTCCGGGATTTGAGATAGTGGGGTATGTCGGAGGAGAGGTAAAAGAGGCAAAGGACAGGGTACGGACGGCCCTGAAAAATTCCGGGTACAGCCTGCCCGTGGCCAGGATAACGGTCAACCTATCGCCGGGAGATATCAGGAAATCGGGAACGGCGTTCGACCTGCCGGTGGCACTGTCGGTCCTGGCGTGCATGAAAGTGATAAGTGCCGAAAAACTTGAGGGGATATTCGCAGCCGGTGAGCTCTCGCTTTCGGGTCATGTGTGCTCGACAAAGGGGATACTCCCGATGATCATGATGGCCAAAGAGGCCGGCGTCAAAAGATGCATCATACCCTCGTCCGACTCTGGCGAGGGTAGTGTGGTCGAAGATATTGACGTATTTTGCGTATCATCCCTGTCTGAGGCGGTGGAGTTCGTTACCGGAAAAAAGAAGATCGCACCGCTTGAGAGCAGGCTTTGCAGCGAACTTGGCACACCGTTTGATTATGAAAATGATTTTTCCCGTATCAGGGGACAGAGAACAGCCAGAAGAGGAGCGGAGATCGCCGCAGCAGGTTTACATAATATTCTGATGATGGGGCCTCCGGGTGCGGGGAAAACTCTGATAGCAAAGTGCATCCCGTCCATCATGCCGCCGATGTCTGAGGAAGAGTGTCTGGAAGTGTCGGCCGTTTACAGCGTAAGAGGAGCTCTGACAAAGGAAGAACCGCTTGTGATCAGAAGGCCTTTTGTATCCGCCCACAGCTCATCCACTGACATTTCCCTTGTAGGAGGCGGCGCGATCCCCCGCCCCGGAGCCGTAAGCCTTGCACATAAAGGCGTGCTGTTTCTCGATGAGATCCCGGAGTTTTCAAGGCGTGCGCTCGAATCCCTGCGGCAGCCGCTTGAGGATGGGGTCGTACACATCACAAGAAACAGGGATATATGCACTTTTCCGGCGGATTTTATGCTCGTGGCCGCCATGAACCCGTGCCCGTGCGGGAACTATCCCGACCTTAACAGATGTACGTGCGACAGCACAAAGCGGGCGCGGTATATGTCAAAGATATCCGGGCCTTTTATGGACAGGATGGATATATGCATACTTGCCGAGCGCGTCTCGCCGTTTGATATCCAGTCAGGGGATCCGGTCGAGGATTCAAAGACGATACGGGAGCGGGTCATGACTGCACATGAGATACAAAAGAGAAGATTTGCGGGTCTGAAGATTTCATTTAACTCGCAGATGGGAAACAGGGAGATAGAAAGGTTCTGCCGCCTCGGCGATAAGGAACTTACTCTTATGAAAGACCTGTCCTCAAAGCATGAGATGAGCGCAAGGACATACTACCGCATACTGCGTCTTGCAAGGACGATAGCGGATCTTGCCGGGACAGAGGGTATCACCGAGGAAGCATTGTGTGAAGCAGTCAGGCTGAAGGCAGGTTTTTGAGAACAGGACCTGTTTGGTTAACATAATATTTAGACAGGAGGAGAACATGACAGATCAAAGAATATACGATTACTGGGCAGCAACGCTCCAGGACGGCTATATAGGAAACATCATACAGATCGTTGAGCGTGCCGGAGGAGCACGTGTACTTTATGAAATGAGCAGACAGGAGATGACAAAAAGACTGGGGATAAGCGAAAAACTGGCGGCATATATCGAAGATAACAGGGTGCCTTACGAATGCCTCGAAAAAGAGTATGCAAGAGCGGGCCTCGCAGGAATTAGTTATGTCAACCATACCGACAGGGATTTTCCCGAGAAGCTGAAGAACATCCCGTCGTGTCCGTACGGCCTGTTCGTCAAGGGAAGACTGCCCGATCCGCTCAAACCGTCTGTTGCCCTGATCGGAGCGAGAGAGTGTTCGGAGTACGGCCGGCTGATGGCAGAGTATTTCGGAAACAGACTGGCAAAGGAAGGTGTTCAGATAATAAGCGGCATGGCGTGGGGAATAGACGGATGGGCGCAGAAAGCGGCACTGGATGCGGGCGGGAGATCGTTCGGAGTTCTCGGGTGCGGGCCTGACATCGTGTATCCGTCCGCTAACCGGAGCCTGTACAACAGACTGTGTGAAGACGGTAACGGGATAATAAGTGAGTATGCACCCCAAACTCCTGCCAGACCCCGGGGATTTCCGCCGAGAAACAGGATAATATCTGCATTGTGTGATGTGCTTGTCGTTGTGGAGGCCAGGAAAAAAAGCGGCACGCTCATAACCGTTGATATGGCGATAGACCAGGGGCGCACGGTAATGGTCGTTCCGGGAAGGCTTACCGATGATCTGAGCGCAGGATGTCTCAATCTTCTGTATCAGGGAGCGCTTGTCGCAACGGGAGTGGATGCCGTGCTCGAACAGCTTAACATAAAACGACAGATGAGCATTTCCGACATACGGGAATACAAAACCGAAAAAGAGCCGGAAGACCTTCTGCCTGCAGAGTTTATGCGGATCGAGGAAGTGCTGACGCTTGATCCGCAGAGCATCGGACAGATCGCATCGAAAGCAGGCGTTTCGGAGAGCGAAGCGATGATCATTTTGACAAAGCTAGAGTTACAGGGAATCTCGAAGGAGATGTTCCCCGGATTTTTCGTAAAAATAATTAAAAAACTTTTATGTTAACCGTTGCGGTTGCATATGTTATATGCTAGAATATCTAGTTGCGAGGGGAAATTATGCACATCGGATGCTGTGAAAACTGTAGATATCTGGATCTGTACGAGACCGTGACAAAAGGATGTCCCAGATGCGGCGGGCGGATGGTCACACTCGGCATAGAATCGGCCCACTGGAACAGCATGAGCGAAGAGGCAAGAGCCGAGATCATATCAGAAAGATTCCCCACACTTGAAGAACTGTTCGCGCAGCCGGTAAAGGGCCATGAACCGGAAGAGCCGGAGGATGAGCCGGTCGAGGAACACGACTTCGTTTATGTATGCTACAAATGCAATACAGTTGCGGCTCATGACGGACAACAGGAAGGCTATTACTGTCCGGAATGCGGATCGGACATGGTCGCTGTGGGATATACGACAGACAAGTGGGCAGACCTTACCAAGGAAGAAAAGAGACGGATCGCCGAAGATGCCAAGATAAGCCATATGGTTTCCGCGATCAAGGAAGCCTCATATGAAGAAAACGAGGGTGTGAGCACACCTAAGATAATAAATGTAGTAAAGAACTGACAGCGGGATGAAAAAGGCATTTATCACCACACTGACCGTTTCGGTCATTGCGATCACCGCGCTGGTGATCGTAACAGTATACCTTCTGAAAAGGGACATCACCATCGGATCCGCCACGGAAGCGGCAGGGTCGCCTGAAGCAGCCGATACGGTGAGCGTGGCAAAAGAAGAGGACCTATCCGGCACAGCGGATGATAAAAGCCCGGATCCTGACACGATAGATTTTGACATTGCGGCAAAATCCGATAACCGGGTGCGACCCGAAGGCTGGTACGGCACCCTGGAAAGCAGCGGGCCCGTCGAGAACGCGAAGGATCTTACACAGTTTCAAAACGAATGCCCGGATGTTTATGCGAGGATCGAGATCCCGGGAACCGATATAGACTATCCGATAGCATATTGCGAGGATGCACGGGAACCGTTCTGGTTTTCACATGACATTCACGGCAATCCGAGCGATGCGGGAATGATAATAACCGATTCGCTCAACAGTACCGATTTTTCCGACCCTGTAACGCTCATATACGGACGTAATCCCGACGATGATACTATGTTCGCACAGCTTCATGCATTCAGGGATGCCGGATTTTTTGACGAACACGATCATATTGACATATATATGCCTGATGCGCAGCTGATATACAGGATATATTCGTGTTATATCGCGCCTTCGGATCACATATTCGCAAGCTATGATTTTACCAATCCGGACGATTTTACGGCATATTTTGAGTCAACCCTGCAGGTCAGGGATCTTTCGATGAATATAAGGGAAGAGGCAAAGCCCGTTGTCGGGGATCATGTGATAGTGCTTGTTACGCATTGTGCGGATGAAGACAGGAGACTGCTCGTTACGGCAGTTCTTGATGAAGTCAGATATTAAAGGGGAAACCGTGGCCGGAAACGATGACGGAAAAAAGAGCATACCAGGATGGATCAAAGCGGTAATGATCACGATCTGCGCTGTTACTGTCGTGCTTCTTGTTGCACTTGCTTTTGTCGTGCATAAATGGCAGCGTGCGACCGTATTGACGGCTGACATGTTCAGGGCAGGCGAGCAGGGCGGCATATCGGTGTACAAGGTAAACGAACTTGACGAAGCGAACGGAAGGGATACGGCCGACAAGTACAAGGACGGGACGACCATAACATGGGGCGGAAAGAAATACAGGTATAACGACAATCTGATCAATATACTCGTCATGGGTATCGACGATTACGGCCTCAAGGGAGGAGGCGGCGACGCCAATCCGTATCAGGCCGATACGATAGTACTCGGGACGGTCGATGCACTAAAGAAGACCGTAAGCTTTATGAGCATACCCAGAGACACCGTTACAACGATCAAGGTTCTGGATCTGAATGACGAGGTTGCAACAAAACGCAAAGGTCCCATCGCGATACAGCACAGTTTCGGATCCCAGGGAGACAAGACAAATGAAGCGGTCGCGCAGACGGTCAGCGATCTTTTGTACGGTGTTCCGATATACAGATACGTTGCGGTGGATATCTCAGCCATTCCCAACATTAACGACGAACTCGGCGGGATCAGCGTGGATATTACCGAGGATCTGACAAAATGGAATCCCGACATGAAGGAGGGGACAACGGATTACCTTCTGAAGGGAAACGATGCGATCGTTTTTGTCGCACGCCGGGATACCGATATCGATGACAGTGCGATGGGAAGGATGAAGAGACAGGTCCAGTACATGAAGAAACTCTTCCCGGCGCTGAAGGAAAAAACGAGGGGAAACCTGACGTTCCCGATAATGCTCTACAACAAGGAAGAGGGGAAGGTTTCAACAAATCTTTCAATTGATGAGATGACGTATCTGGCCAAGATCATGCTCGATCTTGAAATGGACGAGAACAATATCGTTTCGGTCCCGGGGCAGATGGAGCATATAGAACCCGGACAGATCGAGGATTACGAATTCGAAATGGGATACATAGTTGATGAGGATGCACTCAAGCAGCTCGTTGTTGACAGATTTTACACTCTTATAGAGGAATGAACGGATAAACGTTTAATACAGGAGGATGAAAATGAGAAAAATCAAATCATTGACCGCATGCGTGATCGTACTTGCCATGGCTTTCTCGACGGCCGTCATGGCTGCGCCGTCTCCGGCAGCAGGCGTGGTTGCCGTTGTCGTGCCCGGATCTGCGGCTGCAAAACCCGCAGAGGTTAAGGTACCTACGGAAGAGGAGATCAAGGCCATCACCGATTTTATCGCAAAGAATGCGGCCGCAACTGGAACGATACCCAGCGTAAAATCAACGATCGATATCGTTGCGCCCGCAGATTATAAGGGAGGCAATGCTCCGATAGTGTTCGCAGTGGCAGGACTTCGTGACGGCGCGAAAAATGTTTTTGCATACATCCGTCTTAAGAACGGTAAGGTTCTGATCATACCCTGTGCCGTAAAGAACGGGTATGTCGGATTCTATGCTCCGGCATTCGGAACGATCTCGATCGTAGAGCATATTTCCGCTCCGACAGCTGCAGCCCCCGCAGGATCTGCCGTACCGGCAACGCTTCACTAAGGATACGACATGACCGGAATGACCGATATGCATTGCCACGTCCTGCCGGGCGTGGATGACGGTGCGCGTGATATTGACGAGGCTCTGGATATGCTTCAGATCATGTATGACGAAGGGATCAGAAGCGTTATCATGACACCGCATTATCACGGCGGTCATATGGAGCCGGATGTCGAAACAATCCGGCTGCGGTTTAAGGAATTAAAAGAGGCGGCACAGGGGTACGACACTCTTGCCGCCATGGATCTGTATATAGGATGCGAGATATATTACTATCCGAGCGTTGTCGAGTGGCTTGATGAGGGACGGGTGCTGACGATGGCAGGCAGCAGGTATGTGCTGCTGGAATTCGGCTACTCAAGTGATGTGCGTAAAATCGCGGAGGGTGTATCAAGAGTTGCCGCATCGGGGTATTACCCGATAATCGCTCATATAGAAAGATACTCAAAGCTTGTCGGTGATATGAACGCGGTTTATGACCTTACGGACCGCGGAGCATATATACAGATAAATACGGAGGCACTTTCCGCCGGATGGCGGATACGTTCGTTCGCAAGAAAACTGCTTAAGAACGAACTGGTGCATTTCGTCGGAACGGATGCACATAACATGAGAGGAAGGATACCGCGGATGATGCGGGAATCCGAATATATCAGGCGCCGCTGCGGGGAAGAATACTGCAGGGAACTCTTTATTGAGAATCCCTCAAAGATAACGGCGTCCGGTTTGGAAGGCATTTAATATTAAGGGGAACAAATATGGATCCGAATCAGCGTTTCGTAAACGATGACAGGGATGAGATCGAGATAGACATACTCGAACTGTTCGGTGTTGTTTTATCGAAGATCTGGATAGTCATAGGCAGCGCCGTCCTCCTGGCGGCTGCCACATATCTGTTTTGTTTTTTTCTGGTAACTCCCAAGTATCAGTCCACAACAAAAATATACGTTATCAACAGGCAGAATTCCGAGGCTCTTACATACAGCGACCTTCAGTCCGGCACGCAGCTGACGAAGGACTATCAGGAACTTGTAACGAGCAGGCCTGTGCTTGAAGAGGTTAAAGCGGAACTCGGTCTTGATATCGAAAACGAAAAGTTCAAGAAAATGATAACAGTATCCGTACCGACGGACACGCGTATCGTATCGATAACGGCGGAGGATCCCGACCCCTATATGGCAAGGGCTATCGCAGACAGAGTCAGGATAAGTGCCGCGGAACACATTGCGAACGTAATGAACACCGAGGCCGTAAACGTTGTCGAAGAGGCAAATCTGCCCACGGAGATCTCCAGTCCGAAGACGATAAGAAATACCGCGATAGGCGGCGTGGCCGGAGCGTTTATAGCGGTCATGATAATAATCCTGATCTATATAATGGACGATACGATCAAGAATCCGGATGATGTGGAAAAATATCTGGGGCTGTCGGTCCTCGGTTCCATTCCCGTACTTGACGAGGAACTCGTCAGGAAAAGGTCCGGCAGGGGAAGGAAGAAAAAGAAGGGAAGTACGCATTCACATGTGGTCGCTACAGAGACTCTTTCGGATGCATCAAGGATCGTAAGGGAAACAAAGGCCGCAAACACGGGTGTTGTTGATGAACTGACCGAACCGGCAGAGCTGTCCGGTGCGGGAAGGGAAAGAAGAGGTGACAGAACGTGAGTAACGCAGCAGGTGACAATCGCAATCTGATCACGATCAATAAGCAGATAACGCTTGATTTCAGGCTCAGCGAAGCTTTCAAGACACTTCGTACAAATATTGATTTTTGCGGAGACGATGTAAAAGCGATCGCTTTTACAAGCTGTGTTCCCGGAGAGGGAAAATCATCGGTCTCATTCAATCTTGCGATATCGATGATAGAAGCCGGAAAAAGAGTTCTGTTCATAGATGCCGATATGAGAAAATCGGTGCTTAACGGACGTTATCAGATGTCAAAGACAACAGGCGGCCTGGCGCATTATCTGGCAGGAAGAAAACCGCTTGAAGAGTGCATTTTCACAACGAACATACCGAGGCTCTTTCTGATCCCGACCGGAGCGGTACCGCCCAATCCGGCCGAACTGCTCGGAGTCAAGAGATTCGCCCATGCGATCGATACGTTAAAGGATCAGTTTGACTACATCATAATCGACACGCCTCCCCTCGGGAGCGTTATAGACAGTGCGATAGTCGCCAAACAGTGTGACGGAGTCGTACTTGTGATGGAGACCAAGACCATTGGACGAAACTTTGCCCAGCGTGTGATCGACCAGCTGAACAAGGCTGAGTGCAACATACTCGGAGTGGTCCTTAATAAGGTTGAGATCGGCGGCAAGTATTACGGGAAGTATTACGGAAAATACTACGGAAAATATTACGGCAGTTATTACGGAAAATGATGCTGCCGATTGACAGTCGGATGCCATCAAGAGGATTTTGAGCATGTATAAGAGATACCGTCAGGAGTGGACCAAACATCTGGATTTTATCGTGATCGAAGAGATAAGCCTTCAGCTGGCTTATCTTGGTGCATTGTGGTTTAGGTTTGGCCGCATACCTTCGGAGGGCATGTACAAGGAACTTGGTTTTGTGCTGTTTCTGATCGATTTCGTTGTGGTAATGTCTTTGAACACGATGCATAATGTTCTAAAACGCGGGTTCTTCATGGAATTTGTCGAAACGGTAAAAAACTGCCTGTGCGTTTTTGCGATTGCGGTCGTGTTCATGTATGCGTTAAAAGTCAGTGAGGATTACTCGCGTATCCTGCTGTTCGTAACGCTCATACTGCATATATGTCTGTCATATGTTCTGCGTATACTGTGGAAATTTGTACTGGCAAATACAAGGATCAACGAAGGATCAAAATATTCGATGCTGGCGGTTTTGGATCCTGCCATAGCCGAAGAGACTCTCGGACAGATCGCGAAAAATCACGGAGATATATACAGGATAGTCGGACTGGTCTTTACCAAAAAGGACAAGCGTGAAGAGGTCTGCGGAATACCGGTGGTATGCGACATCGAGGAAGCATCCTCGTATGTGTGCAGAGAGTGGGTTGATTCGGTTTATATCGGATGCGAAAAGGTAACGCCGAGGATCGACCGGTTCATGGAAGACTGTCAGCAGATGACGGTCACTGTGCATTTTGCGGTGTCCGGTGTGCGGCATATGGGTTCGCATCCGTTCGGTAACAAGATCGCCGGGATAACTGTCCTGACATCCGCGGCAAGATACGCAACACCTTTCGAACATGCCCTAAAGCGGGGTGTAGATCTTATCGGAGGCCTGGTAGGAAGCATTTTGGCTCTTATCATCATCGCCATAGTCGGTCCGATGATCAAAAAACAGTCACCGGGTCCGATACTGTATTCCCAGGAGAGGATAGGAAAGAACGGCAAAAAGTTCAAAATGTACAAGATTCGTTCCATGCACGTTAATGCCGATCAGATAAAGGAGCAGTATGCCGACAGAAACCGTAACAGTGACGGATATATGTTCAAGATGGATTTTGATCCGCGCGTCATCGGAAATACAGTGGATGCCGACGGTGTGCAGCACAGGGGTATAGGAGATTTTATCAGAAGAAGGAGTCTTGACGAGTTCCCGCAGTTCTTTAACGTTCTTCTCGGACAGATGTCACTTGTTGGGACGCGTCCGCCGACAGTAGATGAATGGGAAAAATACAAGTTCCATCACCGTGCAAGGCTCGGATGCAAACCGGGACTTACCGGCATCTGGCAGACTTCGGGAAGATCGAAGATAACCGATTTTGAAGAAGTGGTCAAGCTTGATACAAAGTATATAACGGAGTGGTCGCTATCGATGGATATCAAGCTGATCCTCAAGACCGCACGCATGGTACTGGTCGGGGATGAAGGAGCTTTGTAATTTCTTGAGAAGTGCATACGGCGCATGATATAATTACGGTCAGATGATGCTGTTTTAGTATTATGTGATATTGGAGGGGTTATACATGAAATGGTATGTTGACCGGAACGCATGCGCAGGAGGAGACGGGAGCAGTGCGCACCCGTTTACAAAGATAAATCAGGCGGCATCTGCCGCTATGACCGGAGATGAGATCATCGTCGCTCCGGGAATATACAGGGAAGACGTCAACCCGAAAAATGCGGGGAGCGTGCGCAAAAGGATAACATACAGATCCGAAAAGCGACGCGAAGCCGTGATAACCGGAGCCGACGTCTTTGACAGTTGGGAACGGTATAAGGACAACGTGTGGCTCCTTACGGTTCCCAATTCTTATTTCGGGGCATATAATCCCTACACTACGCTTGTTGAGGGAGACTGGCTCGATATAACGGTGCCGGTCCATACCGGGGAAGTATTTATCAACGGACGAGCCATGTATGAAAAGGATACGCTCGATAAGGTAATTGCGCCCGAGTATTACGATAATTCCTGGGACCGCGATTTTACGCTTCACACATGGTATACATGCCAGAATGATGAAAAAGATGAGACGCTCATATATGCGAACTTCTGCGGCCTTGATCCCAATAAGGAGTGCACCGAGATCACGGTAAGGGCGCACTGCTTCTGGCCTGTTGCCGAGCATGTTGACTATATCACGCTTTCCGGTTTTACCGTTACAAAGGCCGCAACACAGTGGGCACCGCCTACAGCTCTTCAGGAGGGTATGATAGGTCCGCACTGGTCGAAGGGCTGGATAATCGAAGACTGTGAAGTGTCAGACAGCAAATGTGCGGGCATCTCACTCGGAAAATACAGACAGCAGCATAACGACAACAAGTGGAGTCACTATAAGTACAAGGACGGTGCGCAGACGCAGAGGGACTGTTCGCTTATCGCGCAGCTTGACGGCTGGAGCAGGGACACGATCGGATCGCATATCGTCAGAAACTGTGATATTCATGACTGCGGACAGACCGGCATCGTCGGAAACCTCGGATGCGTTTTTTCCGTAATAGAGAACAATCATATACATCACATCAACAACAAGCGCGATCTTGCGGGGGCGGAGACGGGCGGAATCAAGTTCCATGCGGCTATCGACGTGATCATCAGGAACAATCATTTTCACGACAACGTAAGGGGCATTTGGCTTGACTGGCAGTGTCAGGGAACGAGGGTTACGCAAAATCTGTTCCACGACAACTGCATGTCAAGAGATCATCTTCTTAAGGAAGAGTGCATGAGAGGCCTTGGAATGGGAGAGGATCTGTGGATCGAGATAGCGCACGGGCCGACTTTGGTCGATAACAACATAATGCTCTCGGAGCGCAGCATCAAGCTTCCGACACAGGGTGTAGCGTTTGTGCATAATCTGATCTGCGGTGCGATAGCTGCAGTCGGATGCGGAGTATGTAACGGTACCGAAAAGTATCCTTCGCCGAGATATACACCGATCCATGCGCCTCACAGCACGAACATCACGGGATTCATGACGGTACTGCACGGTGATGTGAGATTTTACAACAACGTTTTTGTCCAGCAGAAGGTTCGCCCGGGCATGATCGAGGTGTGCAAAAACGGGGCCAATGAATGGGATGACGGCAATCTTGATGCCGGAACGTTTGTCTATAGCGGCTACATGAAGGAAGACGAGTGGAAGAGCCATTTTGAAGGATACTGCGGCGAGGGAGCCGAGGATACCCGAGACAAGTACTACATGCCGCTTCCTGTATGGACCGGCGGAAACGTTTTCTTTAACGGGGCAAAACCGTGCGATATCGAGGAAGACTACACGGAGGATACCGAGCATACGGTAAGCGTGAAACTTTGCGAAAAGGACGGAAAGTATACGGTCGAGACCGATATCATGAAGTATCTGCCAAAGGCAGGGATCATCACATCGGATACACTCGGAGAGGCATTTGAGCCCGAAGAGAGATTTGAAAATCCTGATGGCAGCACGATAATATTTGATACGGATATTTACGGAAATAAAAGAGACAAGACAGTAGTTGCGGGACCGTTTGCAATCTGACGGAAGTGCGGGCCGGCGTACCGGTAAAGGTACTGTAAAGTTTTCCATGAAAAACGAAGCGGAGGGAAGAATGACATATCAGGAATTACTCGATAAAGCAAGAGCTGATCTTAAGCCGCACTGCATGGCATGCGAGCAGTGTAACGGAAGGGCATGCGGTAATAAAATCCCGGGTCCGGGCTCGAAGGGTACGGGCGACGGTGCAGCGCGAAACTACGATGCCTGGAGGGAGATCCGCGTGAACATGGACACGATACATCCGCTTTTTGAGCCGGATACGGCATTCGATTTTTTCGGAATGAAGATGAAGTATCCGATCTTTGCGGGGCCTGTCGGTGCCGTGAACATGCATTACGGTGAAAAATACAATGACATCGAGTATAACAACATACTCGTTAAGGCTTGCGCGGATGCAGGAATAGCCGCGTTTACGGGAGACGGGATGAACGCAGAGGTCATGGTCGCAGCCACAAAGGCAATAGCCGCATGTGATGGCTATGGGATCCCGACCGTAAAGCCGTGGGATGCAAATACACTCAAGGATAAGTTCGCTCTCGTTGCGCAGTCAAACTGCTCGGTAGTTGCGATGGATATTGATGCAGCGGGCCTTCCTTTCCTGAAAAACTGCGATCCGCCGGCAGGTGCAAAATCGACCGAAGAGCTTGCCGATATCATAAAGATGGCGGGAAAGCCGTTTATAGTAAAGGGGATCATGACCGTACAGGGGGCGCTTAAGGCCAGGGAAGCCGGCGCAAAGGGAATAGTCGTATCCAACCACGGAGGACGTGTTCTCGACCAGTGCCCGGCGACTGCAGAGGTTTTGTACGACATTGCCCAGGCTGTCGGAGATGATATGACGGTACTTGTTGACGGAGGTATCAGGAGCGGTGTTGATGTGTTCAAGGCCCTGGCACTCGGAGCCGATGCTGTGATAATCGCGCGGCCGTATGTGACGGCGGTTTACGGAGGCGCGGAAGAAGGCGTTACGCTTTATACCGAAAAGATCGGAGCAGAGCTTTCGGATACGATGAAGATGTGCGGCGCGGCGTCGCTTCCGGATATAACAGAAGGGATGATATGGTGGTAGACATGAAGACGAAGATAGCGTTTTTTGATGCAAAAGAATATGATATAGCCTCGTTTGAGAAGGCAAATTCAAACGGCGAATACGACATAAAGTTTTACGAGACGAAACTGTCGGAAGATACCGCGGATCTTGCAAAAGGTTACGATGTCGTCTGCGTGTTCGTTAACGATACCGTAAATGCGGCGGTCATTGACAAACTCGCAAACTACAATGTAAAGCTTGTGGCGCTTCGCTGTGCGGGATACAACAACGTTGACATCGAGCATGCATTCGGAAAGATCCATGTCGTAAGGGTTCCGGCATATTCGCCTTATGCGGTGGCGGAGCATGCAATGGCGCTCCTGCTTACAAGCATCAGGCGCATTCACAAGGCATATATCAGGACGAGGGATCATAATTTCAGCTTAAACGGTCTGACCGGATTCGACCTGCACGGAAAGACGGTCGGCGTTGTCGGAACAGGTAAGATCGGAAGGATATTTACGGACATCTGTAAAGGTTTCAGAATGAACGTACTTGCATACGACAAGTTTCCGGCAAAGGACTCAGGACTGAATTATGTAAACCTCGATGAGATATGGGAAAGATCGGATATCATCTCCTTCCACTGCCCGCTTACCGAAGAGACGAAGCATATGGTCAATCCGGATACGATAGCAAAGATGAAGAAAGGCGTTGTGCTGATAAACACTTCACGTGGTGCGCTCATAGATTCCGAGGCGCTGCTTGAAGGTATAAAGGACAGACAGGTAGGGGCTGCGTGCCTTGATGTTTATGAAGAGGAATCCGATGTGTTCTTCCATGATTACAGCGGCCATATCATCGCCGATGATACGCTTGCAAGGCTCATATCGATGCCCAACGTCATAGTCACGTCCCACCAGGCATTCCTGACGCAGGAAGCGCTTACGAACATCGCAGATACAACGCTTAGCAATATTCGGCAGTATTTTGCGGACGGCAGGTGTGACAATGAGCTGTGCTATAAATGCGAGAAGGTCGGGAAGTGCCCGCAGGAGCATAAAAAGCTCTGTTTTTAGAAATGTTGAGAGCCTTGGATCCGTGTGGGTTTGGGGCTCTGTTTATTGGTGTATATCATGGATGAGATGAAACTATACGAATATGCCGCATCTTTGTGTGAGCAGGCCGAGGAAGAGACGGGTGTGCTTGAAGAGTTTTGGAACCGTATCAAGGCTTATCCCGAAATAATGAAGGAATTCGACTATTACAGGGAGCATAATGATTTTCTGTGCGAGCTGAAGGTCGAAGGGATCACGGTTGCCGACATTCTTGTGTGGCAGATCGACAGGTTCAAGGCAGCACTTGATGAGGGTAAGTTTGCGCTCAAATACAACGGCCCCCACATGGTGCTTGGTGCATTTTATACGATGGCGGATGTCATCGAGAATCCTGCCAAATACACGAACCGCTTCCGCTCGGAGACTGGGAGCGATTACGAAGGTAAGAGCGGGTGCGTGGATTAGGTTAACTGTAAGGCTGCATGCTTTCCTGTTGACAAAGCATATGAGGTGGTATATCCTTTTGATACGGTTAAACACGACATTTCTTGGAACAAATCCGGCGTCACATTTCGCCTTGTAATTCCAATGATGTGTAATCAGTTTAGTGGAAAGGAGGATGTGAGTATGCATGTGACAGAAGAATTTGAAGACAGACTGGTTAATCGGATCGTAGAAGCGCTGGAGCCGAAATTTGAAGCGATCGACAAAAGATTTGATGGTCATGACGAGAGATTTGATGGTATTGAATTAGAATTTGCTGCAATCCGGGTCGAGATGCAAAGTGAGTCAAACAGAATATGCGAAAAGATTGATAATCTGGACAGGCGAGTTGGAAGACTTGAAACTGTCGCCCAGGCAAACTGGAATGTTCCGGAAATCAATATCAGATTGGGTGCCGCTGAAGAAGTCATAAAAAACCATACAGATCAGATCAGTAATCTGAACAGACAACTTGGAATAGCCAATTGATAATTCAAACTCCCAAAGCAGATCGAGAGTGGTCGGTGCGGGAGTTTTTTGTTAAAGAGATACATGTTTTATGCCGATATACAATAATGGAGACATTTATTACCGGCATGGATGCGTACAAGAGAAATTTGAGGCTGTCGCTGAAATGCGGCAGCAGTTTTTTATAGTAAAACAGACAACAGTATGTTGTACAAAGGCCCTAAGCAGTATACAATATAAGCAGGAAGTGGCTTATTTTATATATACACAAAACAATTGTATGCACGAGGGAATACGCATCCTCTTTTTAATTCGTTTCAGAGATGAACGCGCATATGATAATAAGGTCGGAAAGGATTTATCAATATAGAAACAATCAAAAAGAAAGATAAGGTATTGGCAATAATAATTCGAAATGATCATCAGTGCGATGGCGTTGATTTCATCACTCCGGATGAGTATTCTCAGTAGTTGGCATATATGCATCATGAGATGTGTTTTGACATATACTGGGATGGAGCATGCAGCGCTGATAAGATAGTGGATTTTGCGCCTAAGGGTGTTCGGGGATTTGTTGTTGGAACTACGCTTCTTTTTGGCCATCGTCCATATACCGAAGCAATACAGAGAATCAGGAATCTTATTTAGAGCGAACGAAAGATAGTAAGACAAGATTATTCGAATATAATGGCGGAATACATTTATATTGCCGGAGCAGCGTCCCGGGCGAGGACAACAAAAGAATATCTTGAGTATCTGAATCCTGAAATCAGGACTATAGCATATCTCGTTTCGCCTGAAATGACAGATAATGAGGACAGTGTTGACGGTGTCCCGGTCATAAAGATACAGGCAGGTGCGGACGTTGATACCGCCTGTAAGGTATATCTCGGAACCCGCGGTGTTAATCAAGGGAAGCTTGCAGGAGAACTTAGAGACATCGGATTTTCGGAAGAGTTGATAATCCCTGTTTCGGTTGAGCTTGATACGAAGCTTCGCAACGAATATGTGAAGAGGAAGTTTGCCGATGCGGGAAAATCATTCGTCAAGTTCAATGAGCATTCCCGAAGGAATGTCAATTCCGAAACAAGGGGACACTTAAGTGTATCCATATATATGGCATCCTCTGCTTTTGACGGAAAGCTTTCCGATCCGTATGTTCCGCTTGCTGAGGAAAAGATATTGCTGGTCGGTACTGCGCTCACGGATAAGAGGCTGGGGGATGACGGTATATGCGATAACACAGGTGACAACATATCCGATAAGAACAAGCAGTTCTGCGAACTTACCGGACTGTACTGGATATGGAAGAACACAAGTGAGGATATTGTCGGACTCGTTCACTACAGGAGACATTTCCTGCTGCCGGAGAACTGGACGGAAATATTTGCATCTAACGAGGTTGACGTGATACTTCCGATACCGCTTTATGTTGCACCTTCCGTTGAAGAAAACTACAGGCAACGTCATGTTTCATCCGACTGGGATAATATGCTTGACTATCTGAAGGAACATTATCCGGAGGATTATGCCCCGGCATGTGTTTTTTTCAAAAACGGATTATACAGTCCCTGTAATATGCTAATCGCCAGAAAGCATGTTCTTGATGAACTGTGCAAGTGGATGTTTCCGATACTGTTTGCGATCGCCGATAAAGGAGGCGTGCGTGATGATGCATATCAGAACCGATATCCGGGATTTGTTTCCGAACGTCTTATAACATACTTCTTTGAGAGCCGGCGCGACAGATATAAGGTCGTGTATGCTGACAAAAATTTCCTGGCTTGAAATTGTACTCCTGCGGGAGTACAATTTTTTTATGAAAGAGGTATTGTATCACGGATCGGATAAGATCATAGAGGAGCCTAAATTCGGTTTCGGCAGGATAAACAACGACTACGGGTGTGGTTTCTACTGCACCGGTGATTTTGACCTTGCCGGTGAGTGGGCTGTGTCTCTGGACAGGGACGGGTATGTTAATGAGTATTCGCTCAATATGGAAGATCTTAGCGTGCTTGATCTTAACGGTCCGGAATACTGTATCTTGGACTGGCTCGTTATACTCCTTGAAAACAGGCGTTTTGATGTGCAGTCTGATTTCGGCAGTGAGGCTCAGCGGTATCTGAAGAATAATTTTAGCGTAGATTACAGATCGTTTGACATTATAAGGGGATATCGGGCGGATGATTCATATTTTTCATTCGCTCAGGATTTTCTGAACAATACGATCTCGCTGACTACATTGGAAAAGGCGCTTAAGCTTGGCGGGCTCGGAGAACAGACTGTTCTTGTAAGCAATAGGGCTTTTGGACAAATAGATTTTGTAAGACATTACAAAGCGCAGACAGCAGGGTATTATCCCGCAAAAGAGAATAGGGATAACAGGGCAAGAGACGAATATCGCAGACTGAGAAACGAACCTTGGAGAAAAGGCGAGTTGTACTTGATGCAGATTATTGACAGGGAGCTGAAACGTGATGATCTGTTCGTATAATGAAAATCTTTTATATAAGGCACAGATATCCATGGCCCATATGCTTGATATTGCAGTGGGGTTATACGGTTATGACCTTGAGGAGTTCTATGATATGTTTCTTAGTTCCGACTATCCGGCACGTATTGAACGCGGGGAGTCTACGGTGATAGCAGGTATGTCAGGACACGAGATGGCATATGACATTATAAGTGCTCACAGGGATATTGAACTGCGGGGAA
The DNA here is from genome assembly GCA_902775485.1 of uncultured Lachnospiraceae bacterium. Taxonomy (GTDB): domain Bacteria; phylum Bacillota; class Clostridia; order Lachnospirales; family Lachnospiraceae; genus UBA2868. Next base: position 49,064 of record CACYMJ010000003.1, read on the forward strand.
ATGATTTTACGGTTGACCGAAGCCCCGAGTATTGGATTGGTTGGAGCCTGTCATATTACCAGTGGGTGAGTTTGAAGACCTTTAGGCGTATCAATGAACTTGTTTCTATTCCTTCGATGTACGGGATGTATCCTAAATATCATGAGATGGATATATCTCAGTTCGTTGATCGTGTAAATGAGATCGATGAAGAACATAGTAAACAGGCCTTCAAGAGGCTGAGAAAGTATGCGGGTTTGAGTCAGAAGGAACTGGCTGACAAGGCCGGAATCCCTGTAAGAACGATACAGCAGTATGAGCAGGGGCAGAAGAACCTGGCACATGCGCGGGCAGATGTGGTTGTCAGGTTGAGCAAAGCGTTGTATTGTAATGTTGAGGATATTCTGTGAGCCGGTACAGATACGGAAATGGTAATTGCGATATATGAAAGCCTACGTAGTAACCGAAAATCAAAAACTTGAATACATCGATGTCAAAGATCCCTCGATAAAAGATGACGAGGTTCTCATAGGAGTTATGTCAACCGGAATCTGCGGATCCGATATTCCGAGGATATATAACGGCGGTGCATATTTTTATCCGCTCATATGCGGACATGAGTTTTCGGGAGTTGTTCGGGAGTGCGGAAAAGATGTTGATCCGGCGCTTAAGGGAAAGCGCGTCGGAGTATTTCCGCTTCTGCCGTGCCATAGATGCGATCAGTGCCTGAAGGGAAAGTTCGAGCTGTGCAGGAAGTACGGATATCTCGGATCTAGGCAGGACGGCGGATTTGCGCAGTTTGTTGCGGTGCCGGCGTGGAATGTACTTGAGCTGCCTGATGATGCTGATTGTGATGCCAGTGCGATGATGGAGCCGATGTGTGTTGCGGTACACGCGATGAGGCGCGTTGATCCGGCAAAGGATGACAAAATAGTCGTATTCGGAGCGGGTACGATCGGACTCTTTCTGACAATGTTTCTGCTCGAGGCCGGATATGAGAATGTCTTTGTTGTCGGTAACAAGGAGCTTCAGAGGCAGAAAGCCATAGAACTCGGACTGGGAGCGGACGATTTTTGCGACAGCAGGAGCGTGGATGTATCCGAGTGGATCAGCGGAAAGACTGACAGTGCTGGTGCAAATGTGCTGTTTGAATGCGTCGGCAGGAACGATACGGTGAATCAGTGCCTTCAAAATGCTGCATATGAAGCGAAGGTCATGTTTGTCGGAAATCCCGCATCGGACATGAATATCAGTAAAGCGGACCACTGGCTCATATTGCGCCGCCAGCTGACTGTCACGGGCACATGGAATTCGTCATTTACGCATTCGGATGATGATGACTGGCATTATGTGCTCAAGCGTCTTAATGCCGGCAGGATAGATCCCGGAGTTTTAATAACGCACAGACTTCCGTTTGAAGAACTGGGGAGCGGGTTCGAGATGATGCGTGATAAGAGCGAGGAATTTGTGAAGGTTATGGGAGACCTTTCCTGAACAGGTTCAAATGTGACGTATTGATAAGCTTTCAATAAAAACTATTTGCACATACTTTTCGAGACAAAACGTACGTTATAGACATAACGTACGTTTTTGCTATTCTTATATTAAGAAGGAGGATTTGGTATGGATATATTAAATTCAACCGATGTCAGAAAGAACTGGTCTGTTACCCTTGATTCAGTCATTCATGAAAGACCGGCATATATTAAAAGAACGAGAGATAATTTGGCACTCATCAATATGGACACGTTGGATGAGGTGCTGTCAGGGTACAGATTTTCTGTCCGCAAATATATAGAGGATGATGGGAGTACTACACTTTCTGCAGATAACATTGATATAGTTGTAAATGCAAAAGATGAAAAAACGGCAAAAAAAGCACTTGCTGCAGATAAAAAAGAGTATGCTGAAGATTATTATGAGCATTTTGCAATCTGGAGCGTATCCCCCAATCGCAGACATCATATCCCTTATATTCTCAAAGCTCTTTCACTTAATGAGAATGCCATTGAGGAGGAAATTGTATGCCGAAATGGAAAGAATTGAAAAAACAGTTACAGGTATCACAGGAATATTTCAATAATCTGATCTGATATTTCATCTTCAAATGATCATCTCCATCCCGACCTTCTGCGGGACGAATCCCATTTTTTCATAGAAGCTCATGGCGCCGGGATTGCATGACCAGACGTTGAGCGTGATGTTGTAAAATCCCTGAGCAAGTGCGTATGAGCGCACATGATCGAAGAGCATCTTTCCGATGTGTTGTCCGCGTGCGTTCTCATCAACACATATATCGTCAACATACAATGTCCTGATATCGGTCAGGACATTATTGTTTATTTCCTGTTTATGGATGCAGAAAGCGTGGCCAAGTACTGCACCGTCATCATCGACGCATACGAAAACCGGCGACGAGTCATCTGCCAGTATCGCATCAAGCTCGGCGGCGTCATATTTTGTCGCCGGACCCTTGAAAATATCGGGACGCCCCCTGTGGTGGACCATATCAACCTGAACGAGAAGTTCAAGTATTCCGGGAATATCATCTTTTTGTGCTCTTCGTACGATCATAACAGTGCTCCTCACAACGTATTATAACATGTTCAGCTATATGTGCTATACTTATAAATGCGATAACGTGGAACAGATATTCCACTAACGTCCCGGAGGTTTTCAATGAAGGATTTGACGGCATCGATCGATAATTCGATCCGTAGCCTGTTTCAGATGATAGCACTTGTAAGCGATGAGGACGGAAAGTGCAGCATCATCGATCATAACAGTGAACTTGCAAATATCGGTTTCGACGGCAGGAATGAGGAGAACACAGGACGGTTTGCGGCTCTTCGCAGAAGCCTTAAGAAGAACATATATCCGGAGGATCGGGGCGAATTTTCCGATTTTTTAGATCGCGATCTGTATGTGGAAAGGCTTTCGGAGCAGATATATCTGTCGATGGAGTGCAGATTAAGGCATGCCGACGGTAAATACTACTGGTCCGAGATGATCATCTGCAACTCAACGGCAGAGGACAGCACGGAGGGCAATGACATCATCTTTCTGATCCGTGACATCAATACAAGGAAAATGCAGGAGCTTGCCCGGGAAGCTGAGGATCAGGAGATCATAAGCGGCATGCGCTCTCAGTATGACGAACTGTTTGAGGAGAACATGACGGACCAGCAGACCGGATGCTACAACCGCAAGGGCAAGATATATTATTTTGATATCGTAAACGATGAGGCAAAGGCAGACAACTGCGATCTGTTTGTGTGCGTATCCGATCTTAACGGCCTGAAGCATTTGAACGATACATACGGACACGAGGCCGGAGACATTGCGATAAAGGCAGTTTCGGATGAACTGAAAAAGGCGGCGCCGACAGGCTCGAAGATCGTCAGGATAGGCGGAGACGAATTCCTTCTTTTCGCGGCGGTTGAAAAGGGAAGCAGCGAGCCTGATGAGTTCGGAGGAAAGGTTGATGCCGGTGTTGCAGAGTATAACAGGATTGCCGATAACGTATTTGACGTCGGCGTAAGTTACGGATGGATACTGCGTCCGCCCGTGGATGATATGGATCAGTTCGAGGAATATATTAAAGAAGCGGACGCTAAGATGTATGAGATGCGCATGCTGCGCGATGAATACAGGAGAGATTAAATGCCGGAAGATGGCGGGATGAGAGATCATAACAGTGATGCTTTGCATGACGAAAAGAGGATGTATTCGTTCGTGGAAGAGTTTGCGCGCTCCAAAGGCCTTGAGCAGACGCTTCGCGCTCTGCCGTATGTCCTTAAGATGCACGAGGGACAGTACAGGAAAGGAAGCCGGGCGGTGCCTTATGTCGTTCACCCGCTTATGATGACATGCCATGCCATATCTCTCGGGCTGTCTGATGATGATCTGCTTTGTGCTGCACTTCTGCATGATGTGTGTGAGGACTGCAATGTTCCTGTGCAGGACCTTCCCGCAGGGGATGCCGTAAGGTCTGCCGTGGCACTTGTTACGAAGGATTTTGAAGCTCTCAGACGATCAGAGGATGAGCTTAAAGAATACTACAGCAGGATATCGGAAAACAGGATCGCCTGCATGGTCAAAGTGCTCGACCGGTGTAATAACATATCGGGCATGGCCGCGGCCTTTTCAGCCGATAAGATGAACGAATATATAGCCGAGACAGAGAAGTACATTTACCCTATGATGGATATGATCGCGGAAAAATATCCGGAGTATAAAAATGCGATCTTTCTTATCCGATACCATATGACAAGTGTTATCGAGACCGTAAAGCAGGGAATATGACATGAAAAAAGACGTAAACGATGCATCCGGATTTGTTCTTCTTGCGGACTTTATCCCCGCGATAGTTCAGGAGATCCGGTATTACACAACATATAATTTCGTCGGAGAGAGGATCGACGGCTACGAGGCTCCGGTGGCGCTTCTTAGCGTGGAAGCGGCAAGGGCACTCAGGAATGTGAGTAACCGTGCGAATGTCATGGGCTACAGGCTCAAGATCTTTGATGCTTACAGGCCGGTCTGTGCAGTCAAGCATTTCGTGCTCTGGGGGATCGAGGATCTTGATCAGAAGACAAAACCGTTCTTTTACCCCGATCTTGAGAAACAGGAGCTTTTTAAAAGAGGCTATATCGCCGCGCAGTCAAGCCACAGCCGCGGGAGCACAGTTGATTTGACGCTTCTGGATATGAGTACGGGCATGGAGCTTGATATGGGAAGCCCGTTTGACTATTTTTCTGAAATCTCGCATCCGGATAATAAGGACATTACCGAACAGCAGTATGAGAACAGGATGATCCTTCGCAACCTTATGATGCAAAACGGCTTTCTGCCGATAGACTGCGAGTGGTGGCATTTTACGCTTAAGGATGAACCTTATCCGGACACATATTTCGAATTTCCGGTCACACTTATATGATGATGGCATCAAAAGGTCAATGAGCGATCAGGCTTTAGTGGACCGCTCTATGACATCTAAAGATTCAACCATGATAAGAATATATGAAAAACGGCCTTTTAGGGCCGTTTTTATTATTTTCGACTGACGGTCGAAAAAGTTGTTGACAAACAACCTGTTGAGGTTTAATATAAAAACCGACCGATAGTCGAAAAAGGAGAACATGTTCATGAAAAAAGGGGAAAGACGTAAACAGGAACTTTTGCAGATAGCATACAGGATGTTCTTATCGAAGGGGTATGAGAACACGAGTGTTGATGAGATCATCGAGGAAGCCGGCATTGCAAAGGGAACCTACTATTATTATTTTCCGAGCAAGGAGCAGACACTTGAGGAAGTGATCGACATGATGCTCGATAAGGAAGAGGAATATGCAAGACGGATCCTTGAATCTGACCTGCCCATTTCTCAAAAACTGGTCGGTATCGTGGCATCGTTTCGCCCGGAGGCCGAGGAGATGACGATAAAGGACGCACTTCATGAAGCGGCAAATATCGTGATGCACGATAAGATCAAACATAAACTTATGGACAGACTCATACCGCTTCTGGCTAAGGTCGGAAGGCAGGGTGTTGACGAGGGTGTGTTTGCATGTTCTGACATTGAGGAGCGTGTGAAGATGATCGTCATACTGTCGAATGAGGTTTTTGATTCGGGAGATTACAGCGAAGCCGACGTAAGGGTTTTTATCGATACTATCGAGCGGATAATGTATGCGCAGCCGGGATCGATGGCGTTTATCGCAGACCTTGTCAAGCGATGATCGTGTCGGATACCGGCACTATAAGACTGAATGATAACAGGAGGTTATACATGGAACACTACATATACAGACCAAAGAGATTTTACATAACCGTTCTTGCAACAACATGGGGTTTCTGGTTCCTGGCACTGGCATTTAAGGACAGGCCCATCATGTTTTTATTCATGCTGCTTGGCCTTATAATGCCTGCAACGGTCGCAGTAGTAACGATACTGACATCGGGAAACAAGATGCTAAAGGACGATCTTAAACGTAAGATCGTAGGAGCCTATCGCATAAGACCGGTGTATCTGCTGCTTGCGATCGCGGTATTTGCCGTCGCGGTCGCGGCCTCGATCGCAGTCTCGCTGCTGTTTGGAGGCTCACCCGATCAGTTCTCGTTCACCGAAGATTTTTCGTTTTCGATCGGAGGAACATCAGCACTTCTTACGATAGTGCTCGCATCCGTTATCGAGGAACTCGGGTGGAGAGGATACGGCGAAGACTCCGTTGGACAGTATTGCAGCTGGTTTAAGGAATCCCTTATATTTGCAACGATCTGGGCCGTCTGGCACGTGCCGCTTTTCTGGATCCCGGGTACATACCACTTCGGCCTGAAGGAGCTCGGGCCCATATACATGATCAATTTCCTGGTAAGCACGATACCGATGGATTTTATCCAGACATGGCTGTATGTCAAAAACAGACGAAGCATGCTGGCAACGATCATATTCCATCTGTTCATCAATATCTTCCAGGAGAAGGTCGCGATGACGCCCGAGACGAAGATAATAGAGACCGGTGTCATGACAGTGGTTGCGGCGGTCATCGTTATCACAAATAAAAAGATGTTCTTCGAGACCGACCATATCGGAAGACTTCTGGAAATGCAGTCGGATGTATCGGGTTTAAAAGAGGAAGACGAAAGTTGAGTCGTAATTTTAAAAAGTTCATGCTGCTTTGGAGCGGGGAGCTGATATCCTCGATCGGAGGAGGGCTGACTTCCTTTGGCCTCGGAGTATACATATTTAATAAAACCGGAAGCGCAGCCGGCATGGCACTTGTAACGCTCCTCGGATTTCTGCCGACGCTTGTGCTCGGAGTGCCTGCCGGAGTGCTTGCCGACAGATATGACAGAAGACTATTGATGATGCTCGGCGACGGATGCTCGGCGCTTGGGATAATATACATACTCATCTGCATGCTCTCAGGCGGGGCAAGTCTTGCACAGATATGTACGGGAGTGCTTGTAAGTTCGGTTTTCTCGGCTCTTCTTGAGCCGTCCTACAAGGCGACGATCACGGATCTTCTTACAAAGGAGGAATTCTCGAAAGCCAGCGGTCTTGTGTCGGTGGCGGGCAGTGCGAGATACCTGTTTTCGCCCGTTATCGCCGGCCTTCTTCTGGGCGTAGCCGATGTAAAGCTTCTTCTCATAATAGACATATGCACGTTCTTTTTGACCGTGGCCGGTGCGGCGATAGTAAGGAAAGGTACGCCGTCAAATGCAACTGAAGATAATGAATCTTTTATAAGAAGCCTGAAGGATGGATGGAAGATACTTACAGAAAAACACGGAGTGCTCATGCTCGTTATCGTCTCATCATTCATCACGCTTTTTATGGGAATGTTTCAGATACTGGCGGAGCCGTTCATACTTTCATTTTCCGATGCGACCACGCTCGGGATAGCGGAAACCGTATGTGCCAGCGGCATGCTTGTATCGGCAATATATCTTGGAATGCGCGGCATTAAAAGCGGTTATGCGCTCAAAATGGCTATCGCGCTTTCGGCTGCGGGTCTTTTCATGATCGGTTTTGGGGCAACGCTTAACATAGTTGTCATAGCGGTGTTCGGCTTTCTGTTTTTCGCTTCGCTTCCGGTCGCAAATAACTGTCTTGACTATCTTGTGCGTACCAACATCCCGAATGATGCGCAGGGAAGGGCATGGGGTCTTATAGGTCTTATTTCCCAGCTCGGCTATGTTGTGGCATATGCGCTTTCCGGAGTTGCTGCCGATGCCATCGGAGAAGGTACCGCTCTTGGCGTCGGGAGAGGTGCTGCGATAGTGATAATCGCTTCGGGGATATGTCTTGCCCTGATCGCGATCAGCATCGCATTTATCAGGAGCATACGCTCGCTTGAAAGCGTATGAGCAGGATCAGCCTGCAGAAACAGGCATCTGTATACGGAAGATAACCGGGAACAAATAAGATTGACAATAGTCATCCGAGCGATAATAATATAGTGGCTTGGAGATTATTGCATGGATAATAATAAGAAAAAAGGCATAACAAAAAGGACGGTATATATGATACTGGTCCTTATCACATATGCAGCGGCATCCGGTTTTATCGCCATCATTGCCAGATCCCATGAAACGATCCCGTTTATGGGAGGACAGATCCCGATATCAATGTTTACGGGTGTTCTGTCTTCGCTTTCAAACATCTGTATCATTTTCCTGGTGGTTTTTTTTAGAAAACCCGGTTTTATCATCGCGCTAATACTTCTGCTCGTACAGTATCCCATGATGATCATGAGTTATATCAGGGGAGGCAACGTTGCGCCTCTTACCGGACTGTTTTCCAACGCTTTTACGATCGCCGCGATCATACTTATATACAGAAGGAACAAGAAGATCGTCCGCTATCAGAAGGATGAGGTCGATCATCTTCGTGAACAGCAGAGGGCCTCAAGGCGCCTGTTTGAACAGACGGCAACGGCTCTTGTAAATGCCATCGATGCAAAGGATGCATACTCTCACGGTCATTCGATAAGAGTTGCGGATTATTCCGAGATGATCGCCAGGATCCTCGGAAAGGATGAGGAGGAGTGCAGAAAGATCTATTATTCGGCGCTTCTTCATGATGTGGGAAAGATCGGCATCCCGAATGCCATCATTAATAAGAGGGGAAAGCTTACACCCGAGGAATATGATGTCATCAAGGAACATCCTGTAAAGGGAAATGCCATACTAAAGAGCATAGACGAATATCCCTATCTTTCGATAGGAGCTCTTTCACATCACGAGCGTTATGACGGCAAGGGTTATCCGGAAGGGCTTAAGGGAGAGGATATCAATGAGATAGCCAGGATAATCGCGGTCGCCGATGCTTATGATGCAATGTCATCAAACAGAAGTTACAGGAATACGCTTCCCCAGCAGATAGTACGCGAAGAGATCGTTAAGGGTGCCGGTACGCAGTTCGATCCGCAGATCGCTGTTATCATGCAGGAACTGATAGATGCCGACCCCGAATATACCATGCGGGAGCACAGCATTGTCAGTGAGCTCGGCGGCAGGAGTGAACTTGAATGCAGCGAGTACAGGAGCGACGTGTCTGACGGTATTCTTTTGACAAAGAATATCACAAGGATACATATGAGAGTCGTCAATGGTGTGAGTGATGGTGCAGGTGCATCCCTTATACTGTTTGATTCGCTTGACGGCAGATATCATGAGGATGAAAAGACGGTTCGCGAACTCGTTTACTATGAGTATTGCGAGATAAATCTTGAGGGTGGCGCGGTCAATAAGGGTGCCAGGGTAATTGAAACATCCTCAGCCGCACTTGCGCCCGGTCAGCGTCCGAAGGGTACTTACGATATAGAAGCGGTCAAGTTCAAGGATCACGTGAGGATCATGATAGATGACAACGAAAAATCAACCGTGATCACCGTTGCGCTTCCGGACAGCTCCAGATTTGCATATATAGGAATGACCGGAAGGGACTGCCGAATAAGCGATGTTTCCATCATAAAGGATGAGAATGAGGTGGATGAAGGTTATATAGACAGGATCGCCGAAGAGATCAGTTATATCGATGGCCCAGAAGGAGATATCCCCAACGTACAGATCGACGGCCACAGGACCGCTTATTCACAGGGCATTAAACTGTCCGAAAAGATGAATATAACATTCCATTCAATGAGCCTGCCTACGGCACGCCTTGTATGGCATTGTCCTTATTTTCTCATATACACTTCCAATGACGGGAAGATAGGATCAAAAGGATACAGGGAATACGCGCTCATCCGCCTTGACGGGGAGAGCGCGGATACATATGCCGGTGCGAAGAACACGCTTGTCACCAAGGTAAATGAAGGCTTTACCGGCTGGGATGCCTGGAAGGAGAGCAACAAAAAAGGATTCGATGCTTCGGTGTCGATAACAAGGAGCGGCAATGAGATATTCTTTACCACGGAAAATCTCGGGGTCAGCGTAAGAAATGATACGAAGCTTGAGAATGCTCCCGGGGAAATATATGTTGCACTAACAGGCGACCAGTGCGCAGTTTCCGATATCAGAATAAACAATTGATCGAATTTTCTGATAATTCCCCTTGCTATCAAAAAAATTTTATTGTATAGTATGGCTTGCTGACGGGACGGTTGTCCCGATTATTATCATGGAGGCATTTACGGATGGCAAAATATCTTGTCATAGTGGAATCACCTGCTAAGGTAAAAACTATCAAAAAATTTCTGGGACCGAACTACGAGGTCATGGCATCGATGGGACATGTACGCGACCTTCCCAAGAGCCAGATAGGCGTTAGCCCCGAAAACGATTTTGACCCCAAATACATTACAATAAGAGGAAAAGGCGATCTGATCGCATCACTCAGAAAGGAAGCCAAAAAGGCTGAGAAGATCTATCTTGCTACCGACCCGGACCGAGAGGGAGAGGCGATCAGCTGGCATCTTACATATGCATTAAAGCTTGAAGGCAAGAAGGTTTACAGGATCACCTTCAACGAGATCACGAAAAACGCGGTCAAGGAGTCGCTAAAACATCCCCGCGAGATCGATATGGATCTTGTTGATGCACAGCAGGCAAGAAGAGTACTCGATCGAATGGTCGGATACGGGATCTCTCCGGTGCTTTGGGCAAAGGTTAAAAGAGGACTGTCTGCGGGACGTGTGCAGTCCGTGGCACTTAGGCTCATATGCGAGCGCGAGGATGAGATCGCAGCTTTTATTCCGGAAGAATACTGGACAGTTGATGCGCTCCTTAACGCCAAGGGTGAGAAGAAGCCGCTGACGGCGCATTTTACCGGAGATGAGAACGGTAAGATAACCATAGGATCCGAGAAGGAAAAAAACAGGATAGTAGATGAAGTAAAAAAGGAAACCTTTGAGATCCTCGAGGTCAAAAAGGGAGAGCGGGCCAGAAAGGCACCGCTTCCGTTCACTACGAGTACGCTTCAGCAGGAAGCAGGCAAGGTGCTTAACTTCTCGACACAGAAGACGATGCGTATCGCCCAGCAGTTATATGAAGGCATTGACATCAAGGGCGAGGGTACGATCGGTGTGATCACCTATCTTCGTACCGACAGTATCAGGATCGCAGATGAAGCGGTCGCTTCCGCAAAGGAATATATCACGGATAATTACGGAAAACAGTATGCCAGGGATGACGTTCCCGAACAGAAGGGAAAATCGTCCAAGAAGATACAGGATGCTCATGAAGCGATCCGTCCGACCGATATAGCAAGGACTCCCACGGCCATTAAGGATTCGCTCTCAAGAGACCAGTTAAGGCTTTATACACTCATATGGAACAGATATACGGCATGCAGAATGTCCGATGCGGCATACGCGACAACGAACGTCAAGATAGGTGCCGGAAAATACAGATTTTCCGTATCAGCCTCAAAGTGCACGTTTGACGGTTTCATGAAAGTGTATAAGGAAAGCGATGAGAAGGAAGTTACCGACAATGTTATCCTGACGGATCTTGAAAAGGGAATGAAACTCTCGATCAAAGATATGGAAGATAAGCAGCATTTCACCCAGCCGCCCGCACACTTTACGGAAAGTTCGCTTGTAAAGGCTCTTGAAGAGCAGGGAATCGGAAGGCCGAGTACATATGCTCCGACGATCACAACAATCATCGCAAGAAGATATGTAATAAAGGAAGACCGGAATCTGTTCGTTACCGAAATGGGTGAGGCAGTAAACAAGATCATGAAGGAAGCTTTTCCGAGTATCGTTGATGTCCGGTTTACCGCCAATCTTGAGATGCTTCTCGATAACGTCGAAGAAGGTGAGATCAACTGGAAGACGATCATCAGGAATTTTTATCCGGATCTTGAAAGCGCGGTAAAGACTGCGGAAGAGGAACTTGCCAAGGTTGAGATAAAGGATGAGGTATCCGACGTCAAGTGCGATCAGTGCGGACGGATGATGGTCATAAAATACGGACCTCACGGAAAATTCCTGGCATGTCCGGGCTTTCCCGAGTGCCGCAATACCAAGCCGTATCTTGAAAAGATCGGTGTTGCCTGTCCTGTCTGCGGCAAGGATATCGTGATACGCAAGACCAAGAAGGGACGTACGTTCTACGGCTGTGAATCAGGTGCCGACTGCACCTTCATGTCATGGCAAAGACCCGTCAACGTAAAGTGCGAAAAGTGCGGATCGCTGATGGTACGCAAAGGCAGCAAACTGATGTGCATGAATGAAGAATGTAAACACATTCAAGAGGACAACAGATGAGTTCGGTAAGACTTCTCGACGATACACGTAAGATCAATTCCATATTGCATCGCAAAAACAGCGGCAAGGTTGCGTTCAATGACATCTGCGACGCAATGAGGGCGGTACTGTCTTCAAACGTTCTGGTCATCTCCAAAAAGGGAAAGATCCTCGGGATGGGAACGAGCGGGGATTTTGACGCCATCGGAAAACTGTCCGATCTTAAGGTCTCACAGTTTATCGATTCGAGACTCAATTCAAGACTTGCGGATATTCTCTCCACAAAGGAGAGTGTCAACTTGGAGACGCTTGGCATTCCGGAAGATGAGAGCAGGGCATATCAGGCGATCATAACCCCGATCAATATAGCGGGACAGCGATACGGAACGCTTATCATATATAAGCCCAGAGAAGATGCTTATTCGATAGAGGATATCATCCTGACGGAATACGGCGCGACCGTTGTCGGACTTGAAATGGTGCGTTCGGTGTCCGAAGAATCCGCGGAAGAGGACAGAAGGGCGCAGGGTGTACAGGCTGCACTCTCCACGCTTTCCGCATCGGAAACGGAAGCGGTCATCCATATATTCGATGAACTTTCCGGCCTTGAGGGAGTGCTTGTCGCAAGCCGTATAGCGGACCGTGAAGGCATAACGAGATCCGTCATAGTCAATGCTCTTCGTAAACTTGAAAGCGCCGGCGTGATCGTTTCGAAATCATCCGGTATGAAGGGTACATATATAAAGGTCACCAACGAACTCATCTATGATGAGATCGAGGAACTCAGGAAGAAATAGAACGGTAATCCGGTTTGAATAAAAAGATCAACAACGCAATGTCATATGCACTTGTCGCACTCGGTGCGATCCTTGCAAGCTTTTCGGTAGCATGCATTCTGCTTCCGAACGATGCTATTGATTACGGTACCGCGGGTATCGCGATCATTATAAGCAAGCTGACGGATTTTAAACTTTCGGTGTGCGTGTTTGTTGTTTTTCTCCCGTTCATAATCGCCGGAGCATTTATGCTCGGAAAGCAGTTCGCCATTAAGGCGGCATTCGGTTCACTTGTTTATACGGTCGGGATCGATGTGTTCGAAGAGATCAGTTTCGAACTCAATACCGAGCATTTTATAGCCGTTGCATTCGGCGGGGCGATACTCGGAGCCGGACTTGCACTCATACTGCGACAGGGCGGGTGTATCGACGGTTCGGAGATATTTGCAAACATAGTGATCAAGAAGATCTCCCAGCGCACCGGAAAAGATTTCAGTATGACATTTATTCTGATAGCATTCAATGCATGCGTGTATACGGCGGCTTTTTTCCTGATCAACCGTAATGCGGCACTCCTCAGCCTTCTTGTTTATGTTGTGGCATCTGCGGTGATAGACCACTTTACCGATCACTTCGAGGCTATCAAGCAGGTTACGATCATAACAAAGGATCCTGCACAGCTTGTCAAGTGTATCAAGGATGAGATGAACAAGACGTGTACGATCATGGATTCGTATGGTGCCATAAGCGGAGAGAACAAAACACTCATCTGTTATATTAACTATTTCGAACTGTCAAAGATGAAGGAGATAATATCCCGTCATAAGGGTACCTTCAGCACGGTGACGACCATCGATGAGATATTGAGATAATCTTATGGGTAAAAAGAAAAACGAGATATGGTCTGCGGTCGCACTGCTGCTTGCAACTCTTTCTATATGGGCGGTGGTACGTCAGGCGAAGAACTATTCTTTTGAAAACTTCAAAGAATTTTTCAGTAAATCCGATCCGTTCTGGGTCGCAATGGCGATACTGTGCATGATCGCTTTCATTCTGTTTGAGGGACTTGCCCTTCTCGGCGTACTGAAGGCATTCGGATATAAAAGAAGTGTTAACAAAGGGATTGTGTATTCGGCGGCTGACATCTATTTTTCCGCGATCACTCCTTCCGCTACGGGGGGACAGCCGGCCTGTGCATATTATATGATGGCAGACGGTGTTCCGGCTGCGGTAAGTGCGGTCGCACTGCTCCTTAACCTCGTGATGTATACCGCATCGATAATGATGATCGGAATAATCGCGATCATCCTTCGACCGTCGATATTTATCAACTTCACACCGTTTTCAAAATTCCTGATCGTGCTCGGATATGTCATTCAGGGAACGTTGATCACGCTGATAATCCTTCTTATCAAGCGGGAGGATTGGGTTCACGCGATCGGAGTTTTTTTGATCAGGATACTTGATAAGATAAAGATCGTAAGGAATACGGAAAAGGTTCAGAAAAAACTGGACAGGATCACGAACGAGTACAGGGATTGTGCGGAGATGATCGACGGCCACCGTGGAATGCTGGTCAAGTGCTTTATATTCAATTTCCTCCAGCGCGCACTGCAGATATGCGTATCCGTGATGCTGTTTTTTGCCGGAGGCGGAGCGCTGTCGGGCGGCATAAGCATCTGGGTCACACACGCCTTTTCGGTTATCGGATCGAACAGTATTCCCATTCCCGGAGCGATGGGTGTTATCGACTATCTGCTTCTTGACGGCATGAAGGATCTGATGGACGAACAGTCAGCGATCACGCTTGAGCTTGCCAGCCGCGGCATCTCGTTTTATGTCTGCGTGCTGACATGTATAGTAATTGTCATCATAGGACATTTCGCGATCAAACGAAGAACGATATCATTACAAAGTGAGGACGACGAATGATAGGATATTATAATTACACGGTCATACTTACGTATCTGTCGCTTGTGTCGGCAGGACTCGGGATAACCATCACGCTGATGGGTCAGGGACATCCGTTCCTCGGAACATTCTTCCTGCTCTTCTGCGGACTATGCGATGCATTTGACGGAGAGGTTGCGCGCCGCAAGAAAAACAGGACGGAAGACGAGATCAAGTTCGGAGTTCAGATCGATTCGCTTTCGGACCTTGTTGCATTCGGTGTTCTTCCTGCGATAATCGGCGAGGTGCTCGTATGGCAGAACCCGGAATTTTCAATGGTTCCGCGTCTTCATACCGGAGATGCGCTCGACATAATCGTGCCGATCCTGTGCATGCTCGTTATGATGCTTTACGTTCTCATGGCGATGATAAGGCTTGCGTACTTCAATGTCATGGAAGATAAGAGACAGAAGGAAGAGGGCGGAAAGAGAAAATCGTACACCGGACTTCCGGTCACTTCGGCAGCACTGATCTTCCCGTTTGTAATGCTCTTACAGTTCATGACCCCGCTTGATATGACTGTTGTATATTACGGTGTCATGGTACTTGTAGGATACCTGTTCGTATCCAAGATAGAGATCAAAAAACCCGGAGTTAAGGGCGTTGTGATCATGTGTGTGATCGGAGCGCTCGAGTTTGCCATTATGCTGATCTTAAGATCTATGAGGTAAGGTTTGCTGCTTGATTTTTTGTATGATACTTTTCCGGGAAGGGTGCTTTTAAAGACTCTGACAAAACCGGCCATATCAAAAGCATGCGGCGCTTTTTTGGAAACGAGGTTTTCAAAGGTGCTGATCCCGCCGTTTGTCTATGCGAACGCGATAGATCTGTCGGAATGCTTTGCAAGCGATTTTAAATGCTTTAATGACTGCTTTGCAAGGCGCATGCGTCCGGGAAAGAGAGTGTTCGATATGAATCCGTCGGCATTCTGCGCGCCATGCGACGGACTGCTTACGGTGTATGAGATCACACCCGATCTTGAGATAAGCGTCAAACATTCGCGTTATGATCTTGTAAGACTTTTGCATTCAAGGAAACTTGCAGACCGGTATGCCGGCGGGTATTGTCTTGTGTTCAGGCTGTGTGTTGACAATTATCACAGATATTCATATATCGATAAAGGTTCAAAGGGTGCGAATCATTTCATACCGGGGAAGCTTCATACCGTACAACCGATAGCTCTTGAAAGAGTTCCCGTTTTTACGGAAAACAGCAGGGAGTTTACGGTTATGAATACTGAAAACTTCGGCAAGATCGTTCAGATGGAGGTCGGAGCGATGCTCGTCGGAAAGATACATAACCATCACGGACGCCACACTTTCCTGCGCGGACAGGAGAAGGGATTTTTCAAGTACGGAGGATCGACCATCATCGTGCTCGTCGAAAAGGGCAGGGTAGTACTCGATGATAAGATATTAAAGGCATCGGCCGGAGTGGTGGAAACACCTGTAAGGCTTGGCGAGAAGATAGGAAACGGCTGGTCGCTGTTTAGAAGATAAACTCGACGATAAGCACTGCCAGACAACATACGACGGCAGTTTCAAAAAGATTTTTACGAAACCATGCGACAATTATCCCGACGATGAGGGCAAGATACCCCGCGGCGGGATTTTTTGTTGCCTCCGTAATGGCGGGAAATGTCATGACGGAGAGTGTGACATATGGAACGTAGTACAAAAACGACCTTACGAATCTGTTCGTGATCTGGCGGCGCAGTATCGTGGTCGGAAGCGCTCTTATCAGAAGGCTTACAAGTGCGGCTATCAGGATGTAGATAAATATGCTGTGGTTCATTCATCTGCCTCCTTTCTCGGGAACAGGAGGGCAGCCGCAACACTTATAGCAACCGTTAGAATGATGGTCCGGGTGCCTGCATCCATTCCGAGCTTATCGGAAAAAGCGGTCAACAGATAACTTGCCGCAAAGCATACGATGATCAGAATGCCTATGATCTTCTCTTCCCTGGCGGGAGGAATGATGATCGCAAGGAACATACCGAAGAGTGCCACGGATAATGCGCTCACGATCCTCTCGGGCATGATCCCGCCGGAAAAACAACCTATGGCGGATCCCGCAGCCCACATGGGTATTGCAACGATCATGCCGCCGTACATATAGTTCGGATTGAGCATTCCCGGACGGGCGATCGAGATCGCAAAGAGTTCGTCTGTAATGCCGAATCCCATGGCAAGCCTGTGGCCGAACGACAGATCGGGATGCATCCTCTGGCTCATGGCGCAGCTCATCAGCAGATATCTTGCGTTGGCGATAAAGATCATGATCGCCATCTCAACGTACGTCGCGTTGGCGCCTATCATGGAGTAGACCGCATATTCGCCCGCCGAGGCATGGCAGAGTACGCTTGTGATCATACATGTTATGGGGCCGAGTCCTATTGCCTTGGCCGTTATGCCGAGTGAGAATGCAACGGCGAAATACCCCAGACCTATCGGAATACCGTCCCGCATGCCCTTAAGGAGCATGTCACGGTTGCTTTCATGTTTTAATGAATAGTCGATTTTGCACATAGGACCATTTTAACACTATCCGTGCGTTTGGCAATGGATAGTGGTAAAATGATCGCTATGAGACTTGATCAATTTCTGGTAAAATCGGATATCGGCTCAAGGAGCGAGGTCAAAAAACTGGTAAAGGCGGGGCGCGTATGTGTCGGTGATGCGGTTGTGCGCGATCCGTCCGTTCATATCGATGAGAATACCGACGCTGTCACGCTTGACGGAGCTGCGGTAGTATATGAGAAGTTCAGATACTACATGCTCAACAAGCCTGCGGGATACGTGAGCGCCACGCAGGACGGACAGTGTGCGACCGTGATCGATCTTCTTGACGGCGTATGTAAAAAGGACCTGTTTCCCGTAGGCCGTCTTGATAAGGATACGGAAGGCCTGCTTCTGATAACCAATAACGGAAAGCTATCCCATGAGCTTTTGTCGCCAAGCCATCATGTGGATAAAAAATATTATGTTTGCACCGACAGGATGATCGGGGCCGAAGAGAAGAAGGCATTCGAGAAAGGTCTTGATATAGGCGATGATAAGCCGACACTTCCCGCGAATATAGAAGAGACGGATAACGGTTATATCGTTACGATCCGCGAGGGAAGGTTTCATCAGATAAAGCGGATGTTTAGTGCTCTCGGCGCCGAGGTCACCTTCTTAAAACGGTTGTCCATGGGAGGACTTGTGCTTGACGAAAGCCTTCTGCCGGGACAGTTTCGACCGCTTACGGCCGATGAGATCAAAAATCTCTTTTAATTATTTACGACGTGTTATATAGTTAGTTTGCATTTATTTTTTACAATGAAAAGGAGAAAAATCATGGCAGATCTGCGTCCCGAATCACTCAAAAGGATCACTGACTCCGCTGCTGCAAAGGCTTTTATCGATGATCAGGTAAGAGCGATCAAAGAGCAGGTAGGAGACGACAAGGTATTGCTCGCACTTTCGGGAGGAGTTGATTCCTCTGTTGTTGCGGCACTTCTGATCAAGGCTATCGGCAAAAATCTCGTGTGCGTACACGTTAATCACGGACTTCTTCGTAAGGGAGAACCCGAACAGGTCATCGAGGTATTCAGGGGGCAGATGGATGCGAACCTTATATATGTCGATGCAGTCGACAGATTCCTTGACAAGCTTGCCGGCGTATCGGATCCTGAAACAAAACGTAAGATAATCGGAAAAGAGTTCATCGATGTGTTTGCGGAGGAAGCCGCAAAACAGGATGGTATCAAGTTCCTTGCACAGGGAACGATATATCCCGATATCCTTGAATCGGACGGCGTAAAGGCTCACCACAACGTTGGCGGACTTCCGCCCGAACTTGATTTCGAGCTTGTAGAGCCGGTCAAGTACCTTTATAAGGATGAGGTCAGAGTTGTCGGAAAGGAACTCGGCCTTCCGGATAACATGGTATATCGTCAGCCGTTCCCGGGTCCGGGACTTGGCGTGCGCACCCCCGGTGCGATCACCAGAGACCGTCTCGAGGCTGTCCGCGAATCGGATGCGATCCTTCGCGAGGAGTTTGCCTTGGCAGGACTTGAAGGCAAGGTATGGCAGTACTTTACGGTCGTACCTCCGTTCACATCAACAGGTATCAAGGACGGAAAGCGTACTGATGACTGGATGGTCATCATCCGTGCCGTCAACTCCGTTGACGCAACAAGCGCAACGATCGAAGAGATCCCGTATGAGCTTCTCAAGAAGATACGCGATCGTATCTTTGCTGAAGTTGCGGGTGTGAACCGCGTGCTCTACGACCTTTCAACCAAAGGTCCCGCAACTATCGAATACGAATAATGTGTCGAGTGTGTCGAGGGGACGGTTCTTTTGACACATTTTTTGCAAAAATGTGTCAAAAGAACCGTCCCCTTGTCACACTAATTTGGAAATATGTTTAAAAGATCATTTGTTAAAAAAAGAATTAAGACGGCGCTTATCATACTGGTCATGTCGGTACTGCCCTTGTGCGGATGCGATGAAAGCTGGGATGATGAGGATTGGGAGACCGAAACCGAAGAGGTGACGGTCGAAGAGACGCAGGAAGAGAGCGCAGATACAGCGAGTACGTCTGATCATAATGATGATAACGGCAATATCGGCGTGGAGCCGGTAAGTGTGGACAGCAATGCAAAATCGGCAACGATCCTCGTTTATATGAACGGCTCCGACCTTGAGACGAAGGCCGGTGAAGCCACGTCTGATATAGCCGAGATGGTCAATACTCCGATAGGCGAAAATGTTAACGTGATCATCCAGACAATGGGAACGAAGCGTTGGCATGATTACGGCATATCTTCAAAAACTTCACAGATATACAGGGTCAAGGACGGAGATCTGGAACTTCTCGAGGATGATCTCGGACAGCTTGACTGTACGATATCAAAAACGCTGTCCGATTTCATAGATTACGGAAAGAGAAATTATCCGGCCGACAGGTATATGCTGATTTTCTGGGACCACGGCGGTGGACCCGTGTACGGATTCGGCTACGATGAATGGCAGGATGATTCATCGGCGCTGACACTTGATGAGATACAAAAAGCTCTCCGGGATAACTCGGACATCAACTTTGATATCATCGGAATGGATTGCTGTATAATGGCCAATCTCGAGACATGCTATGTTCTGGCTCCGTTTTGCAAATATGCCGTGCTATCCGAAGATTTTGAGTCGGGAATAGGCTGGGAATATACCAATTGGATGAAGCTGTTCGAAGAAAATCCGGGCATTTCCACGCCGCTTCTCGGGAAAAAGATCATAGACGGAGTCATTGAAGCAAATGAGAACGATTTCGAAGAAGGCGGTTCATCAACTCTTATACTTGTGAACGAAAAGGCCGTTCCCGAGCTCATGGGCAGGTGGACGGATTATGCGTATCACAATTCCGAAAAACTTCTCGGAGCCAACTACAGTAAGCTGCACAAAGCGATCGGAAAGGGATTGCTGGACACGCTTTTTGACCTGTGGGAAGATGACGGAAGCGATGTTACAATGGACGATTTTTACGTCAGTGACATGATGTCGATCGTTGAGAGCGTCGGAGAAGAGGGAAAACAAACAGATGATCTTCGATCATCACTGACAAACTGTGTGGCATATTTCGGACATACATCCGATAAGAATGAACTGACGGGACTGGCTGTCTCACTTCCGTACGGTGACAGAGATTATTACGATCAGCTGGTTGAAGTGTATTCCAAGTGCGGATTTGACAAGGCATATATCGACTGGCTCGAGGGATTTGTCGGTGCGTTAGGAAGCGAAGACTACTGTGATTACAGCGAATTTGAAGATTCGTGGTGCGGCTGGGGAACGTATGAGAGCGGATGGAACAGCTGCCCGACCGACGAGGATTCCGATGACTGGCAGTACGATTACGAGGATGAGATATGGTATCTTGTCGAAGACGGCAATATCTACCTGTACGACGATGAGAGCGACATGATGTTCCTCTATGATGAGTATGAAGACGAGATATACTACTATGATGAGGAAGACGATGACTGGTATGTAGTGGATGAGTCGGAGTGGGAGGATTAAAGTGAGCGGGACTGCGAAGCGTTTTATGGATGATGATTTCCTGCTGGATAACGATACTGCAAAGCATCTGTTTCATGACCATGCCGAAAATCTTCCGATAATAGACTACCACTGCCATTTGTCCCCGAAAGAGATATATGAGGATATACGGTTTGATAATCTTGCCGATCTGTGGCTCGGCGGGCAGGAGGCCGGCGGCGCCTGTTCGGGCGATCATTATAAGTGGAGACTGATGCGTGCCAACGGGATGCCGGAAGATCTTGTTACCGGAAGGGATAACGGACTTGCAAGATTTACGGGATTTACCGGGGCAGTAAGCCTTGCCATCGGAAACCCCATGTATCACTGGTGTAATCTTGAACTTAAAAAATACTTCGGGATCGATGAGCCGCTTTTGCCATCAAATGCTGAAGATATCTGGAATAAGTGCAATGACATTCTCAGAAACGATCCGCGGATGAGCGCAAGGGGTCTTATCAGACTCAGCAATGTCGAATATGTCGGCACGACGGACGATCCGGCTGACGATCTTATCTGGCATAAAAAACTCTCGGATGATCCGGATACCGCCTTTACGGTAAGACCTTCGTTTCGTCCGGATAACGCTCTTGACATAACAGGAAAGGGATTCGCCGGTTATATCGAAACACTTGCCCGGTCTGTGGGAAAGGATAATCTCGACAGCATAGATGATGTTGCCGATGCTCTTCTTGAGCGGCTGGAATATTTTGTAAAGTGCGGCTGCCTCGCTTCTGATCACGGCTTTGAAAAAATCCCGTTCAACATCATCTCTGCCGCCGAATGCAACAGGATATACAAAAAAGCCATGGCATCGGAGTCAGTAAGTGAGGATGAAGCGGAAGCGTACCGGACATATCTGCTCCTTATACTTGCACGTGCCTATCACAAATACGGCATAGTCATGGAACTTCATTATTCATGCGTCAGAAACGTAAACGAACGGATGGGGAAAATGCTCGGGCCCAACACGGGTTATGACATGATCCTGCGCGGATCATGCGGTCAAAAACTTCCGCAGCTTCTGTCCGAACTTGATAAGACCGATGAACTTCCGAAGACAGTCATCTTTTCACTCGATCCTTCTGATAACGATCAGATAGGGACCCTCATCGGATGCTTTCAGGGAAACAGTATTCCGGGCAGGATCCAGCACGGGGCGGCATGGTGGTTTAATGACAGCAAAACCGGAATGGAAAAACAGATGCGTGCCCTTGCGAGCCACGGTATACTCGGCAATTTCATCGGAATGCTTACCGATTCAAGATCGTTTCTGTCGTATGCAAGACATGATTATTTCAGAAGGATAATGTGCAATATGATCGGAACGTGGGTTAAAAACGGAGAGTATCCTGACGATGAAGAGATGCTTAAAAAGATAGTTTCCGGAATATCGTATTACAATGCAAAGCGGTATTTTGGAATCTGAGAGGACAGATAGTACGATCACAGTTTCGGGGGACTGAAAAATGGAAATGACCATGAGATGGTTCGGGACCGGATACGATACGGTCACGCTCGAACAGATAAGACAGGTTCCCGGGGTTACGGGAGTTATCACAACGCTTTATGACACAACGCCGGGCGAAGTATGGAGTCCGGATAAGATAAGTGCCCTGAAGCAGGAAGTTGAGGATGCGGGCCTTCATATCTCAGGGATCGAATCGGTAAATATACATGATGCGATAAAAACAGGCTCGGGTGACCGCGATGTATATATAGATAACTATATACAGACGCTTGAAAATCTCGGCAGAGAGGACATACATCTGGTCTGTTACAACTTCATGCCGGTATTTGACTGGACCAGGACCGAGCTTGCAAGAAGGCGGCCGGACGGTTCCACAGTGCTTGCATATTCGCAGAAGGCCATAGATGCCCTTGATCCCGAAACGATATTCGACTCAATAAAAAACGATGCAAACGGAGCCGTCCTTCCCGGATGGGAGCCCGAGAGGATGGCTGTCATCAGGCAGCTTTTTGAAGACTATAAGGACGTGACGGAAGAAAAGCTTTTTGATAACCTGAAGTATTTTCTCGAGAGGATAATGCCCGTATGCAATAAATATGATATCAATATGGCTATACATCCCGACGATCCGGCCTGGAGCGTATTCGGACTTCCGAGGATAATAATCAACCTTGAGAATATCAGACGCATGATGAAAATGGTAGATGATCCCCATAACGGCGTGACGTTCTGTTCGGGATCGTACGGGACAAACAGACAGAACAACCTTCCGGAGATGATAAGGGCGCTTAAGGGAAGGATTCACTTCGCACACGTTCGAAATCTTAAGTTCAATTCAGATGATGATTTTGAGGAAGCATCGCATCTGTCACGCGACGGAGATTTCGATCTGTATGAGATCATGAAAGCGCTTTATGACATCGGATTTTCCGGACCGATCCGTCCGGATCACGGAAGGATGATATGGGGCGAGAAGGCTATGCCGGGATACGGCCTTTATGACCGGGCACTTGGTGCGGCATATTTAAACGGTCTGTGGGAAGCCATAGACAAAAACGCAAGATCAGCCAGATGATCTGCGTAGAGGATCGAATCGTGAGACTTATTCAGATAAATGATGAAAAAATAAGACAAGAGTTTATCAACAAAGGTTATACTCTTCCGGAATATGACAGGGATCGGCTCAGGCAGCAAACGCGTAAGGCACCCGTATGGATACATTTCGGAACCGGTAATATATTCAGAGCGTTTCCGGCCGCCGTGCTCGACGGACTGCTTAACGAAGGCGCATATGATAAAGGCATCATAGCCGTGGAGGGTTTTGATTATGAAATAATCGACAGGGCCTATAAGCCGTTTGATGACTTAAGTCTTGCAGTCACGCTAAAGAGTGACGGTGCAGTCAAAAAACGGATAATAGGATCCGTCACGGATTCGCTCACAGCCGATTTTAACAGACGGGATGATCTTGAAACCCTGAAAAACCTGTTCGGTTCTCCTTCGCTTCAGGTAATAAGCTTTACCATAACCGAAAAGGGATACTCGGTAAGGAAGGATTCGGATAAAGAACACTTTCCGGTTGATATCATGGGAAAGGTAACATCCCTTTTGTATGAACGATTCCTTGCAGGTGCGTTTCCGATAACCATGCTGAGCATGGACAACTGCTCACACAACGGAGACAGGCTGAAGGAAGCAGTGCTTTTCTATGCCGACAGCATGGCATGGCAGGGGCTGTATGACAGTGCATTTACTGATTATCTTCGTGATGAGGATAAAGTTTCCTTCCCGCTTACAATGATCGATAAGATCACACCACGTCCGGATGAGGCTGTTGTAGATATTCTGCGACGGGATGGTTTCGAGGATACCGACATCATAATCACCGATAAGAACACATATACCGCGGCATTTGTTAACGCAGAGGAAACACAGTATCTCGTTATCGAGGACAGGTTCCCGAACGGAAGGCCTCCGCTTGAAAAACAGGGCGTGTATTTTACCGACAGGGATACCGTTGACAAAGCGGAGAAAATGAAGGTGTGCACATGCCTTAATCCGCTTCATACGGCGCTTGCCATTTTCGGATGTCTCCTGTCATATGACCTGATATGGAAGGAAATGCAGGATGAAGATCTGGCATCATTTGTTCGAAACATGGCTTATTCCGAAGGCATGCCCGTTGTCACAGATCCGGGGATCATAAGTCCTGAAGCGTTTGCCGACGAGGTATTGAACAGGCGACTGGTCAATCCGTTCATGCCGGACACGCCGCAGAGGATCGCATGTGATACATCGCAGAAACTGCCGATAAGATTCGGCGTAACGCTTAAGGCATATATAAAAAAGGGAGCCGATCTTACAAAGCTTCGTTATATCCCGACGGTTTTGGCGGGATATTTAAGATATCTGCTCGGCGTTGATGATAACGGAAATGATTTTACTCCCAGTCCGGATCCGCTTCTTGACGAACTTGCCGCCGTGATGAGAGACTTCAGAGGATTTAAGAGCGCAACGGCGGATGCGCTGCGCCCGGTACTGTCAAGAGAGGATGTATTCGGAGTCGATCTGTATAAAGCAGGTCTTGCGGATATGATAACCGACAGGTTTAATGAGATGAACAAACGCCCGGGAATGGTAAGGGAAGTACTGAAAAACATGAGGTGACGTATTATGGAAAAGATCAGCTGGAAACCGGGGAACATGCTTTACCCCCTGCCTGCCGTTATGGTCAGTTGTAAGAGGGGGAGTGAAAAACCGAATATCATCACCGTGGCATGGGCCGGAACGATATGTTCCGATCCTGCGATGGTATCAATATCGGTCCGCCCGGAGCGCTATTCATACGATATCATAAAGGAGAGCGGACAGTTCGTGATAAATCTTGTAACGCAGCAACTCGTAAGAGCATGTGACTGGTGCGGCGTACGATCGGGAAGGGATCATGACAAGTTTTCGGAGCAGAAACTGACGGAATATGTTTCAGAGTACATGGATACACCGGCGATCAGCGAAAGTCCCGTCAATATCTACTGTAAGGTAAAGGACGTGGTACCGCTGGGATCGCACGACATGTTCATCGGTGAAGTTGCCGGAATAACCGTTGACGAAAAATACATGGACGAGTCCGGAAAGTTCGATCTTAATGCCACGGGACTGATAACGTACTCGCACGGTGAATACTACAGTCTGGGAGAAAATCTCGGAAAATTCGGATTCTCGGTAAAAAAGAAGTGACTTACAGTCTGTCGAGGATGCCCATTACGCTTATATCCTGATGGGTCAGATACATTCTCGTGACTTTTTCTATAAATGCGGCTTCAGCGCCGGTTTTCTTTTGGATCCGGGCGGTATCGACACCTTTGTCGACGAGCCGCGTGATCTTAACTATCAGTTTATACATATCTTTATCAGGCATGGCAGGCTCTGCGCCGGTTGAAAGTTCGGCAGTTTTGGCATGACCGTAGTAAACCCTTTTGGGGGACAGCGAAAAGATTTTTTTCCAGCTGTCTTCGATGAGTGTGCCGCTATGCAGTTCCAGTTCATACAGCGGATTTAGATCTCCGACAAATATCTCGCCCGTATCCAGACACAGTGAGATGCTGTCATCGCTGTGCCCCGGTGTATGGATGATCTGTCCGTCTATCCCCAGACTTTTAAGAAAATCCCTGCTGTCTGCCGTCTTCAACATTCTGATCTTTTCCGGTTCGCATCCGACTGATCGTGCATCCTGAACATCCGCAACAAGCAGGGTGGGTCCGTAAGAGATGATCTCTTTTGCGATCCCCATATGGTCGGGATGATAGTGTGATATCAGTATGTAATCGATATCCTGAACCGGGATCTTCATATCGCCCATGCATGAACAAAAAGAGCGAAACGAACCTTCAAGTCCGGTGTCAAACAGGATACTTCCGTGGCTGCCTTCAATAAGATATGTGTTTGTACATGAATATTTCATCTCGTGTATTTTCATAACCGCACTTTATTATACCCGCATTTGGATCTTTTGAAAATCCGGCGTGTTTTCGGAATGTGCCTGCACCCGGGATTGTACCGGAACATCCGCCATGATAAAATAAACACAGTTGTTTTAGCAGTTTATGAAGGTTCAGGGAGAATATAAAAATGAAAAAACCCCTTATATTGATCACGGGATTGATAACGGCATGTATGCTTGCGGGATGTCAGGGAGCGCTGCAAAGTGCCCCGGCACAGCCTGATGCAAAACAGGCGGATGATACAACAGAGGAAACGCAGACCGAAGAGACCGGAAAGACCACGGAAGATATGGAGATACCGGAGGGTTATCATCTTGTATGGGCCGATGAGTTTGACGGTGACGGCTTAAGTGATGATGACTGGAACTATGAGACTCACGAAGTGGGATGGGTCAATCATGAACTTCAGGAATATGTTCCGAGCGAGGAATATGCGTTTGTTAAGGACGGCGAGCTTGTTATCCGACCCGTTAAGATCGAAAAGGACGGACTGGTTGCCTATAAGTCCGGAAGAGTGAACACACAGAATAAACACGATTACAAGTACGGACGATTTGAGGCAAAGCTGAAAGTGCCGAAGGGCAAAGGTTTTCTTCCGGCATTCTGGATGATGCCGCAGGAGGAAGATCATTACGGACAGTGGCCTAAGTGTGGTGAGATAGATATCATGGAAGTTCTCGGGGACAACACAAAGGTCAATTACGGAACGCTTCACTACGGAGAGCCTCACAGACAGAGCCAGGGAATGTATAATCTGTCGTCGGGTGATTTTTCCGAAGAGTATCATGTGTTCGCCGTAGAGTGGGAACCCGGAGAGATAAGATGGTATTGCGACGGGCAGCAGTATCACTCGGAAAACGACTGGTTTTCCGCTGTTGCCGGGGAAGAGGAAAAACCGTATCCGGCACCCTTTGATCAGCCGTTCCACGTTATCTTAAATGTGGCAGTCGGAGGAGACTGGCCCGGAGATCCGGATGCGAGTACGGTTTTTGACGACAGGGCATGCATGTATGTTGATTATGTTCGTATATTCCAGAAGGATTCATACGATGAGAACGTTCAAAAGCCCGTTAAGGAAGTGATACTCCGTGATGCTGATGATAGCGGGAATCTGGTGTATAACGGCGATTTTTCCGAGAAGGAAGATCTTAGTGATGATGAGAACTGGAAATTCCTGCTGTTTAACGGAGGAGAAGGACAGGCGGAGATAGGCGATAACGAGATCATCATCAGTTCAACAAATGAGGGCACGGAGGAATACTCCGTTCAGCTTGTTCAGCCTGATATGCCGATGGAACAGGGCAGCTCATATGAGTTTTCGTTCGAAGCATATGCCGACGAGCCGCGCACGATCAAACCCGCGATAACGGCTCCGGATGTTGACTGGATCAGATATCTTCAGGACACACCGGTCGATCTGACAGGGGACTGGCAGACGTATACATTTGATATTGATATGACGGATGAAACGGATCCGAACGGCAGGGTTGAGTTCAACATGGGCAAGCAGGGATCGACGGCAACGGTACATATCAGGAACGTTAAGCTTGTAAAAACGAAATAGCGTTGTGATCCGATAAGGGAAGGGAAAGGAGATCATTATGAAAAAGAAAATCATACCGGGAATCGCTGTGGCAGTTCTGATATCCGCTGCGATGATGGCGGGATGTTCACGCGTACAGACAGATACGGAAAAACCGGCTGCTGATCCGACACCGGTTGCGGAAGATACCGCGCAGGAAGAGACCGAAGAAGAGGTCGAAGAAACATCAACCGCCAAGGAGGGCGAAAAAGTCCGCGAGGAGCCTTTGCAGGCGGAAGAAGATCAGGATGTATCTGAGGAGGCCGAAACAGAAGAGGAGCAGGAAGCTGCAGAGGAGGCCAACAGCGGCCTTACCGGATGTGTGGTTTATGACGGGGAGCAAAAAGAGGTGTCGCTGGCAAAGATCGTTTCACAAAATAAAGTTACCATGCTCAATTTCTGGGGCACGTTTTGCGGACCGTGCATACAGGAGATGCCGGATCTTGCCGATATTGAAAGAGACTATAAGGACAAAGGTTTCGAGATAGTGGGCATTACGGTAGATGCCGTTGATTATAACACCGGAAAACTGGATGCTCATGTAATACAGGATGCGGAGGATATCATGAAGGATACGGGTGTTGAATATCCGGTCGTATATGCCGGAAACGATATTCTTGAGTATGCCGAGATATCCGTGGTTCCGACAACCTTTTTTGTGGATGCAAAGGGAAATATCATCGCAGGCCCCATCCCGGGTTCAAACAGCCGGTCGGGATGGGAAAAGATCATTAACGAACTTATGAAATAATCGTTTATGCTGTGACGCTTTTGTGACATCGGAAGTAGTATAACAAAATCACAGGAGGGGAGTACAGGAAGGTTTAAAGGAGGCGGATACCATGAAAAAGGAAACGATCAGCGAAGAGGAACTTAGGAAAGTAAACGGAGCACTTATTTTTAACGCAACATATATCATCGGATCTGACCCGGCAAGACCGTGGGAAGTGATAGATAATTATAACGGCAATGTACTTGCAAGATTTTCAACACAGGCTGAGGCTGTAGCAAACGCAGCACAGTACGGACCGAATCCTTACAACACAATGGAGGTTGACTGGAATACGGTACAGAATCTTCGCAACTGCCCGCTCGGGTAGATAAGAATATTAGATGCGCACCTGAAGATCCCGGAGATATGATCCGGGATCTTTTTTACTTTGAAAAGAGTTCATAAAGTGCTACCGCAGATGATGCTGCAACGTTTAACGAATCCACGTTGTTGTGCATGGGTATTATCGCGACATGATCGCTTTTTGAAAGCGTCTTATCACAGAGCCCTGCACCTTCCGAGCCGAATATCACGGCTCTTTTTCGGGCGCTCTTAAGGACCGGATCGTTTATCGGTATCGCGTCTTCGGTCAGCGCCATGGATATCACGGTAAAATCATGACTGTGGAGCAGATCGACGGTATCTGTTCCGTCATGTATATACGTCCACGGTATCTGAAAAACTGTGCCCATCGAAACTCTTGCCGCTCTTCTGTAATACGGATCGGATGATCCGGAGGTAAGCAGTACGCACTGCGCAGAGAGCGCGGCGGCCGATCTGAATATCGCACCGATGTTTGTCGGATTGACTATATCTTCAAGTACAACGATGTTTTTGCAAGACGAAAGTAAATCATCCGGATCCGGAAGAGGCGGCCGAAGAAATGCGGCAAGAACACCTCTTGTAAGATTAAATCCCGTGATATCGTTTATCACATCAAGAGGTGCGGTAAAAACATCAGGTTCTCCGGCACGTTTTAAGAGGTTTTGTATATCGTCTCTTTCGAGATTCTTATCTTCAACAAAAAACGAGAGAGGTTTTGCACCTGCTTCAAGCGCCCGCTCGATGACCATCGGAGTCTCAGCGATAAATACACCGGGTGCAGGCTCGTTAATATGAAGGAGCTGGGGCTCGTTGTAACCGATATAAAGCGACAGGCGTTCGTCACTTAAGCTTTCTATGGGGATGATGTTCATGTGGCTCGTTCCGTTCCTGTGAGGTATGTATTAAATTATAGCACAGAACTGCTTTTTAGTACTTGCGACTGCTTTAATGTGATGTTATCATAGCATTACTAAAGAAGTCGTTTCTGTTTACGGAATATCGTAACAAATCTGTGTTTCATATCACGCAAACACGTTTTATTGAAATTCCTGCTTTTCAATTACATATCGGTATAGCAGGAAAGAGATGTTCATGTTTTCCTGCGTCTTGTTTCATTTCATGGAGGTAAACATGACGAAAAGACGAGGGTTATAAAGATGAGTATATTATATGAATACGACGAGAAGAAACAGAGAAGACTCGATTGGGAAGAAGGCATAGAGATTGGAGAAGAGACAAGATTGATCGCTCAGGTTCATAAGAAGATCTCAAAGAACAGGTCGATCGAGATCATAGCGGAAGAGTTGGAAACAACGGTTGATGATATTAAGCCAATTTATGAAGCAGTAAAAGATGCTCCGGCTGATGCTGATCCGATGGAGATATACTTGAATCTTTAGCCATAGGTCAATAATGGCTAATAATGAGCAAGAAAATGATGGACAGAAGGTACAAGAAGATATGGGAATAAGTGCAGTTGGACGGAATACAATAAAACTGTGGTCAGTACAAAGCAGAGCAGTTCTGGATATGATTAAAAATAGCGGCATATATATTCCAGACAATAGGAAAAGTTTTTTTGTCAGCGAAAATCCGGAACTTATTAAATTGTACGATTTTGTGACAGATTCATTTAATAAGGTAAATGGAACAGATTATAAAGGGTTGATCTTTTCTTTTATGTATGCGACTCCTGATCAGTCAGGAATCGGAGAATTCAGTAATTACGAAGATTTCAAATTATTTCTCATGAATATAGGCAGGAATGCTGTTGAAACCTTTTGGGAAAAGGCTGTACAAAATGATTCCGTGGTTTTTGAATTGGAGTATGAGAAGAACTTTAATCCAATATTAATCGATATCAATGATTTTCAATTCTTGATGCCTCCCGTGCTTTTTTTTCCTCCGTATCAGCAATCAGATGTTTATGATATACAATCATGCTTAAGTATAGGGGAGTATAGTCTGCCTGTTTTACCAAGTATGCTTGTTCAAGCGCACTCAGGATACATAAGGATGGAGAATATTGTTAATGTATACGACATTTTTGATATTGCCTCCGGAAAGCCAATAAAAAGAAAGAACAAATGGGAAGATATGGATTATGTTCTAAAACAAGCAAAACAGGATGAACGGGTGCTTGAGCATGCTGATAAAAAACTGTGGCATAAAAAAGAATTTGTAAAAGAAGCAGTTAGGATCAATGGGTTTGTTTTGAAATATGCCGTAGAAGAATTACGGGCTGACAGGGAGATTGTTTTGGAGGCTGTAAAAAATAGCGGGTGTGCAATTGCGTTTGCTGCAAAGGAAATGCAGTGGGATAAAGAAATAGTCATGGAAGCTGTAAAGCAGAGCTATGCCGCTCTCAAAGATGTGGGAGAAGCGTGGCGTGGTAATAAGGGAATTGTGCTTGAAGCTGTTAGGAGAAATGGAAAAGCATTGATGTATGCTGATGAGACCCTGAGAGACGATAAAGAAGTTGTTCTGGAGGCTGTAAAGCAGAATGGATATGCCCTGCAATATGCCGGTAAAGACTTGCTAAATGACAAAGAAACAGTGATCGAAGCTATCAAGCAGAGTCCCAGATCGTTCATGTATGCAGACACGAGACTTCACAATGATCGAAAGTTTGTATATGAGGCAATAAAGATAGGGGGCAATGAAGTGTTGACCTGCGCGAGCGATACTCTAAGAATGGATGAGGAACTTATGGCAGAGGCGAAATTGATATCAGAAAGAAAAGAATAATGAAGAGTTTTCATTTGTAACAGGTTTTTGAAATTGGGTATTGATTTTTTAATTTGATGCCGATATAATAGGCGTCAGAAAATTTAAAAGAGTTGATATATGAAGCAAATGACGGAGAGCGCTATAAGTGCGCAGTTCCGGGCTTCATATATCGGCTCTTTTTTTCGTGCCTTGCACCTTGACAAAGGCAACACGGTATATCGCCCTCCCGCCGGCATACGGCCATCCCGGGGAAGCATTCGCCATGACCTGCGAAAGCAGCGAGCGTGCCATGGATGCAGGGAGGGGAAAAACGTAACTGTTAACAGCAACGCTTTGAAAGAGAGGTATTTGCTATGGGTAACAAAACAAACGTTAACTTCGTAAATCTTGACCTTAACGGTGTGGATATTTCCGGAAGGAATCCGCTTGAGAGCCTGCTCAGAAATGAGTATGCCCTCTATAAGGCAATGACTGAACAGTTTGCCTCCGTCGACTGCCGCTCGATGTGTATCGGTGTACTGGAAATGTACTTTAGCGAACTTCCTCACAGGAAGAAAAAAAACGATGACTCCAATCGTCCGGAGAAATCGCGCATTACGCAGGAGTCAACTCTTGATGCGATGCGAAAGCTCATCAGTCGTGATGTGATCGGAAAGATCAACTTCCCGATGATGAACATCTGTCGTGTTGAAGTATGTACCATTCCTAAAGAGGATGGGAGCCACACGTTCGTGTTCTCTGACGGGATATACTCATTCACTCTTCGCCTTGAGATGGGCAAGTCCCGGCCCAGGCGCATACTGTTGACCCGCGAGGGTGATACCGATACAATAAATATGCCGCGCGAAGGCACGGCATAGATTGGACCGGTAGAGGAGATTTGACTATGGCTGAAAAAAAAGAAAAGACAATAGTATTTGTTGATCTTGAGGTGCATAAAAGGCCGGAAAAAATATATGAGATCGGAGCCATAAAGGCGACCGTGGAATACACTCCTGAATATAAATCCATAGAGCTATGTGAACCGGATAATAACGGTAAATTCCATCGTAAGATAGAGAATTCAACGAATTTATATGATAAGGAAGTAGATAGTATTCTGAATGACTTTTATGAATACGTCAAAAACTGTAAAGCAGACTATATCTGCGGACATAATATCATAGCTTTTGACAGTAAATATCTTGAGGAAGGAAAGAAGATAAAGGACAAGGCTGGTTATAAATATATAGATACACTTACAATATCTCCGTTTTTGAGAGCGGAATACCCGTATCATAAACTTGAAAAGGGTTATAAATATGCTGAATTATGTAATGATCCCGTTGAGGACGTAAAAGAGTGTCATGAACGATTAAAAGACGAAATAGAAAGGTTTCTGGAGATGAGAGATAATAAAGAGGATAAAGTTATCCTTGACATTATCGCATCTTTGCTTAAGCGCAAAGATGAATCATTCCAACCCGAATCTAAACTGGACTATGAAGAGTTATGGGAGCAGGAAAACCATTTCTTTGAATTGGTTGGGTTTAAGGTTCCTGAAGAATATGATGGTGAAGATGAAAAGATCATTAATAATATAACTGAAAAGATAATGGAACTATATCGCGGTGAGATGTGTGAATCTGCGCGTGATGCTGTAAAAGAATACGTCAAGGAAACCCCTCGAGCCCTGGGGTATTACCTGGCAAATATATTTGTTAACATGAAAATGAATAATTCGGAACAGGATCATCACCGTCATGTATCACTTCCTCCTTATGTGGAGAGATGCTTTATGGGAATTGATGAGCTTAACCGGACGCTTAGGGGGGCGAAATGTAATAAAGACAACTGCAGCTATTGCAAAAAGATGTTTGATACTGGTGCAGCATTACGGCGTATTTTTCCGGACAAAGAGGGATTCCTGACCATAAATGAAGATGGAAAAGAAAGAAGTCTTCAGGAAGAAGGCGTAGAACTTGCCTTAAAAAATGAAAGCATATTTGCGATTTTTCCGACCGGAGGAGGAAAATCTCTGACATTTCAAATGCCTGCGATCATGCAATGGGAACAGATGGGCGCACTGACGGTTGTAATTTCGCCGCTTCAATCGCTTATGAACGATCAGATAAAGGAATACGAAAAAAATCAAATAGGTGAAATAGTTACCATAAACGGCTCTCAAACTGACCGGGAGAGGAAAGACAGTATTGAGATGGTAAGGAGCGGCCAGGCATCCGTACTTGAGATTTCTCCCGAAATACTCAGATCAAGGAGGATCCACGCACTTCTTCGAGCCCGGATGATCGCCAGATTTGTGATAGATGAGGCTCACTGTTTTTCAAGTTGGGGACAGGAATTTCGACCTGATTATCTGTATATAGGCAAAATACTTGAAAGGCTAAAAGAATGCAAAGGACTTAACAGTAATATTCCGGTTTCATGTTTTACCGCTACGGCCAACGAAAACGTCATCAATGATATAAATAAATATTTTGCAAATGAAAAATGGAAATATGAACTTAAAGATTGTATGACCAAAGCGCAAAGGAATAATCTGAGCTATGAGGTTAGACTGGTAAAAACCGATGCCAAGATGACGGACAACAGAGATACGATCCGGGAAAAGTGCGAAGAAGCGAAGAAGACAGAATTACTAAATCTGCTTGATAGGATATTGAATTCTGATGAAAAGCGTCTGGATGGTTCTATAATTGTTTTTGCTGCATACACAAAGAGTACGGAAGCTCTTGCAGGTGCTATAAACGATAAATTTGGGGCTAAAACAGCGCGATTCTTTCATGGAGATTTGCCAAGGGAGGAGAAAAAAACCGCCCAGGACAGTTTTATGAAAGGTGAATGCAAGATCATGGTATCGACGTCTGCGTTTGGAATGGGAGTTGATAAGAAGGATGTCAGATATGTGATCCATTATGACATATCTCAGTCATTTGAGGATTACGTTCAGGAAGCCGGAAGAGCGGGCCGGGATGGCAGACCTGCAAAATGTATCATACTGTACTCGGAAGGCGACTATGATCTGGATACTATAGACAATTTACAGAAAGTTTCCCAAATAACCTTAAGGGATATTAATACTGTCTGGAATTATATCCGTAGTATCAAAAGAAAAGAGACCGATGTTCTTACTTCGTTTAGGGTTCTGTCATCAAAGATCAGAACAAAAAAGACTGCAAATAAGAATAAGGACAGTGCCGAAAACAAAGCGCGTGCAATAATCCAACTACTTGAAAATACCGGCTATTTAGAACGAAATGACGATATTACGCGTTCTTATTGTGTAGCTAAGAATATTAAGAATCGGGAAGAAATACTTAGCACATTGACGGATGAGACGGATAAAGTATGGATGAACTGTATCATTGATTACATGAATGATCATCGATTTGATCCAGATTGTGTGGATATTATAAGACTTAGAAATGAGACGGCTGTGCTTGTTGAAGGATCAAAAAAGTATGAAAAAATAAAAAATGTCTTTGAAAACAGACGAAAGGATGTCAGGTCTTTTAAAAAGCTGCTAAGACTTTTGAATGACAAATCGGCTGTGATGACGGACTCTGATGTTCGACTGTCACTGGAAACAGAAAAGACGGCTGTTGATTCAAAGCCTAACGAGATTTATGACGAAGAAAAAAGAATGTTAGACGTCCTGAAAGAAAAAAGCGGAGTCCTTGATTTTAGCAAAGATAAAGGTAAATATACCCGTAAGATCCTTATGATCTGGAGATACGACGGATATGTGGATAAATATAACAGCCTCGAAACTCTTAAATGCAGAATGAGGCATGAGGAAGATGTCAAATGGATCGAAGAATGCATTAAGAGGAGGCACGAAGTTGTTAATATACTATGGAATGAAGTAGAAAAAAAGGGTGTATTAGAGTTTAAGAAAAGCGTTTTTCTTAATAACAACAGTAAATTTTCTTCGACTGATCTTGACAGTGCATTACGGTTCTTTTCGTATATGAAATTGCTTGATGTGAGGGATGAGACGCTGGTGTTTGAGAGGTCGATAAGCCTTACAGTAAAAAAAGATGAAGAGTTTAAGGAAGATGATTATTCTGATATGACGAATTACTATTCCAGAAAGGATTATCAGAAGATCATACTTAAAAAGTTTGTTGATATCGTAAGCGGCGAGTCTGATTCTGATTTAGAGGGATCCGCAACAAAAATGATAAGTGATTATTTTTCATGTAAATGGAATGTTTTCCTTAAGGACTATGAAATAGTAGAGGAAAAGAATAAGAGCGAAAGTAAGAAAAATGATTCATATCACTATTATAAGGGTAGAGAATTAAATGAAGAACAGATAAAAGTTGTGGATGAGGGAGTGGGCCAAAAGGCTCATCCGATCGTTCATGTGACAGCCGGACCGGGAAGCGGAAAAACGACGGTCATGGTCAAAAAGGTCGCATCCCTTATCGGAAGAGAGGATTATGAACCTCGGGATATTCTGATATTAAGCCATACTAACGCGACAAATGATGAAATACTCTCAAGGATAGTAGATGAGGTCGGGTCCGATGCGTACAGGATGGAGATCAGAACCTTTCATTCTTTTGCCAATGCTGTTAATGATGCTCTCGAAATGGATGAGAGGAGCACAGGACAATATGATTGTAAGTGTTTTGCTGCTTTGGCGAATAAGTTACGGGAGTCAAAAAAATCCGGGGCATATCAGGAGAATGTAATTTACAGGAAAAAAGTCCTAATACTTGATGAAGCCCAGGATCTCAATGAGTACATGTATGAGTTTATCTGCGGACTGATGGCTGTGAATTATGATGATGAAAATAACTATTTAAGGGTCATTATGGTTGCAGATGAAAATCAGCTGATACATGATTTTCTGCGTGATGGTGATTCAGACAAAAAAAACAGAGCCAGTGCCGATAATATACAAAAACTTAAGAGAACAGATAAAAAGGGGAAAGAATTAGAAAATAAAATCAGAAGTGTTGGAGAGTACTATCTTACCTTCAACTACAGAAGTAAAGCCCGAATCGTTTATTATTCTCAGAATTATAAAGAATACTTTATTTCGAATAAAACGGGAAAAGCTAAAGAGGAAATAGAGAAAGAGCGCATGAAGCCGATTACTGATATAAAAGGAGAGATCTACTGGTGTATTCCCCGGGAGAGCCCCATTCTTCCATGCGTAGCTGAAAGAATAGCTAAGGATGTTGATGAATGGCTGAAAACCAAACATACCACTACGTTGTCAATTGGAGTCTTGACGGATAAAAAAGACTACATGACCGATATTGCTGGTTTTATAAAAAACGCTATGAGTAAGTATGATATAGTGAAACCTCTGGAGGAAAAGGTTAAGTTTAACATTGTCAACGGGGGAGATAATTATTTCTCTATTCTTTATCTTGATGAGTTTCATGCAATAATGCGAAGGTTGGATGAAGTATCTTTCGATGACGGAACTGTTACTTCTGATATCCTGAATGAACGCTTGGAGGACTTTAAGAAGGCCTATGATAATAGCAGATACCGTGACGTGGCGATACGTTTTGTAAAAGAAATGTCTGACGAATCGGGAATAAACATTTATGAACTGAAAAACAGACTGAGTTTGATAACCTTTGATGAATTTGCAGATAAGTATTGTGAACAGAAAGATTCGGATCCCGTATCAAAACCTATTGTTGAGATCAACCTGGTGAACATTCACAAAGCTAAGGGGGCAGAGTTTGAATGGGTATACATGTATGCTCCCAACTCAAACAGTCGCTTTAATAATATTGAAAGAATGCGATATGTTGCAATGACACGCGCAAGGGACAGACTGTGTGTATTTGAGGATAATAAGGAAAAACTGAAAAAAAAGTATGGTCCGATGATAGAGGATATAGAAGAAATAACTGTGGATAATCAAATAGCATATCGTGAGACTGATTCGGTTTGTTTTGAGATAACAAATGGAAATCTGTGGCCAAAAGCTGATAGATGTGGATCCGGTTATGCAAATGGAGATGATCTATTTAACGAATATAATAAGCAGTTTAAGACATACTATACTGAAGAAGAATTTATCAGTAATAACGGATATTTTACGGATACTCCTCCTGAATATCAGGCCGGCACCTGTAAGGGATGTATTAAAGAATGGTGGCCAGGTAAGAAAAATCTATCGACTCGTCATGGGACGTTTTATGTCAATGGCATAGAAAGAGAGAACGTGAAATATTATCACGGGCCGGATAAAAAAGGCGAAGTACCGGTAAAAGCAGTATTCATTAAAGATTTTACATATAATGGAACTTATTCCAATTTTTTGAAATACGGTCAACATTATTATAAAAAGTGTATGCTCCCGGATATTTGAACCTTTTTATCATATAGCATTGTCTTTACCATATGATGCCGGGTGATAACGAAAACAAGAGTCGAACTGTGAAGGAGATAATATGAGCAGATTTTTTGTGAAGAATATCAGAAGTAAAAAATTGTGGGATGAGGTCGGAGACGTGTACGGCTATATGACGCTTATCGTTTCGATAGAGTACCAAAAGGACGGTGGCAATTCCGGGTGGTTAACTGTCGTTAAGGCAGACGATGCATATCTCGGAATTCCGAGCTTTTTTACGGATGATGAGGATCGATTCGAGAAGTACGTGGATCACTATGACGATTCTAAAACGTTTACAGATAAAGAAGGGGGAATACAGGCTGATCCTGACTTCAAACCGGTACGTGTTGATTCTTTCGAGGGCATCGATCTGAATTTTGATGACAGCTTTGACGAGCACGATGACATGTATTACGGTTTATATGACCGGATATTAAACAGTAAACGCGATAATGAAGCAGCTCAGTTCCTCCGGTTTGTCATTGCACTTATCACTTCCGGGGAAAATGAGGCCGATGAACTTATCGAACTTGCAAAGGACCGGTATATAGATGAAATAGATATTCCGGTTTGTGAAATGGAAAGAAGATATCTTAACAGGTCTGTAAATTGATAATAAGATGCAGACAGGATTGATCCGAAATATTTAATGGAGATAAACAACATATCTTAAGGAACTCGGATACACTGAGTGGAAACAGTTGGATAATGGCAAAAAAGCAACCATTGTGACGGATAAAGGTAAAGAGATCGGGATATTTGCGTTAAAAAGCAGTGAAAAAAGCATGCCTACTATGTATAAGGCTTTCACCTTGAATGAAAAAATACCAAAAATTTTGTGAGAATTATGCACCTTTCAGAGCAAGTCTGAAAAGATTTCCGAATCAGGTCAGATGATCTTTTCGGCCGGAAGATACTGCCTGACGGTATCTTCCAGGTCGCGGCCGCGGATGGGTTTTGACAGATATCCGGCAAATCCGATCCGTATGTATTCTTCCTCGGCGCCGCTGACAACATTTGCAGTCAGCATGATCACGGGAACGCCGGTATTCATCCCGCCGGAGCGTATCATGTGAAATGTTGCGATACCATCGGGATCGGGCATTCTGTGATCGAGAAATATAAGATCGTATTTATTCTCTCTGCACAATTCAACCGCCTGCATACCGCCGTCAGCCGTATCGATCGCTATCTGTGTTTTTCGAAGAAGCGCCTTGACTACCTTCAGGTTCATTGACGAATCATCTACAACGAGAATGTGGGCATCGGGTGCCCGGAAGCTTTCCCTGTATTCATCTTTTGTGGTCGGGACGTGCTTGACAAACGGACCGGAAGATTTTGCATCAACGATCTTTTGCGGTATGACGACCGTAAATGTACTGCCTTTTCCAACCTCGCTTACAACATCGATCGTACCGCCAAGCAGCGTTACGAGCTCGTGAGTGATGGCGAGCCCCAGTCCGGTACCCTGTATGCTTGCGTTTTCTTTTTCGTTGACCCGTTTGAAAGCATCGAAGAGATAAGGTATGTCATCCTTTGCTATGCCGAGTCCGGTATCGCTTACGGAAACGGTAAGATCATATGTATCATCGGCCGATGTTTTTCCGGACATGTTGATGGAAATACCGCCTTCCTTCGTATACTTGACAGCATTTGAGATGATATTTGTCATGATCTGCGCAAGGAGCCTGCGGTCGCATGAGAGCATCGACGGGATCTCTTCATCGCACGTGGTGCGGATATACAGGTCCTTCGCATCAGCCATCTGTTCAAAGTGAATGAGCATATCGCGAAGCAGATCATGTGGCGCATAACCGGATAAAACAA
Organism: uncultured Lachnospiraceae bacterium; assembly: GCA_902775485.1. Lineage (GTDB taxonomy): Bacteria > Bacillota > Clostridia > Lachnospirales > Lachnospiraceae > UBA2868. The sequence continues at coordinate 89,123 of CACYMJ010000003.1, forward strand.
CATCCACCTTACGGGCTTCGATCTTGGAAAAATCAAGTATATCACTGATAAGCCCCAAAAGTGTTTCGCCTGATATCTTTATGTTCTCTGCATATTCACGAAGCGCGGGATCATCGGTTGTGCGAAGTATCATCTCGTTCATTCCGATGACGGAATTGAGCGGCGTACGGATCTCGTGGGACATGTGGGCAAGAAAAGTAGACTTTGCACTGCTGGCCTCATTGGCAGCATCCCTTGCGGCGCTGATCTCATCAAGATAGTGCACCTGTTCCGTATTGTCCTCTATCAGAAAATACGATCCTATGCGTCTGTTCTTTGTGTCGTTTAACAGATTGTAACGCATTATATAATGCGATTTTTCATCACCGTCGGCTCGGCAGTAGGTTTCCTTGCCGGAGGATAATCCCTTTTTGTTAAGTGATCTGATGATGCCGGCAAGAGGTTCGCATGTCAGATCAAAATTGTCAGGGTCGATATCAAAACGTTTCCTCGCGAAAGCATTTGCGTATATGCAGTTGTCCTGAATGTCGAACAGGATAAGACCTTCATTCATGTCATCCACAACACGTCCGATGGATGATGTCATCAGACTTTGAGGAACGAATGTCTGTATGGAAAAATAGATCAGGGTTCCCGCGATGGCGTAGAAGATGACCGAGGCATCGAGCGGCAGGGAGAACATCATGTAAGCTACGTTAAGCAATACGACGAGTAACAACACTGACAGAATGATCACGTACTTGACGCGGTAAAAGCTGTATGATCTTACTATACGGAAGATAATGAAGAAAAATGCAACCGCAACGGATATATAGTCGATCGCAAGATGAATGTAATACGGAAGGAGAAAACCCGTCTGATAGAAAACAACACCGGAAGAGTCGGTTATGGAATATACAGTGAACGCATGACCGAAGACGGGATTGAGAAGTATCGAGAGTGTATCGAGCCCAATGATGACGGCGGCCGGATATTTCAGGATATCAAGCGCACGGCGGTGCTCCGTATAGTCAAGACAGAAGCCGACAAGAAAATACAATACCCAGTCTATGGCGGAAAAATATAAACAGAAGGCAACATCGGCAAATTGCGGTGATACGGAAAGAGCTAAAAGGATATTTGTAAAGATCGCGATCACACCGACAAACAAAGTTGTGCCAAGCCACCACCCGTAACTTTTGGTGATCCGTTTTGATGCCTTATAAGTTAAATAGAGCGTGACAATGGCAAGAACATCGATCACGACAAAGATAAATTTCATATACATAATTTACTGCCTGTTGTAACTTTATTTCTGATCGGAATAAAAAGTGTAGGTATTCTTTCCGCTTTTCTTGGATTGGTACATAGCCTCATCAGACATCTCAAATATCTTTGAAGTGTCAGTCACATCCCTGCCGTTTACTATTCCGGCACTTATCGATACGCCGGGCAGACCGTCATCGGTATTTGAAAGCTCGATGCTTATCTGCTCAAGCTTTGATTCGATGAGTCTTTGCGGCATGCTTCCCGAATGTACCATGAACACAACAAATTCATCACCGCCTATACGGCATATGCAGTCATCGTCACGGAATACGGATTTTAACGTATTGACAAGTTTGATAAGTATCTTATCACCGGTCTCGTGACCGTATGTGTCATTGACTGTTTTGAAATTGTCGACGTCAAAGAGCATCATGTAAGTTGAAGAAATGTCGAGCGATGAGAGAAGAAAATCATATCCGACACGGTTATATGCGCCTGTCAGTTCATCGTGGGATGCCTTGTAATTAAGATGCTCAATGCTTGACTTGTTTTTCTCGTACATCACGTTATAAGCATGAGCCAGATATACGAATTCTTTTGAACCGGTCTCTTTTACGGGCTGGCCTGATTCGATCTGATCGATCGCACTGATAACGGGATTGATAGCAAGCTTTGTTGTAAGCAGGAGCAGTGAGAAGATCATGGCTGCCTGGATAAGTACCAATATACGTATGATCACAAGTTCGCGGTCAAGAAAATCAAGTTCCGACCTTACTATTCCGTCTCCGAGCTTTTCGACTTCGACAAGACAGTCCTGCATGTCGGTGCGGATACGGTCTTTCAGTTCGTAATACTCGTCGCCAAGCACGATCTTTGTTGCAAGCCTGATCTTTTCATCGGCGGAAAGTGCTGCATCATCGTCGGTAAGCTTTACGTCATTAAGAAGATCAGGATATTCCGTGTAGCCTTTGGCTTCGATAACAAGACGCATGGCATAGTATTCAAGGTCCATGAGCTTTACGGAATTGTTCATGGCCGACTCAAGCTGCGCATATGCATTTGCAGCCCTGCTGTCGGTCTTCATGATGGACAGGGCTTCCTCACGTCTTTTTGATTCAAATGCTTCGGTGAAATATCGTTCAAGAAAACGAAGGTCTCCGTTGCTCGTAAAGCGCTGGACCTGTTCGGTCAGATAGTCCGATGCGTTCATCAGTTCATGAGCGGCCTTCTGAAGATCCTGACTCTGACGGGAAGCTTCCGTTATACGGTCGACCGTCGCAGTAAGACGGAACGAAAAATAGACCACGGTACTCGAAAAGATCACTATTACGAGTACCAGCCACAGATGCACGATTCGATGGCTTATTCCTTTTTTAATACTCCCTGACAATTTGAACCTCCGAAAAAAATCACATTTCACGCGACATTATATCACAAATGTGACATAAATGACAGTAAATATGCGGTTTAATCAAACAGCAGATGCTCCAAATGGCGCAAATACAATAAAAACGGATAAAAAAAACAGACGGCAAAGTATCAAACAGAGTATAATAAAGGTATTAACGGGGGATATCATATGAACAGTGAGATAAAAATGAGCGTGTCAACCATGACACGAAATAAGGACAATAAAGCGGTATATGTACTGTTCGAGGACGCGGACAAGAAGGCGGAGTTTGCGCTGCCCGAGGGACGGCTTGTAAGAAATACGGGATTTTCGGATGATGAGATCGATCAGCTTATCGAATACATTGACAATGAAAAAGATTCGATAATGGATGTTGCCAAAAAGATCAATCCCATGAGATCGTTTCTCGGTAAAGAGTGATCACAGACGATCCCACGTTCCGTTTTGTGTAAAATCGTATACATCGATCAAAAAGAGTTGACCGTAGAAGATTAAACGGCTATAATACCTATCAGAAAGGTAGGTAATAAAAATGGATCACAGGATCTATCTTGATAATGCGGCAACCACAAGGATGTTGCCCGGGGTGTTCGAGGCGATGCGGCCGTTTTTCTGTGAAGATTATGCCAATCCTTCAAGCGCGTATTCATTCGCCGGCGAAGTGGCTAAAAAGGTGTCTGATGCCCGTTCGGTGATAGCGGGAGCGATCGGTGCGGATGGGAAGGAGATATTTTTCACGAGCGGCGGAAGCGAGTCGGATAACTGGGCTATCAAGGGCGTTGCCGACAGTCTTCGCGATAAGGGAAATCATATCATCACTACAACGATAGAGCATCATGCGGTATTAAACACATGTGCTTTCCTTGAAAAGGACGGCTTTGAAGTCACATATCTTCCCGTGGGTGAAAACGGGCTGGTAAGTCCCGACGAGCTTGAAAAAGTGATCAGGCCGTCAACGATACTGATATCGGTTATGTTTGCGAACAATGAGATCGGAACGATCGAACCGGTTGCAAAGATCGGTCAGATCGCGCACAAACACGGAGTGCTCTTTCATACGGATGCGGTGCAGGCATTCGGACATGTGCCGATAGATGTCGGCAGCATGAACATCGATCTGCTCTCGGCAAGCGCACATAAGATTAACGGGCCGAAGGGCATTGGAATACTGTATGTCAGATCCGGGATCAGACTGTCAAACCTGATCCACGGCGGGGCACAGGAACACGGTAAGAGAGCGGGAACGACAAACGCTCCGGCTGTTATCGGATTTGCCGAGGCAGTAAGGATCGCTCTCGGGAAAATGGATAAAAGGATCTCATATGAAACCGGACTTCGAGACAGGCTGATAGATCGTGTGCTTGAGGAGATCCCCTATACGAAACTTAACGGGGACCGCCGGATGAGACTTCCGAACAATGCCAACTTCAGCTTCAGGTTTGTTGAGGGAGAATCGCTTCTTATCATGCTCGACCGCAAAGGGATATGCGCATCATCCGGATCGGCGTGCACTTCGGGCTCTCTTGATCCCTCGCATGTACTGCTTGCGATAGGACTGCCCCACGAGATCGCACACGGTTCGGTAAGGATAACGCTTTCGGATGAGACAAGCGAAGAGGATATCAATCTTACCGTCGACGCCCTGAGGGAAACGGTTGAGCGTCTTAGGGGAATGTCTCCGCTTTATGAGGATTTTGTCACAAAACAGAAAGGATAGGATATGAGTCAGGTTACTGAATACAGCGAAAAGGTTCTCGATCATTTCTCGAATCCGAGAAACGTCGGTCAGATCGAAAACGCTTCCGGCGTCGGAACGGTAGGAAACGCAAAATGCGGAGATATCATGAGGATGTATCTTGATATCGATGAGAATAATATCGTCAGGGATGCCAGGTTTAAAACGTTCGGGTGCGGCGCGGCGATCGCCACAAGCTCGATGGCAACAGAACTTGTTAAGGGTAAAACCGTTGAGGAAGCACTTAAGGTGACGAATAAGGCCGTTATGGAGGCGCTTGACGGACTGCCTCCGGTAAAGATACACTGTTCGCTTCTCGCCGAGGAGGCAATACATGCTGCCCTGTGGGATTATGCTCAGAAAAATGGTATAATGATAGAGGGTCTCAAACCTCCCGTTAACGATATTGAGGAAACGGAAGAATTTTATACTATGCAGGGTGAAGGAAAATGATCTCAACACGAGGACGATATGCACTGCGAGTCATGCTGGATATCGCAGCCAACCAGGAAGACGGATACGTTCCGATGAAGGACGTGGCACAGCGTCAGGAACTATCATTAAAATATCTTGAACAGATCCTGCCGGCACTTACCAAAAACGGTCTTGTAAAGGGAATACAGGGAAAGGGCGGAGGATACCGACTGACAAGGGAGCCGAAGGATTATAAGATAGGAGAGATATTAAGGGTAACAGAGAACAATCTGGCACCGGTCAGCTGTCTTGCTGAAGGCGCACCGAAATGCGAACGAAGAGACAAGTGTCTGACCATAGATTTCTGGCAGGGCCTTGATGAGGTCGTGACCCAATATGTGGATTCCAAAACTCTTGCGGATCTGATGGTCTGAGCCTTGATGATACATAGTGATATACAACTCCCGTTTGCCGTAAGGGCAGCGGGAGTTTTTGTATTCATGCGGTTGATAATGCCAAATGGATCTGATTGGGTTATAATGAGAACAATAATCATCAAAGGAAGTAAAAATGCCAAACAGTATCATCAATCTGAATCATCCGCTGATGAAGACGCTCAAGATCGTCAATTCCGTTTCGGGAAGGTCTCTTACGGAAGCGGATCTTAAGAGACATCGTGCAGCCATGGAACGTGCCGGAAAAATAGCGGCTCCGAAGGGCGACGTTAAGATAAGCGATTTTCATGTCGGGGATATTTCGTGTGAACAGATAGTTCCGGAATTTGCCCATAATCCCGGTTATGCGATAATGTATGCGCACGGCGGCGGGTATGTTTCGGGATCGCTTTCATATGCGAGGATACTTGCGGCCAAGCTTGCATGCGCCACCGGTTTTACGACATATTCTTTTGATTACCGGCTTGCTCCGGAAAGTCCGTATCCGGCGGCACTTGATGATGCGCTTGCGGTATGGTCGCATCTGACGCAGAACGGCTATGATGCCGGCAGGATATTTCTTGCCGGAGAATCAGCCGGAGGAAATCTTGTATTGTGCCTTGCGCAGTCGCTCATAAAACAGGAGAGGGCACTTCCGTTCGGACTGCTGCTGTTCAGCCCTTGGACGGATATGACATCTTCTTCGGATTCGTATGAGGTCTACAGTGAACTTGATCCGATACTTACGAAGGATTACGTGACCGAAGCGGCAAAGGTATATATAGGCGGCGCGGGATCCCCGGATGATCCGAGGTTTTCTCCGCTTTTCGGACTGATGGAAAAAATGCCGCCAACATTTATCATGGCGGGAAGAAATGAGATCCTTCTCGATGACAGCATAAAACTTCGGGATAAGATCGCAGCCTCGGGCGGAAAGGCCGAGCTTGATATAGAAGAGGACGGCTGGCATGTTTATCAGCAGATGCCCGTTCCGATCGCACATCGTGCGATGAAGCGAGTGAGCGCATATGTTACTTTGCAAGTTTACGGAGAAAGCGATGGAAGATAACTGGTACAAGGTAGACAACGTGGCAAAGGTTTTTCTGGCTACGCTTTCAAAAAGGGATACGAAAACGCTGCGGGTAAGCTGTACTCTTTATGAGGAGATCGATCCGGAGCTGCTGCAGGCTGCGCTGCTCTCGGCGATACAGGACAGACCGCAGGTCCAGATGAGGATCCGCAGAGGACTGTTCTGGCATTACATGGAAAATACGGATATAACTCCGACGGTCACGCAGGAGCATGACAGAATGTGTCCGCTTTTGTATATACCCGCGAAGGCGATGCTGCATTATCAGGTCACATATTTTAAGAACCGGATCAATCTTGATATATTCCACGCTCTGACCGACGGTACGGGTGCACTTGAGTTTCTGAACATAATAGTTCTTGATTACCTTCGGCTTCGCTATCCCGGAAAATATGATGATGTTACGATCCATTCGGGAGCATCGGCTGATGATCTGAGTCAGGACAGCTACAGACAGTTCTTCGGTAACATGGCTCTTTCAAATGTTACGTTCTCAAAGAGGGCATATCATCCGGGCGGACTGAAACTTCCGTATCAGCAGCTGCAGTTTTTCGAGATACATCTTCCGACGGATCAGGTGTTAAAAAGGGCTAAGCAGATCGGAGTATCACTGACAAGTTATTTCGGGGCGGCATGGATGCTGGCGATCCGTGACGACATGCCCCGCCGCAGAAGGAATCTTCCGGTTGTCATCACGCTTCCGGTAAACCTTCGCAACTACTATCCGTCCCAGACCGGACGCAACTTTTTTAATAACGTGAATGTCTCGCATGTTTTTGATGATGATATTACACTTGAGGATCTGGCAGTAGAATTTGATGAGGCATTAAAGTCGCAGCTTTCCGAAGAGAACATCAAAAAACAGATGGACAGTTTCGAGACGATGGAAAATGTTGCGCTCGTGCGTACGGTCCCGCTTTTTATCAAGCAGCTTGTTGTATGTCATGCCAAAAAACTGGCCGACAGGAAGGTGTCAATGGTATTGTCAAATCTCGGGGTCAGAAAGCCGCCTGAGGAGATAGGGGATCTGATCGCCAATTACAGCGCATTCTGCTCAAGCGAGCATCTCTTCTCGACGATGTCCAGTTACGACGGAGATCTGTCGCTCGGAGTGTCGTCGCCTTATCAGAGTACAACGGTGATCAAAAATCTTGTCAGAAGATTTTCGCATGACGGTGTTAACATCCGGGTATTTGCAACGGAGGTGATCGGCTGATGAAAAATTGTCCTTACTGTCAGATAGAGGTCGGAGGAGATCTGAAGAAGTGTCCGCTGTGTCAGAGCAAGCTGTCGGGCCAGTCGGCCGGACCGTATTTTCCGAAACAGACAACGCAGAAGATCAGATCGTTTTTGTATAAACTGCAGTTGTTCATCATATGGACGGTGATCATTGCCGGACTTGGCATCGATTTTCTGTTTAACGTGAGAATACCTTATTTTCCGCAGGTGCGTTGGAGCCTGATACTTGCCATGTGGCTTATCGCATTTGAATTCGGAATGATGAGACAGTTCACAAAGGGTACGGGTTCGTCGAGAAAAGTGACCATGATGGTGTTCATAATACTTGCGCTCACGCTTGTAACGTCATATTACTTCGGAGTGCTTCAGTTTGCGCTTGACTGGATCGCACCGATCGTCATAACCGGAACGATGATAGCCAATTTCGTTCTGGCCATGATCGATAAAAAAGGGAATGCGATGGTCTATCTGCTGACGATACTTCTGGTCGGCGTGCTTCCGTATATAGTGCTTCATTTCAGGCACAAGGAAACGCCGGCGACATGGATAATATGCATGCTCTCAAGCATCATATTGTTTGTCGGGTCGGTCATTTTCAAGGGCAGAAGCGTTGCGGCGGAGATCAGAAGAAGACTCAGTGTGTAGGTTTTGCGGAATGATTGGACAGATAAACATTTTTTAATATAATATACAAAAACAGACATAAAAGAGAGGTATAGATGAAAAAGATTAAGACCGTATCAGTTTTCATGCTTGCGGCGGCATTTGCCGTGACATTTTCGGTACATGCATTTGCACTTACCGGGGGCGGCGGAGCAAGTATTCCCGGTGTCGGGATACTTACATCGGTTGTTCCGTGCCCTGTTTCGAGTGTGACGATAAATACCGCAACGGAGCAGGTGATCGCGTATGACCTTCAGGGTAAGCCCATACAGGTTTTTGCATGCTCAACGGGAAAGCACGGAAATACAGTTGTCGGAACTTACAAGACAACTAATTATTATGACTGGCACTTGATGAACGGCGGTGTCTATTCCAGATATGCGGTCAGGTTCAACAATCATGAGCTTATGCACTCGGTTCCGTATTACCGCCATTCGCCCGACTCTCTTGAATACAGGCAGTTTAACAAGCTCGGATCTCCGGCATCAGCGGGATGCTGCAGAATGGCACTTGCAGATGCGAAATGGATATACGACAACACCGTACCGGGAACTGTAGTAAATGTCGTAAAGGACCCGAATCTTGTGTATCCTCTTACACGCCCGATCATAAGAGTTGATGAGACCAATACGGCAACACGCGGATGGGATCCTACGGATACGGATCCGAGATCGCCGTATAATGCGATGCAGCCGGGTGCGGCAGCTGCCGACCAGTTTATGTGATATAAACTGTAACATACGTAAAAACAGGGACCTGCCGATGCGCGGGTCCTTTGATTTGGACAGGGTGTTGACAATACGGGCGGCCTGTTATATACTTTAGCAGTTAAAAGCGTTAAAGCGCGAAAGTGAGGAAACAAAAATGATCATTATCTTAAAACCGAATGCCGACGAACAGAAGTACAAACGGCTTGAAAAATGGATAAAGGAGGATCTCGGACTGGAGATCCATTACAGCCGCGGTGAGAAATCCACCATCCTCGGTCTCGTCGGTGACACATCAAAGGTCGATATAGACGCGGTCAGTGCACTTGACATAGTCGAAAACGTAAAGCGCATCCAGGAACCGTATAAGGCGGCAAACAGAAAGTTTCACCCGCTGGATACCGTCATAACGGTAGGAGATGTGAAGATCGGCGGAGGAAATTTCGTAAAGATCGCCGGCCCCTGCTCGGTCGAGACGATCGACCAGATCACGGGAATAGCAAAGGATGTCAAGGCAGCGGGCGCACACATGCTTCGCGGCGGCGCATTCAAGCCAAGGACTTCGCCGTATGCTTTCCAGGGACTCGGGAAAACGGGAATAGAGTATCTGCTTGAAGCCAAGAAGGCAACAGGTCTTCCGATAGTAACGGAGATCATGGAACTGACAGATCTTGATCTGTTTGACGAAGTTGACGTCATTCAGGTCGGCGCGAGAAACATGCAGAACTTCAGACTGCTCAAGGAACTCGGAACGATAGACAAACCGATCCTGTTAAAGCGCGGTCTTGCAAATACGGTCGCGGAACTGCTCATGAGCGCCGAGTACATCATGGCCGGAGGAAACGAAAAGGTCATTTTGTGCGAGCGCGGTATCAGAACATTTGAGACATCCACGAGAAACAGCCTTGATATTTCGGTCATACCCGTACTCAAGGAAAAGACCCATCTTCCCGTCATCGTGGATCCTTCGCATTCAACCGGTTTTTCAAAGTACGTAAAGGATGTCACATATGCCGCAACGGCAGCGGGCGCTGACGGTATCATCGTTGAGGTTCATAACGATCCCGAGAACGCATGGTGCGATGGACAGCAATCGATCACACCCGAGGCTTTTGCAAAGATCTCGGTCGGAATGGATAAGATCAGAGAGGTCGTGACGAATCTGTGAAAGCAATAGGAATAATAGGCCTTGGCCTTATCGGGGGATCGATGGCAAAAGCCATAACCAAACATACCGATTGTAAAGTCTATGCATCAAACAGGACCGCAAAAACGGTTGAGGATGCCATTGCGGACGGTACGGTTTCCGGAAAACTTGAGGAGCATTTTGACGAGATAGATATGCTGCTTGTCGCGCTTTATCCGGCTGATGTCGTAAGAGTCATACTTGAGATTGCACCGAAGCTTCCGAAGGGATGTATAGTTATCGACTGTACCGGCGTAAAGACGGTGATAAACAGGGAACTGTCGGAAAAACTTGCATCGATGGACCTTTGCTTTATCGGTGGACATCCGATGGCAGGCAAGGAAGTGGCCGGATATACGAATGCCTGCGATGATCTGTATGAGGGAGCCTCGATGATATTGTGCCGGGATAAATATACCGATGATGAGGCAATGCATGCTGCTGAGGAATTTTTCCCGAAACTCGGATTTTCACAGGTTAAGGTAACGACACCGGAAGAGCATGACAGCGTGATCGCATACACATCACAGCTGGCCCATGTTGTTTCATCGGCATATATCAAGAGTCCGACTCTTGAGAAAAGATACGGATTCTCGGCGGGATCATTTAAGGATATGACAAGAGTTGCCAAACTGAATGAGGAAATGTGGGCGGATCTGTTCATGGCAAACGACAATGCACTTGTTTCCGAGATCGATCATATAGTCGGACATCTTATGGAATTCGCCAATGCGATAGATGCACATGACCGCGACAGGCTTGTTTCGCTCCTTCGCGAGGGACGTATAAGAAAAGAAGAAGACACACAAAAGGAACAGTCTACGGATAAACGATAGATGGATATTATTCTGAAAAAAGGAACCGCAAGGCAAAACCGCGTCGAGGCGATATCGTCGAAATCATATGTGCACAGACTGCTTATAGCAGCATCCCTGTGCGATCGTCCTGTCAGTGTCAGGACGAATATCGTCTCGAAAGACATGGAAGCAACGATGAATGCCGTAAAGAAGATAAAAGAGGCGGGCCCGAATATAATAGACTGTAATGAGAGCGGGTCTACCGCAAGATTTATACTGCCCCTGGCAGCGCTTTTATCTCCGGGTTCAACGCTTACGGGTTCGGGAAAGCTTCCCGAGCGTCCGATGGGACCGCTTTGCGATGTGCTAAAAAGCGCCGGAGTTGATGTTTCCGATGACCATCTTCCGATAACCGTAAACGGAAAACCTCATGCGGGAATATATGAGATCGCCGGAAACGTATCATCGCAGTTCATATCCGGACTGCTGTTCATGCTCCCTCTTCTTGAAGGAGATTCCCATCTTGTGATAAAGGGAGATCTTGAATCTGCCGCTTACGTTGACATGACAACGGATGTCCTGTCACGCTTTGGCATCAGGATCAGAAAAACAGAAGACGGTTTTGACATTCCGGGATCGCAAAGATATGAATATATGGAAGAGGGCACCGAGATAGCCGCTGAGGGCGACTGGTCAAACGGTGCATATCTTATGACGATAGGAACGCTCGGCTGCGGCAGGGTTTTTGACTGCCTTACGGTTACGGGACTTGACCCCGCCTCCATACAGGGAGACCGTGAAGTTATCGATATATTTAAGCAGTTCGGGATCACGGTAAACGTCGATAGCAGTCCTACAGAAAAGGGAGCGGATATTACAGTTACAGGCGCTCCTGAGCATCCCGTCAACATACAGTGTTCGCAGATCCCGGATCTTGTTCCGGCTCTTGCTGTTATAGCGGCATTTACGGAAGGCGACAGCATTTTCGGCAATATCGGAAGGCTTCGCATGAAGGAATGTGACAGGGTCGAAGCCGTAAAGTCTATGCTGAATGCCATAGGAGTTGAGGTTGACATAACTCGAGACGGCGATATTGAGAACATGACTGTACACGGCAGGAGACGCGAGAGTTTTTCCGGTCTTTCAAGCGATGAACCGGTGAGGGTGGATTCATGCAACGACCACCGTATCGCAATGGCGGCCGCAGCGATCGCTTTTGCCGTTGACCGGCCGGTGCTGATAAAGGATGCAATGGCTGTCGACAAATCATATCCCGGTTTTTACGAAGTGATCGAAAAACTGGGAATGGATCATGAAGGAGTATGAAATGTCGTTCACACTCGGAAAAAACGTAAAAATGACCGTAAGCGGTGCATCGCATTCGGAGTCCATAGACGTTCGTATCGAGGGACTTACTGCAGGTGAGGTTATAGACCTTGATGCTGTCAGGGAGCTTCTGCTTAGGCGTCAGGGCGGAAATGCGGTATATACAACGGCCCGGAAGGAGAAGGACGAGCCGGTGATCATATCGGGGATGTCGGGAAATACTCTTACGGGTGAGCCGCTTATCGCAAAGTTTATTAACGAAAATGCCAGATCCGGCGACTATAAGAAGATGCGAAAGATCCCGAGACCGTCACATGCGGATTATGTCGCACATGTAAAATACGGCGATAGTATCGATATGTCGGGCGGAGGATTCTTCTCGGGAAGGATGACTCTTCCGATGTGCTTTGCCGGGGCGGTATGCATGCAGATATTAAAAAAACGCGGAGTCGGTATTGCCGCACATATTCTTCAGACCGGAGATGCTTTTGATGACAGGTTCGATCCGGTATCGCAGGATCTGCAGCCTTATGCGGCGCATGTTCTGCCGGTGCTGTCAGCCGAAGCAGGGGATAAGATGATCGCGTGTATGGAAGATGCCGCCTCACACGGCGATTCTGTCGGCGGATGCGTTGAATGCAAGGTTACCGGGATCGCTGCCGGATACGGAGATCCGATATATGACAGTGTTGAATCGGTACTTTCCTTTGCAATGTTCGGTATTCCCGCGATCAAGGGAATAGAGTTCGGCGAGGGATTCGGAGTCTGCTCCGATCACGGATCGTCAAGCAATGACCCGTTTCGTATCAGGGACGGAGCGGTAACATGTCTTACCAATAATTCGGGCGGCATACAGGGAGGGATCACAAACGGTATGCCGGTCATATTCAGGGTCGCGGTAAAGCCGACGCCGTCAATATACAAGCCGCAGCTGTCCGTAAATCTCGAGACGATGGAAGACTGCGAACTGGTGATAGAGGGAAGACACGATGCCTGCATAGTACCGCGCGTCGTGCCGTGCGTTGAGGCTATGACGGCCCTTGTGATGGCAGATCTGATGCTTTGAGGTTATACCGGTTTTGCCCGGGGATCATGAGGATAACATGGGAAACAGGAATGGTAAAAATGACAGATACGGTCTTGTAGGGGAGAAGCTCGGCCACAGTTTTTCGCCGCTTCTTCATGCGCAGTTTGCATCTTATGAATACAGGCTCATTGAGGTCGACGGCAGCAGTATAGACGATTTTTTCAAAAAGGCTGATTTTGACGGAGTCAATGTTACGATACCGTACAAGGAAAAAGCGATGCACTATTGCCGTGCGGATGAGAACGCGTCGGCAATAGGGTGTGTAAATACGCTTGTAAATACAACCGAAGGGTTAATGGGGTATAACACGGATACTTACGGCTTCGAGTATATGGCACGGCGCGCCGGGATTGATTTCGGAGGCAGGACCGTTGCGATACTCGGCAGCGGCGGAACGTGCAGGACAGCCGCGTATACGGCTGCAAGACTCGGCTCATCCCAGATCACGGTAGTATCAAGAGATCCGAAAAACATGGGCATGGCGCTTGCATGTCCGGTCAGGTACGTATCATATACCGATCGTTTTGATGATTGCGAGATACTGATAAATACGACGCCGGTAGGTATGTATCCCGAAATAAAAGGCATTCCGATAGACATAAATAATGGTTATGTTAACCTAAAAGCTGTCATTGATGTAATATATAATCCGCTTACAACACGACTGGTTTACAGGGCAAAAAAACGCGGGATAGCAGCTACATGCGGCCTGCCGATGCTTGTTGCCCAGGGATTTTTTGCATCAAAGCTCTTTAAGGGAAAAAACCTCGGCGCAGATCCCGTGGGAACACTGAAGGAATCGGACAGAAAAAAGATAGAGGATGTGATAGGCTATATCACACAGACTTCCGGAAACATCGTGCTTACGGGCATGCCCGGCAGCGGAAAATCAACGGTTGGAAAGCTTCTGGCGCAAAAGTGCGGTTTGAAGTTTGTCGATACCGATGAGATATTCGAAAAGGATAACGGGATCAGCCCTTCAAAGTGCATTAAGGAACAGGGGGAGAGTGCTTTCAGGGCGCTTGAGAAGGATGCTGTTGCACAGGCTGCATTAAAGGGCGGCAGAGTGATCGCGACCGGCGGAGGCGTAGTGCTCGACCCGGAGAATATCGAACTTCTGGCTCTTAACGGTACGATTGTTTATCTACACAGAAAACTATCGGAACTTGCAACGGGAGGCAGACCGCTGTCAAAGGGAAAAGAGAATCTGAAAGCCATGTATTATCTGAGGCTTCCGATATATCTGTCAAATGCCGACCTGTCTGTGGTTGTTAAGGATGGAGTGGCAAAAACCGTTGATGAGGTGATCGCCGGTTTACATAATCAGGGCAGAAGAAAACTGCATCTGCTCATTGTTAACGGCCCGAATCTTAATATGCTCGGAATAAGAGAACCGGATCTGTATGGCCGCGAAACCTATGCGGACCTGATAAACCTGTGCAGAGAAAAAGCCGGAGAGCTCGGTGTTGAAGTGGAGTTTTTCCAGAGTAATCACGAGGGGGAACTGGTTGACATAATACAGCAATCATACGGCGTAACCGACGGCATAGTGATCAATCCCGGGGCATACACGCATACATCGGTCGCTCTTCTTGACGCATTAAAAAGCGTCGGGATTCCGACGATAGAGGTGCATATAACGGATGTTGACAGCAGGGAAGAGTTCAGACGGATCAGTTATATCCGTTCCGCAGCCCTGCAGACGATAGCAGGGCACGGACTTGCCGGATATACCGAAGCCATGGAAAAGCTTACTGAGCATTTGAACGGCCCGGATCTTTGAGAACCCTCGTGAGAGGTTTGTATATCGGTATTGATACAAGAACACAGGCTAAGCCCTTTACAATTGTGAAGGGCATGTTGAATATGATCAGGCACTGCAGAACGTTCTTAACAGCCGGCATTATTGCCTGATATGCCGAAAGAACGACCTCTTCGGGCATATAAGCTTTGTAATAGAAGGGATATACTATCCACTGATTTGACGGGATGCTCACGATACCCATGATGATCGCACCGATGATACCGCCTATTATGGCGGTCTTTTTCGTCTTGTTTATCTTGTAGATGAACCCGGCAGTACCTGCGAAAGCCGCACCCAGTAGGAAGTTTGATAACTCACCGACTGTAGCTGATTTTGTGATCGCACAATGGATAAGGTTTTTGATCAGTTCGATTATTACCCCGGCAAGCGGACCGTAAGCATAAGCGCCTATAAGGGCCGGAAGGTCGGAAAAATCGAATTTGATGAACGGGGGTATCAGCATCGGGAGCGGAAAATCAAGATACTGAAGAATGACCGATACAGCGGTCAGCATGGCAATACCTGCCATAACACGAGTTGAGATTTTTTGTTTTTGCATTTTTTTGTCTCCTTCTTTCATCCGGACTGTACCGTCGGTTCCGGATTCATACCGGATCCACCGCACTTTATGCGGGTTGCGGACTTACAGCAGATGCTGAACACCGCCGGTCGGGAATCTCACCCTGCCTACGAAGCGTCCATATAATGTTATACCTCCCTATATATAATGTCAACAAAAAGGCTCCGGATCTCCGGAGCCTTTTTGCTACGCTATATGCTTAAATGCATGGTTTACGTTCGCCCCCGCCCAGACGATGTCGTATCCCGGTGCGTATCTGCCGGTGCTGTCATCATGTACCGTGCAGAAGTGCTTGTCGCATTCATCCATTTTATCAAAACATTCCATCATCTCATCGAATGAAGCGAAATACAGGGTTTCCTTTCCTCTCTGTTTGATGTAAAAGTCTCTCATCCAATCCCTTCCTTTCTTTATCTCCTCCACACAGCCGGCTCCCACGGATAAAAATGCACTCCTCATTACATTCTGTTGTGTCCGAAAACGTTTTCGAAAAACGGATACAACTATATCTATGGTTTTGGACTGTAACCATATGATAACATGTTATTGGTAAATGTCAACAATTTCGAGGATACAAAACTGTACTTTCTGACGAACAATTAAATAACATATAGATTTATTTATTTGCCATTGACGAAACGCTTTCAACAATATATTGTATATGGGTACATTGAAATAGTCATATATTGTGACTAATTTATTTTTCGGGAGGATGAAAATGAAAAAGTTAATTTCGTTGCTTCTGGCAACAGCAATGACATTCACTCTCTGTGCATGCGGCGGTGCAGCTCCGGCAGCAGGCGGCGATGCAGCGGGTGAAACATCTGAGAAGGTCAATATCAAAGCAGGTTTTATCTGCCTTCACGATGAGAATTCAACTTATGATCTTAACTTCATAACCGCCGCCAAGCAGGCTTGCGAAAAGCTCGGTGTTGAGGCTGTTATCAAGACAAATATCCCCGAAGGCCAGGAATGCTACGATGCAGCCTGTGAACTTGTTGATCAGGGATGCGGTTACATATTCGCAGATTCCTTCGGACATGAGGATTACATGATCGAAGCTGCCAAGGAATATCCCGATGTGCAGTTCTGTCATGCAACCGGTACCCGCGCTCATACAGAGAACCTTGCAAACTTCCACAATGCATTTGCTTCAATATATGAAGGCCGTTACCTTTCAGGTATCGCTGCAGGAATGAAGCTTAATGAGATGATCGAAGAGGGCAAGATCACTGCAGACCAGGCAAAGATCGGTTACATCGGTGCTTTCACATATGCAGAGGTTATCAGCGGTTACACATCATATTTCCTCGGTGCCCGCAGCGTTTGTCCTACGGCTACGATGGAAGTTACATTTACAGGTTCATGGTATGACGAGACAGCAGAGAAGGAAGGCGCTACAAAGCTCATCTCTGACGGTTGTGTACTCATCTCCCAGCATGCCGATTCAATGGGAAGCCCTACGGCATGTGAGAACGCAGGCGTTCCGAACAGCTCATACAACGGACCTACCGATGCAGCATGTCCCGAGACTTACATCTCATATTGTAAGATAGACTGGACTCCTTACTTTGAGGATTCCATCGTAAAGGCTGCAAAGGGTGAAACCATTCCTACGGATTACACCGGAACGCTTGAGACGGGTTCGGTCGTTATCGATCATTTCGGCAAGAATGCCGCAAAGGGAACCGAGGAAGCTGTTGAGGCTGCAAAGGCTGATATCATTGCAGGCAAGGTTCACGTATTTGACACCAAGACATTTACGGTTGAGGGCAACGAGCTTACAACATACATGGCAGATGTTGATACGGATGCCAATTACGAAGGCGATCATGAGGCCATCAAGGACGGTTACTTCAACGAATCCGGCGAAGGCATGAGAAGTGCACCTTACTTCGATCTCCAGATCGATGGTATTACACTTCTGGATACTGCATTCTGATCGGGGATTTATCCGGGAGATAAGCAATTGGAGAACAGAGAAACCGTGCTAAGCATGCGCGGTATCAGTAAAAGATTTGATCAGAAACAGGCAAATACCAATGTGGATTTTGACCTGTATAAGGGTGAGATCGTATCACTTCTGGGCGAGAACGGGAGCGGTAAGACGACCCTTATGAATATGCTCGCCGGGATATACTATCCCGACGAGGGGCAGATATACGTAAACGGCAGGGAAGTCTCTATAGGCTCCCCTGCCGAAGCCCATGCCCTGGGGATCGGTATGGTCCATCAGCATTTTAAACTGGTGGATGTTTTTACCGCCTGGGAAAACATCATACTCGGAGAAGAGGGCAAATACGACGTCGTCGCTGCCAGGGAGAGGATCAGGCAGATATGCGACAGATACGGTTTTGTCGTTGATCCCGACAAGAAGATCTATAACATGACGGTATCCGAAAAACAGACCGTCGAGATCGTAAAGGTAATATTCCGCGGAGCCGAGGTACTGATCCTTGATGAGCCTACGGCAGTTCTGACACCGCAGGAGACAGAGCGTCTGTTTGATGTTATGCGTAACATGAGACAGGACGGCAAATCCATAATAATAATCACACACAAACTGAATGAAGTCATGGCCATATCGGACCGCGTTGTCGTTTTGCGGCGTGGACAGTACGTGGGCCAGCTGGAGACTGCATCCACGAATCCGCAGGAGATGACGGACATGATGGTGGGACGTGCCGTAAGGCTTGATATCGAAAGGCCCGAGCCCGTCAATCCGGAGAAGAGACTCGTCATCAGCAACATAAACGTTACGGATGCAGAGGGAGTACAGAAGGTTAAGAATGTCAGCTTTTACATGAATTCCGGTGAGATCCTAGGGATCGCCGGTATATCGGGAAGCGGACAGAAGGAACTGCTCGAAGCGATCGCGGGAATACAGAAGACCGATTCGGGTTCCGTCTTATACATAGATGAAAACGGCAAGGAAACAGAACTGATCGGAATGCATCCGAGGGACATAAGGGAGCTCGGTGTCGCTCTTTCGTTTGTCCCCGAGGACAGACTCGGAATGGGACTTGTCGGTAACATGAACATTTCCGAAAACATGATGCTGCGTACTTTCGGTGAGAGTCACAAGTGGTTTACCGACCGCGAGAAACCGAAGAAGATCGCCAAAAATGTTGTCAGTACACTTGAGGTTTCAACACCGGGACTTGATACCCCGGTAAGGCGTCTGTCGGGAGGAAACATACAGAAGATACTCGTGGGACGTGAGATATCATCAAATCCCAAGGTACTGCTTACGGCATATGCAGTCAGGGGACTTGATATCAACAGTTCCTACAAGATATACGAGCTTATCAATGAGCAGAAGAAAAAGGGAGTTGCCGTTCTCTTTGTCGGCGAGGATCTTGATGTTCTGATGCAGATAAGCGATAAGATCATGGTATTGTGTGACGGACAGGTCAGCGATATCGTTGATGCAAAGAAGGTTACAAAGAACGAGATAGGCCTTCTTATGACAAGCCTGGAAGGAGCGCACAGCGGTGAGCACTAAAACAAGAGAGCCATTTATACATCTTACAAAGCGCGGCGCCATCCCGGCACATAAGGCGATGATCATAAGAATTACCGCGGTCATAGCCGCACTTATAGTATGCGCGATCGTTACCGGTATCACAACGGGCATCAATCCGCTTGAAGTATACTCATCGATCGTTGCGGGTGCATTCGGATCAGCCAGAAAGGCCTGGATAACGTTTCAGGACATTTCGATACTGCTGATAATCGCGTTGGCACTTACGATCGCATTCCGCATGCGGTTTTGGAACATCGGAGGCGAGGGACAGGTACTTATGGGGGCACTTGGTGCCGCTGCGTGCATGATCTGCCTTGACGGAAAACTTCCGAATGCCGTCGTAATGATCCTTATGGTGATCGCATCCATCGGACTCGGAGCGCTGTGGGGATTTATTCCGGCACTGTGCAAGTCACTGTGGAATACCAATGAGACGCTCTCGACCCTTATGATGAACTACATTGCCACCCAGCTCGTTCTTTTCTTTACGATACGCTGGGAGGTTCCGAAGGGATCGGGCAAGATCGGCATCATCAATCAGGATTCGCATACCGGATGGCTTCCGCAGCTGTTCGGCTCCAAGTATATGCTTCCGATATTCGTTGCCGTTATAGTCACGGTATTTACGTATGTTTACATCAAATATACCAAGCACGGATATGAGATAAGAGTCGTGGGTGAATCACCGAAAACTTCCGTTTACGTCGGCATCAATGTCAGCAAGGTCTTCATCCGTACGATGCTCCTCTCCGGTGCGCTTTGCGGTCTGGCAGGCCTCCTGCTTGTGGGCGGTATCAACCATACACTCACATCCACGATCTCGGACGGGCGCGGTTTTACGGCCGTACTTGTATCATGGATGGCTCAGTTCAATCCTTTTGCGATGAT
>CACYMJ010000004.1 GCA_902775485.1 uncultured Lachnospiraceae bacterium
GCAAGTCCTACCGTTGCGATTATTATTCTATGCTTTCTGCAATCTTTCATGTTCTTGAAGGTCTTTTTCATGCCCATAACTCCACCGGCATACAAAGCCCCAATATAAATGATAGTTTCATATGTATTGATATCTTCGACATCTTCATAGGATTTAAGCACGAATCTTGTGCGATTTGCCAATTCCTCTGCATATCGTTTTGCTGTTCCATATTGTGATCCATATATTACGATATTCATAAATCCTCCGTAATTCATTATGTCGGAATGCAATTTCTGAATGAATTATATCAGATATGCCTATAGCATCTTTATCATCCGAAAGAGCCTTATCTAAGTCCGTATTCGTTATTGATAAGCATCTGTAACACCGTCTCACGCGATGCCCATTTGATGTCATACATGATGTGATGAGCCAGTTTGAGCATATCCGTTTTTACTTCCATGTTTTCATCGAAATTCTCCCCCATATATCTGGGAATCTCTTCTAATAGAAGCCGCCGGTCCTTATCGTTCATACCACCTTCTCCTCTGTGAGCTTGTAACCTCAAAAATATATTCATTGGCGCTCTCGATAATCAGCCGGGAGATAAGATGATCTTCATCACGCTTTATGAATGCCAAAGCCTCGTGATCATGGGGATCATCGTATGCTATTACTACACAGTCCGTTCCCTTGGAGAAACCTGTTCTCTCTTTACCATCTCGCCTACCGAGTATCTTTCCGACATGCGCAAATGGCTTGGATTTGATATTTTCATTAACATAGTTAATCCTATCGATGACAGCATCTCTTCCAATGAATTCCTCTTCCGAGCTTATGGTCTTGAAAACTATGCTCTCCGACATTACTCTCCGAAGTCTCTCTGCATCTCCACACTCAAACGTGTTCTGTAGCAAAGGAGAACAAACTAAAGACATAGTCCATATACAGTTCTTCCTTCATCCTGTCGTTTATTGACACATGTACTGGATTGTCCGTGAGCTTCCCAGCCCTGGACGTAAATCTGAATAAACCGTATCCTCACGCTCTCGTTGTGCGCCATTGAAGCGTAAACGCTTCCTTGATCCGTGTGTATCACGACCGGTTCCGTATGTCCCTTGAGAAGCTCTTTTACATTCTCAAGGCCATTTATATAGTGATTTATCACCTCACGAAATCGTGTCATTAAAACTACGACTGGAATTTATTGCACTTTTAAGGTTGGGTTTAATTTTGAAGGTAATATTTTTATTTCCCTTTCGATTTATACTCTTTGCTTGCTGTCTTATACTCTTTGCTTGCCAGTTAGTACTCTTTCTGTGTCGATTTATACTCTTTATTCGCCGATTAGTACTCTTTATTCATCCGTTACTATAATATCCACATCACGTATCCTTTAAGGTTGAGCATGTCATTTTATTCACTAAAGGTCATCTTGCTATCTCAGCATTATCTATATCTTGTATTGTGCACTTTAACGAACGAACGTATGTTCTTGTGCATATTTTTTCTTTTTTTTCCTAATATTTCCAACAGAACCGTAACTACAGCATTTGTCGACCCACCTTCTGACCCGTTTTCTGACCCTCTCACTCTCTGAAAACAACGATTCTTCACAAATACAGAAGAACAAAGACGAACGATGTGTGGGATAAAAAAAGTACGTATTTATCAGCGTTTACCGCCTTTTGACGGTTACTGATAAATACGTACAAACGATAGTGCAGAAAAAGGGACTTGAACCCTCATGGTATTGCTACCACACGGACCTGAACCGTGCGCGTCTGCCAATTCCGCCATTTCTGCATATGCTGTAAGGAGGGGCCCACGAAGTGGGAAGATCCCTTACTGCACGACGAGCGCCCTATCGCCGAAGGCGATTCAAATGCTCGAGTCTCCTTTACGACGAGCGCCTATTCTGCTAAGCAGAACTCAAATGCGCGAGTCTCCTTGGAGTGTTCTTCACTCACACGAATTACATTTTGCACCACCGCGCCCGTTTTGTCAACCGAAACGATCAGCCATCCACCTTCGCAGGTCTTCGTACACCGTCTGACGATCAAGTTCGTTCAGTATCTCGTGCCGGTCTCCCTCGTACAGTTTTATCGACAGATCCTTAACACCCGCGGATCTGAACTGTTCATATGCTCTTTTGACACCTGCGCCCATTGCACCGACCGGGTCCTGATCACCGGATGTGAACAGGATCGGAATATCCATGTTCATCTTTTTTATATTTGACATCCTGTTATCAAACCATGTAGAACGCAGAAGGATCGAATAACCGTTAAGAGAGAACTCTCCGCCGTCCTTTTTATTTTCCGGATCAAAATATTTCCTGACAATCTCCGCGTCTTTGGACAGCCAGCTGTTTTCAGCATCCGCTCCTGTTGTATCAAACTTTTTGTAGTTAGCCCCGAACATTATGCTCCTTATGAACGGAGATTTTGCATCCCTGCCTTTTACCGCCATGAGCAGGCTGCACAAAGCATTACCGAACACGAGTGCAGCATCAGCCTCGGACCCGGTTCCCATGATGATCGCTCCGCTTACTTTGTTAAGCTGCCCGGCCTTTACGCACAAAAACTTACGCAGCAGATAAGAACCCATACTGTGTCCGAGTATAAAATACGGCTTGTCCGGATATTGCTCCTTTATGAGAAGATAATTTGAGAACATATCCGATACCATCACATCATCCGGATGCTTGCAGTGCATAATGCCGAGATCATTCTCATTTTCCACGGATTCTCCGTGCCCTATGTGATCGTGTCCGAACACAACGAAACCGTTCTTAGCCAGATACTGTGCGAATTCCGAGTACCTTTCGATATGCTCCTGCATTCCGTGTACAAGCTGCAGGACCGCAACCGTCTCAGTGCCTTCGTCTTCCCACTTTAATGCATGTATCTTTGTATGTCTGTCATCTTTTGAATCAAAAGAATACTGCGTGACCTTTGTCATGTATAACTCCCTTATACCGCCGGATAAACCGTTCAGTCTTTTATGCGTTTGATGTTGCTGTCACATTTACTCCCGTGCCGGCTACATCACGTATTATAACATCTCCTATCGATACGGGGGACTGGACTTTAACATTTTTTATTTCCCGAAGGCACTCATCTATCGCGCTCTTCGGTATCGCACGCTCCGTCTTAACAGAAACCACAGGCTTATCAGAACCGGTTATGGCAACGACCGATGTCAGGGTACGTACCGGCGATGTCACTTCGCTCCTCGCGTATACATTACCGCGATCACAGCTGTTACCGGTAACCGAAACAACTTCTCCGTCCTTCTCGGTAACACTGATGACGCATCCTCTCGGGCAGATTATGCACGGAAGCGTATGTGTCGTGCTGCCGTCGGGATTTTTAATTATCTCATTCGGGCTTACTCCGTTTCTTGTCGAATTGCGCTTTGCAAACTTCTGCATAAGTGCCGAATCCGGATCGATCACAGTCTCTGCCGATCCATTCTTTTCAAACTCTTTTATATATCTTGCCGCGCACTTGCCGGCATTTACAGCTTCCTTTGATACATTGTCGACAAGGTCATGTACGTGAAGAACATTACCGCACGCGAATACGCCCGGGCAGCTCGTTTCAAGATCATCCGAAACAACCGCGCCCTTTGTTGCCCGCGACATCGTAATGCCTATCTTTCTGGACAGTTCGTTTTCCGGAATGAGGCCGACCGAAAGAAGAAGGGTATCGCATTTAAACTCCTGCTGTGTTCCCGGTATCGGCTTGAGATCATCGTCCACCTTGGAGACAACGACAGCCTCGACCCTGTCCCTGCCCTTTATTTCCGTGACCGTATGGCTAAGAAGAAGCGGTATGCCAAAATCATCAAGACACTGGACTATGTTACGTTTCAGTCCTCCCGAATATGGCATGATCTCAACGACCATCTTAACCTTTGCGCCCATAAGCGTCATACGACGTGCCATGATAAGGCCGATATCACCGGACCCGAGGATCACGACTTCCTTGCCGGGCATCATTCCGTCTATGTTTACAAACTTCTGGGCCGTTCCCGCGGAGTATATCCCGGCAGGACGATAACCCGGAATGTTAAGGGCTCCTCTCGGTTTTTCACGGCACCCCATGGCAAGTATCACGGCCTTTGCCGCGAGCGTTTGAATGCCGTGCACACTGCTGTATGCATTGATATATTTCATTGCTCCCGGTTTTTCATCATGTTTGATATCAACTACCATCGTATCAAGCTGATACGGGATCTTTGCATTCCTGACCATGTCAATGTAACGGCCTGCATACTCGGGACCTGTCAGTTCCTCGTCAAATGTCTGCAGTCCGAATCCGTTGTGGATGCACTGACCGAGTATTCCTCCGAGCTCCCTGTCCCTTTCAATGATCAGTATGTCGGTTATGCCCTCTTCGTGAAGTGAAAGTGCTGCCGCCATACCTGCAGGACCTCCGCCGATAATTATCGCATCATACTCATGATCATCGGCCCTTGAAGCATCAGGGGACACCTGCCGGCCAAATGCCGTCTCATGCGTTAATCCTCCGTCCCGGTCAAGTATCGGCGAAGCCGCTCCCTTCTTGGTGATCAGTTCCATCGGAACACCGAGTTCACGGCTTAGGATCTCCATTACCTTCGGATAACAGAATCCGCCCTGGCACCTTCCCATGTTCGCACCGGTACGCCTCTTTACAGCATCGAGCGTTCTCGCGCCAAGAGGTCTCCTGATCGTCTCAAGTATCTCACCCTCTGATACCGTAGCGCAGCGGCAGATGATATTTCCGTATGCGCTGTCCTTTTCGACAAGAGCACGTCTGTCCTCCTCGGGCAGCAGTCTCATATATGTAAGCGGCTCCAGTGTCTCAATAAAACCCTTCTTTACAGCCGCATCAAGCCTGTCCCTTACAATATTCCCCACCATCACTCCTATGGCGGGGGAAGCCGAAAGGCCCGGCGACTCTATGGCGGCGACATCTATAAATCCCGGACAGCCTTCTATCTCACCTATGACAAAATCACCGCGGTCGCCGTGAGGCCGCAGCCCCGCAAACGACGTAATGACCTCGTTCATCGGGATATCCTTTACCGCCGATGCTCCGGGCTTATTGACTGCGGCAAGACCTTCGGCCGTAGTGAACGTACCTTCCTTATCGTCAAGATCCGTTGCAGTCGGGCCGACCAGAAGGTTTCCGTGTATCGTCGGCGTAACAAGTATCCCCTTACCCATCGATGAAGGCATCCTGAATATCGTACGTCCGACATGCTCTCCCGCCGTAACGTCAAGCAGACAGTACTCACCCTTTCGCGGTGTGATTGTCAGTTTGTCATCCGTCATCATGTTATGGAACTTATCCGCATATACGCCGGCCGCATTTACGACCATCCTTGTATCAAAAGATACGGCATTCTTCACTTCGGGATCGAACTCATCATGTTCTATGGCATCCACCCTGAAGCCGTCCGGGGTAACGGTTACCGATGTCACTTCAGTCAGAAGTTTAAAATCAACCCCATTCACGCATGCACTCTCACCGAGTGCGCTCGTTAAACGGAAAGGACATACTATGCCTCCGGTCGGGGCAAACAGTGCACCCCTCGTATCATCTGACAGATTCGGCTCCATGGCCATGGCTTCTTCGCGCGATAAGATGCGCAGTCCCTCGACTCCGTTCTGCAATCCGCGCTCATAAAGCTCGTGCATATGCTCAACATCCTCATCCGACAGGGCAACGACCATCGAGCCGTTACGCATGAACGGGATCCCGAGCTTTTCGGTAAGTTCCGGCATCATCTTCGAGCCTTCAACATTAAGACGTGCTTTAAGAGTTCCCGGTTTAGCATCGTATCCGGCATGCACTATGCCGCTGTTGGCCTTTGATGTTCCCTCTCCTATGTCGGAGTTCTTATCAAGCACGCATACGTCAAGATCATATCTTGATAATTCCCTGGCTATGGCGCATCCGCTCACGCCTGCTCCGATTATGATAACATCCTTCATTGTCTCTCCTTACTGTGTGGCCCATCCGAAAGCACATTTAACAGCCTTCTTCCAGCCCTCTATCCTTTCATCTCTCTCGTCCTGCCGGATCTGCGGCACAAAACTGCGATCCTCTTTCCAGTTTGAGATAACATCCGACTTATCCTTCCAGTAACCAACAGCCAGCCCCGCAAGATATGCGGCACCCATCGCGGTCGTCTCTATGCACGCGGGACGCTTTACCGGTGAGAGCGATATATCTGCCTGAGTCTGCATGAGAAAATCGTTCGCGCTGGCTCCTCCGTCCACCTTAAGCTCCGTAAGAGCTATGCCCGAATCCGCTTCCATCGCACCAATGACCTCATATGCGGAATAGGCAATGGATTCAAGCGTTGCACGGATGATATGGTATTTGTTGACACCTCTTGTCAGACCTACGATAACGCCTCTTGCATACTGATCCCAGTATGGCGCACCAAGTCCGGTAAAGGCAGGTACAACATAACATCCGCCCGTATCCTTTACCTTTCTTGCCATGTAATCGGAATCCGCAGCGGAATCGATAAGCCTCATCTCATCGCGAAGCCACTGTATTGCGGCTCCCGCTACAAATATCGATCCCTCCAGTGCATAGGTGATCTTATCATCTATCCCCCATGCTATCGTGGTAACAAGACCGTTGTCGGAAAATATCGGCCTCTCTCCGGTGTTCATCAGCAGGAAGCAGCCCGTACCATACGTATTTTTTGCATCTCCCTTTTCAAAACATGTCTGTCCGAAAAGAGCGGCCTGCTGGTCGCCCGCTGCACCCGCTATCGGTATGGCGCCTCCGAAAAACGACTCATCCGTCATCCCGTAAACGCAGCTGTTGGGTACAGGCTTTGGAAGCATGCATTTGGGTATATCAAGCTGAGCGAGTATCTCATCGTCCCACTCAAGAGTATTGATGTTAAACAGCATCGTCCGGCTGGCATTGGAATAATCGGTGATATGCACCCTGCCCTTTGTCAGTTTCCATATCAGCCAGGTCTCGACGGTACCGAAAAGCAACTCTCCGTTTTCGGCAAGCCCTCTCGCTCCTTCGACATTTTCAAGTATCCAGCGCAGTTTCGTTGCGGAAAAATATGCATCGATCTTAAGTCCCGTCTTGGAGCGGAACTTATCCGACAATCCCTTTTCTATAAGTTCATCGCAGTATTCGCTCGTTCTGCGGCACTGCCATACGATCGCGTTATATACGGGCTCGCCCGTTTTTTTATCCCACACGATAGTGGTCTCGCGCTGATTCGTGATACCGATCACGGCTATCTGTTCAGCTGTCGCACCAATCTTGCTCATAGCCTCGACGCATACTCCGAGCTGGGTGGACCATATCTCGGCTGCGTTGTGTTCTACCCATCCCGGCTTGGGAAATATCTGGGTGAACTCCTTCTGTGCAACAGAACATATCTGTCCCTGCCTGTCAAAGAGGATGGCCCGGTTACTGGTGGTCCCCGCATCAATGGCCATTACGTATCTTTCCATCTGACTGCCCCCGTTTTTAACCTTCTACTGTCTGTCAATTGTCCCGTAGAGTATCCCCGCAAGTTCCGAATCCTTGTCAAGGATAAGCGTATTGTTTCTGCTGCCTTTAAGTGATCCTTTTATGGCATCAAGGCTTCGAAGATAATTGTAGAACTCCGATTTTTCCTCATTGTTGTAGGCATCGGACAGTATCTTCATATATTCGCTCTCACCCTCGGCACGCAGAGTCTCGGCCTGCTTTTCGGCATTGGCGATCGTTATCTTGACGTTCTTGTCGGTCTCATTTCTTATCTTCTGGGCATCGGCCTCACCCTTTGCCTTGTAGCCCGCTGCTATGTTTCCGCGTTCGGAGATCATGCGCTCATATACCGCTTCCTTGTTGTCATCGGGAAGATCGAGTGCCTTGATCTCGGCAGTAAGTATCGTGATCCCGTAACCTGCTATATCCGAATTCGACTCATTCGTGATAAGGTTTGTCAGTTCTATTCCTCTTGCAGCAATGACTTCATCCTGTGTCATTGAAGATATCGTGTTCTTTGTGGCATTATATACAGCCGCATCTATCCTCTCCTCGGCCCTTGCTCCTATACCGCCGAGTGTCTGGTAATACTTCATGACATCGCTTACGGTCCATATGACATAGTCGTCCGCGATCATGGATTTTTTATCTCTTGTGATGACATCCGAGGGCGGTATATCATATATCCTGCTGCCGTCATATATGGCTATCGTGCTTTGCACAAACGGAGTCTTCATATGAAGTCCGGGCTCGGTCTGGATCCCGACAACCCTTCCAAACTGTTGGATAAGTACAACATCCTTGTAGTTAACCGTATAAACCGATGATGCGAGCAGTACTATGACTGCAACGGTAACGATCGTGATCAGTATCTTTTTCATGATCACTCACCCCCTTCCGTAACTTCTTCCGGCTCGGCCGGTGCCGCAGACGGTTCACTGTCAGTCTGCGTACTGAAGCTTTCAAGCGGCATAAGTGTCTGTGTGCCCCCGTCGGATATGATCACCTTTAGTGAAGGCAGGAGTTCCTCCATGGTCTCGTAGAACATCCTCTTTTTTGTTATATAGGGATACAGTTTATACTGGTCGTACATCTCGTTAAATCTGACAACCTGTCCTTCGGCTTCCGCTATCCTCGACAGTTTGTCGGCTTCTGCTGACTGGATGATCTTATCGGCGTTTGCCTCGGCCTTCGGAAGCTGTTCATTCTGATATGCCAGAGCGTTGTTCTTGGCCGTATCGGCTCCCTGTTTTGCATTCTCGACAGCCTTGAACGCCTGCTTGATCTCATCCGTCGGCGGCTCGGAATCCTGTACGGTGATGTTGACAACCGCAAGTCCTATGCCATGCTCGTTAAGCTCTCTTGTCATATCTTCCTTGACGGCTGACTGTATCTGTCCCTTTGCAGTTGTCATCGCCTCATCCACGGTATAATCCGCAACGATCGATCTGATACTTGATAAGGCAATGTTTTTGAGTATCTCTTCCGGATTGTCGGATGCATACAGATAGGCCACCGGATCGGATACCCTGTACTCAAGATAAAAATCTATATCCAAAAGGTTAAAATCGGATGTGATCATTATCCCGTTGGTCTCATCCGTTATGTTCTGTCCGTTGTTGTCAAGCGAATATCCCACACCGGTTCCGTGTGTTGTGATGTCAACATAATGAACCCTCTGAAGTAGAGGTATCTTGAAATACAGTCCCGCCGTATCGGTCCGTATCACACGTCCGAACATCGTAACAACCGCATTTTCCTGCTCCGATACGTTATAAAAACCGCCGCTTACAACAATAACCGCAATGACTATGATAACCGCGATCTTTATATATCTTCCGATATTGAGATTACCCGCAGGTTTCTTCGTATCCTTTTCTTTATCAAGGTCTTCGTAATTCTTTCCGAAGATTTTCATTTGTCTTCTCCTCCGATCTTATCTATATTTTTACATGTCCGCCCAGGATCAGGGTGTTATCGGACCGTGCATTTACACTCAGCAGCCCGCCGGGCTCTTTTGCGTAAAGCGTGATCTTCTCGCATCCTGTCGAGCGCCTGAGCCATGCCGCCACTGCGGTTGTCCCGCTTGCACATGATGTCTCCCAGTAACACGTATCAATCGCCGGCGCATATACTATCGGCCTTATATCGGCACCGATCCGCGATGTTCCCGTTATGTTATCGATCGCCATCACTCCAAAGCACGGAGCATTTGTGATCTTACACCACTGCTTCACGGCCTCCTCAATCTGTGCATCGGAAAGTTCCGGATAAGGCATTATGACATGATCTATGCCGTTAAAAGATACAAGCGGTAACTCGAAGCTTTTATCCCCATATTCAAATGTCCGTAATGAGATTTTTGCCGGAGGCGGCATATGCACTCTGCCGCTGTAGCAATGATATGTTCCGTCGTCAGTTTCCCTTGTTATGTCAACCAATACATTGTCATCTGCTCCCGATGATTCCACTAAAACGCGACGGCTCTCGCCGATCGGAAGAGATATGTCATCGCAAAACAGCGCAGCCGCGGACATCGTAGCATTGCCGCAGAATTCCCCCGCGGCCATGTAAAGCCTGATATCGGCCTTATCGCTTTTTCCGACGTAACCGACCTGCTCGCATGTTTTATCGGAACTCATTATCGATGTCGCAACACTTATTCGATCGCAGTCGGCTACTTCATCCGTCACAAGCGCGGTCATGTTTCCCGTCGGATCGATCAGATTGTACTCAACACCGTTTATATGTTTAATCATAATTCTGTAAAAACCGTTTCGTTCTCTCCTGCTTCGGATCGTCGAAAACCTCAGCCGGAGTACCCTCCTCAACGATATATCCGCCGTCCATAAAGATCACACGGTTCGATACCGCCTTGGCAAAGTTCATCTCGTGGGTGACGATGACCATAGTCATCTTTTCATCGGCAAGCTGTCTGATGATCTTGAGGACTTCCTGCGTCAGTTCCGGATCGAGTGCCGATGTGGGCTCATCGAAAAACAGAATGTCGGGATTGAGCGCAAGCGCCCTTGCAATGGCAACCCTCTGTTTCTGTCCTCCCGAAAGCTGGAACGGATAAGCGGATGCTTTGTCGGCAAGCCCCATCTTATCAAGCAGTTTCATCGCTTCCGCCTCAACAGATGCCGGATCCCGTTTCTGTACGTTTACCGGCGCATCCATGATGTTTTTGAGTACCGAGTAATGCGGGAAAAGATTAAAGTTCTGGAATACAAGCCCGAAACAGTTTCTGACCCTTGCCATTTCCTTTTTGCCGGCATAAACGGTCTTTGCACCCTCAGGCGTATGCGCAACGGTATCACCCTTATATGCTATCGATCCACCATCGATCTTTTCAAGAAAAGTCGCACAGCGAAGGAGCGTCGATTTACCCGAGCCTGACCGCCCGATGATCGATACGACCTCACCGCTGTCAACGCCAAGCGATATATCATGAAGCACCTTACAGTCTTCAAAATGTTTTACAATGTTTTTCATCTCCAGGATCATGAATAGTACCCCATTGACTTCTCTATACGGTCCATAATGAACGCAACAACATAATTGGCAGCAAAATAGAACACACCCGCTACAACAAACGGTGTGAATGATGTCTCGGATGCCGATATCTGCTTGGCAAGTGAGAATACCTCCTGATATGCAAGCGTAAACGCAAGAGATGTGTCCTTAACGAGCGTGATCACTTCATTGGTGACGCTCGGAAGTATCGTCTTTATCACCTGCGGAAGTATTATACGGAAAAAAGTCTGCGATTTGGTATATCCGAGTATCTCGGCAGCCTCATACTGTCCCTTGTCCATAGCCTCTATGCCGCCCCTGTATATCTCCGCAAAATAGCAGGCATAGTTGACGACAAAACCGATGATTATGGCTGTGTAACGATAACCCTTTATCGACCATCCGAACAGATAATAAGGCCCGAAATACCAGACAAGGAGCTGCAGCATGAGCGGTGTACCCCTTATGACGGAGATAAGTATCTTCATCGCGCCCGAGACGATCGTAAGTCTTGATTTTCTTCCGAACATGATGATCATTCCCAGCGGTAATGATCCGAGAAGTGTCAGAAGAAAAATGCCAACGGTACGTAACATACCGACCGACATGGTAGCAAGCATGGTGGTAAAGCTCATATGGCAACTCCCTGGTTGTTATTTGTCAATTGATATCACTTATTTTCCGAGGCAGAGATAATCCTTGATCTCAGGATATTTCTCTCCGATCTTTGCGTATGTTCCGTCCGCAACAAGATCATCAAGTGCCTTCTCAACGGTATCGCGAAGCTCGGTATCTCCCTTTCTGAACCCGATAGCATACTGCTCGCTTCCAAGAACCTCATCAAGGAATCCGTATCCGTCTTCGCTGCTGATAAGATAATTTCCGCTTGTAACGTCTATGGCAATCGCATCGATAGCTCCTGCCTTAAGGTCGTTAAATGCGATCGTGTATGTCTCATATACTTCAAGACCCGCAAATGTATCACACAATGCCTTCTGACCCTCTTCGTCATTTAACAGGTCATATGCGCTTGTTGCGGTCTGAACTCCGACATTCTTGCCTGCAAGATCGGCAAGTGTCTTGATACCTGAATCATTCTTGACGAGTATCATCTGGGTATTATCGGAATAAGGCTTTGTCCATGTATAGTCATCCTCACGTCCGTTGATCGTAAATCCCGACCAGATACAGTCGCAGCTGCCTGCATTAAGCTCTGCATCCTTGGCATCCCAGTTAAACGGTACAGCCTGGTATTCCCATCCGAGATGTTCGCAGACTGCCTGTGCAAGTTCAACATCAAATCCGCCCATTGAACCGTCTTCATTGATATATGAGTATGGCGGATAATCAAGGTCGAATCCGTGCTTGAACACTCTCTTTTCAGTCGAAGCTGCAGGTGCACCGCATGCTGCAAGCGACAGCATCATCGTAAGAGCAAGTAACAAACATACAGTTTTTTTCATAATAAACTCTCCTTATATACAAGATAACAACTCGTTTATTTTAGCATATCGCCGCATCAAAGTCCATCACTCGAAAGGGGTGATCGTGCGGACAAAAATATCCTTATTATCATTTATCAGATCGGCTGATCCCGCTGTTGCCTCCGAGCCGTTCTCCGACAGTTCCTCAAACAATGCGTCAAATCTCTCAAGATCCTTAAGTTTCAGTGATTTAAGCCTGCGAAGAGCATCCTTTCGCCATGCGGCATCCCTCCCCGATACCATCTCATCGATCAGTCTTACGGCATCGGACAGTTCACCCGATGAGACAGACATGTTCAGATACATCGTCATTATATAGCCGTCAAGATCCTCCTGTGTCATGGATTTTCTTATATCTTTCCATGCACTGCCCATCTGCGAATATACGTCCAGTGTTTCCCTGACGTTGGTATCCCCGGTGGTGTACACTACGACTGCGGGATATGCGTCTTTGAAACTGCATCCGTATGTTCCGTATCCGCTGCGAAGAAGCGGACGCAGATACTGTTCGGTCATGATACGAAGAGCAACGGAATTTGCCGGATCATCCGATGATACCGGAGCGCCTACGGCGTTGCTTACAACACTTCCTCCGGTCACAAGCGCACAAGGATAGTCCCTGCCTGCAAGATCACAGGAATGATCGTCCCTTGCCCTGTTCTTAAGCTTTGCGGTAAATTCATCCGATGTGCGTTTATATCCGCTCTCATTGATCGGCGACAGAGCACACCCGATAACGGCACCGTTTGAATTGTTAAGATATTCTCCTATGCTCTGAAGCTTTGCGCAGATATTTTTGTAATCTCCGCCTATACTGTCCTCAAGGTTTCCGAGAAAATCGTAATACTCGACATAATGTGTATATTCATCGTATGCAAGTTGCGGCGCGTATGCCGCACCGGAGGCAAGACATGCGATCCTGTCGGGATTTTTCTCTATGTTCTTTCCGACTGTATCCCTGATAAGTGATACGGCCTCCTTTATGACAGTCGGATCATCAAAACGGCTATCAAAAAGCCTCGTATATGCAAGTTCATATGCCCTGTCCGTCATCGAAGGCGTGCACGAAAAATCAACGGTCACATACGGTCTGAAATCATCCGGATCCGAAGATGCCGATAGACTTACCTGCATGCTTCCGGTCGTGCATCCGCCCGTCAGGGCACGGAGCGTTTTTGTATCATATTCTCCTGCACTCACAAAAAATCCGTTCACGATATCGGTATAAAGAGCAAGATACCCCAGCATGTTCTCTTCAAGACCCGACGCATCAAGATACAGTTTCGTGACATTAATGCCTTTGTTTTTCGTATGAACACATATCCTGCGTGTTGCCGTATCATCCGTCTCGTCCGTTACCACGACATCCCTTCTTACATCGTCAAGGTCAGACACACCGACAACACTGAGCGCATCAATGTATTCGGACGGATCGTCGGAAGACGTATCGGTGATCCTTTTTGTATCTTCCGAAAGTTTTTTCATGTCGGCATCGGACATCGAATCCCGAAGTTTTTTAAGGCTTTTGTCGATTTCATCATCCAGGCGTTTCTGCAGATCCGGGCGGGGATTTATGACAGCCAGTGCCGATCGCGGAGCTTTTGCAAGCTTTGATGCCATATTTTCCATCGTTCGCACATCAAACCATTCCATATCCGCCATACGCTCCCTTAAAAGCAGATAAGATAATACCTGCCGGCTTCCGGAATGATAGTTTGCCATGCTCCTTAACAGATTAACCGTTGATCCGCTCCCTTCCCTTGAAAGAGCAACATCTGTTTCCATTGCCCTTTTAAATGTCTCGATCTCGTTTTTCTCAAGGCCCTCATCGGTCATTGCCGAGAAGATCTGTCCCATTATCTGTCCAAACGCCTGTGCATCCTCTTTGGGCATCCTGTCTGCGCTGACATAAAAAATGACATATCCCGCATCATTTAATATGTTGAACTTAAAGTCAGATCCCGGAAAGGCATCTTGCAAATACATACGCGGGGTTGATCCGTCCATGTTGCAGCATTTTGTAAATGCATACAACTCTTCGAGTTCGCCTTCATCCGCGATAACCGGATCAACGGCATACACCATCTCGGATGAGCCGCCCTCATCAGTAAGTGCGGCAAACGCAATATCAAATTCTCTTAGCACAAATCCTTCGGAAAGATCATCCTGCCCCGCATCTGCCACACTCTCCTCTTTGCCGTTCTCGTCAAAATAAGTATCAAGGAGCGCCAGGAATTCTTCCGGTTTTCTTATATCCCCGTACAGATATGCGGTACAGTGTTGTGCATTGTAATACTTATCGTAAAATGCCTTTACATCATCATACGAAAGTTTCAGTATCTGCTGCGGAATTCCGCCATATTCATATGATGCCGGGCTCTCCCTGTCGAGCAGGCCGACGGCCTTCTGGATCGCGGCGATATCAGGCGTGTATTTTCCCTTCATCTCCGACCACACGGTTCCGTTTATCTGCAGTCCTCCGTCATCTGCCGGAGCCAATCTCCACGCCTCGGAACGGAATATGTCCTCATCGCGAAGTATCATCGGCTCGAAGCATGAGTCGGCAACATAATCCGCAAGATTCAACAACATATCCTCTGACAGTGAAGCCGCAGGAAACAAGGTATATTCCGCTTCCGTAAATGCATTCAGAAAAGTGGTGTAAGATCTGCTCCGGATCGCTGAGGCAAGATTTGCGGACGGATATTTTTCACATCCGCCGAATATTGAATGTTCAAGCACGTGCGCAGCCCCTTTATCGTCGGATACCGGAGTCGCAAATTCAAGAGCAAAGAATTTTTCCGGGTCGTCATTTTGTATCAGGACAACGTTTGCCTTTGTCCCGTTATGCTCAAATACGGATACATCGGCATCGATAAAATCAAAGTGCTCACTTTCGATCAGCGTATATTCATCTGCCTTGATATCCGCGCTCCGGTTTTTGCCATCCTCAGTTTGGGACGGTATGAGCGCATATACATCCGTTGCATGAGCCGAAAACAAAACGGCGGCCGCAACCGCCGCTGATAAGATCCTTGTAAATATTCGCATATTCTCTCCCGATACGATCATTTATGATAGGGCTCGTTGTTCTTGATCCTGTATGCCCTGTATATCTGTTCCAGCAATATGACCCTCATGAGCTGATGCGGAAAAGTCATCTTCGAAAAGGACAGTTTGACATCTCCCCGCTTCTTAATACTCTCATCCAGTCCGAGCGAGCCGCCGATAACGAACCGGATATGGCTTCTGCCCTTATTCTCGTAATCCGTGATAAGCCCGGCAAACTCCTCCGATGTATATTGTCTGCCTTCTATACAAAGAGGGATGAGAGGCACATCATCATCCAAATACCTTAAGAGGCGCTGCGCTTCTGCTATAAGGACCATTTCGTTCTCCCGCTCGCTCGCGCCCTCAGATGTCTTCTCATCCTTTACTTCGATAATGTTAAGTTTTACATATCTGGACAGACGCTTTGAATACTCATCGACAGCGTCCGTAAAATATTTTTCCTTGATCTTTCCGACGACCAGAATATCTATCTTCATCTTTACGCTCTTCTTGCGTCGGTCATATAAAACACCGTAAACAGTCCCGGTCCGCAATGCGCGCCTATAACCACACCAAGCCCGATTATGGTGACCTTTGCATCCGGGTACATCTCGAGCAGTCTGCCCTTCATATACTCGGCATCATCCATGCAGTCGGCATGATTGATCAGAAACTCGGGCGCTTTGGCATCCGGAAGGTCGTTCTTTACGGAATTGAGGATCGTCTCAAGCGCAGCCTTACGCCCCCTTACCTTTGAAGAGGCTACCAGGGTCCCCTCATCCGGAACATACAACACAGGCTTTATCGAAAGAAGCGTTCCGACAAGTGCGGATGCGTTTGATACTCTTCCTCCGCGTTTTAACCACTTAAGGTCATCTACGGTAAAGCGGTGCGCTATCTTCAGTTTGTTTTCCTCGATCCATTTTAGTACCGTATCAAGTGACTCTCCTGCCTCATAAAGCTCGACCACCTTCATGACGAGCATGCCGAGTCCGCCGGAGACGCATCTGGTATCAACATTGATTATGTTACTGTCGGGATAATCACTCTTAAGGTCTTCAATAGCCTCCTCACAATATTTGTAGGAAGACGAAAGCGGTCTGGTCATATCAAGGAAAACGACCGGCTTCACCCCGTCCTTAAACAGGCCCTCGAAGAACTCCCTGTAGGTATACATATTGATCGCAGACGTGGACAGGAGCTTGCCTTCCCTCATCTGCCTGTATGTTTCCGACCTTGTTTCTTCACGGCAGTCATCCTCATAATTTTTGTCGTCCATGACATAAGAGTAACTGATGAACGGTATGTTGTGTTCCTCGAGATATTCCCTTGTCAGATCACATGTAGATGCTGTTGCTATAATATAATCCTGTGCCATTTTTCTCTCCGTTTACTCCACAGTGTAGTTTAACTTGACCGTGATCGTGGCCGTCTTGAGCCTCGACGACGTATTGTATGTTCCGCCCGAACTGTACTCATCCTCTGATGAATTCCTGGCTGTTATCTGGAAAACACCGAGGTTCGATGACACGAGCTTGCCGGGTCTGCAGCCGCTTCCCTCAGCCATAAGGTCTATCCTCTCTTTTGCATTCTCCGTGGCAGCCTTTACGAGTTCGAGCTTTAACGAATCAAGATCCCTGTAATAATATTCAGGGGAATTCGATGTGAACTGCACACCCTTTTCGATCAGCTCCGTTATATCCCTTGAAACCTCTTCTACCGTGTCAACATCCTCGGAAGATACCGTGACCGTCTGATACAGTTCATATCCGTCAAAAGTGTCGCCCACATAATTTCCTTCATCGTTGTAATTCGAAACATATCTCTTTGAGATATCGATCGCCGAGAAAACAACATCGCTCTCGTCGATACCGTAATCTTCAAGAAAATCCCTTATCCTGTCGGCATCGCGGTTAAGATTTGAATATGCCTCGCCTGTGGTTGCGGCATATGTCGAATACGTTCCGCGCCATACGATAAGATCCGCCTCAAAGTCAACGCTTGCGGAGCCCGTTGCGGACAGTCCGCCGTTTCCGTTGGTCTTGTATGTCACAAGTCCTTTTGTAAATATCGCGGTACAGGCCACCAGCGCAGCAGCTATCATGAAAACACAGATCAGTGTCACTATCGATCTTACAACGCCCGTTGTTTTGTTTTCGTTTTCCATTCCTTACTTACTCCTTTTCTTCCTCTTCCTGACTCTTCTTCTCTTATGTTCCCCGTGCTCGAGTCTGTACCTGTTGATCTCATCGAATATAGTATTATAATCACGTTCAAAAAGCAAATCGCATATCTGCGCCTGAAGTTCATCTTCATCGATCCGTCCTTCATCGACCCATGTGGCTATCTTTTCCACCACGAATGATTTGCTGTTGCCCCTGTACATAGGCATCTCATGTTTTTCCTGTATCTTTACAAGTTCGGGGCGCCACAGGAATTCAAGCTTTCTGCGAAAGGTTACGTTCTCGTTTTCGGAAGGCTCCCTTAACACGTAAAAATCGAGTTCATCCGCGTCCGCCTCCACGGTTATGACTCCCCAGTGAGGCGGAACATGTTCCCTTATATGAAGTGCATGCGATGTTCCCACGACAACGATGTTCCTGTCGTAATATCTGTCATAGTCCTCAACCTGACGTGTGAGCCTTGCATAAGTATCTGCATCGCTCTTTATCTCTATTCCGTATAACGCCGATTGGGTCACCATAACGACATCGGCGCGCGATCTTCCTATGTTCTTCTCCTCAAGGATACGTACCTTTCCGTAACGCTCCTCGAGAAAAAAGAAAAGCGATTCTCTTATATCCTTGTCCTTAAGCGTACCCATTTACAGATATACTCCCTTAAACAAAACTCTACCTGCACCGTATGGTGCAGGTAAAGCAAATGATCAATGATTTATCCGATGCCCTCGTTAATTTACGGGGATCAGTCGCCGATCTTGAAGAAATCTATGGCAGCGCTCATGTCATCATTTATGTTACGCATCTCAGCCGTAGAGTTCTGTGTATCGGAGCATGCATCGGTAACTGTCTGACAAGAAGCAGCAACTTCCTGGGCAGAAGCGCCGAGCTCTTCGGAAATAGCTCCGAGTTCCGTTGTTGTATTGGAAAGGTCGACCTTGATCGAATCGAGTCTGTCCGTCATCTGTCTGATCGTATCGATCTCCAATATCGATGCTTCCACCGAATCCGACAGGACATTGAACTTATCCTGTGCATCCTCTATGTCAGCCTGTTCCTTGCTGATAACCTCAAATACGCGGTTACTTATATCAACCGTTCCGTTCGAAAGAACGATGACATTTTCAATGATCTGTTTGATCTCCTTGGCGGATTCAGCTGAGGAATCAGCCAGGCTTCTGATCTCATCCGCAACAACCGCAAATCCGCGGCCCGCTTCTCCGGCACGGGCTGCCTCGATCGAAGCATTGAGTGAGAGCAGATTGGTCTGTGCCGCAATCGACTCTATCGCCTGAACGGCAGATCCGATCTCGGCGATCGCCGAGTTGGTCTCCGCGATCTTGTCATTTATGTTCTGCATAGCTTCAACTGATTCGTTTGCACCTGCGTATACGGACTTCATGCAGTCCGTTGCATCGTTGTTGGCATTCTTGATAGTCTGTGATGCCTCGAACAATGTCTGCACGTTGTCGTTGAGCTTTTCGATATCCATACCGAGCTCTGCTGCCTTCTCAGCCATTGTCTGTGCGTTCTCGGCAACGCTCTGGGATGTCTGTGCGACCTCATTGATGGCCATATTGATCTGCGATACGCTTTCAACGTTGTTACCGGTCATGCCGTCAACATTAACTATCGCATTATTAAGTATATTAGCCGAATCCTTGACCGATCTCATCGAAGTTGACAATGCATTCTTAAGTACCCTGAAAGCATTTATGATGCTGACGGTTTCCTTGATATGTGACTTCGCATTGCACTCTGTCGTTACATCACCGGTACTGAGCTGTTCAAGAGACTTGGATATCGTGATCAGCGGTACGGAGATAACTCTCTCTATTGCAAGCGCTACTGCGGTGAATATAAGGATACATACGATGCAGATGATGATCGTATAGTTTCGAAGGGCATGAAGTCCTGCAAGAACATCGTCCTCATCAGCCGTCAAAACGGCGATATAGTGATCATCTGCTCCGACATAATATCCGGCATATTTTGTCTTGCCTTTGTACTCATATTCCACGATGTCGGGTTCAGGATGCTCACCTGCGGCAAGCTTTGCAACCAGTCCCTTGACTGCTGCATTCTCAACAGGATTACCTATCTTGGACTCATCGGGATGGAACAGCATCGTTCCTTCCTTGTCTACAAAATAAATATATGCACTTGAAAGCTCAAGACCGGAAACATCGGAAATCGCTTCTGCTATACCCTTTACATAGAATCCGCAGCCGGCAAACCCGAGAGGAGTTCCGTCATCGTCAAGTACAGGTGTATACATTGACATTATTATCTGTCCGGATGCGGGGCTCGTCATGATACCCGTATTGAACACTCCGTCTTCCGCTGAAAGCATTGATTCCTGAAGCTTTGAAAGGCTGTCGCCTTCTCTTAATACCATTCCAACAGCACCCTCATTCGGATGAGTAAGAACCTGGGAATTCCAGTCTGCAAGATAAATTCCTTCCCAACCGCTTAATTTACTGAAATAATCAAGCGTGAACTTCTGTGCTCTCGATCTGATCATATCATTGGAAGTATCCTTAAGCGCCTCACGGATTATCGGTGCTGCCGTATAAGCCTTCAGTATAGCCCTGTTGGTGTTGGCCATGGAATCAAATGAATTACCCACACCCTCAACAACCTGAACAAGCGAGTTGTGAGTATAGTTCTTCATTTGCTTCTGGCTTGAGTTGTATGAAACAACGCTTATGATAACCGAAGAAACAAGAAGCGGGATAAGTGCAAACAGGATGAGCGTTACGCGCATGTTTAGCTTGGATCCCGATCCGCCTGCCTTGGCACTGCCTCCCTTTGGTTTTGTTGATGTTTTCTTTACTGCCATATCTGCCTTCTCCTTATCATTAGGATTGTGATAGATCACATATGCAATATTATAGTCAAAATATCATAATAATTCAAGGAATGCGTCACATTTTTTAGTAAAAATCATCAAAGCGGCAGTTTCATCTTAAACTCTTCGATCTCCACACGGATGATATTTACAAAATCGATATCCATGACCCCGGCAACATAAACATATATGCTCACTCCTATTGCCAGAAATCCGAATATGATACCGATCATGATCTCCGCTTTCCCGAGTTTCGTAAGTCTCTTTTTTTTCATAAGTATCCGGATGGTTCCAAGCAGCACCGCAAGAGTAGCGGGAACCGCACCGATAAGGACCCATGACATGACAAATCCGACTATTCCGAGAACAAGAACAACAATCTCCATAATCCCCCGCCTTAAGATCGCAGCCGCTGCCTAAACCGCGGCGGCAAAATAATTATATATAAGTAAAGCTCCGCTTATCGCAAGGAGCGCATATATCACTTTCAGAAACAGCTCCCGGTCCAGACGGTCGGCAACCTTCTTTCCGACAAATATCGCGATCGCAACCGGGATAAGCGAATAAACCACAAGCATGTACTCTCCGTTCGCGTACATCCCGGAAAATATCATGCGTCCCACCATGTATGTGTTGATGACGGCCCAGACGGTCGAGATCGTCGCCCTGAACCTGTTCTTGTCATGTATCGCACTTACCGCATATATGACAAGGAACGGACCGCCCGATGTGAACATGCCCTGCATCAGTCCCGAGAGGATCAGCGCACCTATCCTGACAGATGCCGGCAGTCCGCCCGATTCCGGGAAGAACAGTTTCCACAATCCTATGAAAACAACTATGATCCCGTAAACGAGCATGAGCACTGCAAGCGGAAGCGTGGCAAACAGCCACATCCCCACAATAACACCCGGGATCATACAGGCGAGTATGATCCCGAGGTGTTTAAAGTCAATATTCTTTATCTCACGTACCGATATGATGACGCACGTGATCCACAGAATGCATGTGACCGCTGCCTTTGCTTCGTTAATGCCCACAAGCGCCATTGAAGGCGGCATCGATATAGGACCGCCGCCAAAACCGGTGACAGCCTGCACGAAGTTCGAAAAAGCCTGTACGAGTACAAATAATACGGTTACAACAGTCTGTGACATTTTTATTCTCAGCCGGAAATAAGCTTGTTAAATCCGTCGATGAACGCATTCATGTTTCTTGCCGCAATGAATACGAACACACCGATAACAAGAACAACGAGTACATTAAACCATGTCTTGTTCACGTATTCCTTCATGATCGTCTTATCGTTGGCAACGATCAGGAGCAGGATTCCGGTGATCGGAAGCAGGAATGCGTTTGCAGCCTGTGCGAACAGGATGATCTCTGTCGGTGAAGCTCCGAGTACAAGGGAAGCAAACAGACCGAACGCAACGACAACGATCCAGAAGATCTTAAACTTCATCTCCTTAAGATCCTCTTTCCATCCGAGGATACCTGCAGATGCAAATGCAGCCGCAAGAGGCGCCGTGATCGTTGATGATATACCGGCTGCACAGAGGCCGATACCGAAGAATACCGTTGCCCATGATCCAAGCAAAGGCTCAAGAGATTGTGCCATCTCCGCACCGGATGCTATCTCGGTACCCGTAACGTTCA
The DNA here is from genome assembly GCA_902775485.1 of uncultured Lachnospiraceae bacterium. Lineage (GTDB taxonomy): Bacteria > Bacillota > Clostridia > Lachnospirales > Lachnospiraceae > UBA2868. The sequence goes on from CACYMJ010000004.1 coordinate 22,232, forward strand.
TCGTTGCACCGGCACATACAATGATAGCCATTGAAATAAGACCGCCAAGTCCGATCGAGATGATAGAGTCAAGTCTTGAATTGGCAAGACCTTCGGATACATCCGCATCCTCTCCCCACTTCTTCGAAGCACTCGATGCGTGAAGATAGATGTTATACGGAACGACCGTTGTTCCCATAAGAGCCGCTACCGTCATCCATGCATTCTCTTCCGCGGGAACCTTGAATCCGAACAGTCCGACTAGAACAGCACCCCAGTCGGGCTTTGCCGCAAATGCGGTAACGAAGAACACTACGCCCATGATAACTACAAGCGCCGTAAGGAACTTCTCGATATACACGTAACTGCCTGACCACAAAAGAGCCGCCGCAACAACCGCTATGACTATGATCAGGATCACTTTGCCAGCCGAACCGGAAAGAGCCGGGAACGCAGCCTGGACTCCGAGAACGGAACCTGTGATGTTTCCTGTCTCATATGCAACGTTACCGATAAATACTGCAGCGATGACCAGTATCGCAAGAAGTATCCTCGATGCCTTGCTCGTAAACTTTGCACGAAGAGCCTGGCCGAGTCCCATCTTGGACACGATACCGAGTCTTGCAGCCATTGACTGCATGATGATGACCGAGATCACCGACAGGAGCATCGCCCACAGCAGAGTGTAGCCGTAACTTGCTCCGGATTTGGAACAGCTTGTGACCGTTCCGGGTCCGATGAACGCTGCCGCGACAAGCGCACCGGGACCGATGTTTTTGAGTCTTGTTTTGAACTTATCCATAAAGCCCTCCCTTTATATGAATATTTTTATCAACCGATTACCTGGGAAAGAGGTGCTATCTCAATGTTTTCATCTGCAAGCCTCTTTCTGATGATCCTGACGAATTCGAGTGCATGTGCGTTATCACCGTGAACACATATCGAATCGATCTTAAGATCCAACTCGTTACCTGGGAATGTCGTGACCTTTCCGGTCTTTATAACCTTAACAACGCGCTCGATAGCCTCATTCTCATCTTCTATCATCGCACCTTCCTTTGTCCTGGCGCGAAGCGACCCGTCATCCTCGTATGCCCTGTCGGCAAAAAACTCCCTTGCGCACCGAAGCCCGATATCCTCTCCGGCCTTTATCATCTGCGAGCCCGACAGACCCAGAAGTATCAGGTCGGGGTCAAAATCATATATCGCACTGCAGATGCCCTTTGCAAGCTCATAGTCCTTGCCGGCCATGTTATAAAGCGCACCGTGCGGTTTGACATGATCGATCCGAACTCCCTGCTGGGTGCAGAAGGCGCTGAGCGCTCCGAGCTGATATGTGACATAAGCATAGGCTTCCGAGGGCGATATGTTCATGTTCCTGCGTCCGAATCCCATCAGATCGTAAAATCCGGGATGTGCTCCTATCCCTGCCTTTGCGGCCGCGGCACGCTCTACCGTACGGCGCATGACTACCGGATCGGATGCGTGAAAACCGCATGCTATATTTACCGAAGAGACAAGTTTGATCACCTCTTCATCCATTCCTATCGTATAAGCACCAAAGCTCTCGCCCAGATCGCTGTTAAGATCGACTTTATACATATCTTCCTCTTTTCCCGTAAACGATATCAGTTCTTCCAGTGATTGAACAGCCTGTGAATGAAGCTCCTCTTTATGAAACGTTCATTAAGAAGCCTGAAGCGTTCACGCTCCATCATATATATCCTCTGTGCCTCTTCAACACTGACCTTCGTAAATCTTACCTTTTGCGGATATTTGCACTGTGCTATCTTTGACAGGTCCACGGATATGACATTTGCGATCTTGGTGTATCCTCCGAGCGTCTGGCGGTCCGACATCATGATGATCGGCTGTCCGGAGCTCGGAACCTGGATCGCCCCCTTTGCAATGCCGTCGGATATTATGTCTGCGCCCAGTTCGTTATGTTCTATGACATCACCTTCAAGGCGATATCCCATCCTGTCACACTGGGATGTGACGGTATATTCACTTTCCAGGAATGTCCTGATGCCTTTTTCGGTAAAATGATCGTCCTGCGGTCCCATGGTCACGCGCAGTTCCACGACGTCCCCGCCGTAATCCGGACGTTCTATCCTTCTCTGGCCCATAAGCGGAAGGGTTTTTACGCTCGAGAGAAAATGTATCTCGTCTCCGTCCTTTATCTGCCTTCCTTCAAGGCCGCCGAGCCTGCATTTGATATCGGTAGATCTTGAGCCCATTACCTGGGGAACATCAAGTCCACCGGCAAATGCCACGTATCCCCATGTACCGCTTTTGCAAAATCCCATCTCAAGCTCATCGCCCTTTTGGACTTTGATCGCCGCATACATCGGAACGGCCTCACCGTTTATCTTCGGATCGAAATCCCCGCCGGTAATGCATATGACAGTATCAGATGTGAAATACAATGTGGGGCCTGATATCGTAAACTCTATCACGGCCTCCCTGTCGGTATTGTCGACCAGAAGATTTGCGGCCCAGTATGCATGTCTGTCCATCACTCCGCATACGTGAAATCCGAGGTTCTGATAACCCATCCGACCGTAATCCTGTACGGTTGTAAATATTCCGCCTTTATTGAATACTATTCCCATGTTTCTATTCCGTTACTTCAAATTCATATCCGCCGGAAAGATCAAGCCGGCGCAGTTCATCAAATTCTTCCTTCGTTATCGATTCGAACTTGATATGATCGCCCGCCATATACGGTATAGGCTTATCCTTCTCGGGATTATAACATCTTACAGGTGTTACACCGATGATCCTCCATCCGCCCGGGGACTCCATCGGATACAGTCCGGTCTGTCCTCCTCCGATACCTACCGATCCGGCCTCAAGCTTTATCCTCGGCGTCTCAAGTCTCGGAGTATGTATCCTCTCATCCAGTCCTCCCAGATACGGGAAGCCCGGCTGGAATCCGAGCATGTACACAAGATAAGGGGTTGCGGTATGTATCTTAATGACCTCTTCAACGCTTATCCCCGCATGCTTTGCAACATCCTCGATATCCGGACCGTACTGTTTGTCATAACAGACCGGGATCTTCACGATCCTCTTACGGTGAGAATTCTCCCTGATCGGAACCTCAAGTGCCTTTTTCAGTATCTTCTCCATTGCGGAGTATGTAAGTATGGCCGGATTATAGTGGATCAGGACAGCACGAAACGAGGGGACGAATTCTTCTATCCCCTTGATCCTCTCATCTGACAGATGGTTTATAAGACCCATCAGTCTGGCATTGATATGTTCATCGATCTCATTCCCGAACTCCACCGTAAGAGCTCTGTCTCCGGTAGGCAGGATACGCGGGTATTCAATACTCATGGGTAAGATTATATCAGAATAATCGCGTTGTAACAATTCGAAAAAACAGCTAAGCGATATTTTTGCAGGATATGAAAAATTGTTATTGACTATAAAACTTTGCTTTGGTATTATATACGGGATGCGGAAGTGTCGGAATTGGCAGACGAGCAAGACTAAGGATCTTGTGGGCGCTTAGCCCGTGTGAGTTCAAGTCTCATCTTCCGCACGTTAAAGAAGCCCTGATGATTCAGGGCTTCTTTTTTATCCTCCGGTTCAGGACTTATACTTAAAACAGTATTTCTTTTTTGTTTCACCTGCTCCGTCCCCGCGGGCCACAACAAGGCTTTCCTTCGGAGCAAGCGTTGTATCCCCGACCGTTATGCTGCCTTCGGATGTATTTAAATAGAATTCAAACACCTTATCTCCGTCTGACCTTCTGTGATACTCGATCCCTTTCGGTATGTCCGCACATTCGATGTCTGCATCTTTAAGAAGGGTTTTAAGAAAACCTTCCATTTCATCAGGAGCGCTTCTGGCTGCCTGGTAATAAGCCGCACCGCTCCCGTATTTCTTACAGGTAAGTGCCGCCCCTCCCTTGTAGTAATCATCAGTATATACACCTATGACATCGGCATCCCCAACCTTTAATACCTCGGCATAGTCCCTTACTTTCCAGTTCGAATCTCTGAATCTCTCATCCGTTATATTAACGGTATTTGTATCTGTGGGATAGAGCGTGTCGATCTCTTCGCTGACGATCCCGAAAACCTCCGAAAGGCCTGCTCCCGGAAACCCTCCGAGATGGCACAGGCAGTTCTCATTAATATATCCCATCATATAAGTTCCCAGTATTATGCCGCCCCGGCTGACAAAATCCCTGATACGCCGTGCGCACTCATCACGCAGCAGAAACAGCATCGGCGCGATTATAAGGCTGTATCCGTCAAACGGATCATTTGCTGATATTATGTCGGCCTCAACTCCGAGCTGCAACAGTTTCTTCCAATATTCCGAACACGTCTGAGGATACCGGCGGGTTGTTTTTGCAAAGCCTCCGGATCCGTCTATGGCCCACCAGTTGTCCCAGTCAAACAACACTGCCGCTTTGGATACCGGAACCGTTCCTTCCACATCCGCAAGTTCTTCAAGCATTTCCCCGGTTGCGGCGACTTCCCTGAATATCCTCGTTCCGTCTGTTCCGTCATGACCTATAACACCGCCATGGAACTGTTCCGCCGCTCCGCGCGATTTTCTGAACTGAAAATACTGTACCGTATCGGATCCCGATGCGATCGCCTGAAGCGAGAACTGCATATGAACGCCCGGGCGTCTTAATTTGTTATAATCCATCCAGTTAACAACTCCGGGTGTACTCTCCATCAGCATGAACGGACGGCCTCGTTTAAGTCCCCGAAGCAGAGCATTGTCAAAAGCGCTCTCAAGCATCGTGTCCGCATATGTCTCACGGTCATTGTGAAATTCCGGATAACTGTCCCAGGAGATCGTATCCATCTGCGCGGTCAGTACCCGGTAATCTATATCGTAAAACTGTTTCATCAGATTTGTCGTTACCGGGATATCGTCTCTTGATGAATACTGTCTTAATGTATCTGCCTCAGTCTTGGCAAAGTCTGCAAAATTCCACGACGTAAATCTCTTCCACTCAAGATTCAGCCCCATGATCGCCGTCTGACCGTTTTCATAAGGAGGTTCGATCTCATCAAAGCTTTCGTATCTTGCGCTCCAGAATGTCGTCCACCACTCATGATTCAACTTCTCTATGTCATTACCAAAACGCTTTTTCAGATACTCTCTGAACCTGTTTTTACAGTTATCACAATAGCACTCTCCGCCATATTCGTTTGAAATGTGCCACATCAGAAGTCCGGGATGTGATCCTGCACATTCTGCAAGTTTCCGGTCGATCAGCCTTACCTTGTTCCGGTATATTTCCGAACTCAGGCAATGGTTATGCCTCAGACCGTGCCGGTTTCTGATCCCCATCCCGTTCGTACGCATAACTTCCGGATACTTAAGATCCATCCATGCCGGCCGGGCTCCCGACGGGGTTGCAACAATACTGTATATCCCGTTTTCATACAGTCTGTCCATGACATCGATAAGCCATTCAAAATGGAATTCTCCCTCACGCGGCTCATATACACTCCACGAAAAAACGCCGATCGTTGCCTCGTTGATCCGCGCTTTCTTCATATACTCTATATCAGCCTTAAGTATATCCGGCCGATCGAGCCACTGCTCCGGATTATAATCCCCTCCGTGTATCAGTTTTCCTATCGGTCTGTCAAATACAAAGTTTTTCATTTTATCCTCCGTTTATCCCGCAAAAGGCAACATCTAATTCCTGACAGCCAGGAACGATATGAACTCATCTTCGGGAAGGGGCCGGGCGAAGTAATAACCCTGTATGTATTCCACACCCATATCTTCCATGACCTTTTCCTGCTCCTCGGTCTCTATTCCTTCGGCAACTATGCTCATACCCATCTTGTGAAGTATATCCATCATTCCGGTAAGGATATGTTTGGTCTTCTCGTTCTCAAAGAACCCTTTTGTAAATGAATGGTCAAATTTGATGATGCCCACCGGCATATGTACAAAGTAATCGATATTTGATCTTCCCGTTCCGAAATCATCCAGCGAGAAAGTTATTCCCTCATCGATCAGCCTGTTCATATTCTTGAGCATCAGCTCACTGTTTCTGGCCGCTGCTGTCTCGGTGATCTCCAGATTGATCCACCCGGGATCAACATTATACTGCTCCATATAATCAAACACGAACTTCGCAGGATTCTCATAATCAAACTGCGCCGCCGAGATATTGACCTCGATCTGCTCAAGACCGTATTTCTGAACTTCGCCCCTTGAAAGTGTCTGACAAACTTTTTCAAAAACACGTATTCCGAGAGGAATGATCTGTCCGCTCTCTTCGGCAACAGGTATGAACTCTCCGGGCGGTACCAGACTGCCATCCTTATTTCGTATCCTGACGAGTGCTTCCGCAACGTTAAAACGCGACTCTTTGACATTGTAGAAAGGCTGATAGAATACCTCTACCCTGTCTTCTGCGAGCGCATCATTGATAAGTTCCTTTGTTTTGTTTGTCCTGCGAAGCTTTTGAACAAGTTCCACACTTGCGACCACTATCTCCTGTTCGCTTTCAAGATATGTATGCAGAAACCTGAAGAATTCATCCGATCCGCTCATGATCAGGCTGTCCGGTATCAACAGATATGTACCTTTTGCCGGAATATCGGTAACATTGTCCTTCTGCATCTTGATGTTCGCGGCCCGCTCAAGCATCCTTTCCTTATCATCATAAAGAACACAGAATGTATCGTCATCTATCCTGAAGGCCGGCTCGGGTCCGAGTGCCACAAGTGCACGGGCCGTACGCATAACGGCAGCCTGCTCCATACTGTAATCGACAAAATTGGTCAGATAATGTATCTTGGCGGTAAACATCGAAAAAGACTTTCCAAACCTGTATTTATCTCTCACATAAGCAGACAATGCATTGGTCGTAAACAGTCCCGTTGATGCATCTATATACTCACTCGGATTCTCAAGCTGGATATACAGTATTACCATACCGAATGCCGATGCAAATCCGACCAGAAGCACCTTCGGCACAGCAAACTGAATGGCGGCCGCAAGAAGCCACAGCCCCTGCCATAAAAGCATCGCGACAAATCTTCTGCCCGGCATGCTTTTTCTGTAAGCAAGCGTTGTAATGATCGTTGCCATAACATATATTGCCGCAAGCGCATATGCAACCGTCGTCGACGGTCCGTAAGAATAAACCTCACGCCCATGCACTTCATAACCGATCGGCAAAGCAAGCATCAGTACCTCACCTGCAGCAAATATCACATGTGAGATGATCGTGACGTTTTTTGCCCATTTTTTATCCTGTGGAAGAAGACTTGTGGAAGCATACATATAGCCGAAATATCCCTGCATAACAAGCAGCATGATATATATCTTGCATACCAGAGAGGTAATGATAGGGCTGAATCCCTTAAGAATTGACATATTGATCAGAATAACGGACAGGATATCGAATATCAGACAGGCAACGCATGCACAGATGGCTCTGAAAAAAAGCTTACGGTTCATAAGGTCAAGCTTCTTCTCACGAAGAAACATGACCGTGATCGTAAATATGATAAAAAGCGCACAACATTGAAGTTCTATATTCATAAGCTTCCCCCCGGCATGAGCCGGACTGTTTTATGTTTTACCCTTCCCGTCAGGAAGCGTCACTCATATTCTGTCAGCTTTAAGCTGCTGTTTGTTCTCGTACATCTTACGGTCGGCTCTTGCAAATACCGCGGATACATCCTTGTCCGCTCCGGCTTCGTATTCGGACAGACCGCAGGCGATTATCGGTCCGTCATCGACAAGGTTTTCAAGAACCCTGCAGCGCAGCTCTTCCATAAGTTCTTCCCTTGCCGCAAAATCATCTCCGCGAAGGAATACAACAAATTCGTCTCCGCCTACACGGAACACCGGACTGTGAGCGAATATGTCGCACAACAGCTTGGCCGACGCCCTTATATACTCATCTCCGGCCTTATGCCCCTTTGTATCGTTTATATATTTTAAGTTGTTCGTATCACACACAACGATCGCGAACGGCTCCTTCTGATCTCCGCTGTCGATATCGGCCTGAACGGACCGTTCAAGTTCAGTGTATGCCGTCTTGTTTTTCGTACCGGTAAGCTCGTCACGCCTTGCAAGTTCCTTCTCGGTATTAAGCGCAGACAGCTGCTCTCTCTCTTTGCGGATCTGATCGTCAATATTTTCCACGGTGATAATGATATGAGCGGCATCACTCGACATACGTATGGACATCCTGAAGTACTGAGCATCACCTTCATATACGAACCGGTAAATGATATCATGCTGCTTTCTTCTGTCCAGAGCAGATATGATGAAATCCCTGTTGAGCGTCTCATACATTCTGTCCCTGTCGTCCTCGTGAACTATCCTTGATATATAGTCCCGTGACTCACTAAAGAAATCATTTCCTTCTTCTCTGACCTCGAGCTGACCGTATATGTTTCTCGAAGTAAAGCTTGTATAACTTCCGTCAGAGGCATCCACGTAGTAGATCACATCGTAGTTTGAAGCCAGGCTTTCCGCGATCTGTCCGAATGTTATATGCTTTTTCTGGCTTTCCTGCCGGGCTGTTTCCGCAGTTATCTCATCGTCCATATCCTTCTCGCATAAAACAAAATGTTTTTTATCGGGCGATAACATGATCGTGAATCTGAAATACCTCGGCTGCCCTCCTACCATTATTCTGTACTTGTACGAATATGAATTCCTGCCCTCCAGATTGGAAAGCATCGTCTCCTTGCTGTAAAGGCTGACGGCAAACTCCCTGTCGTCGGGATGTGCGTATATAGCAGCATTCTCCTGCGTTTCTTTGTAGAAATCCTTGCCCTGCATCGGAACATTCATTGAGTCGTATTCCTTGCTGGTCGAAAATTCCCTGTACTCTCCCGTTTCGATATCGATGTAATACATCGCTTCATAATCTTCCGCCAGACCCGTTGCGATGTTATCATAGACTTCATTCTCTTTGCGCTCATCCGCTTCCACAAATGTATGTATCACACACGTTGCCACAAGGCATCCCAGCGCATAATACGGCAGCATGGGATCTGCAAGCTGAAGTATCAGGAACAGGACCAGAACAAGACAGGTTGCGCACACGGCCCTGTACCGGAATTTATCGCGCCCTCTTGATCTGAGTGATACTATGAATGCATACATCGAAATGACAAGATATAAAGTCAGCTGCAAATAGAGCGCAATGTATCTTCCAGGCTCGGCAACATAATTACGGTTTGCATCAAATGAGAAAATGACCGGTTTAAAGAAATTGACAAACAGAAGTGCTACCGCACATACCGCGATAAAATGCGTGGCGTGAAACAACGCAATGCTGCGCATGCGTTTTTTGTTAAGATATGCGATAACATATCTGATCCACAGGACCATGATTATGACCATGAGAACAAAATACACGGCCGTATCCGCATAAATGAGCGAGAACCCCGTCGGGGTATGACGGAATTCATACAGAATACCCCACAATACATCGGAGATGTAATAGAGCATCACCGCAACAAGAAAAGCCCTGTAGCGCTTCGCCGATTCTGTGGCGTTATCATCTTTGTTTTTTTTCAGGACATCTTTGTTGATGATCAGATTAACTATCAGTGCAACAAGTCCGGCACTTGAATATACCATCTCTTTTTTCCTGCTTTATCCCTTTTATAAGCACGATCAGGTATTTTAAAAACAAAAAGCCACCGGGCACGGCCCGGGTGGCTTATAGTATTCACATATGACCGCGGCAGATCATTCGACGGTAAGGATATCAAGAAATCCGGTTACTTCGAGGATCTCATTAACCTCTTCGGAAACGTTCCTGACGATCATCTTACCCTGCTTGTTCATGATCTTCTGGGCGGAAAGAAGAACGCGAAGGCCGGCACTGGAAATATACTCGAGCTGTGCAAGATCGAATATAAGAGTTTCCACGTTGCCAAGTCCGCTCTTTATCTGTTCTTCAAGATCCGGTGCGGTGACCGTATCAAGTCTTCCTTCGAGAGCGAGCTTTAATTCACTTCCGTTTTCTTCCTTAGATATTTTAAGCATCTCTATCCTCCTTATTAAAGCCTACATAGCCTCATCTTTTTCTGAGTATATCATATTATACACCAAAACTGTAAATTTCCACAAGAATCTTCAATATCAATTGTATTTTCCGTATCTCTTTTTTATCTTGAGACGGTTAACGGCACGGGCCAGTATTCCCTTCGCGGCACGGTAATTGAGCATGTCGCTCCTGCCCTCAAGAACATCCTTTGCCATGTCTTCTTCATCCCTTGCCCTGGCTTCATCGATCTCATCCGGATCCTCGGCCGATTCCACGAGCAGCATAACGCTGTTGTTCTCGACCTTTACGATCCCGTTCGACACAGCCGCATGGCACCTTGTTCCGTCGGGAAGCGTATACTTAACCACCCCGATCGTAACTGCCGCAACAAGGTTTTCATGCATAGCCTGTATACCGAGCATCCCTTCGGTCGTCGGAACGACAAGGCTTACGCACTTTCCGTTGAAAAAATCGTTATCAGCTTCAAGAATGTGAAGATCGAACTCTCTCATGTTTACAACTGCTTGCTCTTTGCATATGCGTCATCTATGGTTCCGACGTTGTAAAATGCCGCTTCAGGCATATTATCCGCATCTCCGCCGAGGATTGCGGCAAATCCCTTTATCGTTTCGGGGAGCGTGACATATGCGCCGCGCATTCCCGTGAACTTTTCCGCAACACTCATTGGCTGTGACAGGAATCTCTGGACCTTTCTGGCTCTGTTTACCGTCATCTTGTCCTCCTCGGACAGTTCGTCCATTCCGAGGATGGCAATTATATCCTTAAGCTCATTATATTTCTGCAGCAGGTTCTTGACTGCCCATGCGGTGTTGTAGTGCTCTTTTCCGACAATGCTCTCCTCAAGGATGACCGACGTTGATTCAAGCGGATCAACGGCCGGATATATTCCCTGCTCCGCTATCTTACGCGATAGAACCGTCGTCGCATCTAGATGTGCAAACGTTGTTGCCGGAGCGGGATCCGTAAGGTCGTCGGCAGGAACATAAACCGCCTGTACACTTGTGATGGATCCGTTCTTCGTTGAAGATACACGTTCCTGAAGTGCTCCCATCTCTTCGGCCAGTGTAGGCTGATAACCCACCGCAGAAGGGAGGCGTCCGAGCAGTGTCGACACTTCACTTCCCGCCTGTACAAACCTGAATATATTGTCAACAAACAGAAGCACGTCCTTCTTCTGCTCATCCCTGAAATACTCTGCCATCGTCAGTCCCGAAAGGGCCACTCTCATCCTGACTCCCGATGCCTCGTTCATCTGCCCGAAAACAAGCGCTGCTTTGTCTATAACCCCACTCGCTCTCATCTCGTTCCACAGATCGTTTCCTTCACGGCTTCTCTCTCCGACACCGGCAAAAACCGAATATCCGCCGTGTTCCATTGCGACGTTGTGGATCATCTCCTGTATAAGCACGGTCTTTCCTACACCGGCTCCTCCGAACAGGCCTATCTTTCCGCCCTTTGCATACGGCTCTATAAGATCTATGACCTTCAGTCCGGTCTCAAGTATCTCAATGGCGGGTTTTTGTTCCGAAAAAGCAGGGGCTTTACGGTGAATGCTCCAACGCGTCTCGTCCTCGCCGATCTTTGTCATTCCGTCTATGGGCTCTCCGAGGACGTTGAACATCCTTCCGAGAGTTACATCTCCGACAGGCACCGTGATCGGACTGCCCGTTGCAACAACCTTCATGTTGCGCTTAAGCCCTTCGCTCTGTCCCATCATGATACAGCGTACCGTTTCTTTTCCTATGTGCTGTTCAACCTCCATGTAAACCTTTTTACCGTTAAGAACGGTATAAAGAGCCTCACGGATCTTTGGAAGAGAATGGTCAAACGAAACATCCACAACGGGACCTGATATCTGAACTGTCTTTCCTTCCATAATACCTACCTGCTTCTCTTTTTCTTTAATGCACGTGCACCGGCAGAGATCTCGGTGATCTCCCTTGTGATCTTGCTCTGCCTTGCATGGTTGTATTCAAGTCTTAACTCGTTCATAAGCTGTGCCGCATTCCTGTCAGCCTCATCCATGGCGTTCATCCTGGCACTCTGTTCACAGCAGAAACTGTCCACCAGTGCGGAATACAGATACTCGGCAACGTAGCTCCTGACAATATTTTTTAACACTGTTTCAGGCGAAGGATAAAAATCAAACGAAACATCCGGTATATCCTTCTCATCCGTAAAATCCTTGCGGTGAAACGGGAGGAGTCTGACGGTTTTGGCCTTCTGGGAGATACCGTTTTCAAGATCGGTATATATAAGAAATATCTTTGATATCCTTCCTTCGTCGTATTCGGTCAGGATATGCTCGGCCATATTCCTTGTAACTCTCATCGACGGATTGTCCGCAGAGTATTTGAACTCGCCTTCATACGGGATACCGCGGACATCACAGTATTTGCATCCGTAGTCACCCACCATGAAATACCGGCTCTCATGTTCCCTGTCCCTGACCTCTTCGAACTCATTGATGACGGCATGATTGTAATATCCCGCCAGTCCCTTGTCTGATGTGACGACTATATATGCGTAGGCTCCGGGTATATCATGTGAGCCGTCCGCCGGATACATATATGGACTGTCGATCTTAGTTTTGGATCGAAATATTCTTTTGATCTCCGTATTCAGGGCATCGAAATGAGGCCGTGTACGTTCAAGCTCCGCTCTTGCACGTCTCATCTTGCTCGACGAGATCATGTACATGGCTTTGGTGATCTTCTCGGTATCCGATACCGATTTCATTCTCGATTTTATCTCTCTGATATCAGCCATATGCTCTTATCGCAGCTTCCGTGATCCTCTGTTTGTCCGCCTCGTCAAGAGTGCCTTCGTTTTCTATCTTCAGGACTATATCCTGACACTGCTTCATCGTCTCATCTACAAGAGGGATGATCCGCTCATCGATATCCTCCGGATCGATATGCTCAAACCTGTCAGTCGTAGCTATAACAAGCATAAACACCTGCTCGGCAAGAGTACGCGGACTGTTCTGCTTCTGTTTGAGTATCTTCATAAGTCCTTCGCCGTATCTTATGAGCTTTTTTGTCGCCTCATCCATGTCGCCGGCGAACTGCGAGAACGTCTCCATCTCCCTGTACTGTGCAAGGTCGAGTCTGAGTGTTCCGGCTGCTTTTTTCATGGCCTTTGTCTGCGCATCTCCGCCCACTCGCGATACCGACAGACCGACGTTTATTGCCGGACGCTGGCCGAGTCTGAACAGACCTCCCGATAAGAATATCTGTCCATCAGTGATGGATATGACATTTGTCGGGATATATGCGCTGACATCCTCTTCCTGTGTCTCGATCACCGGAAGTGCCGTAAGGCTTCCGCCTCCCTTTTCATCCGACAGCCGCGCGGCACGCTCAAGGAGTCTTGAGTGCAGATAGAATACATCTCCGGGATAAGCTTCACGGCCCGGAGCACGCTCGAGCAGCAGACTGATCGATCTGTATGCCACCGCATGTTTTGTAAGGTCATCGTATACGATCAGGACATCTCTTCCCTTTTCCATAAAGTATTCGCCGATCGCGCATCCGGCATAAGGAGCTATGTACTGAAGCGGTGCGGGCTCTGCCGCCGATGCGTTAACGACTATGGTATAGTCCATTGCGCCGTGTTTTGTAAGCGTGTCAACAAGCCTGGCTACCGTGCTCGTCTTTTGTCCTATCGCAACATATATGCAGATAACATCCTTATCCTTCTGGTTAAGAATGGTATCCGTTATTATCGTACTCTTTCCCGTCTGTCTGTCGCCGATTATCAGCTCACGCTGTCCGCGGCCTATCGGAAACATGGAATCTATCGCAAGTATACCGGTCTCGAGCGGAACATTTACCGGCTGTCTGTCTATAACGGCCGGTGCATCGTTTTCAACCGGTCTGTAGTCATCTGCTATTATCTCTCCGAGTCCGTCGATCGGTATGCCGAGCGGATCCACTACTCTTCCGATGAAACCTTCACCGACGGGAATACCGGCCACTCTTCCGGTACGCTTTACCGTGCTCCCTTCGCATACTTCCTCTTCGGCATCAAACAGGATACATGCTGTCTCATCACGCCGCAGATCAAGTGCCATTCCGCGGACGCCGCCCGAAAACAACAGGATCTCACCGTATGTAGTATCCTCAAGACCGCTTACCGTTGCGATCCCGTCACCAACCGAAGTTACCGTTCCGATCTCATCGATCATAACCCTCGGGGTCCAGTTTTCAAGCGTATCCTTGATCAGCGGGATTATATCATCGCGCTCCGTATGAAGCGCAAGAAGAGCATCCTGAAGTTGTCTCAGTCTGCCCTGCTTGTTCCAGTCATATACATCCCCGCCGACAACAAGCCTGAATCCGCCTGTGATCCCGGGACTGTTTTTCCAACCGATCGATATCGGTTCCTTATATTTTTCAAGAAGAAAATCCGCCAGTCTTTTTAAGTCCTTCTGTGACGGTTCCTCGCTGCTGTATAATACAGCGGTCTTTTTATCTTCCATTCTCATCATTCCTTATCGGACATGTTTTCAAAGAAGGAGTCAAAATCATCCTCGAGATCCCCTTCTTTCATGACGATCTTCTCTGCGGCGCGCGAAACATATTCCGTGATCTCCTGGCGGGCCTGTGCGATCATGCGATCGTGCTCTTTCTGTGCCTTATCCCTCGCATCATTAACAATACGATCGGCACGTTCATGTGCATCGCCTATGATCTTCTCCCTGTCAGCTTCAGCTTTGGCCGTTACGTCGGCACGAAGCACGGCATTGTCCTTCTCGGCCTTGGCGATCTTGTCCTCATAATCACCTTTGAGCTTTTCCGCTTCCGACAGAGCGTCTTTGGTTTTTTGGTCCCTTTGCCGGTATTCTTCCTCTCTTTTGTCCATGAAATCATGAACCGGCTTGTACAGCAGTACATAAAGAATGCCGAACAGAAGGACCAGATTGAACATATGCAGCAGTATCTGCTGCGGATCAATGTTAAGTGGCATGGTTTTACCTTCCTATCATCTATCAGAGTACGAATATGATCAGAATAGCCACGATAAGTGCATAGATTATGGCCGTCTCGACGAATACCAGACCCAGCATCATTGCCGTTCTTATCTTTCCTTCGGCTTCAGGCTGTCTTGCGATACTCTCCACTGTTTTCCATATGACAAGTCCCATTGACAATGCACCTGCCGCTGCCACGACTGCGATCGCAATGCCTGCAGCCCATGCTTTTGAATGAGTCAGTGAAGCTTCGTCTGACATAGTGATCACTTCGGTTTCGGACTCGGCTGCATACGTGTACTTCGGTGTGGCGATCGCCCATACCATAAGAGCGAGCATTAAAATAGCCGCGATCCTGACTGTAATCCTGTTCATTTGTCAATCCTCCTCTTGACCGCTTACTTCCCCGTAGAACAGTGCCGTCAGCATCGTCAGCACGTACGCCTGTATGAGCGCGTGCAGCATCGTGAACATAACGGCCACAAACACGGGGATGATAAAGCTTGTGGTAATATAATAATAAACAAGTTCGGTGACCAATGCTCCGGAAAGGAGTGCACCGAACAATCTGAAACTCATCGATATCGGAAGCGAGAAATCCTTCAGTGTATTAAGGACTCCCTTAAACTTATTGCCTGCTATACCGCCCGAAAGAATGACACAGTATGAGATCACACCCATGGATATAGCACCGTTTATGTCGGCAAGCGGTGCGGGAAGTGCCACGGCTTCACCCGATACGGTTGGCACCATGATACCGAGCAGTTCAAACATGGTCCCTATAAAAATATATGCTCCGGCGGTAAATACATAGGCTCCGAGAAACCTGTGTCTGTGCGGGCTGTTGGATGTCGCGAGCGAATCAAACAGTCCTACCGCCTGTTCGAGCAGCATCTGAAAACGTCCCGGAATGTCCTTAAACTTCGGGATAAAGAAGATCCTTACGATAAGTGCAAAACCAAATATGATACCCGTGACCGTATATGCCGCTACCAGTCCGGGGTTGACGTGCATGATACCTAAGAAGTTTATCTTGGCATACTCATGGAGCACTGCATCCTTCATTACCACCCTGATCGGCTCTTCCTCTTTCGACCCTCCGGTCAGGATGATGAGTACGAGCAGCACGGCGAGAATACATCCGATGATCACCAAAAAACGTGTTCTTTTTCTTTTATCCATCAGATCACCTTCAGACTCTTATCTCGGCTTCTACGCCGATAAGTTCCCTGTTAGCCTCCAGCATGGGCTTGATGCAACCATTCAGATAATTATCCACCTGATCGGCGCTTCTGCCGGTGTAATCGGAAGGGACCATATACCCCTTAAGCTCTTCCATCGAAAGATCAAAATCATCCGAAGCGGCTATGAGCTCGAGAAGATCATTTTCCGCTCCGTCCTGTTTGACGTGTCTGCCCGCTTCCATTGACAGCTGTCTTATGGATTCGTGAAGTTCCTGCCTGTTACCGCCGGCCTTTACCGCATCCATCATGATGTTCTCGGTTATCATGAAAGGAAGTTCGCTCTTAAGATGTTTTTCGACAACTTTTGAATTGACCACAAGACCGTTCGTGACGTTTATGCACAGGTCGAGTATTCCGTCGAGTGCAAGAAAACCTTCCGCGACAGACAGTCGCTTGTTGGCGGAATCGTCAAGCGTTCTCTCAAACCACTGCGTTGCTGACGTGATCGCCGGGTTGAGCGCATCGATCATGACATATCTCGAAAGAGATGCGATCCTCTCCGATCTCATCGGATTACGCTTATATGCCATAGCGGAAGAACCTATCTGGTTCTTCTCGAACGGTTCCTCAACCTCCTTAAGATGCTGCAAAAGCCTGATGTCATTTGACATCTTGTGTGCGCTTGCGGCTATCCCCGCAAGTACGTTTAACACTCTTGTATCGACCTTTCTCGAATATGTCTGTCCGCTGACGGGATAACAGTCATCAAATCCCATCTTCTGTGCGATCTTTTTATCGAGCAGGTCGAGCTTTTCCTTATCGTTATTGAACAGTTCCTTAAATGAAGCCTGCGTCCCGGTCGTTCCCTTGCATCCGAGAAGCTTTAACGAACCCATGACATAATCAAGATCCTCTAGATCGATCATGAACTCGTTGATCCAAAGCGTTGCCCTCTTTCCGATCGTTGTGGGCTGCGCCGGCTGAAAATGCGTAAACGCAAGTGTAGGTTCACTTTTGTATCTGTCGGCAAATGAGGCCAGTATCGATATGACGTTTACAAGCTTTTTCTTAACAAGTCCGAGTCCCTCGCGCATTATAATGATATCGGTATTGTCACCGACGTAACAGCTCGTCGCTCCCAGATGGATGATGCCTGCTGCCAGGGGGCACTGCTGCCCATACGCATAAACATGGCTCATGACGTCATGTCTGACCTGTTTTTCACGCTCTTTTGCCACATCATAATTGATGTCATCAACATGCGCCTTCATCTCTTCTATCATCTCATCGGTGATGACCGGCTTCCCGCCCTGCTCAAGACCCAGTTCCTTTTCGGTCTCGGCAAGAGCGATCCACAGTCTTCTCCAGGTCGAAAACTTTTTATCCTGCGAAAAGATGTACTGCATCTCCTTGGATGAATAGCGCTCGGAAAGCGGACTTATATATGTATCGGTGTTCATGTTGCTGCCTTTCATTTAAGATCGCTCCCCGTGAGCATCCTGTAGCCTTCGAGATACTTGTTGATCGTCTCCTTCGTTACATCCTCCGGAAGTTCCCATGAATGACCCGGATTGTTCGTAAGCCAGTCTCTTGCGAACTGTTTGTCAAAGGAAAACTGGCCCCTGCCCGGCTCATACTGTGACTTATCCCAGAATCTTGAAGAATCGGGTGTGAGCACTTCGTCTCCGAGTACAACGTCTCCGTTCTCATCAAGCCCGAACTCGAACTTCGTATCTGCGATTATTATACCTCTTTCGAGAGCGTAATCGGCGCATTTGTTATATATCGCAAGAGAATATTCCCTGATCTTTGACGCATACTCTTTGCCCTTTCCGGGGAATCTCTTCTCGAGATATTCGATACATTCCTCATACGAAACGTTCTCGTCATGTTCGCCTATCTCAGCCTTTGTTGAAGGAGTGAATATCGCTTCGGGAAACTTTGCGGATTCGACAAGTCCCTCGGCAACCTTTGTCTTACATACGGTGCCGCTCTTCTGATATTCCTTCCATGCGGTTCCGGTTATATAACCTCTTACAATGCACTCTATCGGAAGCATCGTAAGCTTTTTGACCAGCATGCTCCTGCCTTCGAACCGTTCGTTTCGGAAAAATTCCGGCATATCCTTCATATCGCACGATATCATATGATTAGGTACGATATCGCTTGTAAGATCGAACCAGAACTTTGACATCTGGGTCAGTACCTTACCCTTATCGGTGATGGTGTTTTTGAGTATGACGTCAAAACAGCTGATCCTGTCCGTTGCGACTATGACAAGATCATCTCCAACATCATAGATCTCGCGGACCTTTCCTTCTTTTACACTTTTGTATTCCTGCATGGCATGTCCTTTCATAAAACGATATTAAACAGTTTACTCCACGGTCACGCTCTTTGCAAGGTTACGTGGTTTATCAACATCAAGTCCCTTCGATACGCTCAGGTAATAGCCGAGCAGCTGAAGCGGTATGATGGCAAGGCTTCCGATGAAGTGCTCATCGACCTTCGGAATATAGACCGCAAAATTGACCGAATCCTCGACATCGTATTTCCCGTATGATGTCAGCCCCATCAGATAAGCACCGCGGCTCTTGCACTCCATCATGTTCGAAAGCGTCTTCTCGTACAGATCGGTCTGTGTGAGCACGCCTATGACGAGCGTTCCGTCCTCGATCAGCGATATGGTCCCGTGCTTCATCTCACCTGCCGCATATGCTTCCGAATGAATGTAGCTGATCTCTTTCATCTTAAGCGAACCTTCAAGACAGACGGCGTAATCGATCCCTCTTCCGATAAAGAAAATATCACGTGCATTCGAATATTTGGATGCGAACCACTGTATCCTCTCCTTGTCATCAAGCACCTTTTCCATCTTTTCGGGGATCGTAAGAAGCTCTCCTATCAGATCATCATACGAATCGATGCAGCCTCTGACCTTTGCAAACTCAAGTGCGAGCATGAACATGCACACAAGCTGGCAGCTGTATGCTTTTGTCGTTGCGACCGAAATCTCTGGTCCCGCAAGGGTATACATACAGTGATCGGCCTCACGGGCTATTGAAGAATCAAGTACATTTACTATCGCAAGAGTCCTGATGCCGCGTTCCCTGGCCATTCGAAGGGCCGCGAGAGAATCCGCGGTCTCTCCGGACTGGGATATGACAATGACAAGACTGTCCCTGTCAAGGCGGTTTTTCCTGTAACGAAATTCCGATGCAAGCTCAACCCTTACCGGTATGTCACACATTTCCTCGAGGACATACTGCGCTTCCATTCCCACATGCCATGCGCTTCCGCAGGCAACGATATACAGTGACGACAGTCCGGCGATCAGATCTTCGGTAAGTCCTGTCTGGGACAGATCTATCTTCCTGCCGGCTTCATCATCAACGATATATTTGTGAAGCGTGTCGAGAACGACACCGGGCTGTTCATGTATCTCCTTCATCATGAAATGCTCATAACCGCCCTTTTCGGCCGCTTCCGCATCCCATTCGATCTCGGTGATCTCTTTTGTGATCCTGTCTCCGTCAAGGTTGTAAAAAACCGCTTCCCCGGCAGATATCTCGGCCATCTCGAGATTGCCTATGTAGTATACTTTTCTTGTATGCGAAAGGATCGCGGGAACATCCGATGCGATAAATGACTCGTTCTCATTTACGCCTATTATCATCGGAGACTCTTTTCTTGCCACAAAGATCTTTCCCGGATGATCCGAGAACATCACTGCGAGCGCATAGCTTCCCCTGACCCTCACGATCGTCTTGGCAAGGGCGTCGATCGGACCTACCTTGTATTTTTTGTAATAGTAGTCCACCAGTTTGATAAGTACTTCCGTATCGGTCTCGGAATAGAACCGGTAGTCATGCCGTTCCATCTTGGCCTTAAGTTCCTGGTAGTTTTCGACTATCCCGTTATGAACTCCGACCACTTCGGACTCGACAACCCCGGATCCTGAATTGGTGCAGTTTCCCGATACATGAGGGTGGGCATTTGTCTGACTGGGCGCACCATGCGTCGCCCATCTTGTATGACCTATACCGCATGTTCCGGTAAGGGCCCTTCCCTCATCGGTCTTCTCGACCAGATTGTTGAGCTTCCCTGTTGTTTTGACAACAACGGCAGGAGCCTCGCCGTCCCTGACGGCGAGGCCTGCCGAATCGTAGCCTCTGTATTCAAGTTTTGCAAGGCCCTGCAGCAGCACCGGTGCTGCCTGCTTATCGCCTACATATCCTACTATTCCACACATAATATACCTCCGCGCCTGCTGTCACCGACGTTTGGGATCTTCGGATTCAGCCTTTGTATCCTATCTCATCCGCCAGCGACTTTTCGATGACAACTATGGCATCCCTGTGAAGACGCATGAACGTAGCAGGGCACATCGGATCGATCTTATCTTCCATGAGAAGTTTTCTTGCCGCCTCCTGCTTGTTTCCGTTGATGATCATCAGAAGCGTTTTTGCCTTCATGATAGATCCCATTCCCATCGTTACCGCATAGCGGGGAACCTCATCGCGGCTTGCGAAAAATCTTGTGTTCGCATCGATCGTGGAATCCTCAAGAGTTTCCTTGTGAGCCTTTTCGTAAAGCACTGCGCCGGGCTCGTTGAATCCGAGATGTCCGTCCGGTCCTACTCCGAGAACCTGAAGATCTATATCGGTCTTATCAAGGATGTCGTTAAACTCTTTGAGGTTTGCTTCAACATCTCCGACTCCCTTTGCAACATACGTGTTGGCCTTGTCGATATTGATGTGGTTGAACAGATTATCATCCATGAAATATCTGTAACTCTGGGGATGTGTCGGCTCAAGTCCGACATATTCGTCAAGATTTACGGAATGAACTTTGGAAAAATCAAGACCTTCCTCTTTGCACCTTCTTGCAAGTTCCTTGTACATGCCGACAGGGCTTGATCCCGTAGCAAGTCCGAGCGTACATTCCGGATTTTCGCGTACAAGCTTCTCGATCACGTCCGCTGCTTTCTTTGCGCCTTCTTCATATGTGTCTGCCACTATTACTCTCATGTTACTTCCTCCCATTTGTATGACTCTTATCAGTTTTCCTTAACAACTATCTTTCTGGCTTCCTTGTAGATGCTGTTTGCGGGTATCACTCCGCGTACGCAGGAAACCGGATAAACATTTGAATCCCTTCCTATGACCGTTCCGGGATTTAAAACGCTGTTGCATCCCACCTCAACTCTGTCGCCGAGCATCGCTCCGACCTTCTTGCGTCCGGTCTCGATCTTCTCATCACCGTCCTTGATGACTACGAGCTTCTTGTCGGATTTTACGTTACTTGTTATCGAACCGGCTCCCATGTGGGATTTGTAGCCGAGGATCGAATCTCCGACATAATTGTAATGAGGCACCTGTACATTATCGAACAGTATGACGTTCTTAAGTTCGGTTGAATTGCCGACAACACAGTTGTCCCCCACAAGTGCCGAACCTCTTATGAATGCACCCGGACGTATCTCCGTCTCATGACCTATGATGCACGGTCCTCCTATGTAGTTGTTGGGATAACGTTTTGCATCCTTGGCGATCCACACATCCTCTTCGGGATGATCGTACTCATCGGCCGGAAGCGTTGCACCGATCTTAAGTATCAGTTCCTTGATCCCTTCAAGCGCCTCCCACGGATATGTAAAACCTTTGAGATAATCTCCTGCCTTGGAATGAGACAGATCATACAGATCGTTTATCGTACACTTCATGTTTTCCTCCTATCTGACCTTTACGAGATGTCCCGAAGTCTTCATTGATTCTATGATATCATCAACACATTTTTCGCAGTCCTTGTATGTCTGTGCTTCCGACATGACACGAAGTACCGGTTCGGTACCCGAAGCACGAAGAAGGACACGTCCGTCGTTTCCAAGGAAGGCCGATGCCTCATCCACTGCCTTCTTAACGGCGGGATCTTCAAGCGTCTTTTCCTTATCATCGACCTCAACGTTCTTGAGCACCTGGGGATACATCTTAACTTCCGATGCCAGTACGGAAAGCGGAAGCTTTGTCTCCACAAGTACCGTCATGAGCATGATAGCCGTAACAAGTCCGTCGCCGGTATGGGCATATTTTCTGAAGATCACGTGTCCGCTCTGCTCACCGCCTATCATATGGTCGTTCTCTTTCATGTTCTCATAAACATAACGGTCGCCGACCTTGGTCTTCTCATAATCTATGCCTATCTTGTCGAACGCTTTGTAAAGTCCGAAATTGGACATGACCGTCGTAACGACCGTATTGTCCGGCAGAAGGCCTTTATTCTTGAAATGCTTGGCGCAGATGTACATTATCATGTCACCGTTTACAACGTCGCCGTATTCATCTACCGCAAGACATCTGTCCGCATCACCGTCAAATGCAAAGCCCACATCAACCTTGTTGTCCCTTACATATTTCTGAAGGCCCTCTATATGAGTCGAACCCGCATTAAGGTTTATGTTCACGCCGTCGGGTGAATCGTTCATAACGCTGATCTTCGCGCCGAGCGCATCAAATACCGCACGCCCGATCATCCATGAGCTTCCGTTCGCGCAGTCAAGCGCAACCTTGCATTTTTCAAACGATACGGGAGCTATACCGGTCAGATATCCTATGTAACGGTTACGTCCCGAATAGAAATCGATGGTACGTCCTATCCTGTCATCGGTTGCCCACTTAACATCATCTATCTCGTCATCAATGAACTTCTCAACGAGATCCTGTACTTCATCTTCCATTTTCTCGCCTTCGGAGTTCATAAGCTTGATACCGTTGTCAAAATACGGATTGTGGCTGGCCGAGATCATTATCCCGCAGTCAAATCCTTCCGTTCTTGTAATGTAGCTTACGCACGGAGTCGTCGTAACATGCAAAAGATATGAATCTCCGCCCGATGAGGTAATGCCTGCCGAGAGTGCCGATTCATACATATAGGAAGATCTTCTAGTATCCTTTCCTATAACGATCTTCGCAGGTCTTTCCTTTCCGTAGTACGCTCCGAGAAAACGTCCGATTTTGAACGCATGCTCCGCCGTCAGCACTTCTCCTGCCTTGCCACGGAAACCGTCTGTACCGAAATACTTGCCCATAACTGTCCTCTCCTTTGTTTTCTTCTGCTTCATGCTCTGATGTGCTTCTTTTGTCCTGCCGTCAAACGGCTTCGGGGCCCTGTCCGGTATGTACCACAGTTTCCCCTTCTTTTTTGCCCCGGCGATCTTTCCGTCGCGGCACAGCATCGTGATCCTGCGCTCCGTCATGTCCCACCTGACCGATGCTTCATGAACGTCAATAAAATCTTTCATAATCCACCGCCATGATTTGTACCGAAAGCATTCGCAAAAAGCTTTACGGCACCATATGTTGTATACATCCTTGACCCGTGTACAAATATCATTATACCCGCCGGACATTATATGTCAAGTTATATCATCACGGTATGTCAAGTTACAGAAATTGTATCTTGACATTTGATGTTCTCCTAACTTGACATAACGAAAAAAGATGCATATTGCATGCATCTTTTTTACCGGTAACGATATGTAAGATCTTACAGAGCGCATATCCTTTCAACGGCTTTTGCCGTATTCTCATGGCTTCCGAAAGCCGTCAGTCTGAAATAGCCTTCACCGCATGCGCCGAATCCCACTCCCGGAGTGCCGACAACACCTGCGTTCTCAAGCAGTTGATCGAAGAATTTCCAGCTCGACATATCATCGGGAGTCTTAAGCCAGATGTACGGCGAATCCGTTCCGCCCGACACCGTATAACCCGCTTTTTTCAAGCCGGATAATATGACTGCGGCATTTTCCATGTAATAATCCACAAGAGCGCGTATCTCTGCCTTTCCCGCTTCCGAATACACCGCCTCGCCTGCCCGCTGCACGATATAGGGTGCTCCGTTGTATTTGGTGGCATGCCTTCTCGCCCAGAGCGAATTAAGCGATACACCGTCCCTCACAAGGTCTTTGGGCACAACGGCATATCCAAGTCGCAGTCCGGTGAATCCGGCATTTTTCGAGAACGAATGAAGTTCTATCGCGCACTCTCTCGCCCCGCTGCATTCGTATATGGAATGCGGAACACCGGGATCTTTTATATAAGCTTCATATGCCGCATCAAATATGATAACGGACCCGTTCGCATTTGCATGATCCACCCATTTTTGCAGCTCTTCTTTCCTGATCACGGCACCGGTCGGATTGTTCGGAAAGCACAGATAGATGATGTCACACCGTTTTTGCGGCAGTTCCGGCACGAATCCGTTTTCCGCCGTGCACGGCATATAGACGATCCTGTCATATCTGCCCGTCTTTTCATCAAAATCCCCGCAGCGTCCCGCCATCACATTTGAATCCACGTAAACGGGATATACCGGATCGCACACACCGACAACATTGTCATCGTCGAATATCTCCTGTATGTTTCCCGAATCCGGTTTTGCACCGTCGGATATGAATATCTCATCTTCGTATATGTTGCAGCCGCGTGCCCTGTAATCATTTTCGCACACCGCATGACGCAGAAAATCATAACCCAGATCCGGGGCATATCCTCGAAACGTTTTCTCATCGGCCATCTCGTCAACCGCCGAATGAAGCGCGCTGATCACAGAATGCGTCAGCGGTCTTGTAACATCCCCTATGCCGAGACGTATGATCGTTCTGTCGGGATTTTGTGCAGCATAAGCATTAACCTTTTTGGCTATCTGTGAAAACAGATAGCTGCCCTGCAGTTTCTGATAGTTTTCATTAAGTTTTACCATTTTTTCACCTCAAACATGACCATTTGATCCATCATCCGCCTCCGAGCGACAATATCATATGTGCCGTCTCGGCAAGCGTACGTCCCATATCCATGCTGTTTTTCTGCATATACCGGTATGCTTCCGCCTCAGTCATATTATTCCTGTCCATAAGAAGCATCTTGGCTTTATCGATCGTGATCTTATCGCCGACGGAACGTGCGGACTTCGCACTGCGCCTTCTGTATCCCTCCGGAAGCAGCATGCGCATGCTGTTGATCAGATCCGCGCTCTTAAACGGTATCTGAAGGACCACTATATTGCTCGAGAACAGATCGATACGGTTATCTTTCGTAAGAAGCAGCATGTTTGTCGCCGCCGGCATATATTCATACAGTTCCTCATATCCCATGTCACACATTCTTCGCGTGCACAGAACAAGGCTTATATCCATATCCTCTATGCGGCGCAGTATCTCGGAACCCGTATCGCATATGAATACGTCTTCCCAGATATCACTGCCCCTGATCATCCTGGCTATCCGTTCCGAGTCGTCATGTTTGGGCATTGCCACAAGTATTGCGCCCATATAATCTCCCCGGCTTCGGCCTCAGATCCTCGTAAGATAATTATCGATCTCCCACTGTGTGACTTCTCTTACAAACGCTCTCCACTCATCGCGCTTAACCTTTAAGTAATCGTTTATGAACGTATCGCCGAGTGCGTTTTTGATAACATCGTCTTTTTCAAGTTCGGCAAGCGCTTCCTTCAGATCCTCGGGAAGTGTCGGAGTCGATTCCGGATCGGCATCACAGCATTTTGTTCCCAATGCCGTCTGCTTCCTGATACCGTCTATCCCCGCCGCAAGGCATGCGGCAAATACAAGATAGGGATTTGCGGATCCGTCGGGGAAACGCAGTTCTATCTTAACGTCGTCTATCTCCCTGGTGATATTGACAAGCGCCTTCTCGCCCTTATCGGCCCACGTGATCATAAACGGTGCATCATATCCGGACAGGAGTCTTTTATACGAATTGACCGAAGGATCCGTTATGGCACACAGTGCCCGTGCGTGCTCCATAATACCGCCGGCAAACCACCGTGCCTCATCCGATGCCTCGCCGTTCTCGTTCATGAAAATATTTTTCCCGTCCCTTACAAGTTTCAGGTTCATATGCATTCCGGATCCGGCAACATCCTGACGCGGCTTGGGCATGAACGTGGCATACAGTCCGAAACGTTTGGCTATGGACCTTACCGCAAACTTGAAAGTCTGGATCGAATCGGCCATGGCAAGAGCTTCATCTTCCTTAAAATCTATCTCATGCTGTGCGGGAGCATGCTCATGGAGCGATGACTCGATCTCAAAGCCCATATCCTCGAGCATCAGCACGATATCCCTTCTGGCATTCTCTCCGAAATCGGAAGGTCCTACATCCATATACTCGGCACGCTCGTGGCTCGTTGTCGTGGGCAGACCGTTCTCATCGGTATGAAACAGGAAAAACTCACATTCCGGATCTACTATCATCGAATACCCTGCCTTAGCGGCATTTTCAGACGCCTGTTTGAGTATGTATCTGGATCCGGCCTCAAAGGGCGTACCGTCCATGTAGCATACATCGCAGATGATCTTGGCAACCTTTCCCTGCTGCGGTCTCCACGGAAGTATCGTAAAAGTATCAAGATCAGGATACAGATACAGCCTGTCATCGAGCTCGCGGACATTCGCGTACATCGCCGATCCCTGGAACGAATACCCGTTTGCGAAAACCTTTTCCATCTGGACCGGGGTTACCGCCAGGTTTTTCAGCCTTCCGAAAATATCCGTGAACTGAAGCCTGATAAACTCGACTCCCTCTTCTTCGATCATCCTCTGTATGTCTTCTTTTCGCATGTTACCCTCCTGTAAAACGTGTTTTCTTATCCTTTGATCTTCTTATCCTTTAAAAATGAAGGCGCCATGAAACATCATGACGCCTTTGTCGGTTAGATTATAATGCAGTTTTTTTTATTACACAAGCAAAAAATCAGATCACATCAAGCCCCTGCGCAAGATCCGCGATCAGATCATCTGCATTTTCAAGTCCCACCGAATAACGGATCAGATCCGGCGATATGCCTGCTTCGATAAGCTGCTGTTCGGACAGCTGGCGGTGTGTATGGCTGGCGGGATGCAGCAGACATGTTCTCGCATCGGCAACATGGGTTGCGATCGTGGCAAGTTTTAACTTGTCCATGAATTCTATCGACTTATCCCTTCCTCCCTTCACGGCAAAACACAGAACTCCGCTGCTTCCCTTCGGGAGATACTTCTTCGCAAGTTCATGATACTCGTCATCGGGAAGATCCGGATAGTGTACCCACGCAACCTTTTCATGGCCTTTAAGGAATGTTGCGACCGCTAGCGCGTTCTCGCAGTGACGCTGTATCCTGACATGGAGTGATTCAAGTCCCGTGTTTACATAGAATGCATTCTGAGGCGACTGTATGCATCCGAAATCCCTCATAAGCTGTGCGGTCGCCTTCGTGATATAGGCACCCTTCCCGAACTTTTCGGCATATACTATCCCGTGATAACTCTCATCGGGAGTAGTCAGGCCCGGAAACGTTTCGGCGTGAGCCATCCAGTCAAAGTTTCCGCTGTCAACTATCGCTCCTCCGACAGATACCGCATGACCGTCGATATACTTCGTGGTCGAATGCGTGACTATATCGGCACCCCATTCGATCGGTCTGCAATTTACGGGAGTCGCAAACGTGTTATCGACTATAAGGGGTACTCCGTGGCTGTGCGCAAGGCGTACGAACTTTTCTATATCAAGTACACTGCACGTCGGATTGGTGATGGTCTCACCAAACACCGCTTTCGTATTGGGCTTGAAATATTTCGCCAGTTCTTCCTCAGGAAGAGTCTGGTCGACAAAAGTACATTCAATACCCATCTTCGCCATTGTGACCATAAAGAGGTTGTATGTTCCTCCGTAGATCGATGAGGACGCTATAAAGTGATCCCCGGCTTCGCATATATTGAACACTGCAAAAAAGTTCGCTGCCTGTCCGGATGAAGTGAGCATGCCCGCATATCCGCCTTCAAGAGCTGCGATCTTTTTTGCGGCCATGTCATTTGTGGGATTCTGAAGTCTCGTATAAAAATAGCCCTCGGCTTCAAGATCGAACAGTGCACCCATGTCATCACTCGTTGCGTATTTCCATGTTGTGCTCTGCCATATCGGCAGCTGTCTGGGTTCTCCGTTCCCGGGCTCATATCCCGCATGAAGACATTTTGTTTCGATTTGTGTACTCATTGTTTTCCTCCTTTTATCCTCTCGCCGGCAGTCCTGATGACCCTCTGCATGTCGGTCGTACCGTTTTGACAGTACACGTATCCGACATTTACACTGATCCCGGCTTCGGCAGCTTTCTTTTCGAATTTAGCGACATCGTCGCAAAAATATGTTTCATCGGTTTCAAAACCGAATGCCGCAAATCTCGATCCGACCATACGGTAAACATTCTCTTTTCCGAATATGTCGGAGAGCATCTCGACCGTATCGATGACTTTTTTATCTCCGGCTTCAAGGCTCTCTTCTTCGCTTATCTTATCAAGATCGCATATCTCACATGAAATATATCCGAACGGAGATGCCATATCAAGTCCGTTTTTGACAAACTCTTCGTATGCACGTCTGTTTCCGGCTCCCGAGAGCGAGTCGTTGTACGTATACGTTCTCATCCTCTTCTGATCGTCACGACGTAAAATAAGCTGTGACAGGAAATAAGAAGTCAGCGCCGCAACCGACGTTGCCTCTTCGATCAGATTGGCAGGCAGATCGAGAAGGACCAGAAGTCCGGTCACATCGCCGTCGACCTCGAGCGGATTGACCACGGCACTGTCTGCATTATACGATCTTAGAAGATTATAAATGTTCTGATCGACATCCCGGTACTCTTCCATATCCGATATCAGGAACCTGTTGCCATTTTCCGAATATGATCTTAAAACCTCTTCCACAAATCCCCTGTACGGAAGATACAGAAGATCAATGGATCTGTTCCCGAGACTTTGATCGAGCCATCCGTATTTACCCGCAAATCTGCCGTTATGCATATCCTCGAACACGATCGCTCTCTTGCACTTGAGTTCTTTGCCCATATATTCGAGCATCAGACGTATGCTCTCATCCGGGGAGTCTGACGAGAGTGCATACTGCAATGCCCTGTTCGTGAAACGTTCCCTTTCGATGACCTCACGGTCCTTGGTCCACCATCTGATGAACTGTATCAATGCCACCGGCACAAGAATGAACGTTCCGAAACTTGTCAGGGCACCGTATGTGTTTCCGAATAACCGTTTGGTGGAATACAGGGCATAATCAGCCAGCGCACATACTATAAATACAGCGATCGCAACGTAATAAAACTTCATGCCCGACGCAATGCCGCTTCTGTGGCAGAACCGTTCGTTCTCGATGATCATAACGAGTGTCGAGATTATCACCACGGCATAAAAGATCATCAATACCTTCTGGAACGACTGCATCATATCGACCCCGGCCGCAAACCTGAGTATGAGCAGAATGGCGATCAGCAGCACACTTGAGCCAAATGCCGTAAGGGTATATATACGCCTCTTTTTTCTGGTAAGAGAATTGAAAAAACCGACAAGCGGTGCTCCGGCAAGAAGTATCAGAAATCTGTTCAGCACACGTACGACATATATATGATCCGTAACGAGCTGGTATACATTTGTAAGTGCCATGAGCCAGGCACCTATCAGTACGGATGCCATCCCGAGATATGATACGTCAAAAGGGAGCCTTTCCCTGTCGGATACGACAAGGCTGATAAGAAGGAACACGATTCCGAAGAACAATATTAGTCCCGAGGCCACAAGAGCCAACGCGTTGCTTTTCAATTCCATATGAATATATGAAGCAGCGGGGCCCAGATACATATTGGTGATATATCCGCGTTTTGAAGAATACTTCGGATTACAGTTCGTAAAATACAGTTCTATTGTCTTTCCTGCATGATCCCTTCCGAGCCCCACCTCATGATATGCAGTTCCGTAACCCTTTCCGGTCAGGTTTTCCTTCGACTCGAACGAATAGATCTCGTGACCTTCCACAAGAACATAAACATTTACATTTGATGATTCAAAGCACAGGTCATCGCTGTCCTGTATGTTTTCCGGGAGCCGTTTTTGCAGCAGAGGAGATATCCCGCTCTCATCAACCCTCAGTTGTGATATGTCATACTCTTTCCCGTCACCGGCAGTCCAGCCGTTAACGAACGGACGCATATCCTCGACTCCGCCCTCATCGATCCGGACGGCAAATGCGATCAAAACAACGGTAAGTAAAGCTGCCGATATCCCGAATACCAGCTGCAGAAGGCTGTTTCTGTTCATATGCTTTTTATTAAAAAGAGGTTTCACTTATCCGTTGCCTCCCGGTCGCTTTCCCGTAATACCTTCAGTATTTCCGTATATTGCCCAAGATGACGGACCAGCGCATCATTGTTTTTTTCGATATGATCAGCATCACCGCTCTTACCCGCCTTCTCAAGCATGAGCGCCTCATCTGCCAGAAGCGTCGCGCCGATCAGAAGAGCCTTGGTCTTAAGGGCATGGACCTTGACGGTATAATTGTGCCAGTCCCGCTCTTTGCAGTATCTGTTTATCTGTTCGATATCCTCTTCTATCGAAGAGTAAAACTCCTTTGCCGCCTCAAGGTACGTCTCTTCAGAGCCCGTGTTCCTCAGGCCGGTCACAGGATCTATTTCCGGCAGGCCGTCGTACCATTTTCCGCCGTCAGTTGATTCCTGTGTATCATCGTCTGAGCCGGATGGGATATCCTGATCCTCTTCCTGAGTCTGTACTGCAGCCTCATCATCTTCAAACAGTTTTGAAAGGTTGTACCGGTAATCACCCTCAAGCATGAAAATGACCGAAAATGCATCGATCCCCATATGGATCGGAAGAACGCATGACGTACGCTGGAACAGTATCCGTTCAAATCCGTATGTTTTCTTCAGATACTCTTCTATCTTATCCTTCTGTTCCTGTGTCATCTCGGCATAAACGACCACCGCCATCTCTTTGACCGGAGTCTCAAACGTGGGCAGCAGGTGATCGATGAACTTTTTGTAATATCTGTCAAAATCGCCTATAACGTAACGGTCAACACCGAACCCTCCGTTTTTGTATCTGATCATGGCGCGAATGCCCAGTGCTCTCATGAAGATCGCAATGCCTTCCCTGACAGGTCTGTTCTTACCGTAATAATATATGCTGTCGAGTACGAACGAGCAGACTATCCTCTTTTTTATCTTCTCAATCTGTTCGATGATGTTTTCAAAAGTCTCACCGCTTGTGGCCATTCTCTGGGCAATGAGTATCAAAAACCCGACTGCAGTCGAACAGCACTCGGCATCTATAACAGCCACGTTCCCGTATGATCTTGCGGCATCACACGCCCTTGCATACTCCGGACTTATGCCCGATGCTGCGGATATATATATAAGATTGTGCGCATACTTTAAGCATCTGCCGAAGAACATCCTGAACTCCTCAACCGTAGGAGGATCGCACGTGAATTTTTTTCCTTCGGAAATATATCTGACAAGTTCATCTCCTGATGTCTCAACTCCGTCATAGAATGTACGCCCGTCCGAAGCTATCGTATAAGGTATTGTTTCGATCTGATATTTCCCGACGATCCGCGGCGGAAGATCGCACGTTCCCGCACATGTTACTATTACCGGTATCTTACGGCTGTAATCCCTCGACGTAATCATACCCGTGCCCGCTTCATCCCTGTGTATGTCACGCTCAACCTTCGACGCCGGAAGATGTGCCAGGAGCATCTCTTCAAGCTGCTGCCCCGTTACCGGTTTTAACAGATAATCTTCGAATCCGCTCTGCGCATACAACTGTCTGTTCTCACCCTCCGCATTGGCGGTGAGCACTATGATGGGGATCCTGTTGTTCAGTCCGCCGGCCTGCTTTCTTATCTGCTGCATGCACTCGATACCGTCCATCTCAGGCATCAGATGATCCATCAGGATTACATCGTATCGCTCCGTTCGCGTCATATTAAGCGCTTCGGCGCCGGATGTGACAGTATCCACAACTATCCTGGTACCTTCAAGAAGTTTCTTTTCAACCTTCAGGTTCATCGTGCTGTCATCGACGATGAGCACCCTTGCATCGGGCGCAACAAACGAAGATTTATACGCCTTGCTCGCGCGGCTCTTTTGATAACTGTCAATGTCTATCGTACCGACCGCATCGCTTCTCGCAACCTTCTGGCGCAGCGTTACCGTAAAGGTGGAACCCTGGGTGTATATGCTGTCCACCGATATCCTGCCGCCCATAAGATCCACAAGCTGCTTGACTATCGAAAGTCCGAGTCCGGTTCCCTCTATCTTCGCGTTCCTTCCCTCATCCATTCTTCTGAAAGCATCATACAGGTACGGTATAACATCCTGCTTGATACCCATTCCGGTGTCGGAAACAGAGAAGATCATTACAACCTGGTCACCCTCTAAACTCTCCCTTTCAATATGAAGAGTAACGCTGCCTTCCGCCGTATATTTGACGGCATTGTTCAGCAGGTTTACCAGTATCTGCTTGATACGTATCTCATCGCCGTACAGTTCCGCAGGTGTTGACGGATCCAGTTCCACATTGAACTTAAGCCCCTTTTCTTCCGCACGGCCCCGGACCATGTTCACTATATCGGATACAAGGGAGGCGATACTGTAGTTCACCGGTACTATATCCATCTTACCGGCTTCTATCCTTGAAAAATCGAGTATGTCATTTATGAGTGCAAGAAGCATGCGCCCCGCACCCTCAATGCTTTGTGCGTCCTTCCTTATGGATTCGGTTGCATCGGGATCTCTCAGTATTATCTCGTTCATACCGAGAATGGAGTTTATGGGAGTTCTGATCTCATGGCTCATGTTGGAGAAGAAACGGTTCTGGTTTTTCCCGAGTTCTTCGACTTTCTTTGTCTCCTCCTTTGCCATTTCATTCTCATGGGTGAACAGACGGTTCTGGAACCATGTCATGATAAAGCACACATACCCGACCTCCACTACGGCAAGGAAAGTATCCAGATGATGTATCTCCCTCGAGTACCGCACGACCAGCTCCGGATGGAAGTAATCGTAAGTAAATGCAGCGCAGACCAGAACGGTATACGTGATCAAAGCGGCGATACGCCAGCGTCCGGACAGAACAAGTCCCATATAAAGATATGCAAATATCAGCCAGGGAATGAGCGCCCCGTTCGTTCCGCCGCCGAAAAAGAACACGACCGGAAGTATTATGAAGATAAGTGCAAACGATATGAATATGGTGGCTTCCTTAGCCTTTCCGTATCTGACACTGAACAGTGTGATGAACGGAACAGTCACGGTCGTAAACAGAAGTGTCAGTATCTCGACAATACTGTCGGCATACAGCACATCTCCGATAAAAGCAAGGGCACAGACACCGATCGAAGCCAGCGTGAACATGATGAACACACGCTCCTGGAGATTCCTCGAAGGATCCGATATGATGTTTCGAATGAACTTGCGAAGTTTCATACCCGTCCTCCCCTCTCATTCGTCGTATGAGTCATGCCGGGAAGGACTCTGCTCATGGTACGTTCGAATTCATTAATGTCGATCGGCTTCCCGATAAATCCCGCAAAACCTTCGCGAATAAACATCTCTTTTGCACCGCTGACGACATTCGCGGTAAGCGCGATCACTCTTGCCGTCTTTTGCTGCTGCAGGGCAACATCTTTT
The DNA here is from genome assembly GCA_902775485.1 of uncultured Lachnospiraceae bacterium. GTDB lineage: Bacteria > Bacillota > Clostridia > Lachnospirales > Lachnospiraceae > UBA2868. The sequence goes on from CACYMJ010000004.1 coordinate 55,959, forward strand.
ATCCTCTTCGCAGCCTCGATACCGTCCATCTGCGGCATCATGTGATCCATGAACACCACATCATAATCATTTTCCGTAAATTTCCTGATCGCTTCAGCTCCGGAAGATGCAGTGTCGACCGACATGTTGTATTCCTTAAACAGTCCGCGCGCAACGATCAGGTTCATCGGCTCATCATCGACAACGAGTGCTTTAACGCCGCTAAATACCGGACGCTCAAGCAGTGATTCCGATGTATGTATTATCCCCGCCTCTCCGTTTAAAACACGTATGATCTGCACGGCACAAAGCGGCATGGGAATAACAGTGATCCGGCCGTTTTGCGACACAAATGATCCCGGTGTGCTGACGGCAACTGTTGTTTTTTCGGAAAGACTGTCATATAACGCCCTGTCCTTCGTATATTCCCTCTCTCCGACAAAAATGTGAGTTATATCACCTCTGTCCGCAAGCTTTGAAACCTCCGCGGCAGATGTTGCAAAATACATGTTTATCCTAAGATCCTGCGCAATGTTTGCCGCCATCTTCCTGTAGAATTCGAGCGTCTTCGATCCGCTGCGGCCGTGCTGATCAAAATGGAATACTACACCCGGTACAAGATCGCTCTTTAATACGAGGCACGGCGTCGGATCAATAACGGTCTGGGTCAGAGTGACAACGACACTTGTGCCCTTTTTCTTTTCGCTCTCGATACGGATAAAACCGTTCATGCACCGTACAAATCCGTAAATGATCGGAAGACCCAGTCCTATACCTCCGGTACTTCTGTCCCTTCCTCTGCTGCTCTGATACATCCCGTAGTTGATCTTTGCTATCTCATCAGCCGACATACCTATTCCGCTGTCGGTAACTTCGATCACGAGGTTTGTGGTATCCGCGTGCTTTATCGTGGATATCCTCAGATAGACCGCACCCTTTAGGGTAAACTTAAATGCGTTGTCAAGAAGATGGCCGAGTATCTTGTTTATCCTTCCGGCATCACCGTACATTACGGACGGAACATTCGGATCCAGGTCCACTATCAGTTCCTTTCCCGAGTCCTTCTGATAATAGGAATATCCTGCTATGATATCGTTTATCATCGACGTTATCATGTAATTGCCTTCTTCAAGTATAACGTCTCTGCGCTGTATCTCACTGTAATTCTGGATATCGTCTATCTGACGTCCCAGACGTATCCCCGCATCGTTTATCGATGCAACATCATCCCTGTCCTCTTTCTTCATTATGATCGCTGACAGCCCGTTTATGACATTGACAGGTGTACGCAGTTCATGGGAAATGTTGACAAGAAAATCCTCCATGTCGCTCTTCTCTCTCATTTTTTCCGCGTTCCTGCGCTCCAGCTCCCTCGTATCTGCCATATCGTTTCTGATAACATCGTGAAGCACACGGAATATGATCATCTCTATGACCACATGAAGAAGTATCCTTGAAACGGTCAGCGAATCAAATATAAGAGTGCCGTTCCTGATCCCCATGAACAGCTGCATAATGACCATAACAAAAAACTCTGTAAGAAGTATATTGAGAAAAACGGGCCTTCTTAAAAGCGTGACCGTGACCATAAGAAGAACCGATACTATGACAAGATCAAAAAAACTGGTTTCGTGTACGCCATGATAGAATGCCATGAGCATGGCAAAGATAAGATAATAAGTCTCCCGAAACGTGCTCTGCCTGTACTGGAGAATGTGCATTATCCAGCACGCAACAAGACCGACCGCGATAAGCGGAGGTACCCAGAACTCCCATCCCTGCGTAATGCTTTCCACGATCGCACTGAGTGCGCCTATGGTGATTATGATCACGACAGTATTATGGATTCTTGTATTCTGCTGGCTGTTATCGTTCATAACATCTCTCCGACTGTGTCAGGTCCGATCCGCTATGCAGATCCATAAACAGTATTATATTGGAAAAAGCCGTGATGTTCAACAGCCGCGCATTTAAAAAGGCGCTTCGCAATGTATTGCAAAGCGCCTTCTCAAACCGGCCCGTCTAGAAAGAATCGGGGGTGCGATATATGATATCATCCCTTGCCGGACCGTTGGATATCATGGTGATCGGATAACCGATCTTCTTTTCGATAAACTCTATGTATTTCCTGCAGTTTTCCGGAAGCTTTTCGTATTCGCGTATACCGGTTATATCGCATTTCCATCCGGGAAGCTTTTCATACACGGGCTTTGCCTGGGCAAGGAGTCTTGTTACCGGGAACTGGTCGGTCACCTCGCCGCCTATCTCATAACCGGTACATACGGGGATCTCATCAAGATATCCGAGCACATCCAGAACCGTAAATGCCACATCCGTTGTACCCTGAAGACGGCATCCGTACTTGCTCGCAACACAGTCAAACCATCCCATCCTTCTCGGCCTTCCGGTCGTTGCGCCGTATTCTCCTCCGTCGCCGCCGCGTCTGCGGAGTTCATCCGCAACCGCTTCATCTTTTATCTCGCTGACAAATTCCCCTGCTCCTACGGAAGATGAATAAGCCTTACATACAGAGATGACCTGTTTGATCTCATAAGGCGGTATCCCGCATCCCACTCCGCCATATGCCGCTATGGTATTTGATGACGTTACCATAGGATATATTCCGTGGTCGCAGTCCTTGAGGGTTCCGAGCTGTCCCTCGAGAAGGATCGTTTTGCCGCCTTTTATCGCGTCGTTCAAATAAGATGAAACATCACACACAAACGGTGCGATCATATCCCTGTACTTCATGAGCGTAGCGTAAGTCTCTTCAACATCGATCGGAGGCTTGTGATACAGATGCTCGAGAAGCACGTTCTTCTGTACGGACACATTTCTGATCTTTTCCTTCAGATCCTCTTCGGCATCCCAAAGGTCACTGACCTGAAATCCTATCTTTGCGAACTTATCCGAATAGAAGGGCGCAATGCCTGATTTGGTCGAACCGAATGATCTTCCCGCAAGACGCTCCTCTTCATATTCATCAAACTTTATATGATACGGCATGATCATCTGTGCGCGTTCCGAAATGAGAACTATCGGCTTCGGAACACCCTTTGCGATGATGCCTTCGAGTTCTCCGATAAGGATCGGTATGTTAAGTGCTACACCGTTTCCGATTATGTTCACGGTATTCTCGTTAAACACACCCGAAGGGAGTGTGTGAAGAGCGAACTTGCCGTACTTGTTCTTGATCGTATGTCCCGCGTTGGCACCGCCCTGAAATCTTACAACAACATCGGCGTTCTGTGCCAGCATGTCAGTGATCTTACCTTTGCCCTCATCGCCCCAGTTGGCTCCGACAACAGCTTTTACCATGATCGTTTCCTCCGTTATTTGACCGCAGCTTCAAAATACGTTCGGTCGCAAAAAAATAAAAAAAGGGACCATAAACACATTATGGCCCCTTTGCCCATAGAGAAATATACGCTCACTATGGGCAAAAGTCAATAAGAAACATCCGCGTTTTATATCGCGGCAAAACCGTTCTCAAGATCAGCGATTATGTCATCGACATGCTCTGTTCCGATCGACAGACGGATAGTTCCGGGGGTAATGTTCTGCTCCGCAAGTTCCTGCTCGCTAAGCTGCGAATGTGTAGTTGAGGTCGGGTGGATCACAAGGCTCTTTACGTCCGCTACGTTTGCAAGAAGCGAGAAGATCCTCAGATTGTCGATAAAAGCCCATGCCGCTTCCTGACCGCCCTTGATCTCGAATGTGAATATCGAACCGCCTCCGTTGGGGAAGTACTTCTGATACAGCGCATGATCGGGATGATCCGGCAATGACGGATGGTTAACCTTAGCAACCTTCGGATGCTTAGACAGATACTCAACAACCTTTTTCGTATTCTCGGAATGTCTCTCAAGCCGCAGCGAAAGCGTCTCAACTCCCTGAAGGAGTAAGAATGCGTTAAACGGTGAGATCGTCGCACCTGTATCTCTTAAGAGGATCGCACGGATATATGTTACAAATGCTGCCGGACCGACCGCATCATAGAACGATACACCGTGGTAGCTCGGATTGGGATCGGCTATTGCCGTGTATTTTCCGCTTGCCTTCCAGTTAAACTTTCCGGACTCGACTATGATTCCGCCGAGTGTCGTTCCGTGACCCCCTATGAACTTTGTTGCGGAATGAACAACTATGTCAGCACCGTGTTCGATCGGTCTTATAAGGAACGGTGTTCCGAATGTGTTGTCAACGACAACGGGCAGTCCGTGTTTATGAGCTATCTCAGCTATCGCATCGATATCGGGAATGTCACTGTTGGGATTTCCGAGTGTTTCAAGATATATGGCTCTCGTATCATCTTTTATCGCAGCTTCAACTTCGGAAAGATCATGTGCATCCACAAATGTTGTATTTATTCCGTATAACGGAAGCGTGTGTGCCAGAAGATTGTAGCTGCCGCCGTAGATCGTCTTCTGTGCAACGATGTGTCCGCCGCCGCCTGCAAGTGCTTCGATCGTATATGTGATCGCAGCGGCTCCGGATGCAAGTGCAAGTGCTGCACTTCCGCCCTCAAGTGCGGCAAGCCTCTTCTCAAGAACATCCTGTGTTGAATTGGTCAGTCTTCCGTAAATGTTACCCGCATCGGCAAGTCCGAAACGGTCTGCAGCGTGTTTGCTGTTCTTAAAAACGTATGATGTCGTCTGGTAAATGGGAACCGCTCTCGCATCCGATGCCGGATCGGGTTCTTCCTGACCTACGTGTATCTGTAATGTCTCAAATCTGTAATCGCTCATATTTTATCTCCTTTGTCTGTATGGTGTGATCAATAGTTTCCTGAAGACCTCGATCCGGATCAGCTCCCGGACGAGGGCATCACATCCATATCTTGTCGTGGAGATTGTTTTCCCTTACGTACATATTCATCCTCCGGCGTAAGTTTTGTGTTCCTGCGGTTTTAGAGGACTATATCATGTATTACCTACCTTGTCAATAGGTATTAAATGAAAATTTTTATCCCCTCAGAGTTTTGACTGCATTTATCTTCGCAACAAGCGGGATCAGAATATTCCCGAGTACAAGGCAGACCACAGCCTGAACCGCATTTCCGGCAACGGATGCCATTGCCGCCATACCCATGCCGAGAATAACCGCCTCGAATGCAAAATATCCCGCAAGCATGATAATCTCAGCGGCTGCCGAAACAAGGATGACCGATACCGTTTTGTTCTTCACTGCCGCAAAAAGCTTGGTATGCAGTCCGACAGTCAATCCCATCAGTGCTTTGATGACAAATGTCGCGGGAGCATATACCGCATAACCGGACAGGATATCCGCAAGTGCGGATCCGATACCCGCCGCAAGGGCTCCGTACGGACCTCCCAGGATCCATCCCGACAAAATGACCATCGCATCACCGATATTGACATAGCCTCCTCCGGCTGTCGGTATCGTGATGACCATTGTTGCGATCGCAGTCATGGCCGCCAACATAGCCGCCGTGACGATTTTTACATTGGTGTTTCTCATCTTTTTCCTCCTTTTACGACTTAATGCCGGGCGGTCAGTCTTCCCGTTTCATTATGACCGTGGCAAGGCTTCCCCGGTTTCCCTTCGTTCCCCTGTGCGAAAAATACATCCCGGGATCACACATCGTACATCCGCCGACCCTTTCGATATTCTCCGGCTTTACTCCGAGCATCTCAAAGCGCCGCGCTACGACTCCGCGAAGGTCGAGCATATACCTGTCGCCGCTTTTATCATAAAAACCGCCCGCATCATCTCCGATCAGCTCCGTCACCGCATCGATCACTTCCGCTCCCACCTCAAAACAACACCTGTCTATTGCGGGGCCGAGAGCAATATGTATGTTGCCCGGCCGCGAACCGAGTGATTCAAACGCATCCACTGCGTTTTTTTCGATATCGGCGACAGTGCTCCTCCAGCCGCAGTGTACAACCCCGACAACTCCGGCATTTTTATCTTCCATAAGGACCGGAACACAATCGGCTGTAAATATCACAAGCGGTACATTTGCACATGCAGTAACATATCCGTCGCATTCGATCAGATCCCTTCCGTCCGGATATACTCCGTATGCCGGGCGAAGATCGTCTTCTCCCGCTATGACAACGCGGCTGCCGTGCACCTGGTTTCCGCATACGAAGCTCCTCACCGGTATCCCGGCCTCTCCAAGGAATCTTCTCCAGTTCTCTGTTACTCTCGCTCTGTCATCGCCCCTGTTCATGCCGAGGTTTAATGACTCAAACATTCCGGTACTTACTCCGCCGCGCCGTGTCGAAAATCCGTGAGGACTGTCGATGAGCGACGATCTGTGTATTATGACATCCTCCGTCAGATCCTCGCATCTTACCAGATCATCGCCTTTATATTCAACGAGCATGTCTATCCTGTCCCTTCCCTCGATAAGGGGTTTGACAAAATACCTGTCTCCTTCCCATGTCGGAAGGGACAAAACCTTACCGGCCTCTACCCATTCGAGAATGCCTTCGTCACATCGGGTGTGGCACTGTCCGGTATATCCGTCGGCAGAAAAAAGATACATATCCTCATTTTCCCATACATCGGATATGAACTTTACCACTCCGTGAAGATGATATCGGGTGAGCGTCAGACCTGTCTCTTCAAATACTTCACGGACAAGACAATCTTCGGCCGTCTCGCCTTCTTCGAATTTTCCACCCACGCCGATCCACTTGCCTTCGTTAAGATCGTTCTGCTTTCCAACCCTGTGAAGCAGGAGGTATTCGTTTTTCTCATTCCTTATATAGCACAGTGTCGTATTCATAACGTGCATTATAACATGCCGTAAACAAACGTGGTATAATATCTGACATGGACCAGTCAGCAAGGGCCGCCAAGGCCCAATACGATAAAATGACAAAATCCCCGGTACACAGGCTCATAGTCACGCTGGCGATACCGACTATACTGTCCATGATGATAACGACGATATACAACCTCGTGGACACCGCCTTCGTCGGAAGGCTGGGGACAAGCGCTTCCGGGGCAGTGGGCGTCGTATTCGGCTTCATGTCGATAATGCAGGCGTTCGGTTTTATGTTCGGACAGGGTGCCGGAAGCATGCTGTCAAGAAAGCTCGGTGAGCGTGATGCCGATGCAGCGAGCCGTGTGGCATCAACCGGTTTTGCCGCTTCATTTACGAGCGGTATACTCATCGCCGTATTCGGTTTCATATTCGAAGACAAACTGATCTTCATGCTCGGCAGTACCGAAACGATCGCACCTTACGCGAAGGATTATCTGAACAACATAATGTTCGTTGCGCCGTTTTGCGCATCCAGTTTTACCCTCAACAACATGCTCAGATACGAAGGCCGAGCAAAGCTCGGAATGTTCGGCCTGCTGACCGGCGGGATACTCAATATCGGCGGTGATGCACTGTTCATGTTCGGCATGAATATGGGTATAGCAGGTGCAGGACTGTCCACAGCCATTTCCCAGGTGATAAGCTTTTCCATCCTTCTGTATATGTTCCTGTCGGGAAAGACACAGTCAAAACTTGCCTTCTCAAACATAACATTCAAAGACAAAATGCTCACCGAGATAATCGGGACGGGCTTTCCCTCACTCCTGCGCCAGGGGCTCGGAAGCCTTGCAACGATCCTGGTCAATTTCAAAGCGGCCGAGTATGCGATGGATGCCGGTGTATCCGCCATGACGATAGTTACAAGAGTGGCGTTTTTTCTGTTCGCCATCGCCCTCGGGATCGGCCAGGGATTCCAGCCCGTATGCGCATTCAACTACGGTGCCGGAAAATACAAACGCCAGCGTGAGGCATACCGTTTTACGCTTCTCCTTGCAACGGTTGTACTGGCTGTCCTGACCGTATTTGCGATGATATTCTCGGGCAGTCTCATCCGGATATTCAGGGACGATCCCGCCGTTATAGAGATCGGAACCAGGGCTCTTCGGCTGCAGTGCATTGCCCAGTTGTTCCTTCCCATAGTCATGGTCACCGAAATGCTCATGCAGTCAAGCGGTAAAAAAATCCCCGCAACATTGCTCTCGTCACTGCGCGGGGGAATATTGTTCATTCCGCTTCTTATTGTACTTCCGATATTCCGCGGCCTTGCCGGCGTTCAGGAAGCACAGCCTCTTTCATATCTTCTCGCAGTACCTCCGGCACTGCTGATGGCTGACAGATTCTTTAAGCATACACCGAATGAAGACCAACCGGACTGATATCTATCTTCCGTTTGCAAGGAAAAAGAGTGCTATCGTTCCGGGTCCGGAATGGGATCCTATTATGGCGCCGACATAAGTGATGAGTGCGCACTTGCTTCCGCCTTCCGCTACTATCATACTCTCAAGCAGTTTTGCATCATCAAGACAGTCGCCGTGTGAGATAAAATATATTCCCTTCGGGTCCTGTGCCGTCTCCATATATTTCTTCGCGATCGTCTTAAGCGACTGCTCGCGTCCTCTGACCTTCATCATATTGATAAGGTGTCCTTCATCGTCAACATGCAGGACCGGCTTGATGCCGAGTACTCCGCCGGCAAACGCAGCCGCCGCACTGACTCTTCCGCCGCGCTTTAAATATACGAGATCATCAACCGTAAACCAGTGCGCAAGTTTGAATATCATATCACGCACATACTGTGCCGTCTCTTCGATATCGGCACCGCTTCTTTTCTTTTCGACCGCATAGTAAACAATAAGTCCCTGTCCGGCCGATGCGGCAAGCGTGTCTATCGTAATGATCTTCCTGTCCGGATATTCCTCACGAAGTTCGTTGGCAGCCATCATACCCGAGTTGCACGTAGCTGACAGGCCTGATGAAAATCCGAGATACAATATGTCCTTACCTTCTTTTAAAGCCTCCTCAAACAGCTCCTTAAAGTTCTGTGAATTGACGGCGCTGGTCTTGCTGACATCTCCGCCTCTCATCCTGCTGTAGAACTCGCTCATCGACATCTCGCCTTCGGGATGTTCGATCCCGTCTTCAAAATGAAACGTAAGTCCCCTGAAGCCTACTTCCCAGTCTCTGAGTGTCTCAAATGCTATGTCGCAGCCCGTATCGGACATAATAACGTATTCGCTCATATTCCCTCCATACATCGGAAAGCGCCGTGCCATATCATGTACGGCACGATATCATCTAATTTACGATATTAGATTAACAACAGTCTTACTCTATGTCAATAGAAAAAACATAATGAAATCTCGTTATTGGAATGATATAATTAAACGAGTATTACAAGGAGATGGTATACAATGAGTTATGACAAAGATCTTGTTGCCGGGAAGCTCAGACGCTGGGAAAAATATCTGGAGGATTTCAAGCTCCCGTCATGGAAAGAGATCCCGGATATAGGCCTATATATGGAGCAGGTCATCATCCTTCTGAAAGAGTATCTTGATTATCTCCCCCCGGAGCTTAAGGACGAGCAGATCATAACGGCGGCTACTATCAATAATTACGTCCGTACGAAGATCATGCCTGAGCCCGTCAGGAAAAAGTATTACAGGATCCACATCGCGTATCTGGTCATGATCTGCACAATGAAACAGATACTTCCGATCGCAGTGATCTCACGTATTATACCGATGAACATTTCCGACGAGGAAGTGGAACACATATACGAACGATATTCCGACAGACATCGAAAGACAATACAGTACTTTCTCGGTCAGATCCGGCTTGTGGCGGGTCCGATCCTGGATCATAAGGATATTATCGCGGAAAGTGCCACCGACACGGACGATCTGATAACGATGTGTACGATATTTGCGGGATTTTCAAAACTGCTTGCGGAAAAACTGCTTCTGCTCGACGGCAAGGATCTGACCAACGGCGGCAGCATAGAGATAAGAAAGAGATAGGCAATGCCTATCTCTTGTGTTTTTCTCTCTTTTCCTTGTACATTTCCTGATCCGCCAGTTCTATCAGTGCACTGAGCGGTTTGTCATTATCAAACGGCACCATGTGATATCCTATGCTGGCATCGAGCGTATACTTCCGGTCTCCTGTGGCATTCAACTCTCTCATCGTCTTTCGTATGCGTTCGACATATGCGGCAACTTCGATCCTTTCCAGCCCTTTACCGAACACAACGAACTCATCACCGCCGTATCTCATCAGAAGTTCTTCCTTATCCCTTGTCTTTCGAAGAACATCCGCCATATCGCATATCATACGGTCTCCCGTCTCATGGCCGAGAGCATCGTTAACCTTCTTAAGGCCGTCAAGATCGATGAAGATAAAGAACATATCTTCCCTGTCACGTTTTGATTCCTCAAGTATCTTTTCGGAAAACTTGAAAAATCCCGCACGGTTATACACGTGAGTCATCGGATCGAACACCCACATCTCATCAAGCGTCCTGATCATCTTCTGCATCTTCTTGACGTTGCTTACCTGTTCAAGTGCAGATGACAGGGTCATCATGAGCACGCGGTAGAATTCCGAGAACAGCGGCATCGTGGAATTGCGTATCGAAGCAAGACCGTAGAAATGCTCCCTGTAGTGAAGCGAATAGATGATGAACAGATTTCCGCCGTTTCCTCCTTCAAACCTCGGATGCCTTTCATCCATGTTCTCGTTTGTTATCATTTTGAAGGTTCCGTCGCGGTAATCTATCCCGTATGCATTGCGAGCGGTATCGTCCGTTTTATCTTCATCTTCGTTAAACATCGCGACAACAAAAGCATCTCCGCCGAGCTCGGGAATACACGGTTTTAGCGATTCAACGATATCCTCCATCGATCTCGCATTGGTCAGCTCTACCGTAAGTTCGGATATCATTTCCGCATATCTGGCTTCACGAAGTTTATTTCTGGAGTACTGGTTGACGACCAGGCGGTGATTGACCGGACGCACAGCCTCGCAGCCGCAGCTTTCCGCATAGACAGGTTCGGACACTATGACCGGAGCATCATCGTACCGCCTGCCTTCAATGGCATGCAGGACATTTTTGTATGCGGTCTCGCCGATCTTTTTTTCATATCTGGTGACCGTAGTTATCCTCGGATAGTGATTGGCCGCCTCGAAAATATTATCATAACCGGAGAGTATCGTATCATCCGGAACCTTGATGCCGCGATCCGACAGCGCATAAAACGCTCCGAGAGCCATCTGGTCATTGGCACAGACATAGGCATCGGCCTCAAGCAGCCCTTTGCTCTCAAAATACTTGACCGCCGCTCTTCCGCTCCTGGCGTAGTAGTCTCCCTCATAGAACCGTTCATCGTCAAACTTAAGTCCCACACGCTCCAGTTCCTCGGTAAATACACGCTTACGCGTGATCGCATCTATCGAGTCTTCCGGTCCGCCGATAAAATTGACGGATCTGATCCCGTGCTTTTCTATAAGATGTCTTGACAGCATGCGCATGGCGCCTTCATTGTCGCTGCTGACATTTATCATGCCATCAAGAGGATAATCTATCGAAGCACACGGTTTGTTCTGATCACGGATCTTTTCGATGACTACCTCGCGGATCCGCTCTGAATAAATACTCTCGGCATAGATGATAAAACCGTCATAAACGGAAAAATCATCATAGAGCATCGCCGCGGATTCTCCTTCATTAAACCCGTCATCTGCGGACAGCGTGAGCGCATAGACCACAATATTGTTCCCGTCCTTTTTGGCCGCCTCGGCTATGCCCTCAAGAACCTTGCGCTGCGTATCAAGTTGTAACTCTCCAAGAAAAAATGCTATGTTGCGCATGTCTTCTCCGTCAATCCCACCCCTTGTCAGGGTATTGCCTTTGATCTGGCAGCCGCCACGCTGCCGCACTGGCTGCCTGCCATGTTAAGCGCCGACTGGTTGTAATGACATCCGTCGGGAATGTATGTCGGAGGGAGCTGGCCGAGTGCATCGCTTCCGAGAGTGAATCTCGGATCGGACGCGCACAGTTCCATATCAGCCGCCCTTACCTTATCGTATGTTCCGGGAAGCCCGACATACTGTCCGATAGGGATAATGAACACCTGCTCAAGTCCCTTGGCAAACAGTGATGAAAAAACGTTTACGAGTCCTGTCTTATATGTTTCCTTATCTATATTGGCAACACCGTCCGTCTCGCCCTGCAGCCAGACAACATATTTTCTGCGGATAAACACATGATTGGCCGTACACCATGCATTAATGGTATCGTACTTGCTTATAAGTTCCGCCTGTACGGGTGCCGTCTGCCAGTATCCGATACTGCTTCCTCCACGTGCCGCTGAAAAACCCATCGCAGGTACGCCGCATCCCCTGTAATACGAATTCATAAATGCGGATACAAGCGATCCGGAGCGAAGTACCGCAGGGTCGCACAGATATCCGTTGGAATATATTCCGAAAGGCTCGGTAACCGGATAAAGCCCGGATGGACATGTTCCTATCCTGAATTCGTATCCGGTGTCAACCGGAACTCCGGGAGCAGCCTTTGAATTGCCGCCTCTTCCGGACATGTTGCTCTGTCCGGCGAATATGACCAGATCCACAGTACGAAGCGCCGCCGGAGTCGGCGTTGCAGCTGCGGGTGTGACCGGCGCGGCAACAGCATTTGCAGGCAGAACATTCGTGGTTGCGGGCAGTGCCGGGTTGGTCACCGGAACCGCTGCCGCTGCAGGTGCGGTCTGCGCACTTACAGCAGATGCATCACATGATAAAATAACCGCCGCCGTTACGGCTGCCATCAAAAATCTTCTCTTCATTTCCCTTTTCACCGCTTACGCGGTCTCCCCTCTTTTCATAAATCTTTCAAGTGCGGGCATGACCTCTGCCGCCTCGCTTCTTCCTATCTCATATGCTTCACGTATGATAAGCGGATCGTGGCATATATGTCCGAGCGGGAGCGGCGACTTGGGACAGATGACAAAATTGCTGCCTGCCTTCTCCTGCTTGAAGCAGTGATCCAACTGCTCATTATATGTTATGTGCCTTACATCCATCGCATGTATGAGATTGGGATAATCCCTGTATTTCCATTTAATGAGCGGCATCATCTTCTCATGGGACTTCCGATAACCCCTCGGTTTCGTTAGCACGGTCACATTAAGATCACAGCCTATCGCCTCGGAAGCCTTCAGCGGAATGGCATCCGTCATGCCGCCGTCAAGATATTTGCCTCCGCCTATCTCTACAATATTGGATACGAGCGGCATTGACGAACTCGCTCTCATCCATTCAAGCTCCTCATAACTTGCATCCGTCATCCTGTGATATCCGGCCTCACCGCTCTCGATATCCGTTACGACCATGTAGAACGGAACAGCAGATGCGATAAATGCTTCCTCGTCGAACACGTCCAGTTCTCCCGGAAGCGTATGATAGCAAAACTCGGCGCCGAATATATCACCCGTACGTATGAGTGAAGATATGCTGCAGTATCTTCTGTCCTTCGCGTACCTGATATTGTATCGGAGTGTCCTTCCTATCTGGCCCGATACATAATTGCACCCGAAACACGCACCGGCGCTCACCCCGATGACATTGTCAAACTTTATGCCGTTTTCCATAAAGACGTCCAATACACCGGCGGTAAAAATCCCGCGCATCGCACCGCCTTCAAGTACAAGTCCGGTCATACGACAAACTCCACAACGTCGTGCATGTTTTCTATGATCGTAACATCCGACATACCGCCGAACTCTCCGTCAAGTGTCCATGATATCGGCTCGTCGGATTCGATCCTGATCCCGGAACACTTAAAGCATATCACGTTATCCGATCTGATCCTGCGGTCAAGTATCGCGGGGCCGATCATATTCAGTTCAAACAGGCTCTCGGGAGATCGCACGAGCATCACCTCAAAAACCCCGTCATCAAGCTTGACATCCGGCCCGGTTATTCCCTTGATACCGCCAACCGAATCCGAATTCGTGATCATTCCCACGAGGAAATTGTCGGCAAGTACTTCATCATCATAGGTGATCCGAAGAGGTATAGATCTGACCGACGGGAGTCTTTTCACAGCCTCCGCCAGGTAGGCAGTGTATCCGAACAGATTTTTCAGATTCTGGTCCGTTTCGTATGTAACATCGGTGAACAGTCCGAATGCCGCAACATACACAAAATATCTTGAATTAAATCTTCCTATATCGCATTTGAACAGGTTATCCTTTGCCGCTGTCTCGGCAGCCTTCCTGATGCTCTTCGGAAGTCCGAGGCTGCGTGCAAAATCGTTTGTGGATCCGGAGGGCAGATAACCTATCGGGATCTTTACCTGCGAGCGCATGACTCCCGTCACTATCTCATCAAGCGTTCCGTCGCCGCCTGCGCACACTATCCTGTCAAAATCCTTTGCCCACTCTCCCGCAATGACTTCACCGTCTCCCTGACACTGTGTCGGGTAGATCGTGACCCTGTAGTCATGCTGTGTAAATGTATCGACGATATGTCCGAGATGATTGGATATACTGCCCTTCCCGGCTCTCGGATTGTAAATGAACAAAAGATTTTTCATACGAGAGATTGTATCATAAAAGGGTTTGTTACACAACATATACGGTATGTGTTATAATTATATTTATATTGATCATGAAAGGAGTCATAAAAATGGGTGGTATAATCTTTCTCTTGGTTTTTTTCCTTATTTTGCTGATATTCTGCGTAAGATGCATCTGCATCGTTCCGCAGGCAAACGCATGGGTAGTCGAGTTTCTCGGCAAATACCACAGCTCATGGGCAGCAGGTCTTCACTTTAAAGTGCCCTTCTTCTACCGCATAGTCAAGAAGGTCTCACTAAAAGAGCAGGTTGCCGATTTCGAACCTCAGCCTGTTATCACAAAGGATAACGTTACGATGATGGTCGACTCGGTAGTATTCTTCTCGGTATTCGATGCAAAGCTTTTCACATACGGTGTTGAGCGTCCCATTGCAGCCATCGAGAACCTGTCCGCCACAACGCTTCGTAACATCATCGGAAGCATGACACTTGATGAAACTCTTACAAGCCGTGACGATATCAATTCACAGATCACCGTGATCCTTGATGAAGCAACGGATAAATGGGGTATCAAGGTCAGCCGTGTCGAGGTCAAGAACATCATGCCTCCTCAGTCGATCCAGGATGCGATGGAAAAACAGATGCGTGCCGAACGTGAAAAACGTGAAGCCATCCTGACGGCCGAAGGTAAGAAACAGTCCGCGATCACGCTTGCCGAAGGTGAAAAACAGGCGGCGATCCTTCGTGCCGAAGCTGTCAAGGAACAGCGTATCCGTGAGGCGGAAGGTGAAGCGGAAGCACTGCTTGCCGTACAAAAGGCCAAGGCCGAGGGTATCAGGCTCATCAACGAAGCCAATCCGACCCAGCAGTATCTGACTCTCCAGTCATTTGATGCTGTTGCCAAAATGGCTGACGGTCAGGCAACAAAAGTTATCGTTCCTTCCGACCTTGCCAACCTTGCAGGTGCCATAACGGCTCTGTCTGAAAGCGCAAAACAGTGACAGAGGATAAGATATGAACGGAATATTTTCTCTTGTATTTCTGATAATAATCTTTGCGATCTTTATACCAAGACTCAAAAACAGCATGCGCTCATCAGATGCTGCGCAAAGGAAAAGGCCTGCTGCTTCTGCGGGGAGAGCCCGCGGCTTTACGAACTACAGACCGCATAAGGATATAATAAGCGTCAGTCGTGATATGGGGGATTCGAAGAACTCATCGGTCCTTCGCGATGACAGGTCAAATGACTGGCTGGCAAAGCAGCTGCGCGAGGAACACCGCGCTTTCAAGGCAACGAGCGAAATGTTCGACCTCAAGATAGAGCACGCCAGTCATTGTGACGCAAGATTCATTGAACAGTTCCACAAACGCAACTGTGATGCAAGAGGCATTGATCTCGCAAACGGATCAACGATCCACAGCTGAATATCACATCTTCTTTTTATACAGAAGTCCGAACGTTCCCGGCCCGCAGTTTACAGCAATGGTCGGGGACGCTTTCTGTATATAGACATTTTCAAAATGAACTTTGCTCTCTACGATCTGAGTTATAAAATCCAGTTCCTTCTTTGTAAGACCGACATATGTAATGAACAGTTCGGATCTGTCTATAGCCGATTCGTTTGACAGGCAGGAATTGATATATCTTCTCCAGGCATGTGATCTCGTTCCGAAATAGAACTGTCTGGTACTCATGCGTCCGCCTCTCATGTTGATGACAGGATGGATCATAAATGCACGAAACAGTGCAGCGGTCCTGGTGCCGACCTGCCCGGATCTTGCCAGGAAATCAAGCGTATCAACAATGAAATTGGTATGAACATAATCCCTCATTGCCTTGATCCGTTCGGTTATCTCATCAACCGACATTCCGTCCGCTGCCATCCGGCAGGCTTCGAGCACAAGTATTCCCTGTCCGCTCGATAAATGTCTCGTATCCAGTACCGTAACATTGTCAAATGCCGCCGCCCCGTCTACCGCATCATCAAATCCGCTGTGGTTGACCCGTGTGGAGATGGTAAGATGCAGCACGTTGTTTGCACCCGCAAGAGCCTTCGCGAAGAACTCCTCGTGCTCCTTTGCCGTGGGTGCAAGTGTTTTTACGTAATCGTTCGACGCCATATAGTCAAGCAGACCATCCGAATCTATCTCGACCCCGTCGGCAAATACACCGTTTTTTGTTTTGACCTTGTGGGGGATCTGCGCGATATTGTACCGTTCGCGGAGGCTTGCCGGAATATCCGCAACGCTTTCCGTCGTTATCGCAACCGCCCTTTTCTTCCTGTGTTCGTCCATCCATGACATACTGTTGATAAGGATATCATCACTGCCGCCCGTCAGCGTGACCTTATCCCTCGGAAGAAGTCTCATAAGCTCGGCCTCAAGTTCTACGGAGTTTATGGGCTTTACGATGTAGCCGTCAAATCCTCTGTCCGAATACATTTTCTTCATTTCACTTCCGGCATTTGCCGTCAGTGCTACGATCTTTGCATTCTTTGACATTCCTCCGACCTGGTCGCGTATCCTGCCAAATGCTTCCACACCGTCCATCTCCGGCATAAGATGATCCATAAAGATAACATCATACGCCACCTCAAGAGTCTTCTCGAGTGCCTTTGCGCCGGAATCTGCCGTATCAAGAATGACCTTCGTATCACGCAGAAGTTTTCTGATGACCATAAGATTGGACTCATTGTCATCCACCGCCAAAACATGAGCAGCCGGTGCCTCGAACGTGCTCCGGTACTGTCCCGACATATTGGCTCTGTGTTTGTTCTCGAGATTTATATTACCTATCTGCGAAAAATCAGTGACCTTCTGCGGTATCCGGATAACAAATGTCGATCCCTGGGTATAAACGCTGTTGACACTGACGCTGCCGCCCATAAGTTCGGTCAGTTGTTTTACTATGCTAAGTCCGAGTCCCGTTCCTTCGATGTAACGGTTCTCCTCCTCGTCAACACGTCTGAATGCCGTGAACAGATGTGGCAGATTTTCTTTTTTGATACCTATTCCGGTATCGGTTACGGAATAGATGATATCGGCCTTCTGATCATTGATACCGTTACACTGGATGGAAAGCGTGACCGACCCTTTCTGCGTGTATTTGATCGCATTGTTCAAAACGTTGATGAGTATCTGTTTTATCCTCACCTCATCGGCATACAGTTCTGACGGGATATCTGGTGCAACCTCGACATGAAATTCCAGCCCCTTCTCCCTTGCGCGCATCCACAGCATTCCGACTATCTCGGAAAGCATATCTCCCGGACGGTAATTTACCGGTGTCAGTTTCATCTGGCCCGATGATATCTTGCTCATATCAAGGATATCGTTGATAAGATGCAAAAGCATGTTGGAAGCGGCTCTTATGTTTGCGGCATCTTCCGCGACCTCATCGTTTACCTTTTCGCGCAGTATCATCTCATTAAGTCCGATGATGGTATTGATCGGTGTTCTGATCTCATGACTCATGCTCGAGAAAAACCTGTTCTGAGCCCGGTTCAGATCATCGATCTCCTTTTTCTGTTCTTCGTAAACGATGGATCTGACCCTTATGGAAAACTGCAGGAAATACAGCATCAGGGCAAAAACAATACGGAGCGCAAATGTCACGGCAACAACCGCTGTCAGCGGAGATGCGGCATCAAGCTGCCGGGTCAGATTATTATAGACGATAAGCATTGCTATATCGGCAATTCCGGCTGTCAGCAGATAAGCGAGCGGATGCATATACACGCACATAGGGACTACAAGCGACGTACATATATACAATATCGGATTTGCAAAACCGAGTGCATGTGCGTTCAAAACCGTAGCAATGATCGCCCACACAAGAGTGAGTACGGCAAGCGACGGCATCAGATACAAAAGCATCGAAAACCATGCATCAAAATCACGTTTGACAAACCTGATCAGGATTATGACAAAAATCATAACAACCAGCAGCGATGCATATACATATCTGTACTGCACCACGAACTGCGCCGCTGCATGTTTTGCGGTAAAACTGGCAATAAGCGCCACCAGCTGCAAAGCTCCCGCAAGTGAACAGAACAGCGTTATCTTGTCAAGCGCAGAAGCATAAATGGATCTGTTGATACTGTCCTCATATTTGATCGAACCTTTTCTGTGAAGAAAATACGGCAGAAAATCGGCAAATGATACTCTCATGCTTCGCCTCCTTCCTCGCCCATAGGGCCGAATTCAAGTATATCGTCATCGGATGATGCCGAAACTTCATCCGCCACGCTCTCATCCACAGCTGCCGGGAGTATGGACAGGATCCTGTCATACATCACGAGCATTGCTTCATGATTGGCATCTATATACTCCCTGTCATTTTTCTTTCCGGCTTCTTCAAGCTCTCTTGCGGCTTCCGAGAGTTGCATCGCACCTATCATCTTGGAAGTGCTCTTTATCGAATGTACCTGGATCGCATAAGCGGCAAGATCGTTCTCATCAAGAGACTTCTTCATCAGGTTCTTTTTGACCGGGGACTCTTTTGCATACTGTGCAAGCAGCGAAATATAGAACTCTCTGTCGTTCTGGCTGTAATAGAGCCCCTTATTTACATCCACACCGTAAGATACAAGCCTTGAGATCACGTCATTCGTTTCGGATTCTTTTTCGTGCTCCGCTTTTCCTGCGTCATAAGCCGGGCCCGTTTTCGCTTCATTATCTTCCGGCTCCGCATCGATCACCTGATAGGACGCCGGCAGAACATGCTTCAGTACACGCTCAAGTTCAACACGGTCGACGGGTTTGGATACAAATCCGTCAAATCCCTCCTGTCTGAACATTTCCTTTGCCGAACTTACCGCATTTGCCGTAAATGCGATGATCGGAACGCTTTTTTTGTTTCTTGCAAGATCGCTCCTGATCCTCTTCATTGCCTCGACACCATCCATACCGGGCATCATATGATCCATGAAAATGATATCGTATTCGTTTGCGCGGCACAGTTCTATTGACTCCATGCCACTCTCACATGTCGTAACGACCATGCCGTATCCCTTGAACATTCCCGATGAAACTATAAGGTTCATAGGTTCATCATCTACTATCAGAGCGCGTACACCCGGGAATGTCAGTTTACCCTCATCGGTGATATCATCATCGACCGTGCTGTTTAATATACTGACAACAGGGAAACAGTAAAACGGTTTGGGCATCAGACGGACGCGCGAGCCCTTCGGAAGATCTATCTCCCCGGGATTTGCGACAACGGTCACTATTATGTTTTTTGCAAGTTCCTCAATATAATCCCTTGCACTTAAATACTCCTCGGGACCGGCAAAAAGATGTGTAAGCCTTTTGCTGTCATTAAGTGCATGCAGTGACTCTTTGTTCTCCACCCTGTGCATGGACACCTTCAGGCCCGTAACGAGATTTTTGACCATTGAGTCATAGTATTCCCTGACATGCGGATCGGGGTATTTATCGAAGTGAAGATATGCACCGAGGCTGATGTTTTCACGGTCCGCCACTGACATACAGCACTCATCGTCAATAACCCTGCTCGGAATTGATACCCTGACACATGTTCCCTGTTCAGGTGTGCTGTCAACTGTCATGAATCCGCCGAGCGACCTTACAAACCCCAGAACAATGGGCATGCCCAGACCAAGGCCTCCGGTCCTTCGTGCTCTTCCCGAATCAGCCTTATAGAAGTTGTCAAATATCTGCTCAAGCTGGGCTGCATCCATACCGATTCCGGTATCCTTTATCTCGATGCAAAGGTTAATGCCGTATTCCTGGGGTACAGCCGAAAGGTGGACATACACTCCGCCTTCGTTCGTGAACTTTATACCGTTCATGATCAGATGCCACAGGATCTTTTTCAGTTTTGCGACATCCGTGTTCATGACGGAAGGTATCGATGCGTCAACATCAATGATGAGTTCTATGTTTGTTTTTCTGTACGGCGCAAGTTCATTAACGAGATCGTTAAGTACGGACGAGAGCATGTAGTCCTCATAGTTATTCGTCAGATCGCTCCTGTCTATCTCGGAATAATCAAGGATATCGCTTATCTGTTCGCCTATCTTCTTGCCGGCCTCCTCTATGGATGCGAGGTTGGAGCGTTTGGCAATGTCAGTCTCCTCTTCCATTGTCATATCGCATAATCCCAGTATGGCATTGATGGGCGTTCTGATCTCATGAGAGATGTTGGCAAGAAAATCTCCGAGGCGCTCAGCCGCTATCGTCAGCTGCTTGATCTCCTCCTCGGAATGCCCGAGTACTTCCTTCCATTTGTCGATTATGACCCTTGCCAGCCAGCAGATCATTGTTACCATGGCAAAATGAAGGAATGTTCTTGTAACAAGAAGAGGATCAAATACCTCTCCGCTTCTTGCAAGCTGTATGATCGCATATATCATGGTGATATAGTAAGTATACTGACAGAGCGTGATCAGCGAATGCATTGCCGTCATGATATACAGAATTATCACGGCTGACATGACTATGGCCAGATCGTATGTACTGGTGATATGCGATCCGTAATAAAAGAATGTTGCCATCATAAGAAAGGCTACGATCCACAGTCTCATACTGTCGGTGCCCCTGCGCATGATATGCATATACCATGATATGGCAATACCGCCGGTTATAAGGATCACTGCCCATTTTTCCCAGTCCATCACAAATATCTCGCAGACAAGTATGATCGAGAATATCGTGTAACTGATGACCATCATCATCTGGGATGATATGAACAGTTCATTACTGTTATTGCCGCTTTTGTCCTGCTTTCCCATTTACTGCTCCCTTAACATGTAGTCCTTGTCACTGTCAATGATGTCGACCATGATATCCGCAAATATCGGATCAAACTGCGTACCCCTGCACCTTATTATCTCTTCCCTGACCTCGTTCTGGGGGAGCGTATCGCGATAGCTCCTGTGACTGGTCATGGCATCATATGCATCGGCAACGGATATTATCCTTGCAACTTCAGGGATCTCCTCTCCGGACTTATGATCCGGATAGCCCGTACCGTCATATCTTTCATGGTGCCATCTTGCACCGTTTATCAGATTCGGCATTTCTTTAATGGAAGAGAGTATCTGTGTTCCTATGACCGGATGGGTCTTGATGATCTCGTATTCATCGTCGGAAAGCCGCGTATTCTTGTTGATTATCGCATCGGGTATACCTATTTTACCGACATCGTGAAGCAGTCCTATGATATATATCTCGTTCTGCTGTTCCTCGGTATAACCGTACTTTTCCGCGATCATCCTTGAATATGTCGCAACACGGCTTGAATGACCGTTGGTGTATTTGTCCTTTGCATCTATCGCATATGCAAGTGCTTTGATGATATGTATGCTCAGCTTTTCGATGTCCTCGGTCCTTTTCTCGACCTCCCTGCTCAGATGGTCTTTCAGACGCGAAAGCTGCATAACGTTGTTAACCCGGATATAAAGCTGCTCATCCGAAAGCGGCATGCGCAAAAACTCACTCACTCCGAGTTCAAGCGCTCTTTGTTCATATGATTCATCGTTGAGTATGAAGATGACCGGTATGCGCCTTACGGCTCCTCCCATCTTCCTGATCCCGACAAGTGTATCCGTACCGCTCATCCCGTTCATTGACGCCCGCATGATGATAAGGTCGGGCTTCGTATCATCAAGCAGTTCAAGCGCACTTTTTCCGTCAGGTTTTCCGACAATATCCAGACCTTTTGATGAAAGTATATCTACAATATGATCAAGCTCCTGTCTGTCATCATCGACCACCATGATGATGCCGTCTCCCTCGGAACCGTCGGAAGCACTGTCATGCATTTCGCTGTCGGTGCTCTCCGTCTCGACCGTCAGCTTGACAAGCCCGC
Organism: uncultured Lachnospiraceae bacterium; assembly: GCA_902775485.1. Classification (GTDB taxonomy): domain Bacteria; phylum Bacillota; class Clostridia; order Lachnospirales; family Lachnospiraceae; genus UBA2868. The sequence goes on from CACYMJ010000004.1 coordinate 78,159, forward strand.
TGTACTGGTTGTTGTTCCATGCATGCATGACCCTTTCGGTTACGCGGTTGACGTTATAATCGCTTATCTCCGGAAGCATCAGGAAGAAATGATTATCCCCTATCTGCATCATGATATCGCTGTTTCGAAGCGACTCCTGAAGCAGTTCGCGCAGGCTCAGCATTATCTTCTGTTTCTCCGACTGTGACAGATCCTTGGGGATAAACTTGGCGGTAAAAAGCATCTTGTAAGCGGTCCCGCGATATCTGTCCATATATCTGATCATGTATCTGTAAACATTTCCGAACGCTTCCTTACCCATCCACATCGCATTCTGTGGAATATTTCTCTCCTCAAGTATCGTGGTGAGCATGGAAAGATTGATATCGGAGGGAATGGAGGATGCGGCATCGTCATCGTCGATGTACAGGGAATATCCGTGTTTACCGTTGTTCTTGATCGTATAAAGTGCACGGTCCGACAGTCTGAACAGCTCATTAAAATCCGTGCCCTGTTCGGGAACAAAGATCGCACCTATGGAAGCACCGAGCGGTATGCTCATATCCTCTCCCATCATTAAGCGTGCTTCGTTTATGAGACTGCGGTTGATCGAATCGGAATACCTGGCGATCTCCTTTTCCTCTTTTAGGTTCTCGGCAAAAAGCAGGAACTCATCACCGCCTATACGGCCGAACACCGTGGGGAACATCATATTTTCCTTGAGTATCTGCGAGAACTTCGCAAGGACACGGTCACCCATGTCATGACCGTAAATATCATTTACAAGTTTGAATGAATCAAGATCGACGATCATCAGTGTGCCCTGTTTGCTCAGGCACATTTGCGTTATATGTTCGTTTGCATTGTATTTGTTCAGGAAGCCCGTCAGTTTATCGATGGTGGCTTCCTCTTCATACTTGAGCATTCTGCCGCGTGTGCTGATGATGTTGTTGACACGGCGCACAAGGACATCCGGATCAAAGGGTTTTCTGATATAGTCGGATACACCCATCTCGAATCCCTTACTCTCATTAGCCTTGTCTTCATCGGCGGTGAGCATGACGACAGGTGTTGCCGGAACAAGCTTTTCATCTTCAAGCGCACGGAATCTGTTATATGTCTCAAACCCGTCCATCTCCGGCATATTGATATCCAGAAGAACAAGGTCCGGGAATCCGTGTTCATCATCTCTGACATAATCAAGAAGTGCCTGTCCGCTTTTTACGGCAATGACACGCATGTTGTTCTTTGACAGTATCTGTCCGGCCATCTTAAGGTTTGTGACATCATCATCTACAACGATAACCCAGCTTGCCATATGACTCTCCTTCTCCTGTTATACACAAAACAAAGCAGGGCGGTCAGACTTTCTTTATAAGCCGCCCCGATATCATTCCCGATATCTTCGAAACTGTAAAATGAAATACTATCGATGACAGATATGCACATATAAAGCTAAGCGGAACCGTTACAAAGAACCACCAGAAAGCTTCCACCGCAGAAGTCATGTATCTCTTGACAAAGCCGTAGATGATAGCATCATATGCGCCTGCGAACAGATATATCTCGAATGAAACGCCGCTTATCGAGGCCAGTATAGCCCTGACGGCACCGTTTTTGATGTCGGTATCATACAGCAGCAGGAAAATGCATACCGTACATATCGATATGAACAATGTTCCGTATGTTCCGTCAGCGGTTGATATGAGATTCCAGTCAAATGTCCCCGTCGATGTGAGCTTCATGCTGATAAGCGCTTCGACAAAAAGCGTTACGCCAAGTATTCCGATAAGCAGCAGCCTGTTCGGCCTCCATTTCCTCTCTCTTACCGCCATACCCAGGAAATAAAAAAGCACCGGATAAGTTCCGATAAAATATGACGGAGCTATGTAATTCCATACCGGGTAGATGGTGCACAAAAAGGCCATCGTACCGATAAGTATGTTCTGTTCCCTCTTATCAAGCGCATACCATGCTTTGTTTAAAAACGGGATGAGCAGGAACACGCACAGATACAGTCCCATATACCAGGCGATCTGATAATTCCCGAGATTTACGAATATCTCCCTGATGCCGTAGATCCTGCCGTACAGTCTGTTGTACAGGATCATCTTGGCAACCGATATGACGACATATGATACGACGAGCGGGATAAGTGCCATATAGTGCTCACGGTCCGCAGTCTTATTCTTTTTAAAATATCCCGTCAGCATAAAAAACAGCGGCACTGCAGTAACAAAAAGCCAACGGCAGGCGGTCATGACAAACATCTTTCCTCCGGCCATGGGCTCGTTGTAATAGTTCATATTCAGATAAAAGTGGGCACCCACCACAAAGAAACATGCGATCGATCTGATCAGATCCGGGCCGCTCTGGCGTTTTGTCATATATCAGCCCTCATCCATTCTGATCTTCTTGCGTATGGACAGTATATTCTTCCCGTTCTCATACCTGTAGGCAACATCATCCATGCTCTTTTTGACCATATAGATACCCAGTCCGCCGATCCCTCTTTCCTCCGCGGAGAGTGTGATATCCGGATCGGGCTTTGCGAGCGGATCAAACGGCTTGCCCGAATCAGCAAGCGTAAATACGGCCTGTCCGGTCGCATCATCCATTTCCGCAGTGATCTCGGCATCCCCCGGTGCATCCGTATATGCGTAACTGGCGATGTTGACGAATATCTCCTCAACGGCGACATCGATCCTCATCTGTTCCGCTATCATACAATCATTCTCTTCAAGAAAAGCATCGACGAACGCAAGAACCTCATCAAGCTTTTGTACGTCGGCTGCTATGGTCAGTTTCTTCATAGAAGTCATTTTATCATACTTTGTGACAATGCACAAAGCCACGTTCTTTTATGATAGCGTAAACTTATTGTTGGTTGGAAATAAAAAGAGATGTTCTGAGAATACAATGATTTCATTTATCTCCAACATTTTACTGTGGCAGGCCTGCG
>CACYMJ010000005.1 GCA_902775485.1 uncultured Lachnospiraceae bacterium
AACGCAGGCCTGCCACAGTAAAATGTTGGAGATAAATGAAATCATTGTATTCTCAGAACATCTCTTTTTATTTCCAACCAACAATAAGTTTACGCTATCGGCAGATACAAATTCCCCTTGCACTCCAACATCTTGTGGTTTATAATCATAAAAGAGCCGACATATTGCGTAATATTCGGCATTTTGTTATGAATGGGAATAACACTTATCAGGAGGGTTACCGGTATGGGCATGAGCTGGTGGTGGGTTATTGTCACAGCCCTTACGGCAGCAGGCACGGTCGGATGGTATGAATACCAATACCGCAAGAATGCCAAAAAGGACGATATGATGAACAATGACTAACGATAGGCACTTATAATTGTGACAATGTCACAAAAATCGTTTTTCATGGTCCTTTTAAGAAATGACAAGAATGCTCCTAAGCAGCTTAAAAAGGTAGATGATCCTGCAACTCCTCTTGCAGCAGTACCTCTCGAGGAAGGTATGGACCAGAACCGCTTATGGCTTCTCCTTGCGGCAGCAGTTGCAGCAGGTGCAGGAGTATACGGATATGACAGGCACAGAAGGAAAGTCGCAGCAAACGAAGAAGCCAAGAAGTACAAGAAATAAGTAAGCGACAAAAATAAAGCGGAAAAGCGGCCGGCAACGGCCGCTTTTCTGTAACTATTCCACAAAAACTATCATTACGTGATATATGTGATTTCTGTACATTTTCCGGTATTGTAAATTATTGCATATATGTTGTAATCTGTAACAGTAATAATCAATTCAAACGTGCGCGTTATTATCTTGCACCTGTTTCCAAGGAACCATATAATAGAATGAAGAATCGAGATGACTACGGACGACCATTCAGGTTTGAAGAGGCCGATTTTGATTATAGAGAGAAGGAAAAGATCAGATCGGAAATCAATACGAATTATGGTAAGTATGCCGGTAAAATGATAGCAGTTCATATATCATATGGATTTGACGGTGAGGCATATAAGTACTATTTTGAGAATCATGGATTTGATGATATAAACATTTTTATTCGCGACAGATATGGAGAATATGACTATGAGTGAATTGAAGAATCTGCTTATAAATGTTCCTGACAGCTATTTTGATTTCGTTGAGAGTCTTCTTGATGAAGCCGGGAAGTCGGATAAAAGGAAACAGGGATTGATAAAGTACTTGCGGACTAATCCGGATGCAACTACAAGTGATGTTCTGGATTTTCTGGTAAATGATTTAGGACTTTATGATGAGTATCAATTGAAACAATATTCGTCAAGCATAAGAGTTTGATTTTGCGCCTCGGAAGTTTTACAATACATATATTGATACATGGTCTGTCAGACAGACTGTTTCAGATTACAGGGTAAAGGTGATTTATATGGAAGAAAGACGTAATATATCGCGAGTTGATTATTCTGCAAAGGGCGTTGTCGTTATATGCGACACGGGCGAGAAGTACATGGTTGAGACCAAGGACGTCTCCCCGCTCGGTATGGGACTGATCATGCCGCCGGAGACACCTGACATCGTCGGCAAGGACATAATAATCGTTGCGAGCACGCTGATAATGTACTCGGACGTTAACCGCCAGGTGAAGAACGCGGACGGAACCTACACGGTAGGTATTCACGCAAGGCAGTTCACGCCGGAGGTTTTGCAGTATCTTTTCCGGCATATTGCGGACGAATGACCCGCTAAAGCGCGTAAAAAGGCTCTTTGAGCCTTTTTTTATTTTAAAACACTCTTAATAGTTAAGAGGACAAAAAATAATGCCGATATTATTGTTAGATATCTAATTATAATTGATTGTTGTCAGCATGCAGCCACACCTAAGGGAAGAAAATTCGAAGGTCGTGGCTCTCTGAATCATGGAGGAACTGTTCTATGATAAAAAATGTTAAAAACGACAAGGTAATACGTGCTATCACGATAGGTCTGGCGACCATGATAGCTACGTCGGGTGCGCCTGTTTCGGTTTTTGCCTCTGAAGGCGAAGGCGAAGCTGCCAATCCGCCGGAAGCAGCTCCGGAGACGGTTTCAGAGAGTACTCCCGCTGAGGAGAGCAGCGCGAGTGAAACGGTTGTTGAGGCTGATAACAGCGCAGTTGTTGAAGAGGCTAAGAATCTTAGCGACATGGTAAGCAATGATGTGACTCCCGTAGTCGGAGCTATAGATCAGGCTGCCGTTGAGGTCGTACCGATGACGGATCTGTTAAGCGAAGAAGGTGCGGCTGCGATCGATGCCGATCTTATGGCTGCTGCAGATCTTATAGATAAGGACGCAACCGAAGCTGATGCGCTCGGAAATCTTGCTTCCGCTCAGGATAATGTCAGCCAGGCGATCGTTATCGCAAATGCAGCGGATGATCTTGTTACTGCCGGAAATGCTGCACTTGATACAGCGGACGAGGATGGCAAGAACTTCGCGGACAGAATGGAAGATTTTGACACGGCGGCAGGAGATGCATCAGGTCATGCCGATGAGGCCATAAATCAGGCAGAAATTGCTAACAAAACGGCCCAGAGTCAGGGCGAAGCCGTAGAGGCGAAGGAGAAGGCCAAGGAAGAACTTGATACAGCAGAGGAAGGCCTGTTCGTTGCCGTTAACGAATACAATGCAGCCCAGGAAGCTGTTATAAATGCACAGAGTGAGCTTGAAGAGGCCATGGAGAAGCAGCGTCTCGCACAGGAGAAGCTTGATGCGGCAAGAGCTGATCTTAGCAAGGCCGGAATGGATGCAAACGCAGCAAATGAGAAGATGAAGGCTGCACAGGCCAAGCTCCAGCAGATCAAGAAGGATGAAGAAAAGCTTGAGCAGAATGCCCAGAAGATGGAGGCTATCGAGAAGCAGACATATGCGATGATGGTCCAGTACTTCAGGGATGCCGGAGCTGCCGTATATAATGAGGACGGATCACTTAACATCGAAGCGTCCGCGAACAAGATGTCGCAGGAACAGATCGACAGTAAGGCAAAGAGCGCCAGCAACAACGTCATGATACTTGGCAGAGACCTTCTGCAGAAGATACTTGATTACAAGCTTTCAAACGATCCGAATGTCGACTGGAGCACGCTTGAGATCGGTAAGGAAGAAAGAGACGCCAAGGGAAAATTGCAGACAGTCCACAAAGAGGCCCGCGAAGGCACGGTATTTGAGTCGGGAGACCTTGTAAATAAGAAAGATAAGGACAGCAAAGGTCAGGATCAGGTTGTTATAAGCACCGACCGTTCAAGCCGCGGACGAAATGATAAGGACCTGAAGGCGAAAGAGGATACGGGTGTTAACTGGTTTAACTCAAACCAGGGCGATTCCGGCAGGACCAACAGAGTCAAGGTAACATACAAGGATAAGGAAGGCAACGAGCATACCGAGTATTACAACTATGTATTTAAGCAGTCGAAGCTTGACGGCGAGACCGATATAGCAAACAGCCCCGTATTTGTTGCCCAGATAAATGAAACATCCAGCGGATGGGTAGTGAGCGAGGATCCGAACGTGGATCTGGATGATTACGGTACGGTCAAGCAGAAAGTGGCCGAGGCAAAGGCTACCATCAAAGAGTACAATGAAGCCGTCAGCGCGGTTGACGAGGCCCAGAAGAAGGTTGATGAGCTCGAGAAGAAGATCAAGGGTCTTAGCGACATAGTATCCAAGACCGGCCTTGACGGCTCAAGGATACAGGCACTTCAGGACAGGCTCGATGAAGCCAACGAAGAGCTTGATGCGGCAAAAGAGAAGAAGGAAGCACTTGAGGATAAGGTTGCAGAGGCCAAGAAAGCCTACGATAGCATTGATCTTTCAAGATTTGACGTAAAACCTTCGGAGTCGGGCGCGGCGGATGAAGCAGCCGATGAAGCCGGTGACGGTGATACAGCCGAGACTCCGGCCGAGGCTCCTGCAGCAGCACCGGTATTTACTGCTCCTTCAGCAGCCCTTCCGACAGGCGGTGCAGCTCCTGCCATCACTCCTTCGGTATCTGCAGGTATAGATGAAGCTATCCGCGAAGCAATAGATGGCGCTTCCGGCGCTGCAGGCGGTGCAGCTGCCGTAGAGGCTGCAGGCGGTGCGGTATTTGCTGAAGCAGCAGGTCAGGCTGCAGCAGGTGAAGAGATTGTTGTTTCCCAAAATGGCGGATCGATCGAGACAGATATGATAGATGAAGGCGAAAACCTTGTAAGACTTGAAGACGGCGCAGTACCTCTTGCCGAGATGTCCAACCTGATGGGCGAGGACAGCGTTGAGCTTAACTGGTGGTGGTCACTTATCATCACGCTCTTCGGAGCAGCCGGCAAGGCAATGTACGACCGCAACAGGAAGAGAAAAGAAGCCAGAGTAAAGGCTGACAGATAAGATTTTAAAACCTACAGGAACACCCGTAATTGCGCGGGTGTTCTTTTTTTTGCCCGCAGGGCATGAAACCTCCCGTGTCATTATGTGACATATTATGTCTACTGTGATTTTTATTTTGATTTTCCGTTAAGTTTTCATACATATGTGACGATATAAATAATGTGTGAAGGATAACAAGCCACTACGGAGGATTATAGAATGAGAAAAAATATCAAAAACGACAAGGTTATAAAGGCGATCACGATAGGTCTTGCAACAATGATAACTGCAACATCTGCTCCGGTAAGCATTCTTGCCGACGAAGTTGATGGTCAGACAGAACCTGCTGCACAGGCCGGTGCACAAGAATCCAATGAAAGCCAGTCTGAAAATACAAACGAGTCAACGGAAGCTGCTCAGACAGCAGGTACCTGCGCGGATATGGCAAGTACAGATGCACCTGAGGCAGCAGAAGCTGTGTCTGAAGCGGCAGAAGCAGTAGAGAACATCACGGATTTTGTTGATCCCGCTGATCAGGCAGTTGCTACACAGATACAGACAGGACTTGAGGAAGTATCCGGTGCGATCGAAGCTATCGGCGGCCAGGAAGGTGCTCTTGCAGATGCGTCAGCACTTATCGGGGAAGCACTTGTTGCAGATATAAATGCTGATCAGGCAGTTGTTACGGCAAATGATCAGCTTGCAGCAACAGAAGCCCAGCAGACAGCTTTTGCACAGGCAGATACAAAGATCGAAGACAATTCACGCTCAGCTATAGATAATGCGGATGTTGCAAACACAAGCAACGACAGAGCCGAAGCTTATCAGGCAAAGGACGATGCCGAGGCAGCTCTTGAGGCGGCAAATGACGGACTTACTGCTGCAACGCAGGCATATGACGAGACATCCAAGGCTGTATCCGTAGCAGAAGATGCATACAACAGCGCAGTAGATGAGCAGAAGGCAGCAGCTGACAAGCTCGCCGAGGCGAAGGAAGCTCTCAAGAATGCCGATACCAACGCTACTGCAGCAAATGAGCGCATGAAGGCCCTGCAGTCACAGATGGACAACCTCAACAGTAAGGTTGAAGATCTTGCAAACCAGAAGGAAGACCTTGAGAAGCTCAATGATCTGTACTACAAGCTGATGGTTCACTTCTACAGGGATCAGAACATCAGATGCGCAGTTTACAACGACAATGGCACACTCAATGTTGAAGCCAGCGCGCAGAAGGCGAAGAATGTCAGCACCAAGACCGCAACCGAGAATACATTCAAGGTCGGCAGAGCACTCATGGCAGAGCTCATTGAGTTCAAGCTTAAGGCCAACGGCGTAGATCCCTCCACGATCCATATCGGTGAGGAAGTTGCCGGAGGAACGAAGAAAACGATGTCTGAAGGAGCGCTTGTCAAGGACGGAAAGAACGACAAGGTCAGCATCGTTAACGAACAGAATATATGGTTCGCTGATTACGGCAAAGGAAACGACGGAAGAGGAAACGCGATCAAGGTTACATACAAGGATAAGGACGGCAACGACCATACCGAGTATTACAACTACGTATTAAAGTCAAAGGATTCCGAGAAGGATCTTGAGAACGGACCCATCTACCTTGCAAAGATCGATATCAATGCAACGGGCGAAGATATGGTATCCCGTGATACGGACGAGAACAACATGGACGACCTCAGAAATCTCAACGCCAGGATCGCCAAGGCCATGAAGGCAGCTCAGATTCTTGATGAGTATGCAGCAGCAAAGGCGGAAGTTGATGAGGCAGCAGCACTCGTTGACGAACTTACGGCAGCTATAGATAAGCTCAACAAGACCGATATCAAGATCAGCGCCGAGAAGGTTGAAAATCTTGGAAAGGCTCTTGAGAAGGCACAGCAGGATCTTCAGGCTGCATCAGACAGAAAAGCCGAGCTTGAGGACAAGGTTGCCGAAGCTCAGGCAGCAGTTGATGCTATAGATCTTTCAAGATTTAATATAAGCGATGCAGCAGCTCCCGCAGCAGAGGAAGCAGAAGATGCTCAGGCAGCTGAAGAAGCAGGAACAATAGGCGGAACGGCTGTATTGGTAGCAACTCTTGCAACTCCCGCAGAAGCAGCTTCCGAAACAGCAGACGCGGTTTCATCTGAAGCAGAAGCAGCAGCCACAGAAGGCGGCGCGAGCGCAGCAGCAGTTCTCGGAGCAAGAGTTGATGAGTCTGCACCGGAAGCTGAGGAAGCCGGAGTAAGCGAGAGACAGATCAACATTGACATCGATGAGAAGATCGAAGAAGATGAGAATGCAAATGATAGGATAGACGGAACAAAGAAGAACGTCAGGATAGCAGACAACATGATCCCTCTTGCACAGATGCCTTCAGAGACAGACAGCATCAGCTGGTGGTGGCTTCTTATCATCGCCCTCCTCGGAGCAACCGGAAAGGCAATGTACGAAAACTACAAGAACAGAAAAGAAGAAGCCCAGACAAAGTAATTAAAACTCATTAAATATAATCCTCATCACACACACAAAAGGCAGTCCCGAAAGGGGCTGTTCTTTTATTGAAATTATTTGAACCTTTTTGCCTTTGCCGTACGTCTTTATTTACGAAGTCCAAAATCACAATGCAACATAAAATGCGTTGACATTCAATATGTTGTACTGTAAAATGGACAGGAGTAATATATTTAGATTCTGATATAAAGGAACGCCCGTAACACTGAGCCTTGACTATCACGTGCTTTTCGAAAGGAAACACAGAAGCCAAAGCTCTTTTTTTGTTCAAAAGAGGGGTTACGAAGGATCATCAGGAGGAAAGAAATGAAGAAGAACACCGGAAATAAAAAGGTAATGCGTGTTATTGCTTGCGCGCTTGCTACCGCAGTAGCTGTAACAAGTACGCCGGTTGCCACCCTTGCGGATGATAACGCGGAGGAATCGGCAAAAAGATCCGAAGGTTCTACTATTGTAGTAGAAAACCTCACGTTGGATTTCTCATCAGGCAATCTGAACTCTGAATCAAAGAATGCAGTTACTGAGACTGTAAACGCAACCAATGCGGCTGCAGATGCCGAGAGTGCAGCTGCAGCAGCAACTGCAGCTGCAACACAAGCGAGTACAGCAAAGACCGCTGCCGAGACAGCTGCTGCAAATGCCGAGACGGTAGCAGCTGCAGCACAGACATTGGCGAATGTTGTTTCAGGTGATAATAAGACTATAGATGTGGATACACTCACGAATCTTTCAGCGACTACATCCGGTGTAGGCACCGCAAACGGTTTGATAGATGCAGCGCAGACGGCGGAAGGATCAGCAGACAGTGCTGTATCAACTGCCAATGGAGCAATTGCCACATACAACGCTGCAGTAGAAGCAGCAAACGGAAAAATCCAGGCAGCAAATGATTCCAAGGATACAAAAGATGAATCCGGCAAAAGCGTTTCCGGAACAGATCTTCTGATCCAGGCGGCTAATACCGCACTTACCGGCAAAGACGGTGTTGAAGATAAAGTTAAGGCAGCACAGGATAATTATGTTTCATCGCAGACTATTAAAGAAGTTAAACAGGCTGTATCTGATGCGGCTGAAGCATACACGGATGCTGATAAAGAAGCCAGAGGCAAGCTGGATACCATCAATAAAAACCTTACAACAGCACTGACGGGAACGGATATAGTTAAAGATGCAAAGGAAGCAGCAAGCGGAGCCGAAACAGCAAAAGGCGAGGCGGAGACGCATGATAAATCTGCGCAGACAGCACTTGAAAAAACCGAATCAAGCTATAACGAAATTGTAAAGCTGGTAAATGCAAACAGCCATGATGTAAGCGCTGCGAATAAGTTCGCTCAGGATGCCACTTTGGCAGCGCAGGATGCAAGACAGGCTGCAAATAATGCTGAAGCTGCTGCTAAAACAGCTGCAGCGGCTGAAGCGATAGCAAAAGGGAAAGTTGATGCTGCAAGCGGTGCAGTTAAAGATGCTGTTGAAGCGCTTAAGGCAGCAAAGAGCATATACGGTTCCGCATATAATGAAGCCAAGGGTAAGGCTGATACTGCAGATGAACGTGTAGAGGACCTGATCGGGACAAATACTAAAAAGGGCAAGATCGATATCGCAAATGAAAAGATTCAGGCGGCGCTTGATGCGATAGACAGCTATAACAAAAATGAAGTCAAGAATGCTAATGACGCTATAGCACAGACGAACCGTCTTATCCAGGAAGCATTAAATGCTATAGCGGCATTGGATGACAGTGATATGAACGCTAAAAAACAGACGGCGGATGGTTTGATCACTGCTGCAGGCACGGCCGGGGATGCTGCTGTTACAGCGATGGGAACAGCCGGTTCTGCTCTTGCAAATGCTAAGAGCGCTTTGGAGACCGCACTTACAACTCTTGGTACTGCAAAGGACAGCTATGATGCTGCTGTTAAGGATAAGAAGACAGCAGAGCAGTATGCCGCTGATGCAAAAACAGCATCGGATAAAGCTGATGAACAGGCCGGAATCGCAAATGCACAGTATCTGGCTGCTGTAGATAAAGATGGTGTCGTTAAGGATTATCTTGCTAAAGCAACCAGTGATAACGGGGATAGTTATGAGATCCTTAAGAATAAGGCCGCTAATGCAAAAAGTGAATTCGATAAAGCATCACAAGCAAAGGACGGGGCGGATGCTGATGTCATAAAAGCACAGAACAACAAGATCAGCGTTGATACGGAACAGGATAAGAAAATCGGTGAGTACAATACGACTATCACCAATAATACTAACGCTCTCGGAACTGCAACAACCGGGGGATTATACAAGCAGCAGGCCGATCTCGAAAAACAGATAGGCACATACTCCGATACTATTAAGACTTATGAGGGTTATATAAACAATAATCCTGACTTGATCAAACAAAAGGAAGCTGAAATTACCGAAAAGAACAGGATATATAATGAAGCTAAGCAGAATACACTAGAAAAACAGGCTAAATATGATGATCTTCCCGAATGGAGAGTGGTCTCTCGCGCGGCTGCTTGGTTGGAATTGCAGGATGCAATATACGAGGAAGGCAAGCTTGAGAATCAATATAATGAGTTGGTTCGTCAGAAGAAAGAACTGAATGATAACCTTGAAACTGCTAAGGCGAACATTGCTACCGTAAGGCAGAATAAAAGTAATGCGGAGACGACAAAGCAGCAGGTTAATTCGGATATAAGTACTGCCGAAGGTAATATATCACAGGCCCGCAAAGATATAGAAACAGCGAAGTCTGAGAAGAGCAAAGCACAGAGCAAATTAGAAGAAGCTCAAAGAATTCAGGGGTTAGCTGCTGATGATCTTGGCAAAAAGACAAAAGCATTAAACACCGCGAATGAGAACCTTAAAAGGGTGGATGATTTTGTAGCAACAGAAGACAATACACTTGTGATCAACGAAGAGAAGGCACAGATGATCCAGCGGATCATAAGCCAGTATGGTACGGACTACACTGAGTTTGATCCGGAAGACTTCTCGTATATTGCTATGAATGCTGATACAGACGCATACGCCATAGACATGTCGGGAACGGCTATAGGTGATGGAATCGGACATGTCATTAACTTCTTTGGTAAGATCTTTACCGGTCATGATGTTGTAGACGATAAAAAGAATGCGAGAGAGCAGGCTGTTGAAGCCAAGTACGGAAATACAGGAAACGTTCTTGTATACTGGGATGATACTTCAAGGAAGCTTGTTGACTGGACATCGGTCGATGAACAGAATCTTGAAAATATGAAAAAAGTGGTAAGCAAGGAGTGCGTTATAATCTGTACGGATGTTAAGAGACTCTCCGAGATCAAGGCATCACTTGCGGTTATTGATGCACTTGATGCGAAGAAAAATGCAGCAACTGCCCAGGGTCTGGCAAATGCGGCACTGACTAAAGCAAATGCCGAAAAGGAAAAAGAAAAGACAGCACTTGCCGCATATAATGGTGCAAAGACCAGATTGAGCAACGCTTTAAACAGCTTTGATACCAATAACAATCTTAAACTTAAGAGCTACGCCAAGAAGTCATATGCAAATGCATTCACGCCAGTTGAAACTGTAAACTCAGACAGTCTTGTAGGTAAGTATACAAATACGATACCTGAAGCTGATGCAAAAGAGTTGAAAGTTCCGGAAAAGATCGCGGATGCAGATAGACCGACAAAGACCACTCGTCTTGAAGAGATTAATTTTGATAACCTTATCAGTTTGTTAGAGTCAGGGGCTGAAGGCAAAGCGTATGATGCATTCATTTCAGACCTGAAGGATCTGATGAAGGATGAGACTATAGCTCCAATGATCGAGAACCTCATAAGCGCTCATAAGCAGCTTGAAGAGGCAAAGAAAGAGTATGCAGATGCTCAGGCTGACAGCAAAGCAGCAAATGATTTCTGGGAAGCTGCCAAGAAGAAAGCAGATGATGCAGAAGATTTAGCTAAAAAAGCAGTCGAGCTGGCTAAAAACGTACAACCTGCAAGGGATGATGATGACGATGATGACGGAGGTTCATCTTCAGATGGACCCGCAACAGGTGGATCAGATACATATACGCTTCCTTCGGGAATTACGGTTATACCTCTCGCAACAGCACCTTCAGGTGTTGCGGGCGTAAGAACAGGCAGAAGAGTAGCCTCAAGAGCAGTATCGGATAATTCAGGCGTTCTCGGTGTTAAGGCTGAGGAAACAGATGATACAAAGAAGAATGTGGTCGATGAGAAGAAGGACGATACCAATAAGGATGATATCAAGAAATCCGAAGATGGAAGCAACAAGCTTACGAAGGTAGCAGATCCTGCGACTCCTCTTGCAGACTCACCTTTCGAAGAAGGAGCTAACATGAACTTACTGTGGCTTCTTGCAGCAGCTGTAGCAGCAGGCGCAGGTGTATACGGATATGACAGGCACAGGAGGAGAGTTGCAGCCGACGACGAAGCCAGGAAGTACAAGAAATAATTAAACTGGTAGCATATGATTTTCACAGCGGGCCATGGCCCGCTGTTTTGTTATGACATTCGGAAGTTTATCCGATATAATAGAATATAGGTATTACAACTTTGGGGGTATATAATGAACAGCGAGATAAACATGACCGGATATATGCCGTGGCGAAGAAGATCAACCCGATGAAGAGCTTTCTCGGGATGAAATGAGGGATTATGGACTTTAAGTACTGCAGGATCCAGGGAAAAGAGCTTGCCGCCAACACGCGTACTGGCAAGGGGATATTCAGTATGCTCAACCAGCTCGTCACGAACGGCGTGATGGAAGAAGAGGATGTAGATCTGTTCCACGAGATAGATTCGTGGTTTGCCGAAGAGCTTCCGTGGCCTCCGCAATGTAAGCGCCAGGAGAAGGTCATCTGCTACTTCAAGGTCGAAAATTCCGAGATGATGATGAAGATGATCAGGCCGCTCCTGTGGCTTCTTGAGCGCTATGAACACCCTTACTATGTCGTATATACGAACTTCCCGGGGGAGATCGTATATGAGGACGAATACCAGATCGTGGTTAAGGTTGATGAAAACGTTGTGATAGAGGACGTTCAGGCAAATTGGTCACCCAAAGACTGAATAATATACAAAAATAATCACATTTATCGAAGAAAATCACGCAATGTGCACAAAAAGACAGCTCCTGACAGGAAAATCGGGGGCTGTTTTTTATACTTTAGCGTAGTAGAGCGATAATACGGTACAACAAAGTAGTAAAAATATACAGTCACAAAACAAAAAAATTGTGATTTTGGACGAAATTTGTGAACCTTTTTTGATCCTTTTGGTGTCATTATAGTTAAGAGAAGGAAAATATTGTCGATATATTAGTTGTGTGAATGGGTTCACAGATTCAGAAACCGGAGGATATAAAATGAGAAGAAACATTAAGAACGACAAGGTTATTAAAGCGATCACGATCGGTCTTGCTGCCATGATAGCGGCAACGAGTACGCCTATCGATGCTTTGGCAGATGACCTTGGCACGGATGAGAATGTATATAATGATGATGACGCAAAGGAATCGTCCGAGCAGATCTCCGAAGCGCAGGAGAGTGCTCATGAGCTTGAAACGGTAGTTGAATCGTCGGCGCCTGTTTCTGATGGAACAACGGAGCAGGGAAATGTAGTTGTTACAGAAGGCCTGATCCCTGAAGTTAAGACTGTACTTGATACAGCTACAACTGATACGGTTCCTATGCTTGAAGAGATAAAGCAGGATATCGCCGAGGGAGAGAAAGAAGTTCTCGAAGTCCAGAAGGATCTCGAAGAACTGTCGACCGGAGAAGATGCAGAGAAGCTTGCAGCACTTAATGAGCAGAGTGATGCCGTAGAGCAGAGCTTCAAAGAATTGGAAGATGCTCTTAACGCTGATGCGCTCGCTTTCGAAAACAAAGGTGTTGCAAATACATGGAATGGGACAAAGGATGATGTCAAAGGCACATTCATTTCCCATCAGAAGAAAGATGGTGTAAACATTGTTGATGCGAACGGCAAAGAGATTATTGCTACATCAAACAAAACGCAACTTACTAATGAGTATTATGATCTGTACTGGGCCGGCATACAGGCGGTAGAGAATGGTGATAAAGCTGCGGCACTGGATAATCTTGAAAAATCAAAGGCTGCTCTTGGAACATCAAAGGCTGCTCTTGACGCTGCTAAGGATCTTTACATTGCAGCTGATAACAAGGCTAAAGAGGCAGAGGCGGCTGCTGAGAATATTGAATCCCTTCAGAATGCAATAAAAGATTCACGTGCGGCTGAAGCAGCTCTTAAAGCAGCGCAGGATAGAGCAGCTGTGGCTGTGGCCATTAGAGATCAGTATGATGCTATGCTGGTTGAGTATTACAGAGGCATTCTTGATGGTAATAAAGCTTTTGGTGATGATAAAGTCCTAAATCCTGATGAGTGTGCAAGTCGTATTGCCAATGATAGTAATTTGCTTGCCAAGGTGGATGCATATGCAGCTAATGGTAAGTCTCAAACATTTATGGAGCTTGGAAGATACCTCCTCGAACAGGCTGTCAAAGAAAAAATCATGAACGATGAGAATGTAGACTGGGAGAGTGCAGAATTTGCTTTCGGAGTCGAGGTTAAAGATGCAAAAGGAAACCTAATCACTACACCCAATCAGATCGGACGTCAAGGCGTTGTTTATAAGAATAAAGCCGGATATGATCAAGTAAACGGCAAGGCAGGAGAAACAAAAAACTACAGCAGATCAAAGAACTCTGTTGTTGCGAATGATACAGGAAGAACCAACCGCTTCTTTGTCACCTATAAGGATAAGAACGGCGAGAACCATACCGAGGGATATAACTATATTATCAAATCCTCCCAGGATGGTTCCGGGGAAATTAAAGATGAAAGCGGAGCAGTTACCGGACATACACTTACTCAGGATGATCTGAAAAACGGAATAATCTTCTTCGCTCAGATAGGAGGAGACGGAACAATCACGCCGCTTAAAGTTGACTTAAATGCCAAAGTTTCCGATGTTCAGAGACAGCTTAAGGAAAAAGCTGATGCAGCAGCTAAAGAGGCAGAGGAACTTCGTAAGCAGATTGAGAATATTGGCAGGGTGGCAGCCGTCAGAAAGGAACTTGATGATCTTAAAAAGAGATATGATGATGCTGAGAAAGCATATATAGAGAGTGTAAATAGTAAAAACACACTTGAAAAGCTGATAGGTTACATGAAGGATCCTGTTGAAGAACCCGGCGAAGACGTAACACCCGGTGAAGACGTAACACCCGGTGAAGACGTAACACCCGGTGAAGACGTAACACCCGGCGGAGACGTAACACCCGGCGGAGACGTAACACCCGGCGGAGACGTAACAGATGATTCCGATGACGGAGATTCTGATACATCTGATGGTACAGGTGACACAACTCCCACACCTTCAACTCCTGTATTCGATCCGGGAACAGGAGCGATTACGATCCCCGGTTATGATGCACCGATAGTGCTTCCTGATTATACTCCTTCTGGTGTTTTAGGTGTCAGAACCGGTGGCGGTAACGGCAACTTCGGCGGTGGAAACGAAGAAGGATCAGGAGCAGGTGAAGGATTCACGGTTGCAAGCACAAACAGGATCAAGCTTCCTGCTAATCCTGTGATCAAAAACAAGAATAATCTTGTAAAGATCAAAGACAGCGAAATACCTCTTGCTGACATCCCTATGATGGATGAAGAAGGTGTAGAGATGAGCTGGTACTGGCTTCTCCTTATCTTCCTTCTCGGAGCAACAGGCAAGAAGATGTACGATAAGTACAGAGAGAGACAGGAAGCTAAGAACAATATTCAGAAGTAAGCAGTCCGAGAGGCAGCAGAATTAGTTTTTCAAAGCGGATCCGAAAGGATCCGCTTTTCCATTGATATTTACAGGCATATTTGATATATTGTTAACGAGCATATTTTCTGCTGAGGAGCGCATTTGCAGCCCTCATCGCATATCAGAACCGGATTTTAACATTTCTGTTTAATCTTAGAGAATCTATGCTTATCCCATTTTTTATTATTTCATAAGCAGGATTCTTGAATGATTTTACATGACAGGGATTCCTGCGTATCACATCAGAAGGAGGAATCTTATGTCAGAAAACAGAGAGTACAAAAGCAGCGTGTTTTCCATGCTAATGGAAGATAAGAGAAATAATCCCAATATGCCCCTTCGGTCATTATTGTATTTTGCGCCGATAATACGCGGGATGATCAAAAACCATGACCTGTTCAGCTCACATGTGATCAGGATACCGACTCCGCATTTTGCGGTTTTTTATAACGGTACGACCGACAGGCCTGAAAGGGAGATCATCCGGCTGTCCGCATCATATGAAAAGCCTGTGGATGATCCGGAACTGGAATTGACCTGTACGGTTTATAACATCAACCCGGACAGGGGAGAGGGGCTTCTTGGTAAATGTGCGGTGCTTCATGAGTATACACGGTTCGTTGAGACTGTCAGGAAGAATGAAGCGGATGGCATAGAAAAGCCCATTGAGGCGGCCATTGAATATTGTATAGACCATCATGTCCTGGAGGAGTTTTTAAAAGAGCATAGAACGGAGGTGCTAAATGCCATGACAATAGATATGACGTTTGAAAGACGCGAAGAACTCATACGTGAGGAAGAGCGGGATTATGGCCGGGCAGAAGGCAGGGAGGAAGGCCGGGCAGAAGGCAGAGCAGAAGGCCGGGCAGAAGGCAGAGAGGAAGGCCGGGCAGAAGGCAGGGAAGAGGGCCGGGCAGAAGGTTTGCAAATAGATCAGATCCGCCTGGTGCAGAAGAAGATCGCAAAGGGCAAGACAGTGGATACGATAGCCGATGAACTTGAATCTACTGTCGAGGAGATCGGGCCTGTTTACGATATCGTTGTCAAATGCCCAGCGGATATGGATCCGGCCGAGATATATAAGAAGTTTTCTAAGTAACAGGATATACGTTATAATAAGACGTAAAGGAGATGGCGGTGACACAGGGAATCAATCTCATGGCTGTGTATATAGCGGATTTTGTCGGAGTATTGCTGCTCGGGCTTATTCTGCTTGCACGCGGATGGGATCTGCCCGGAAGGAGGGATGAGTCGCGCATACTCCTGATACTTATAATCGCAACGATCATTGACTGTCTGATAGACCCGTTCATATTCATTATGGACGGCAGACCGGGTAAAATAAGGCACGCTGTGGCGTTTATCGGTAATTCGGCGCTGTTTTTGTATAACCTTATAGTCGGGACCGGGGTCATGGCGCTTATCGTCAAGCACATCAACAAGAAGGTCTCGCGTTTCCAGTATATAACCGTCTGGATAATGACAGTCATGGAAACCGCATTGATTGTCATCAATTTCTTCACTCCGGTTATCTTTTCAATCGATGAGAATAACGTCTACAGCAGGGGTCCGCTCTACTTTATCTATATCGCAGTTGCGGCATATCTTCTCGTATACAGCATGTATGTATATGTGACCGGACGGATAAAGGACGGGTCGCTGAGGTATTTCCCCGTATGGGAGTTTACTATCCCGATAGTATGGGGAGTGACCGTACAAACGCTGATCTACGGGGTATCGACCCAACCGGTCAGTTTCGCGCTCGCTTTTGTCAGCATTGTTTTCTGCCTTCAGAAGGAATACCTGTATGTAGACAAATTAACGGGCGTATATAACAGATACGAGCTCGAGAAGATCATCAGATACTATATCAGAAAGAGAAAGCGCAGGTTCGCTGCGCTCATGCTCGATATGAACGGGTTTAAGGCCATAAACGACGACTATTCCCACAAGGAAGGCGATGAGGCTCTTAAGAGCATGGCTTCGATCCTGTTATCGATCGTCGGGAACAAGGGTAATGTCATCAGATTCGCCGGTGACGAATTCGTCGTGATTATGGATTCGGTGAAGGATGATACGGTCGATCGCATGAGAGAGCTTATAGAGAATTCGCTTATAGAATATAATGCCAGAAGCGGAAAACCGTACAAGTTGTCCGCGTCGGTAGGCGGTATGATCTTTGAAACGGAAGATGCGGATGATGTGATCAACCGGATCGACAGACTTATGTACGATGCGAAGGTTGAATATTACAGAACCCACGATAGAAGAAGCGTAGGACAGGCTGCGCTATGAAATGTATGGATCCTGGGAATACGGCAGGGTCAATCATTAAAGCATTCGGGAATGGACGTTACCCCGCGGCTTCGGCAAAGGGCGGAAGATGCTCCTGAATATGACAACTCATCTCCGGCTGTATCGGTAACGGTGCAGCCGGCTTCTTTTGCGATAAGTGCGGCCGCGGCATAGTCCCACAGCTGGATCTTAAGTTCAAAATAAAGCCCGCATACACCCATGGCCACACAGCACATATCCCAGGCAGCGGTGCCGGATCTTCGAAGGTCAACGCAAAGCGGCAGGAGCGATCTTGCGATCTTAAATGTGCGGTCCTGAAGCTCAGTGTAATATGGTGCGGTCCCAAATACCGCAAGGCTGTCGGATAAGGGAGCTTCCGATGACATGATCCTCTCGCCGTTAAGGTAAGCGCCTTCCCCGGCCTGCGCGCAGAACATCATATCATCAAACGGGTTGTATACTATACCGATATATGCTCTGCCATCCTTAAGCAGTGCGATCGAAATGACGGAAGGGCGGTATCTGTAAATATAATTGGAGGTCCCGTCGATTGGATCGAGAACGAATACATAGCCGCTTTTCATTTTCTCGGTGAACACGTCCTGACCGTCCTCTTCTCCGAGAAATTTTGCTTCGGGAACAACTCCTGCGAGCTTTTCCATAAGAAATGCCTGAATCTTCTCATCGGTCTCCGTACAGAAGTTGGCATGCCCGCTCTTTTCCATTATCTTCGGATTGGCAGCCTCGAGCATGATCTTTCCGGCTGATCTTGCGATATCTTCTATCTTATCTATGAGTTTGTCGTTCATTTCTTTACCTTTCCCCGTAATGTAAATTGTCAAGCCGCGACCGGCTCTTATGGGACATCTTCGCAGAGTATGCTAACACCTTTGGACAAATAATACAATTAGTAGTGGCAGATGAAGCGGTTTTAACTTATTATTATCATAACAGGATCTTAAGGCGGTCATGCTTGTACAGTGAGATTGATTGGTTAACATAACATTATGGGAGGCAAATCATGAGGCTTGGAAAAACCGGGATAGAAACACCGCAGAATGCTTTCGGAGTACTGCCGCTGCAAAGAGTTCCCGACGATGAGGCGGTCAGGATACTAAAAAGAGCGTACGAGGGCGGGATGACATATTTTGATACCGCCAGGAATTACAGCGACAGCGAGCACAAGGTTGGGCTGGCCTTTGGGGATATGAGGGATAAGGTTTTTATCGCTACCAAGACGGATGCCACGAACACGGACAAGTTCTGGAAGGATCTTGAGACATCGCTTGGCGAGCTTAGGTGCGACTATATCGATGTGTATCAGTTCCACAATCCGCCGTTTTGTCCGAGGCCGGGCGATGAGAGCGGTGTATACGATGCCGCCCTTAAGGCAAAAGAGCAGGGAAAGATACGGCATATCGGTATCACAAACCACAGGCTTGATGTTGCCAGGGAAGCAATTGACAGCGGCCTGTATGAGACGCTGCAGTTCCCGTTTTCCTATCTTTCGAGCGATAGTGATATAGCACTTGCCGATATGTGCAAAAAGGCCGACATGGGATTTGTTGCGATGAAAGCGCTTGCAGGAGGCCTGATCACGAACTCCGAGATGGCGTTCGCGTTCATTGCGCAGTATGACAACGTGCTTCCTATCTGGGGCGTTCAGAAGATGAGCGAGCTTGAGGAATGGCTTTCGTTCATGGATGGGATGCCGCAGATGAATGATAAGATCAGGGAGGCAATTGAAGCTGATAAAAAGGAGCTTGGCGGAGAGTTCTGCAGAGGATGCGGATACTGTATGCCCTGTCCTGTCGGCATTCAGATCAACATGTGCGCCAGAATGTCGCTTTTACTGCGCCGTTCGCCGTCTGCAGGCTGGATGAACGATTTCTGGAAGGGTGAAATGGCAAAGATCGAGAACTGTCTAAACTGCGGTGCCTGCAAGGGCAAGTGCCCGTACGGCCTTGATACTCCAGCGCTTCTAAAAAGAAACCTTGACGATTACAAGGACGTTTGTGCGGGAAGGGTTAGCGTATAAAACACACCGCCTGTACGATAAAAAAAGTGAGCCTCTTCCGGCTCACTTTTTTGCTATCAGTGTACTATGACCGTGGTACCGATACCGACCATGTTATAAAGCTGGATCGCCATATCCTTCGGAATGTTCACACATCCGTGGGATCCGTTGTGTTTGTATATATCGCCGCCAAACTGTTTGCGCCATGTCGCATCGTGTATTCCGCAGTTACCGGCAAAACGCATCCAGCGGTTGACCCATACGTGCCATGTCGGACCGGTAAGATATTTTCCGGGTATTGTGGTATTTATCTGGAAAACTCCTCTCGGAGTTCCTCTTCCGGGGCTTCCTGTTACACAGGGAGTCTGAAGTACGGGTACTCCGTTAACGAAATATGTAAGCGTCTGATCGTTGATGGAAACATCCACGTATGTGGGTCCGACTGGTGCCGCCTCGTGCGGGACAACGGGTGTCGGCTGCGGCTCGGCAAGGAGCTGCTGCATCTGCGCTGCTTCAAGATCGGCTATCGCCTGAAGTGCATCGGCCTCATCAAAGGCATAAACAGATGATGGCATCAGGACGGTAACAGCAACAACTGTCAGGATCGCGGATAAGATTCTGAATGATTTTGACATTTTCTTCCCCTCATTTGGTCTGTATTGATTTTTATAATGGGATTACATAAAGTATAATATCATTGACGGGCGGCGCATTTCAACGATATTTTCGATATTTCCGGCGCTTTTTTGCCAAAATCGATTGCCAAGTTAAAATTTCAGTGATATAATATAGCAAACGTGATTTTTTGATGATGAAAGGGATCACAAATGCGTGTTGGAGCAGTAAGTATGGCAATACCTATGCCGTACGTTTACAATACGAATAATGTCAGTCGGGCATCGCTTGATAAGATCAAGCCGATCGAAGATGATGTTCTCCAGTCGAAAACAGACTTCTCGGATCTTGCCGAGGACGAGAACGTTAATCCTCTCGGGATCGGCCAGACGAAGGATTTTGCGACGATCCTGGATCAGCAGTTACAGAGCGGTTATCAGAATGCCGCAAGACTCGGGCTGTTATAATATGGATGTAAAGCGGGGCTTGCCCCGCTATTTTTTTATGTAGTTTAATGCCGCAAGGACAGGTTCGGTCCGTGCAGCTGATCGGAAAAACATATGGAGGAACCATGGTAAGCATTCTGTCTGTTGAAAATATGAGAAGCAGTGATGCCGCAACGATCGCATCCGGAATACGCGGGTGCGAACTTATGATGCGCGCTGCACGCGGTGTTTATGACAGCGTGAAGGATGTATCCGGATGGAAGGCGCCTGTTGCGATCGTATGCGGAAGCGGGAACAATGCGGGCGACGGTTATGCGCTCGCTCTTTTGCTTGATGAGGACGGGGTGGATTGTACGATCTTCTGTCTGTATGACAGGTTTTCCGATGACGGCAGGTATTATTATGAGAAGTGCAGGGAGCGCGACATTAAGTTAATCCATGTGTGGGATCAGAGTGATGAGCACGGCGTGAATAGTTATGTAAACTTAGAGGGATTCGGAACGGTTGCAGACTGCCTTCTCGGTACGGGCTTTAAAGGAGAGCCGAGAGAGGAGATATCAGCTGCGATCGATGCAATAAACAACAGCGGTGCATATATCGTGAGCGTTGATATCAACAGCGGATTAAACGGCGATACGGGAATGGCAAAAACCTGTGTCCGATCCGATCTGACCGTATCTGTCGGATATTTCAAGCCCGGGCATTTCCTGAACATGGCGAAGGATGTTATGAAGGAAAAGGTCAATGTTGATATAGGGATCGATCCGGTCAGGGAGCCATATAAGCTCATTGAGGCTGAAGATGTTGCGCTCATTCTCGGGAAACGGGACAACTATTCCAATAAGGGCACCTATGGATATATGGCGCTTATAGGCGGGAGCACGCGCTACAGCGGTGCCATAAGGCTTGCGTATCTTGCAAATGCCGCAATGAGGAGCGGTGCGGGGGTTGTTAAGGTAGCCCTTCCGGTATCGCTCGTACATGATGTTGCACCGCATATACTTGAGAGTACGATTTTTCCGCTCGCTGAAACCGGAGTTATGTCAACCAGA
Organism: uncultured Lachnospiraceae bacterium; assembly: GCA_902775485.1. Taxonomy (GTDB): domain Bacteria; phylum Bacillota; class Clostridia; order Lachnospirales; family Lachnospiraceae; genus UBA2868. The sequence goes on from CACYMJ010000005.1 coordinate 21,099, forward strand.
ACCGAAGCCGGTAACGATGCGTGTAATAAAGCATGTAACGAAGAATGTAGCGAACCCGTTAAAACTTTGCGGGACGATCATCACATGGCAGGTGCCGAGGTTTCGTATGTAAAGGAAGAGATAGATGAACTCATTGCTAATGTTAAGACAGTTGCGTTTGGCATGGGCATAGGAACGGGCGAAGGGGCAGGCTTGATATTGCGGCACCTTCTTAGCGGTTTTAGCGGAACGCTGATAGTTGATGCTGACGGACTGACGTTGCTATCCGGGATGGATCCTGAGACAGTAAAAAACCGCAGCTGCAGCCTTGTACTGACTCCGCATATAAAAGAGTTCTCACGCCTTACCGACAAGGCGATACCGGACATATTGGAAGACCCGGTCGGATGTGCCGGGGCATACGCGGCCAAAACGGGAGCAGTTGTTCTGTTAAAAGGCCCTGCGACCATTGTAACGGACGGGAAGAGCATTTATTTCACGGACAGAGGCTGTCCCGGCATGGCAACCGCAGGCTCGGGTGATGTTCTGTCGGGAATACTCGCAGCTGTTTGTGCCTATGCGGGCGGCACATCCGTTACACAGGATCCGTGTCCCGGTGTTGCCGCGGCTGCATATATCAACGGGGCAGCGGGCGAGCGTGCTTCCGAGCGGTTCGGCGATATCAGCATGATCGCAAGCGATACCGTCGCGGCGATACCGGAGGTCATCCGGTCACTTAAATAGACTGATAACACAGAGCGCACACTGGCAGATGGTGTGCTCTTTTTTGATGAAAATGTTGAAAACCATATATGATGATGTTATCATCATAATCAAAGCAGATTTTTCTTTGCGGTTTGCCACGTCTGGTATGCAATTCTTGCAGTTTCAACATCAGAAATTTCCTGCTTTAAATTCCACAATTACAATACGAAGCAGGAAGAGAGAATCACTATTATAAGAAGGAGACACCTCATGCACCGTATTGACTATACGTTGAAATGTACCGGGAAAGGAACGGTTGTGGTCATGCAGATTGAGAATGAAACGAGAAAAGACATAGCGGAAATATTCGATGAATATTCGGATATTGACAGCGGTATTATCAGGACGAGAATACCGGTGTATGAGGCGTGTCTTGATCACGATCCGGTTGCGCGCTCCCAGGCACGCAGGATCTGCAGCAGACTGAGCAGTTTCGAGGAGGTGATACTCGATTTTGACAAGGTAGATATTATGGGGCAGGGATTTGCCGATGAGATTTTCAGGGTATTTCAAAACAGCCATCCGGATGTAACGCTGACTCCGGTTGGAATGAATCCTTTTGTCCGGAAAATGTATCTCCATGCCAAAAACAATAAGGTCACTGCACCCGATTATTCCGATATGCGATGATATTGCCGATGCTGGGTTTCTGTCATATTTTTAATTCATGTGACAAATGATACCGAATGTGGTAATATATAAATTGGACGGCCCAAGCTAGAGTTGCCCGTCCTTTTTATTTGTTTTAAAGCTAGGAAGTGTTATCTGTAGTGCCCGAAGAGGAACAAAAAGGCCGGGGCTTCATAGCGAAGGTATGCGCATTCATCGTAGACAAGAGGAACCTGTTCTTCCTGATCTTCGCACTGCTTGCGATATTCTCCGCTTTCGCGAAGAACTGGGTGCATGTTGAAAATTCATTATCGTATTATCTGCCCGATACCACGGAGACGAAGAAGGGTATCGATCTGATGGCAGAGGAGTTCGTTACATACGGAAGCTGTACATTTATGGTCGCGAACGTATCGTACGAACAGGGAGAGAGGCTTGCCAGATCGATAGGCGAGATGGAAGGGGTCTTCTCCGTCGATTACGAAGACACCAGGGAATACTATAATAACGGATCGGCAAAGCTTGCGGTGACCTTTGATTACCCCGAGGATGACGAGCGATGTATCGATGCCCAGGACAGGATCAAGAGCTTTCTGTCAGGCAACGATTATTATCTGGATACAAGTCTTGGCGATATTTCCGCCGAGTTGATAAACAACGAGATGAACACCATCTCGATAATCGTTGTTGTCATAGTATTGGGAGTCCTGCTCATTACGACCGAGGCATATGCCGAGATTCCGGTCCTGCTGATCACGTTCGGCGGTGCTGCCGTTTTGCAGATGGGCACGAATTTCGTGTTCGGGACGATAAGTTACGTATCGGATTCGGTCACGATCGTACTGCAGCTGGCTCTGTCGATCGATTATGCGATCATCTATCTTAACAGATATAAGGAAGAGCATCAGACGCTACCGCCAAGGGAAGCGGCAATAGAGGCTCTTACCAAGGCCATTCCCGAGATCTCGGGAAGTTCCCTGACAACCATAGGCGGTCTGATCGCCATGACCTTCATGCAGTTTAAGATGGGCCCCGATATGGGTATCGTACTTATCAAGGCCATCATCTTAAGCCTTGTTTCCGTGTTCCTTCTTATGCCCGGCGTTGTTATGCTCTTCGCGCCGCTGATGGAAAAAACGAAGCATAAAAACTTCATCCCGAAGATCACCGCGATCGCAAAGTTCGACTATGCCACCAGATTTTTCATCGTTCCGATATTTGTTGTTGTCATAATCATAGCGTTCTTCGTATCGAATAAATGCCACTATGCATACGGATACAGCAGCATCACGCCGCCGATCAAGAACGAGGTACAGATAGCCAAGGACATGATCAGCGAAAATTTTGATTCGAAAAACCTCGTTGCCGTTATAGTTCCCGCGGGAGATTATGACAAGGAGAGGGCATTGCTTGCCGATTTCGAAGCAAGGGATGAGGTTGACCATGCGATGGGCCTGTCCAATACCGAGGCTCTTGACGGCTATACGCTTACCGACAGGCTGACTCCGAGACAGTTCTCGGAACTGATCAATCTTGATTACGAGGTCGCGGAACTGATATATACCGCATATGCGGTTGACGATAAGGACTACGGCAAGGCTGTCAACGGACTGCCCGATTACCGCGTTCCGCTCATCGACATGTTCATGTTTGTCCACAAGGAAGTCGAAGAGGGCTATGTCACGCTTGATGATGAGACGAAAAAAACGCTCGATGAAGCCTATAAGATGATGAACTTCGCCAAGACCCAGCTGCAGGGCGAGAACTATGTGCGAATGCTCGTGTATCTCGATATTCCCGAGGATCAGCAGGATAAGATCTACAGCTTTATCGATGAGATGCATACGATGGCATACAAATACTACGACGAGTGTCTTGTGTGCGGCGAGAGTGTCAGCGAATATGATCTGAAAAAATCGTTTGACCGCGATAACCTTGTTGTTAATATCGTCTCGATACTTGCAGTCCTCGTGGTCCTTCTGTTCACGTTCAAATCCGCCGGAATGCCGGTCCTGCTGATCGCCGTCATTCAGGGAAGTATCTGGATCAATTTCTCGGTGCCCACGATCATGCACAATGACATCTTTTTCATGAGTTATCTGATCGTATCGTCTATCCAGATGGGTGCGAACATCGACTATGCGATAGTCATCGCGAGCCGATATACGGAACTTCGCGAGACGATGGGAAGGCGGGACTCCATCATCGATACGATGAACTTATCATTCCCTACCATCGTTACATCAGGTCCCATGCTCGCGCTTGCGGGTATCACGATCGGAATGCTCACATCCGATGCCGCCATATATAACATCGGACAGTGCATAGGCCGTGGTACGATCATATCGATATTCATCACGCTGTTTGTGCTTCCGCAGATACTGCTTGTCGGAGATACGATCATATCCAAGACCGCGTTTGTCATGAACATGCCGCTCAAGAACATGAACGCATCCGGCCTTATCAGGGTGGACGGCGCCATAAGAGGGCGCATAAACGGAACCGTGACCGGTACGATGACAGCCATTATCCGCGGCGATGTATCCGCTTTTATCGATACGGAAAATGTTGAAGTACTCGATGATACAACGCCTCTTCTTGAAGAGACGGCTTCGGTTGTTGAAGGAGATATCATCTCCGATGAGTCCCAAAAGGACAGTGCCGGCACATCCGAAGACGTAAAAGAGGACGGACGCACTGACGGGGCGGAGAATGTATCCGCTGATAAAAAGGAGGTTGATCATGATGAAGAAATTAAGTAGGATCATACCTTCCGTGATATGCATCATCGCCCTGATCTTATCGGACAAAACTGTCGCATATGCAGCAAACGAAGCGCAGACGGCTGCCAAGACCGTCAATATATCCCTTGAGGAAGACGATACCGATGACAAGACCGATGATACCGAATCATCCGAGGAAAAAGAGCAGGGCATAGGCCTTGAAAATGCCGGTGATGACGGGGCCTCAGAAAAATCGGACAATTACGCGATCGAGAGGCCGGACCCGTCCGAGATGACAGAGGTCAGGATCGGCAGTTACGAGGACTGGTGTGATCTTGCGCATAACTGCACGCTCGATACATGGTCTGCCGATAAGTACGTCGTAATGACGGATAACATTGATTTTAACATGAAAGAGTTCGTGCCGATCCCGTATTTTGCCGGAATATTCGACGGCGATAACCATACGATAAACAAGGCGGCATTTACAGGCGATCAGAACTATATCGGCGTTTTTTCAAGGACGGCTCCCCAGGCGGTCATAAGGAACGTCAATGTCATCGGAGTCATGAAGCCTACCGGAAAACCGTTTGATATCGGAGGCATAGCGGGCGATAATGCCGGAATGATCGCAAACTGCAAATATGACGGATATGTCGAAGGGTACGACTACATAGGAGGTATCGCGGGATACAATGAGGCAACGGGCATCGTCTCGGCCTGTACGGTCACCGGAAAGATAACGGGGCTTCATTATGTCGGCGGTATATGCGGTGCCAGTGCCGGGCTTGTCACGGGATGCTCCGCAAAAGCGGATATCAACACCGTCACCAAGGAGGTTGAGACCGGGCTTGCGGACATCAAGGTTGAAGAAGTGTTCACTTCCCTGCTAAACAGGGGAAGGGAAGAGGGCAACAAAAAAATGATCGCAAACTCCACGAATCCTGTTGATATCGGCGGGATAGCCGGACACAACACCGGGGAGATATCATCGTGCGCGAACGATTCCGCTGTCGGATACGAGCACGTCGGTTACAACATCGGAGGCATTGCCGGCCGTTCATCAGGCTATGTTCATGACTGTATCAACAACGGAAAACTGCAAGGCAGAAAAGATGTCGGAGGCATAGTCGGCCAGGCGGAGCCTTATATAAGGCTCGACCTTACGAAGGATATAATCTCGCAACTCAATACCGCGATCAATTCACTTCATGACAGCGTAGATAAGACGATAAGGGATACCGATTCTTCATCGGGAGTCGTCTCGGCAAGACTTAACGTTATAAAGAGCTTTGCGGACAGGGCATTGTCAGATACGGGCTATCTTGCAAATTCCACGACCGATTTTGTAAACGGTGTTACCGGAGCTACAAATGAGATCGTCGGAAGACTTGAATATGTGATCGATGAGACATCGAAAAACGACGGCCCTATGGACAAGGTGAAGAATGCGGGAAGCGATTTTAAGGATGCCGCGGCCGATGTTGAAAAAATGGCCGAGGATATGGACATATACAGGTATATGACACCTGCCGAGAAGGCAAGCTATGATGAGGCGAAACAGACAATAAAGGATAAGACGGCAGAGTACGACGCGAAGAGAAACTACTATGAAACGGCAGACGCGGTCGCCGCAGAGCGCGCAACAAAGAGAACCACGGCGCAAAACGAAGCGAAGGATGAAACCCTGAAGGGTTTATACGATGAGAAAAAACAGCCGGGCGATCGTGAGTGGAACACATTGACCCCGGAAGAAAAAGATGCATTTTATAACAGCCTGACCGATGATGAAAAGGCGCGTGTCGATTCTGCGGCGGATGCGGCAGGAACTGCCGCCGTCAAGGCATGGGCCGCAGGGAGGGCGGATACCGATACAGGATATGCCGATACGATGGCCAAGAAGGCTGCGATCATAGGCGGCATCGTGCTTGAACATTCGGGAGAGATGTCAGAGGGCGCAAAAACAGACGGCAAAAACGCTGCCGCCGATCTTAAGGATATGGCCGAAAACCTTCGTGATTCCGGCTCGCAGATGAAATCGATAATCGGAAACGTGGCGGGGAGAAGTGATGTCAGATTCCCGCAGCTGTCCGAAGAATACAGGATGCATACCAACTCCCTTGTTTCAAATATCCGGGGAATGAGCGACAACCTCGGATTTTTAAATAACGAGATGAAGGGTTCGACAGATGTCGTATGCAATGATCTTGAGGATGTAAATGACGGTTTTTCCACGATAATGCTGCTGTTCACCGATGCGATGGACGGCGTTCTTGACATGGATTATTCCGAAGTATATGAGGATGAGTCCAATGATGTATGTGAAACAAGCGTGGATGCGACCATCGCGGATTGCACAAACTTCGGGAACGTGTTCGGAGATATCGATACGGGCGGTATTGCCGGAACGATGGCAGAAGAATACGATTTTGACCTTGAAAGTGATGTGACGGGTGTAAAAGATTCGGCTAGGAATTCCACATACAGGACAAAGTGCGTTGCAAGATCCGATATCAACCGCGGCGAGGTAAAGGGCAAAAAGAGTTACGCCGGAGGAGTGTGCGGCCTTCACGAGATAGGCACCATACTGCGCTGCTCCAATTTCGCAAAAGCATCGAGCCAGTCGGGCGATTATGTCGGCGGAGTCGCGGGCAGAAGTTATGCGACGATAAGGGATTCATATGAAAAGGGCGTCCTTGCGGGCGGCTCATATATAGGTGGTATCGCCGGAAGCGGTGCTGTGGTGACGGGCTGTATTGCGATGCCCAGCGTAACTGAGGGAACAAACTTTACGGGTGCCGTTGTCGGATCATCATCCGACGGTGACAGGCTTAAGGGCAATCTGTTTGTAAGTGGCAGTCTTGCCGGGATCGACCGCATCAGTAAAAGCGGTATGGCAGAGCCCGTAGCTTATTCGCAGCTTCTTGCCATGGATAATGTTCCGGCCGATTTTTCCGTTCTTAAAGTGGATTTTGTGGTGGACGGTAAAAAGGTTGCAACTCTTGATAAAAGAGCCGGCGATGTCGTAACACTTTCGGAAGTTCCGGTCGATGAGGCAGTCTCGAAAGCGCAGAATGCTGAGAGCGAAGATGATAATACGCTAAGCCTTGAGGACGATGAGTATATCAAGTGGGACTGTGATGATGAGATCACGGTTACCGAGGATACCGAGATAAACGGCAGCATAGTAAGATACGCATCCAGCCTTGCGAGCGAGCAGGTCAGGGCAAATAAGCAGTCGATATTCCTCGTGGACGGAAGGTTTAAAAAAGATGACGTTCTGTCTGTGACGGCTGCGTCAATGGGAGAGACAGGCTATGAGGAATTCGTGATCGTAATACCCGAAGACGGGGAGAGCACTCACCACATAAGATATCAGGAGCCGGCTGATTCGGAAGGCGTTAAGGTCATGCTCATAAATGACTCGCAGTGGGAAGAAGTGCCGACCGAAACATATGGCAGGTACGTTACATTTACCGCGCCCGGAGACGAAGTCAGAGTCCGTATCGAGGAACGCCAAAAGCGCGACATGACGATGTGGTTTGTTATCGGCGGCTGTATTGCACTCGTTTTTGTCATTTCACTGATCCTTGTCATAAGATCAAAAAACCGCAAAAAGAAAACAGAACACAAAAAAATGATCACAAAATGATTTTTCGTGGTTAACTATTGCCCGCCATCTTCCGATATATATATCGGTATGCAGGGAAGCATGCATTTTTGGGACGGAGCCCGACAGTGATTAAAGCTTACTAACAGGGATGGGAAATGGGCGAAACGATCCGTCTGAAATGCAATGATTGCAACAAGGCTTATGATCTTAACATCGGACAGGGGATTAAGGATAATTCCCTTGACCGTATACTTGGGTACTTTGACGGAGTAACATCCGATATGATCAGCAGGAAGCTTTCCGTTCTCGGAACAAAAAAAAGCTGGTCATTTCGCAGGATGATCGGATACTGCAGTTCATGCAGATCTTTTCGGGAGATCCCCACTTTTCACATTTTTGAAGACCAGAAGGAATATGTTACGGCCACAAAGTGTCAGTGCGGCAGTACATGTGAGCTTATCGATGATAATGATACGGATGCAATGGGCAGCATCATCTGTCCCGAATGCGGCGGTAAGATCAGCTCATCGATAACGGCAATGTGGGATTAGGCAGGGAGAATATGATAGTTCAGCACAATCTTGCATCGATGAATGCAGACAGAAATCTGAAAGTATCGACCGGAAGTCTCGGAAAATCGACCGAAAAACTGTCTTCGGGATTTAAGATCAACCGCGCGGCAGATGATGCGGCAGGGCTTACGATCTCCGAAAAGATGAGAAGCCAGATAAGAGGCCTGACACAGGCATCGGCAAATACACAGGACGGCGTATCCTTCTGCCAGATAGCTGACGGAGCTCTTGATGAGGTCCAGGGAATGCTCAAGCGCTGCAGCGAACTTGCGGTCAAGGCATCAAACGGTACGAACACGCAGGCTGACAGAGATGCGATGCAGAGCGAGATAGCTGAAATATCATCAGAGATAGATAGGGTGCATGAATCCGCACTGTTTAATGAAATCCGTGTATTTCCGGATGCGGGATACAACCCGGATGAGTTTGCGGCAGCACTCACATCGGCACCGGTTAAAACAGTTACTGCAGGAAACATCACTTTCACACTTGAGTTCATCGGAACCGACGGAAAGATCGATACAGAACCTGCGGAAAACATCAAGGCAACAGGATCGGCCAATCCCGACTCGGTCGCAAATTCCGAAATGGCGGCATTTGTTGTTTCGGCCGCGGCTAAGGCGGTAAACAATCTGTCATCAAAATATCCTAATCTTTTTAATGAAGCATCCACACAGAATATCAATATCGGACTGGAGATGAGTCCTCAGGGAAAGGGCGGAACGCTTGCGACCGCCTATATGTCCGTCTCATCAAATTCATCAAGCACTGTAACATCATATAAGATGTGGGTGGATACGGCAGATTACCCCGTAGAGAGTTTTCCGTCGATGAGCGATGCCCAGAAGGCAGATCTGGCGGCGACGATAGCCCATGAGATGACACATCTTGTCATGGATGATACGCTCACTTCCGGCATGATAGGATCATTTCCCAAGTGGTTCAAGGAAGGAATGGCCCAGACGAGCAGCGGTGACAACGGATGGATGGGATACGAGCTTGATGGTACATCAACCGATACAGATATAAAAAACTATAAGTCACAGCTTACGACCGACCCTTACGGTGCCGGTTATGCGGCAAGCATGTATCTCGGATGGCTTGCAAACAAACAGGCCGGCGGAAGTGATGCGGTAAACAGTACAAACATCGCAAATGGACTTGACCGTCTGCTGACTGAGGTTGCCAAAAACATAAAGGCTGACGGATCCGGAAGCAACACGATACTTGATAAAGCGATCAGTACGGTGACCGGAGGAAAATATACAAGTACCGCCGCTTTTGAGAGCGCTTTTTCATCAGCCGCGGATACCGATTCGCTTTCTTTTATGAAAAACTTCATTACGGCAAGAGGAAACGGAGCAGGCTCAATATTTGGCGAACTGAATGCTGCGGAAGCAAATGTATTTGATCCTTCAACCATATCAGGCGTCTCCACATCAAATTATAAGGTCAACAAGGACAACCAGTGGTATTCGAATGCATTCGGCACCGGTTTTACATTCCCGGAAAAACTGCCGTCAAGAGGAAACAGCGGCGGAGTCGGAAATGACAAAAACGGATTTATCATCCAGGCCGGTGCGGCAGATAAACAGGAGCAGCAGATATTCGTCAAGCAGTACAATATCACGATGGAATCGCTCCTTGACGGCAGGGAACTGGACGTTTCCACGATGGAAGGCGCAAGGGCATCAATAGCACTCGCACAGAAGGCGGATGCGAAGATCTCGGCAGTAAGATCATACTACGGTGCCATGCAGAACCGTTTCGAACATACGATAAGCAACCTTGATAATGTTGTTGAAAACACAACGGCAGCGGAGTCTCTGATAAGAGATACGGATATGGCGGCCGAGATGGTCAACCATACGAAACTGAATGTTCTGATTCAGGCAGGTAACGCAATGCTCTCACAGGCAATGCAGCAGCCGCAGAGCGTATTACAGCTCCTTTCGTAACCGCAGAGAGCGAAAAACCGCGCGATCCGGTATTTTTTCCCGATTAAAGTGTTATATATACGGCCATTTGTCCGATATATATAGTGTACGGCACGGAAGCCGGCAGTGACCGGGAAGGATCCCGACAGGAAATGCAGATGCATATGTGATATGCATATTGACCGAGAGGGACCTCAGTTGCTGTCAGTTGTCAACAATCTTGGCGCAATGAATGCGCAAAGACAATTCAATATAACCGGTGCTTCGATCAAAAAATCAACAGAGAAGCTGTCTTCCGGATACAGGATCAATCGTGCTGCGGATGACGCGGCAGGTCTTACTATCTCCGAAAAAATGAGATCACTTATAAGAGGCATGAACCAGGGCTCCGATAACATTCAGGACGGGATCAGTGTCATGCAGATAGCCGACGGTGCGCTCGCGGAAGTTCACGGTATGCTCCACCGCATGACCGAACTGTCGATAAAGGCCGCAAACGGGACAAACACGGCTGCGGACAGACAGGCGATCCAGTCGGAGATAAACGAGCTTTCGGCAGAGATCACAAGGATCGGAAAATCAACGACGTTTAATACGATGCCTATTCTTGATGATATCAGTGATGACGGAATTGAGGGTAAGATAACCAATCTTGTAAAGTGTGGTGGCGCCGAAAAAGGGTATTACGGTGATTCAACCGAGATAGGCGGGAAGTGGTATCCGTCAGCAACAATCGATTTTAGCGCTATCAACTCAAAAAACATAAACAGGCTTAACGGCGGCGGATTTACATTTACGTGCAGTGCAAATTGCGCTGAAGCATTCGATTTTAAGCTCACAACGGATGGATCGCCGTCTACGTGCTCCAAGCTTGACGGTGCGGTTACACATTATTATTCTGTGGATATCAGCGGATGCAAAAACGGCAAGGAAATTGTTAACAGGATCTATGATTACGTTAATAAACATCAGCCAAACGGCAAGCCTGAAACAACGGATACAGTTAATGGTCTTACAGTCAGTCATTCCAACAATATGAAAAAAAGCGATGACGGATACGGATTGATAATATATGCGAACGGGCAGGGACAGACGGGTCCAAATGCGGAGGAGATCGCAAAGAATATTTATCCAAGGTCCATGCTTCCTAATTCCGGCAAGATAGATTGTACGTCACTTACCGGTATAACTTCCGAGGACGTGATCAACACATTTAACATCCAGTGCAGCAATATAACCGATGACTATGAGACTATAGAAACATACCGTATGAATGCAACGGTGCTTGGTGTTGATAATGTTGATGTAAGTACGGAGGAAACTGCGAGAAAGGCGATCAAACAGATTGATGATGCGCTTAACATCGTTAGTGAGCACCGCAGCGCCTACGGTGCGTTCCAGAACCGTCTTGAGCATTCATACGCAAATAATAACAACAAGTCGGAAAATATAACGGCAGCCGAGTCTCGTATAAGAGATACGGATATGGCAAGGGAGATGGTAGATCTGACCAAAAACAATATCCTTTCACAGGCCGGTTCGGCAATGCTTTCCCAGGCGATGCAGAATCCTCAGAGTATATTACAGCTTCTGTCCTGATAAATGGCAGGTTGCTTCTTGACAGTTAACATAACAAATGATAAGATGGGTTTGACTCTGATGGTCAAACCCTGTTTTTATTTGTCCCGGCAGCCTTAAAACAGCGTAAAACAGGGGAAAACACGTGATGCCGGGTGGAGGATCGTATGAATTCAAAATTCTTTGATGTTAAAAAAGATAAACAGGACGCCATAATAAACGCCGCACTCAAAACATTCGCACTCAAAGGCTACAAGGATGCGAGTACCGATGTGATCGTTAAGGAAGCCGGTATCTCAAAGGGACTGCTGTTCCATTATTTCACGAGCAAGCAGGGGCTTTACGATTTTATCTGCGATTACAGTACAAAGTATATGATACTTGAGGTGACCCGTGCGGTAAAAAAGAGTGAGAAGGATCTGTTTTCGCTGATGTCCCAGATCAGTCAGGGCAGAGTCAGAGTAATGAGAAATTACCCCTTCATGAACAGGTTCCTCAGAAGCCTTAAGCTCGAAGACGATCCGGAGGCTCTTGAAGCGATCGGGTCAAGCATTACGGAGCTTGACAGGACATATGCCAATATCTATGACCAGATAGACAGCAGGACTCTAGTCCAGCCGGGGCAGCTTTCGAAGATAATCGATATCATTGACTGGGTAAGTAACGGCTTCCTGGAGCAGTATTTCAAGGTTGACGATCCTGATCCGGATGCACTGTACGAGAGCTTTTCGGACTATCTGACGTTGCTTCGTACGCATTTTTATGCGAGCGAGGTTGACGGAAAGGTATCTTTTGCCAAGGAAGAACTTATTGAGAGAAACGAGACGGTCATGAAGGAGATGCGCCTTGACATGACATTTGAGGAGCGTCTGATCGCCGGCAGAAAACCTCTTGTCGAGACCGAGGAGAATGAAGAAGAGGAAGGATCGGACGATACCGGGGATAAGGCCGAAGAGGCAGTAGATGCCGGAGCGGATGAAGGCGGCTCAAAGGATGGCGAGACGATCGACGATATAATAAAAGAGGCGGAGAAGAACATTTCCGCATCGGATAACTGAACATGAAAGAAAAGCTTTATACGATCCCCGTTAACGATGCCGTTTCGGCAGATGATGAATGCCCGATATGCAATGCAAAGAGGGCGCTTGAAAGAGATGCCATAGATTATGCGATAGGTCCGGGCGCTTCATATATGGAAAGTGACATAAGGGAGCAGACCGACAGGACCGGTTTTTGCGCGCATCATTTCCAGATGATGCATGACTACGGCAATTCCCTCGGAAATGCCCTGATACTCTCAAGCCATATCCGCAAGGCATCAGCGGGCCTGAAGAAAGAGATGTCAGGATACAGGCGCGCCTCGGGCGGCCTGTTTTCAAAGAGCGAAGCTTCAAACGTTGAAGCTTATATAAACGACCTTGAACAGAAATGCTTTGTCTGCGATTATTACCGCGAAACCTATAAGCGGTATATCGCGACTTTTTTTTATCTCTATGACAACGATGAGACTTTTCGTGATAAGATAAAAAACGGAAAAGGGTTCTGTCTGCCGCACATGGGCGAATTGCTGAAGGCGGCACCCGATCATCTGAAAAAAGACAGACTGGATGATTTTGAAAAAACGCTTTTTGAAGTTCAGTCGCGCGCTTTTGACAGGATACAGGAAGACATCGACTGGTTCGTGGAAAAGTTCAAGTACGAGAATAAAGACAAGGACTGGAAGCAGTCAAAGGACGCGATACCGCGCTCCATCCAGAAGCTCGTCGGAGGGTATCCGGCGGACGGGGTGTATAAGCGGCAGTGAATCAAAGAGGAATATCATGGATAATCAGGAACTTATTAACGGAAGATTTGCGGAAGCCGCAGCGATACTGACATACAGCAAAGGTTTGGTCCGTATCAGGGATCTTAACGAGAAGTTCATATCGGAAATGTGGATGAATGTCTCGAAAGAAGAGTTTCTTGAGGCCAACGTTCCGAGAGCATTTGATGAGGATAATCTTGCGATCTTTACAGCGGCGGTAAGAATATGCGTCGATACCGGGCAGGAGCAGAGCGTGGAGACATGGAGAACCCTGTTTTCAGACTGCTGCGGATATAACAGGGTCTGCTTAAAGAGCAGACTGGTGCTGATAGAGAAAAACGATGATGAGGCGCTTGTCTATGAGCGCGTCATAAATATCACGGATGAAAAGAAGACAAAGGATACGCTTGCGGATGTCGAGTACAGATATAAACAGACGAGCGAACTTGTCAATATATACAACTGGGAATATGACATAGCGACCAAAGATATGCGTCCGTGTTACAGATGCATGCGAGACCTCGGCCTTCCGATGCTCGTTAAGAACTATCCCGAGCCGGCCATAGAAGCCGGGATATTCCCGCCGGATTATGCGGATATGTACCGCGATATGATGAAGAAGATAGACGAAGGAGCAGGCGAGCTTGAAGCGGATATTCCGCTGACCGTAGGCCGTGTTCCGTTCCGTGTCAAATATACGACCGAGTTTGATGAGGACGGAAAACCGGTCAAGGCGTTCGGTTCCGCAACCCTCATATCCGAGACGGAGCTTGGCAGGATAAAGCTTGATGACCAGATAATCGGAACTCTTGCCGAGGAATACAGCTGCATATATGTTGCCGATTTTATCGATAACAGCGTCAAGGTGCTCAAGCAGGATACGATCATGTCGGTTGACGATAATATAAAGACCGGTGATCTTATCAGGCTTCTTGCATCCAAGTTAAGTGATACCGCAGCCGATGAGATGGCGCTTTTAACGGATGCATCGAAGCTTCGCGGCGAGGTTTTTGCGGACCGTGAGTTCAGGGAATTCGTATACAAGGATCCGGCTGACGATAAATGGATCAGAATGGAATACCATGTTCTCGAGCGTTCGGGCGATAAGGTCGACAGACTGCTCATTACGATATCGCGCGTTGATGATATCAGGGCGCAGAAGATGGATGCTGACAGACTCATAGCCCGTCAGAAGGAGGAACTCGAGAGCAAGCAGAGCATGCTGCTTGCGGCGATAGATGAGGCAAACCGGGCCAATCAGGCCAAAACCGAGTTCTTTTCCAACATGTCGCACGACATCCGTACGCCTATGAGTGCGATCACCGGATTTTCGCGGCTTGCCGCGGAAGAGATGGATAACAGGGAACACCTGACCGAGTATCTTGATAAGATCACGTCGGCAGGCGATCACCTGATGAATCTGATCAATGACATCCTGGATATGAGCCGGATCGAGAGCGGTAAGATGGAACTGTCCCTGACAAGCGTTAAGATAAAGGATCTTTTGAATGAGTGCGCTGACATGATCACCGTTAAGGCGAAGGAGAAAGGGATCGATTTTACCGTTGATATCGACGGAGTCGGAGATGATACGGTTCTGTGCGATAAGCTGCGCTTTAACCAGGTCATGCTGAACCTGCTCTCAAATGCATATAAGTTCACTACTGCCGGCGGGAAGGTACTGCTTGCCGGAAAACTGAAAAAGAGCGGAGAAGAAAACGTATATGAGATACGGGTAAAAGATACCGGTATCGGCATGTCCGCGGACTTTGCAGAGCATATATGGGACGCTTATTCGAGGGAGAATACACAGGTCGTACATGATATTCAGGGAACAGGCCTCGGGATGGTCATCGTCCACAATATCATAAACCTTATGCAGGGAACGATAGAACTGATCACCGCGCCCGGTGAGGGAAGCGAATTCATCATAAACCTTCCGCTTGCGGCGGCCTCGGAAGAACATGCCGTAACTTCGGAGGAGAAAACAACGGAAGATGCCCTGTCAAAGCGGTACGACGGGATCACGATCCTCGTGGTCGATGATACGGCAAACAATCTGCGGCTTGCGGAGAGGATACTCGGAAAATACGGATTTAGCGTGATAACGGCAGACAGCGGTATAAACGCGATCGAGAAGGTCAGGGGTTCAAAGCCGGGCGATATCGATATGATCCTTATGGATATCATGATGCCTGTCATGGACGGATACGAAGCTACGGCAAAGATCAGGGCACTCGACAGCCCGCTTTCCGCTATCCCGATAATCGCCATGACTGCAAATGCTTTTGAATCGGATATCCAGGCGGCACTTGATGCCGGAATGAACGATCATATCCCTAAGCCGTTCCTGCCGAAAGATCTGATAACGAAGATAAATGCTAACCTTGCCTGAGTCCCTTCGGGTAATGGTTTTTCAGTATGCCGCCGACGGCTTTGGCCCATCCGAGACCGAAGCCGTCGACGCATATAAGGCACCAGCCTTTCATATCTTTATCGCAGTTTAATGTCATACCTGACAGATACTGCTTTATCTCCCCGGAATCATTGGGAAGATCCAGATACAGATCGACATCGTCTTTTGTCAGACAGTGGGAGAGTGCATGATCGGGCTCGAAACGGTTCTTTTTGAATGTGCCGAGCTTTATTCCTGCGCGCAGGACCTTAAGGCCCGAGAGATCGCAGGTGTATTCGGGCGCAAGATATATGCTGTCGCCGAAGGTGAGGATGCGGTCGTAACAGTCTCCGGCAGCAGTTGAAAATCCTGAATTATCCAGCCATTCCCCCAAAAGGCGCTTCCGGTCATTTTCGCGCGCTGTGCTGCTAAGCTCGTCAATGAGCGCATTAAGCGGTTTTGCGGCATTCCTGCGGCCGACCGAAGAGGGCGAAAAACCGCTGACTATACCGTTACCGATTTCAGAACGTCTCATAAAAGCGACCGCAAAATGTCCTTCGCCGCGGAATGCGTGAGGATACAGTTTTACCGGACCTTCGCAGATCTCAAAGTCCGGATGACGCTCTAAAAAGCGCTGAGCCGCTTCTTCATCCTCCAAAGGCGCGAAAGTACAGGTGCTGTAGACGATCCGGCCGTCTTCAGAAAGCATCGAGACTGCACAGTCGAGAAGCATATCCTGCCTTTCGGAACACATCTTTACGTTATCAATACTCCATTCGGATACGGCTTCGGGGTTTTTGCGGAACATTCCCTCTCCCGAGCACGGGGCATCCACGAGTATGCGGTCGAAGAATCCGCCAAACCTGCCGGTAAGCTTTTGAGGATCCGAGCTTATGACAAGTGCGTTGGCAACTCCCATACGCTCGATATTCTCTGACAGTATCTGGGCGCGCGATGGTATTATCTCGTTTGATACGAGAAGACCGGCTCCGCGCATCAGATCGGCTATCTGGGTCGATTTTCCGCCGGGGGCGGCACACAGATCGAGTATTTTCTGCCCGCTGTCATTTACATCGAGCATGGTTACCGGAAGCATGGCGGAAGCCTCCTGTATATAGCAGGCTCCGGCCTCGTGCAGTGCCGTCTTTCCCGGAGCAGCATCATCGTAGTAATATGCGAAATTGCAGTGCGGGACCTGATCCGGCGTGTCGCTTCCTGCCATAATCCTGCTCAGGTGTGCACGATCGATACCTTCGGACCTGCATATGTTAAGACGGAAAGAGCGGACGGGAGTGTTTTCATAGCTTTCGATAAAGGAAGCGTACTGCCCGCCCAGCTGCGTCTTCATTCTGTTTTTGAAATCTTCCGGAAGTGCTGTACTCATAAATCGGATTATAACATTTGAACAAAATCATGTGGGAATTTTTTGTGCGTCCGGCACTAAAAAGGGTTTGCAAGGGCCGCTACTTTGTGATACTATCTATCAAGAACTTGTGGGCGCACGCACATTTTCGCACCTGCAGGCACAATATATAGAGGTTTTATCACAGGAGGGTATTATGAAACTGATCTATCAGGTGGAAGACAAGGTTAAGCCGGGCCCGCTTCTCGTATTTGCGATCCAGCAGCTGCTGGCGATCATGACGGCAACACTGGTTGTTCCCATTATCGTAGGAAACGGTATGTCTCCTGCGGCAGCGCTCTTCGGCGCAGGTTGCGGAACTCTTATCTATGTTCTGTTCACGCAGAAGAAGAGTCCCGTGTTCCTCGGATCTTCGTTTGCATTCATCGGCAGCATGTGCGCCGCATTTGCCGGAGGTGTCTCGGTATCGCTCGGATACCTCGGCATGATAATCGGTGCGGTATTTGCTGGTCTTGTTTATGTTGTTATTGCTCTTATCGTTAACGTAGTAGGTGTTGACTGGATCAACAAGCTCATGCCTGCTGTTGTTATCGGCCCCACGGTCGCGATCATCGGATTGTCCCTGGCAGGAAATGCGGTCGGCGACATCACTTCTGGCGGAGTAAAGGTTGACGGCGTCTCTGTTGCAAGCCCGATAGCCGCACTTCTCGGCGGACTCGTAACACTTTGCGTTACCATGCTTTGCAGTGCCTACGGAAAAAAGAGCGGAAGACTTATTCCGTTCATATACGGAATACTTGCAGGTTATGCATTCTGTCTGATAGTTACCCTTATCGGTAATGCAACGGACAATGATGCGTTCAGGCTCTTAAGCTTCGATTCGTTTACGGCTCTTACCGAAAACGGCGTCGGCCTGTCAACATTCTTCGCGGTTCCGTCATTTACGTTCCTGACTGCTTTCGGAGCTTTCGGTGAACTGAACGGAACGTACGTGGGAACGATATTTGCGGCATACGTTCCGGTCGCATTCGTTGTATTTGCCGAGCATATCGCAGATCACAAGAACATCTCATCGATCATCGAAAGAGACCTTCTCAAGGAGCCCGGTCTTCACAGAACGCTTCTCGGAGACGGTGTCGGTTCAATGGTCGGCGCATTCTTCGGCGGATGTCCCAACACGACATACGGCGAGTCGATCGGATGTGTAGCCATTACCAAGAATGCATCGGTATACACGATCATCGCTGCAGCATGCGGTGCGATCATAATCTCATTCATCTCGCCTTTCATCGCATTTGTTAATTCCATACCTTCATGCGTAATGGGCGGTGTATGTATGGCTCTGTACGGATTCATAGCCGTATCCGGACTGAAGATGGTACAGAATGTTGACCTTAACAAGAACAAAAATCTCTTCGTTGTATCCGTTATACTTATCGCAGGTATCGGCGGTCTGACGATCAATCTAGGCGCAGTTACGATCACAAGCGTTGCATGTGCCCTTATCCTTGGAATCCTTGCAAATCTTCTTCTGAAGAATGCTCCCGAAGCAGAAATAGAAGATAAATAAAGGGATCCCGGGTTGACTTACAAAAGGCCTCCGCGCATCGCGGGGGTCTTTCCTGTATCTTGCATCTACCCCTTTCTCATGCTATTTATATATTAAGTAAGAACGTCAGGAGATACCTCTATGTCCCTCGAAAATGTCAGATATGATGCCTTCATAAGCTACCGTCACTGCGAGCTTGATTCCTTTATTTCCGAAAACCTCCACAAAAAGCTCGAAAGCTACAGGATGCCCGCATCCGTAGCCAAAAAGCTCTCACCGTCAAAGAGAAAGATCGAGAGGGTCTTTCGCGATGAGGCAGAGCTTCCGCTGTCACAGAATCTGTCGGATCCGATAACCGTGGCACTTGATAATTCGGAGTTCCTGATAGTTATCTGTACCCCCAGACTCAGGCAGTCGCAGTGGTGTTTAAAAGAGATAGAGACATTCGTTGCAACCCATGACAGGGAGCATGTTCTTCTTGTCCTGGCCGAGGGTGAGCCGGATGAATCATTTCCGGAAATACTCCTTCATGATGAGAGGGTCGTAAAGGACGCAAACGGAAACGATGTCACGGTCGTGCTTGAGCGCGAACCGCTGGCAGCCGATTGCCGCGCCGATACCAACAGGCAGCGCCTTAAGAAGCTTGACAATGTAGTTCTGAAACTGTGTGCGGCGATGTTCGGGCTTAATTATGACGATCTTCGCCAGCGTCACCGCCAGCGTCTGCTGCAAAGAAGGATCGCACTTGCCTCGCTCGCGTTTGCGATAGTTGCGGCGTTTGCGATAACATGTCTGTTTTTCCTCGTCAGGATCAGCAGGCAGAATAAGGTCATAGCGGACAAATATGCGGGTGCCATGGCGGAAGCATCCGAGGACCTTCTGGCCGAAGGACTGTTGAAGGATTCGCTCTATTCGGTCAGATCGACTCTTCCCGATGATCCCTCATCGGATCATAACGCCGGTGCATATCACGCACTTTGTGCTGCGCTGGCACCTTATGAGATATCAAACTGTTATTACCCTGCTTATGATATCGAGATACCCAGATCTGTAGAGACGATCGAGATGTCTGAGGATAAGCCTGTGATACTCGTAAATGCCGGAGGGTATTCCGATGTTATGGATATCAAAACCGGTAACACGCTTATCAGCATTGAAAACGGATTTGCGTCTCTTTATGCAGACGGTCTTATGTATATCAACAATGGTGGACAGGCTGTGTATGCAACGATCCCGAACGGTGATGAGACGATCGTATGTGATGATGCAGTAGTCCTTTATGTATCAGAGACGACCGACAGTGTTGTGATATTTACAAACGAGGGGCTTCGCATACTGCGCGGCGATAAGGTCTCCGATATTATTGAAATAGATGAGGCCTGGGCAGATGAGATGCCCGATGTCGAAGGATTCACATTCTCCGAAGACGGACGATATGCCGCTTTTGCGTTTACGGTAATGGACGGGATCCATGCCGGAGTGATCGATATCGACGGCGGCACCTGCCACATGCTGCCGGAGGCGGTCGATGGTGAATACCCTGCAGCAGCAACCGACGGAGAGGTTTTATACCTTTATTACGAAGAGGATTCTCACATAGCGGATGCTTCGGCTGTCATAGTCAGCCTCGATATTGATACGGGGATCGTTCTCTCTCAAAGAGATCTGTCAGGCATCGGTTTTTACAATATGACGGCAGGTAAAAACGGTCTGCTGGTCGTATCCGACAGCATCAGCTATGTTCTTGATGATGAACTTAAGGACATTTGTGTGATCACAGGATATGCGGAAAGTGTATGCGAATTTGCTTACGGAGGCGGATATGTCCTTATGGACAGGATGGGGCAGATGCATACCGCACAGGTATTCTCCACTGACGAGACGTGCTTTGAACTGTACGGGAACAACGGCACAAAGAGGATAGTCCATTGCAGTCGTGACGATAGAAATGACAGATTCCTGATATGCCGCTCCGATACAGGAAGAGCGTGCATATATGAAAGAAGAGGGATCGCCTCGCCCGAAGAGGTTCCGGCGGATGCCGAAAAGATTGAGTATCCGGAAAAAGAGCCGGATACGGACGAACTTGATATAGATTCCAAAATCGTTTTATATTCGATGGCTTCGGATGACGGAAAATATATCGCGTCACTTACAAGCAAAGGAGAACTTCGCATTTTTGATGCGGCTTCAAAAAAAGAGGTCAAAACTGTTTATGACAGCGATATCGTGCTGATTAATAACGGTTTTATATATCTTGAAGGGGCAGATTCATACATTATAGGAAACAGGATCTTCGACAGTGAGTTTAACATGACGGGGGATCTGCCGGCAGGAGCGATAGCGGCTGTCGGAGCGGACAAAAAGAGTGTATATATTCTTTCACGGTTCGAGGAAGGCATCGCATACAGGATAACACTGATACCTTACGAAGATATGATAAAGCGTGCGGACGAGCTGCTTGAAGGATACATGCCGTCCGATTACATAAAGAGCCGTTACAGTATCAACTGACCGGCGAGTATGTCATATCGAATATATCCGAGCGTATGATATAAAAATCATGAACATCGTCGGTCCGGCAGGCTATATAATCTCCGGCCGAGCCTCTCATATATTTTTCCTCATACCATTTGGTAAACAGCTTGACGTTCCGGTCGAGGCGTTTTGCATAGATGTATGACGTCTGCGTGGGAACGCAGGGTCTGATATATCCGGCAAGATCATAGGCCGTTCCTTCCGGCTGTGTATATATCCGCGGAACATATTCGAGCTCGCGGTCAAATGCGGCATCCGTCTCTTCGTAACTTGCCGCGAACTTTTCCTTTGTCATCGGATAGACTTCTCCGAGGATCCCCACCATCAGAATGAATGTTCCGTCTGTTACCAGATCGGTATCTCCCTCCAGGGTACGTACCGTGATACGCGTGTTCTTTTCGAGGAAGGTCAGGGGATCTATATAACCGGTGACCAGACGGTTTTTCATGTATTTTCCGAATTCGTTCATATCCGGTGAGTATTCGGCAGCGTTTACGATCAGGAATGACTCGAAGTAGTGTTTTACCGTCATATCCAGATATTCGTAAAAATCGATGCCGGGGTTGTTTTTGGCGAGAGAGTCCTCGCTGATGAATCCGCCTGCCTTGTAGTCGTGGCCTCCTCCGGAGCCGACACGGTCGGTCAGAAATCTTACGAACTCATCCGCCAGCACTTCCCTTGTGCAGCTTCTGACAGACAGTTTGTATCCGCCGGAGACGTGGCCGTAAGCGATGACAACATTAAACTCCGCTACCTGAAGCGCCATGTCGCTGATGATACCGAGGATGTTCGGGTCGCATTCGTCGGCTTTTAATATTCCGCAGCTGTATGTGCTGATGCTCTCATATCCGGCAAGCGCTTCCCCGGTGATGCGCATCTCTTCGAGCGAGATATTGCTGTTGGTGAACATTCTGATCTGTGTTTCGTTTACTATCAGGATGTCGCGCATATCACGGTCAAGCGGATGGGACAGTTCGGAAAAATTACCGGTATCGGTCATAAGTCCGTAGTACAATGCGGTGCAAAGACTCCGGTCTGCCATGACATCAAACCCTTCATCGGTGAGCATTTTCCACACAAGCGTCGCACAGCTTCCGAGTTCGGGACGGATCTCACACAGATCGGTCTGTGCCGTTCCGTTATGATGATCGATCACGGCGACATCATCTGCCGCGGGCGAGGTAACGTTACCCTGACCGTACTGGCAGTCCACGGTAAGAAGAAGCCCGCTGATATTTCCGCTTGCTGCATCAAGATATGAAACAGGGATATCCAGTTCCTTTATCATGAGCATGAGATTTGATTTGCGGATCTTAAAGCGTCCACTGTAGATGATGCGGACTTTTATATTGCGCTGCTGATAATATCTGTACAGTCCGAAAGCCGATGCGATGGCATCGGGATCGGGGTTATCGTGGCATTGTATCGTTATTTCGGAATATTTATCAAGATCGCTCAGTCTCATGTTTTTCTCCGTTTGCATAATTGTTTTTGTATATGGAAATGATAAGTAACGCAAATATTATAACATACCGTTATAACGATTGATATTGACTCATTGACAAACACATAGCATATGTTATATATTTATCATCAAGGTATATCAAGATTGATCAGAGCAGTTTCATCACTTCGATTCTTTTATTAATCCCCAAGTTTTTACAGGACGAATTTCGAGGTAGATCGGATGATTTTTCAGACATTAAACGGCAAGTGGGTCATGAACGAAAGGGGCTCGGAAGCATTTGCAGAGGCACAGGTTCCGGGGTCGGTGCTTTCGTCGCTGCTCATCAGTCACAGGATAAACGATCCGTTTTTCGGAACGAATGAGGAAGAAACGAGGCAGTTATTTGACAAGGATTATTTCTTCTCGACCGAATTCGAATTGATGCCCGAACTGTACGAACAGGAGAAGATCGTACTGTGCTGTAAGGGAATAGATACACTTTCGCGAGTATACGTTAACAATATGCTTGCGGGCACGACCGATAACATGCACAGGACATACAATTTCGATGTAAAGCAGTACCTGCGTCCGGGCATCAACATGGTCATGGTAGAGCTTCTCTCCCCGACGAATTATATCCGCAACAGACAGCCGTCCATGGGAAAACCGATAGATTACACTCCGGAAGGATGTACACCGGGCAACCAGTATCTGCGAAAGGCGCACTGCATGTTCGGATGGGACTGGGGTGCCAATCTTCCGGATTGCGGCATATGGCGCAGCATAGACCTCATCGGATACAGCCTGGTAAGACTCGATGATGTACAGATAATCCAGAGACATGAAAAGAAAACAGTCACGCTCGACATTCATGTCCGCGCGGAACTGATCAGAAAGGATCACTATATCATTCAGGCGGAACTGGTAACACCTGACGGAAAGGTTTCGGCCATAACCGAGACACTTACGGGAGAGGAAGTTTCGCTTTCAATGGAGATCGACAATCCGAAGCTGTGGTGGCCCCACGGGTTCGGTGACCAGCCGCTGTACACGGTCAGCGTGTTCGCGCTTGATATGAACGGCAATCAGTGGGATTCGAAATCATACAGGATTGGGCTTCGCACCATGACCGTATCGACCGATAAGGACGAATACGGAAAAGAGTTCTGTTTTGTGGTCAACAATGTCAGGATCTTCTCCATGGGAGCGAATTACATTCCCGAAGATACGATATATTCCTTCATTACGAAAGAGAAGATCGAATATCTGTTAAAATCGGCCATCAAGTGCAATTTCAATACGATACGCGTATGGGGCGGCGGCTATTATCCTTCGGATACGTTTTATGAACTGTGCGATGAGTACGGACTCATAGTCTGGCAGGACATGATGTTTGCCTGCAATATATACGATCTGACCGATGAGATGGCCCGAAACATTACCGCAGAGGCGGAGGATAACATCAGAAGGATAAGGCATCACGCGTGCCTGGGACTTATATGCGGAAACAACGAGATAGAGGAAGCCTGGACGGGCTGGCCGAAGTTTCGCGAGCACTCGGATGAGCTTCGCAAGGATTATCTTCGTATATTCGAAGATATCATCCCCTCGGTTGCCAAAAGGTGTGCTCCCCAGGTATTTTACTGGCCTTCATCGCCTTCGTCGGGAGGACGCTTTGACAGGCCGGATGATGCGACAAGGGGAGATGCCCATTTCTGGGACGTATGGCACGGCCTGAAGGATTTCGAGGAATACGAGAACCACACGATGAGATTTATTTCGGAGTTCGGATTCCAGTCGTTCCCTTCGATCAAGACCGTCAAGACATTTACGAATGAAAGCGACAGGAACGTATTTTCCAGGGTAATGGAATCCCACCAGAAAAACAGGGACGCAAACGGAAGACTTATATTCTATATGTCTCACAATTTTCTGTTTCCCAAGGATTTTGAAAGCCTTCTGTATCTGACGCAGATACTGCAGGCCATAGCCATAAAGAAGGCTGTGGAGCACTGGAGAAGAAATCGCGGTATCGTTATGGGAACACTGTTCTGGCAGTTTAACGACAGTTGGCCGGTGGCATCGTGGTCAAGCATAGATTACTTCGGAAGATGGAAGCCTCTGCAGTATTTTTCAAAAGCGTTCTTTGCACAGATAGCAGGCTCCATAAAGCGTGACGGAAATATCATCAGTCCCTATGTGGTAAACGAGACAAGGGATTTTGAGACCCGGAGGGTCAAACTGTCACTTCAGACGATGGAATTCAGGCTGCTTCATGAGGAGGAACATGAGGTTGATATCGCTCCGTTCTCGGCTGTAAAGGTGTGCGAGACGGATTATACGGACCTTATCAGGGGAATAGAGGATTCGGTGTTTGTTGAAGCGGAATTCTACGATGAGGAAGGCAATATACAGTCAACGGAGATAGAGGTGTTTGTAAAATACAAATACTTAAATCTCGAAGGCTCGTCGATATCCTATTCCGTTATCGAACTTGCGGACGAGTATGTTATCAGGATGATGGCCGGAGGATTTGCGGCTTTTGTGGAACTCGATCTTCTGCAGGCTGATGCGATATTCTCGGACAACTATTTCCATTTAACCAGTAAGAGAGAAAAAACGGTCAGACTCAAAAAGAGCGATATACGTTATCTTAATCCGAATGTTTCGGAGATACAGAACAGATATGAGCTTGAACAGCAGCTCGTGATAAGGACACTTAAGGATACTTTCTGATTATGGAACTGCCAAAAGATCCGGCAATGCTTTTAAGCTTTGTGAACATGAAACTTCGTGATGCCTACGATGATCTTGATTCGATGTGCGATGATCTTCAGATCGACCGCGATGAGATCGTAAAGAAACTCGCCGGGATAGATTACGAATACGACGCCGCCTCGAACAGTTTCGTGTAAACGCTACAGAAGATTTTCGAGGATGAAGGAATAGATATCGGATGAGTGCTCACGCCAGTTGTCACAGACACTGCGGGCGCTCTCCTCGGTAGGCATGTTGATCTTGATATTGATAAGATCCGCGCTCTTTTCCCTGGCGAACAGATCGGCGACGTAGTCACCGGCTGATGTCCGGTAATAGTTGGTCATGACCGACATGCGGTTGGTTATTTCCACACGGTGCTGCTCGTAGTAGGTGTTGATGTCGTTCTTGATGCCCTCGGAAATGCGGTTCTGGAAGAACGTAAGGGTATCCCGTCCCTTGTCCGTCAGCGACAGAAGGGTCGCACTGTGCGTGCGGCTCGACTCAACGTAACCGTCTTCGATCAGTTCGAATGTCGCCTGTGTCAGGGTGAAATAATTGGCATATTCCTTCTCAAGGATAAAATCGTACACCTGGGCCTTTGTTACCGGGAAGTCGACTCTATCCAGCATATACAGGACTATCAGTTTTGTAAGGGTATGCGGTTCGGTCATGGATATATAATAATGATTACACATAAAAAAGTCAAAAATGCAAATTGTCGTTTTCCAAAGGAGGTTTTATGACAAGAGAAAAATACGAATCATTATCGCTGACGGCGCTTAAGGACATCGCCAAGGCCCGCAACATCAAGGGCATCTCTCTTATGAAGAAAAGCGAGATCGTTGATGCCATGTTAGCGCTCGACAGCAAAGAGGCTGCGGCTTCGGATATCAAGCCCGAGGATATCGGGGTTGTTGAAGACAAGTCGAAGAAGAACGCATCCGAAGAGGAGCGGAGCGTTGATGCGGATGATACCGAGATCTCCGAAGAAAAGAAGATGCTTGATTCCGGAGAGGAGGCCAGAGGTATCCTCGAGGTAATGTCTGACGGGTACGGATTCATCAGGAGCGAGAACTATCTGCCCGGAGATGACGATGTTTATGTGGCACCGAGTCAGATAAGAAGATTCGGACTTAAGACCGGAGACATCATTGCCGGTAATACGAGAGTAAAAAATCCGACGGATAAGTTCGGCGCACTTCTGTTTGTCAAGTCGATCAACGGGCTTACGCCTGCTGAAGCATGCAAGCGTAAAAACTTTGAAGATCTTACACCAATCTTCCCGGATGAAAAGCTTAATCTTGAAACTCCCGGGGGAAGCATCGCAATGCGTATCATGGATATGATGTGCCCCGTAGGTAAGGGACAAAGAGGTATGATCGTATCGCCTCCGAAGGCAGGTAAGACAACACTGCTTAAGGACGTTGCCAAATCGATAACCAGAAACAATCCCGAGATGCATCTGCTGATCCTGCTCATCGATGAGCGTCCCGAGGAAGTTACCGATATCAAGGAGTCGATCGAAGGAGATCAGGTAGAGGTCATCTATTCAACATTCGATGAGCTTCCCGAGCACCATAAGAGAGTTTCGGAAATGGTTATAGAGCGAGCCAAGAGACTTGTCGAGCATGGCGAGGACGTTATAATACTGCTCGATTCGATCACGAGGCTTACCCGTGCATATAACCTTACGGTACAGCCGAGCGGACGTACTCTTTCGGGCGGTCTTGATCCGGCAGCGCTTCATATGCCCAAGCGTTTCTTCGGCGCAGCCAGAAACATGCGTGAGGGCGGAAGCCTTACGATACTTGCAACAGCGCTCATAGATACCGGATCGAAGATGGACGATGTTGTATACGAGGAATTCAAGGGAACCGGTAACATGGAAATGGTTCTCGACAGGAAGCTTTCGGAAAAGAGGGTTTTCCCTGCCATAGACATTCCGAAGTCAGGTACGAGAAGAGACGATCTGCTCCTCGAGCCTTACGAGCTTGAAGCCATCAATCTTATGCGTAAGGCATTTAACGGTCTCAAGCCCGAAGAGGCAGTCGAGAAGTGTCTCGATATATTTGTTCATACGAGAAATAACGTTGAGTTTGTGGAAATGATCAAGAAGATAAGACTCTGATCTATTTCCTTTCCAACAGGTAACCGTATATCTCGATATATACGGCCTCACCCTTATTGTTGCGTGCAATGTCCGCCTGCGTGATGTACAGGCGGGCATTTTCGTTAATGTCGATACTGTTCATGTCCCGGACGGAGTTTTCGAACTTGTCGAAACTGATCGCATTATCGTCCCTGTCGATCGACAGCCTGATAAAATCGCGGCAGTAACTGCTAAGATCCGCAGTCATTAAGGGTACTTCATCGAAGCCGTCCGCAGTGTTATATACGTCAAGTGCGGACGCATCGGAAGGACTGTTTGAATTGTCAACACTGTCGTGTCCGTCGGTTATTCTGACATATTTGATCGTATCATATCCTGATATATCGATCGCACCGTTTTGGGCCATGTTCGAAAGGTCTTCGTTGTACCAGGAACTCTTCGGAACATAAAGATCGTAATCGTCCGATCCGCGCCCGGAATCCTTCCCGGCGGCCCCGAGGGCTTTTTCCTTGAGATCGTTTCGCATTTCGTCATCAAATCCCGCAAAATACTTCTCGAACCTGTCTGCGCCGAAGTCGGAATCGCGCAGGAATCCCATGGCGGCGTTTGCATGCCGGTACTCTTTGTCGGTTATACCGGCGCCGTCCGATATCTTATCGATGTAGGAGGCCAGCGTACGTTTTGCGATCGAAGTTGACAGTGAGCGTGCATTTATACCGGGAATGAACACCGTGATGATCAGCATCGCACAGATTATGAGCAGCACACCCCTTCCGGCGATCTCCTTTTCGCATCTTTGCATGTATGTGTAATATGCTATATAGATGATCTCGAAGCATATGAATGCGATACCGAAGTAACGTTTCGGGGTGAGACCGTATTGACCGATACGGACAATGACCGTATAACACTGCATTATTATAAAGGGTGAGAAAATAAGCGGAGCGTTATATGCAAACTTCTGGAGAAAGCCTTTATTCTCGAATGTGGTGCTCATATATGTTATGAACATCGATATGACAAACAGTGCGGTCAATATTGCATAGACTTCATTTGAAGGAACCGACAGAGTGATCACGAGCTTTAATATGTAAATGTAGATGATGACATATGCGAGCAGTGCGATCGTAAGCATGATATAGCGGACAAGTATCTGCATGAACATGTTTGCCTTCTCGTTTTCGCCGATGAGCGCACATATTACGGCAGGAGCGAAAAACAGTCCGTTGATCAGGATGATGACCGGAGCCAGCAGATCGAAAGCATCATTGTACAGAAGCACTTCCACTATAACTATCAGAAACAGGACGCCGAGCTGTATCACTCCGTATATTATCGACGTAAAGAATATGTTTGAGCTTGCATTCATTACGTGGTCATTAAACTTCTGACGGATGTTTTTGCTGTACGAAAAGTAGATAGCCAGAAGGAGTGAAATGACCATAAGAGCGCCGATATATAACGCAACAGTGACATATCCGAGCGAATTTCTCGCATCAAGGAAAGCACTTAAAAATCTTGACCGGGAATTCTCTATAAGATCCGATGTGATAAGGCTCATGGCAGATGCGAGCAGGCCGAAAAACGCAAAGACAGCGATGCTGATCTTAGAACAGCGCCGTTTACCGATGCTTTCTATCGCAAGCGCAAAAACCGAAAAGAACAGGATGGCAAGAGATATAAAAAGGAACGTATCCAGTGGCGTTCTCCACGGTTTAAGGTCTGTATAGGAATATTTTACCTCTATAAAAGAGTATACCGAAAAACATACCGAGGCCGCTATTATGCTCACTGCGGTCACAGGGTGGCTGTTAAGCAGAAGGCGCGGATATGAGAATGCCGAGCGTATAAAAGATCTTAACCTTTCCATGATGGTCCCCTTTCATTTTTGGATTCGTCTTTATACTATATAACTATTGATTTTGACGGTCAAATGCCGATATAATATTTGTTGTTATTTTGTGATAGAAACGGGGGCTGTTGATGATCCATTCCATTAAGAAAAATGACAGAACCATCGGTACCGTTGTACTTGCGGTGATATTTGCGCTTCTGGCTGTCGGAATGCTGGGGTTGTGGACCAAGATAGAACATGATCTGAACACTCCGATGGAATATCATTTAAAGGCTGCAGATCCGAAGGAATCGGCGGATGATTTTGTCTATTCCGTTGATATATCCAAAAACTGGAAAAATGATCCCGATACGCCGCTGCAGACATACGGTGCACAGTATGACCATGTTATCACGAACAAAACGGATTATGACCTTGTCAACTGGAGCCTTGAGATCGAGGTCCCGGAGAGGAACATAACGATTGACAGTTCATGGAACGGGGAATGGGTATACGATAAGAAGTCCGATATCATAAGTTTCACACCGAATGACATGATAGAGGTGATCAAGCCCGGTGAATCCGGAACGTTCGGTGCGGTCCTTATATCCAAGGAACTCATGCAGTTTACCGACGTGAACTTTAAGGGCTGTATATACAAGCCGATAACCAAGTACTGGCTCTTCTGGGTCATAATGGTACTTCTCATAACCTGGATAACATCTGCGATCGCTTTTATACTATATATTAAAAGGGAAGAAAATCACAGGCGTGAGTCCGAAAGGCTGAACAGCGTCATCGATCAGACGATGAGGACATTTGCAAACTTTATCGATGCGAAGGACAAGGATACCAAAGGACACAGTTCGAGAGTTGCGTATTATTCACAGAAGATCGCTGAAAAGCTCGGCATGAGCGAAGACCAGATCCGTGATATAGGATATATAGGATTGCTTCATGACTGCGGAAAGCTTTCGACACCGGGAGGCATACTCAACAAGCCGGGTAAGCTTACCGAGGAAGAGTTTGACATCATGCGCCGGCATACCGAGAACGGCGGGAAGATACTGTCCGAATTTACGACCATAGAGGGAATAAAGGACGGTGCGCTCTATCATCATGAGAGATACGACGGGACCGGATACATGGCGGGCCTTGCGGGCGAGGATATACCTCTGATAGCCCGTATCATATGCGTGGCCGATGCACTTGATGCCATGAATTCGGACCGCTGTTACAGACGCCACTTAGAGCGCGGCCAGATACTGTCGGAACTTGAAAACAACAAGGGGACACAGTTTGATCCCCATCTTGCGGACATAGTCATAGACATGATCAACAACGGCGAGATATTTGTCGGTTCGGGTCAGCACGAATAAAAGTAAATTTTCTCTTGCGTATTATATGCCTATAGGTTATAATCGCAATGTTGCATTATCGATTAACACATTATTTATGTAATAAGTATATAGTGAGGTGAATCAGAAATGAAGGAAGGAATACATCCCGCATATTATCAGGCTACAGTGACCTGCAACTGCGGAAACACATTCGTAACAGGGTCTACCAAGGAAGACATTCACGTGGAGATCTGTTCTAAGTGCCATTCGTTCTATACGGGACAGCAGAAGGGTGCCAGAACCGACGGACGTATTGATAAGTTCAATAAGAAGTACGGCGTTAAATAATGATCGGATGATGGGTGCTTCGCACCCATTATTTTTTTGAAAGGAGAATCATGCCGGCGAAACGCAGGAAGAAAAAAGCATGTTATTCCGGGATAGGCGGTCAGGCTGTTATCGAAGGGATCATGATGAAGAACAGGGATAAGTATTCCGTAGCGGTCCGGACTCCCGAAGGTGACATAGACGTGACTGTCGAGGAGTACGAGTCTTTTGCACCGTCAAAAGCGCTGACACGCATTCCGTTCATACGCGGAGTGTTCAATTTCATCGATTCCCTTATCCTCGGTATCAGAACACTGAACTACTCCGCTTCATTTTATGAAGAGGAACAGGATACCCACAAGAAGGATAAGATACTTGACAGGATATTCAAGGATAATTCCGAAAAGGTGTTATCCATGGTGGCAGTGATCTTTTCGATCGCGCTTGCCGTAGGTCTTTTTGTACTGCTGCCTTATTATCTTTCAAGACTTCTTGAGAAGGTCATAGTCTCCGATACGGCTATCGCGATACTTGAGGGTGTATTGCGTGTGCTCATATTTGTCGGTTACATAGTCCTGATCTCGTGCATGAAGGATATACGCAGGGTTTTCATGTATCACGGGGCGGAGCATAAATGCATAAACTGTATCGAGACCGGACATGAGCTGACGGTTGAGAATGTCAGGGCGGCATCCCGCCAGCATAAGCGCTGCGGTACAAGTTTTCTGTTCTTTGTCGTATTCTTAAGCGTTATACTCTTTATCTTCATAAGGGTCGAAGAGCCGGTGGCAAGGATCGCGATACGTCTGCTTCTGATACCTGTCATAGCTTCGCTCTCATATGAGATCATCCGTCTTGCGGGAAAGAGCAGCAATATTTTTGTAAGGATACTGTCGGCTCCGGGAATGTGGCTTCAGAGACTGACCACAAGAGAGCCTGATGATAAGATGATAGAAGTAGGGATCGCTGCGGTTGAAGCGGTCTTTGACTGGAAGGAGTATCTGCAGAAACAGTCCGATGAATTATAGCGAAACATATCATGCCGGTACACAGATACTCTCTGATGCCGGAATATCCGAAGCAGCCTTGGACGCAAGGCTGCTTTTGGAGTTTATAACGGGAGCTGATCTTAACACTTTGCTCGCGCATCCCCTGACACCGGTTTCGGATGATGAGCAGGAGCGTTACCGGCTGCTTCTTCAAAAAAGAGCGCAGCATGTTCCGCTTTCATACCTTACGGGCGAGAGTGAATTCATGGGCATAACATTTCACGTTGACGCAAGCGTTCTGATACCGCGTCAGGACAGTGAATGCCTGGTGGAAGAGGCCATGAGGTATGTGGATGATTCGTCTTCGGTCCTTGATCTGTGTACGGGAAGCGGATGTTTACTGCTTGCTCTTATGCATTACAAGAACCGTCTGCGCGCTGTCGGTACGGATATATCAAGCGAAGCCGTCGAGGTAGCATCATCAAATGCCCGGCGTCTTGAGACGGAAGGTGCATTGAACAACGGAGAGGTCACATTTTACTGCGGAGATCTGTATGATGCTCTGCCGGATGGGGAACGGTTTGAATACATCATCTCCAATCCCCCGTATATAAGAACGGACGTGATCCCGACGCTCATGAGCGAAGTTCGCGATCATGAGCCGCATATCGCGCTTGACGGAGGAGAGGACGGGCTTGATATATACCGCCGCATAGCACAGGGTGCGCATAAATACCTGCGAAAGCACGGGATGATATTTCTCGAGATCGGATACGACCAGTCGGCTGATGTATCGGCGATACTTGAAGAATACGGATTTACCGGCATAAAGACCGTTAAGGATTACTGCGATAATGACCGTGTGATCACGGCAAAGATGATATAGGACGATTTTACCTGAAAGGTGCATAGTTATGTTTGATAAACTTGAAGATCTTCTGATCAGATATGAGGAGCTTATGAGCGAGCTTGGCGAGCCCGGTGTTGCCGACGATGCGGCAAGGTTCAAAAAGCTTATGAAAGAGCAGAGCGATCTGCTGCCGATCGTTGAGGCATATAAGGAGTACAAAAAGAGCAAACAGGACATCGATGACAGTCTTGAGATGCTCGATGCAGAGTCTGACGAGGAGATGCGCCAGATGCTCAAGGAGGAACTGAATACCGCGAAGGAAAGAGCTGCCTCGCTTGAAGAGAAGCTGAAGATCCTCCTGCTTCCGAAGGATCCAAACGATGACAAGAACGTTATCGTCGAGATACGTGCGGGCGCAGGCGGAGACGAGGCGGCACTGTTTGCTGCCGAGATATACCGTATGTATGTCCACTATGCCGAGGGACGCGGCTGGAAGGTCGAAACGATGGAAACGGACGAGATAGGCATAGGCGGTATGAAGGCTGTCACGTTCATGATAACCGGAAACGGAGCATATTCGGTAATGAAGTACGAAAGCGGAGTTCACCGTGTTCAGCGTGTTCCAGAGACGGAAAGCGGTGGCAGGATACATACATCGACCATTTCGGTCGCCGTCATGCCCGAAGCTGAGGATGTTGATGTCGTTATAGATGAAAAGGATGTAAGGATAGATGTCATGAGGGCATCCGGTAACGGCGGTCAGTGTGTCAACACAACGGATTCGGCTGTCAGACTTACACACTATCCCACCGGGATCGTCATATATTCCCAGACGGAAAAATCGCAGCTTCAGAACAAGAACAAGGCATTCGCCCTCCTTCGCGCGAAGCTTTACGATCTGAAACAGCAGGAAGCCCATGATGCCGAGGCGGAACTTCGAAAGAGCCAGATAGGCACGGGCGACCGCTCCGAAAAGATCAGAACATACAATTTCCCGCAGGGAAGGGTAACGGATCACCGCATAGGCCTGACGCTTTATAAGCTCGACAAGGTCATGAACGGTGACATACAGGAGATAATAGATGCGTGTATCGCAGCCGATCAGGCCGCAAAATACGCAAAGATGTCCGCACAGCCGTAAGCTATAGGCGCATTGTCAGTAAAGACGCAAGAGGAAGAGATAAATGGTTATCAAAAAACTGGTCGGATCGATACGACAATTTCTCCCGAGTACGATAGCGACACCGCTTCTGGTGTCCGGAGAGGTCGTACTTGAATGTACGATACCTTTTTATATAGCCGAGCTGGTAAACCGTATAAAGGACGGAGCCGGAGTGGCCGAGATAGCAAGCTACGGCGGAGTGCTCGCACTTATGGCGGTGGGCAGTCTCGCATTCGGAATGATCGCCGGAATGACATGTGCCACGGCAAGCTGCGGCTTCGGAAAAAACCTGCGATCGGATATGTACGATCGCGTGAACGCTTTTTCATTCGATAACATCGACATGTTTTCAACGGGCTCGCTTGTTACGCGAATGACAACGGATGTAACAAATGTCCAAAATGCTTTCATGATGCTGACAAGGGTTGCGGTAAGAGCCCCGTTCATGCTCATATTCGCACTGATAATGGCATTCCGCCTGGCCGGCAGGATGGCGTGGATATTCGTTGTTGTCGTCCCGATCCTTGCGGGTACACTTATCATGGTCGCAAGCCGCGCCATGCCGCTTTTCAGACGTATATTCAAAAAATACGACCGTATGAACGAGTCGATAGAAGAGAACATAAGCGGGATAAGGGTCGTAAAATCTTTTGTCAGGGAAGACTACGAAGAGGAAAAGTTCGGTATAGCTGCGGAGGAGGTCCGCAAGGATTTTACGAAAGCCGAAAAGATACTTGCGTGGAACGCCCCGGTCATGCAGTTCTGTCTGTATGTAGTTATGGCCTTTACGCTTAGCTTCGGATCATATGTGGTCATAACCTCGATGGGATCGGAGATCGATGTCGGACAGATATCCGCGATGCTGACATACAGTTTCATGGTGCTCTCATCACTTATGATGATGTCGATGATCTTCGTTATGATCACACTCGCATCCGAAAGCGCCGCCAGGATCGCCGAGGTGCTCGAGGCAAGAAGCGATATAGTCAGTCCCGATCCTGAAAATGCCGTTGAATCCGTGGCGGACGGATCGATAGAATTTACGAATGTGAACTATGCATACAGCGGCAATCCCGATAACAATGTCCTGACCGGCATTAACTTAAAGATCGGATCGGGCGAGACCGTCGGAATCATCGGATCCACCGGAAGCGGCAAATCATCCCTTGTCCAGCTTATACCAAGACTCTATGACGTAACGGCCGGTGAGGTTAAGGTAGGGGGAGTAAACGTTAAGGATTATGATCTTAATGTGCTGCGCTCGGCCGTTGCAATGGTGCTTCAGAAGAACGTTCTGTTTGAAGGAACGATAGCCGAAAACCTGCGCTGGGGAAATCCGGATGCGACAATGGAAGAGATGAAGGAGGCGGCACATCTTGCATGCGCGGATGAGTTCATTGACTCCAAGGAAGGCGGATACGACTACAGGATAGATCACGGCGGTGCAAACATATCCGGCGGACAGAAGCAGAGACTTTGTATCGCAAGAGCTCTTCTTGCGAAGCCGAAGATCATCATCTTTGACGATTCCACAAGTGCTGTGGACACCAGGACCGATGCCATGATCAGAAAGGGAATGAGACAGTACATACCCGAGACCACAAAGCTGATCATTGCGCAGAGGACCGCATCGGTAGAAGATGCAGACAAGATAATTGTTATCGATTCCGGCAGGATATCCGCTGTCGGAACACATGAAGAGCTGTTAAATAACAGTGATATTTATCGCGAGATCTACGAGTCGCAGAACAAGGGAGGTGATGACGATGGCAGGTAATCACGGTCCCGGAAGGCGCAGGGGTCCCGGTCTCGCACCGGGAGAGAGGCTTTCAAAAGGCATAGTAAAAAGAGTTGTAAAGGATATTTTTTCGTTCTACCCGGTAATGGTTCCGGCAGTTATAGCCTGTATCATGACGTCCTCGCTCATCTCATCGATGCCTTCTATATTCCAGCAGAAGATCATCGCGGTGATCGAAAGATCATATAAAAGCGGCGACTGGGCAGGAGTCAGAGGAGAGATCTTCCGGTACATATTCATACTGGTAGTGTTATACGTGATCTCTCTTGCATGTACATTTGCATATACCAGGATGATGGCGACGGTCACACAGGGAACGCTCAAACAGATGAGGGTGAAGCTCTTTAACACAATGGAGAAGCTTCCGATCAGATTTTTCGACCGCAGACAGGTCGGAGATACGATGAGCCTTTATACAAATGACATCGATGCACTTCGTCAGATGGTATCGCAGAGCTTTCCTCAGACATTAAATACGGCAGTCATGGTTGTGACCGTTATATGCATAATGCTCTACTACAGTCTTTATATGACGCTTGTTGTGTTTGCCGGCGTCTTTGCGATGTTCGTTATAACGAGATTCGTCGGCGGAGGCAGCGCAAAGTTTTTCTTCAAGCAGCAGCAGGCGATCGGAAAAGCCGAAGGATACATACAGGAGACGATCAGCGGTGCAAAGGTCGTAAAGGTGTTCTGCCATGAGGACGAGTGCCGCGAGCAGTTTGAACGTCTTAACGATGAACTGTTTTCGGTATCTTCAAAAGCCAACAAGTACGCCAACATACTCGGTCCGATACTTAACAACATGGGAAACATCCTCTATGTTGTCGTGGCTATCGCGGGCGGTATATTTATAGCATCAGGCGCCCGTAACATCGGGATCTCCGGCATGGATTTTTCCATCAGTCTCGTCATACCGTTTCTGGGAATGACCAGGATGTTCTGCGGCCAGATAGGGCAGATTTCGATGCAGATAAATGCGATCGTAGCCGGTCTTGCCGGATGCGAGAGGATATACCGCGTCATGGATGAGAACGCCGAACAGGATGAGGGATATGTACATCTTGTCAACGTGAAGGAAGAGGACGGCGTTATAGTCGAGACCGATGAGCAGACGCGTATGTGGGCATGGAAGCATCCGCACAGGGAAGAAGGCACGATCACATATACTCCGCTTCGCGGTGATATCGTGCTTGACGGTGTTGATTTTTCATATGATCCGGACAAACAGATCCTATACGATGTCTCGCTGTATGCCAAGCCCGGCCAGAAGATCGCGTTTGTGGGAGCGACCGGTGCGGGCAAGACAACGGTCACAAACCTTTTAAACAGGTTCTATGACATAGCCGACGGCAAGATCAGATACGACGGCATAAACATAAACAAGATCTGCAAAACGGATCTAAGACATGCGGTCGGCATCGTTTTGCAGGATACGAACCTGTTTACCGGAACGGTAATGGAAAATATCAGATACGGAAAGCTCGATGCGTCGGATGATGAGTGTATCGCAGCCGCAAAGCTTGCGGGTGCACATGATTTCATATCGCATCTTCCCGAAGGATATAATACGGTCATTTCCGGAAATGCAGCCAATCTCTCCCAGGGGCAGAGGCAGCTGCTGTCTATCGCAAGGGTTGCGGTAGCCGATCCGCCGGTCATGATACTTGATGAGGCAACGTCATCGATAGATACGAGGACAGAGCAGATCGTACAGGCCGGAATGGATGCGCTGATGAAAGGAAGAACGACATTTGTCATAGCTCACAGATTGTCGACTGTAAAGAATTCTAATGTTATAATAGTACTCGATAAGGGTCATATAATCGAGCGCGGGGATCATAATGAACTCATCGCCGCAAAGGGCCAGTATTACAGACTCTATACAGGGGCTTTCGAACTTGAATAAGATTAAGCGTTCAATACACAGGATCATTGAGATAGGATATGTCGGGGATCTTCCGAGCCGTGCGTTTGACATGGTCATCGCAGCCGCGATCATATTAAACCTGTTCATAATATTTTTTGAGACATTTGATGAATCCGTACCCTATGCCGGGCTTCTTTCGCAGCTGGAGTTTGCCACCGTACTGATATTTACCGTTGAGTACGCTCTTCGCATATTCGTGGCGGACATATCATATCCCTCAAAAAAGACCTATATCGGTGCGGTCGTTGCATTTGTGTTTTCGCTTTACGGGATCATAGACCTGCTCTCTTTTCTGCCGTATTGGCT
Source organism: uncultured Lachnospiraceae bacterium (assembly GCA_902775485.1). Lineage (GTDB taxonomy): Bacteria > Bacillota > Clostridia > Lachnospirales > Lachnospiraceae > UBA2868. The sequence goes on from CACYMJ010000005.1 coordinate 59,374, forward strand.
GGCAGCATTTTTCCCTGCGGCCGCCATACCTTCCGGAGCCGTTGCTTTCAGGATGCTCAGGGTTGTCAGGATATTGCGGCTGTTTCGTATCAACCGCTACTATGATTCGTTCAATGTCATAACGGAAGTACTCAAAGAGACGAAAAATCAGATATTATCGGCTCTCTTTATAATAGTTATGCTGATGCTCGGCTCATCGGTGATCATGTATAATCTCGAGCACGACGTCCAGCCGGATGTGTTCAGGAATGCTTTTTCCGGGATATGGTGGGCAGTCTCCGCACTGCTGACCGTGGGCTACGGGGATATTTATCCCGTAACGGCGGCAGGCCGTCTTGTGGGCATAGTGATAGCTTTTCTGGGAGTCGGTACCGTTGCTATCCCTACCGGTATCATAAGCGCTGGATTTGTACAGCATTACGCCAGGCTGCAGAATCTTCCGTCAGGTACAGAAGACGGCCCGGGAGAAAAGAAGCTGACGAATGAGACGGAAAAACCGTTTAAGGAGCAGTGAATGAACAACAGTAAGGCCAGTATTATTCAAAAAGCCATATTGATCATTGTGCCGGCTTTTTACATATCGGCAGTGATATACATGTGCGTTTTCATATCGAGCGGCAAGGCACCGCTTATCCCTTATGACAGCGTTCAGGTGATAAACGAATGGACATATACGGATCAGCTGACGGGACCGGAAGATATCAAAAGTCCCGCAAGAGTTGAGACGGATGGAAGGGATGTTTTCGTTTACGAGGCCGATCTTCCCGCAAGACTTCCCGACGGCTGTGTCGTCGCGTTCCTTAACAGAATGGATCTTAAGGTTGAGGTTGGCGACCGCGTCGTCCGCGAGTGGAAAAGGTCCGAAACGCCGGTCCTCGGTGGGGTGAGCAAGAACTCCTATTTCATAATCCCGATCAATGAAGATGATGCCGGTGCGCGCCTTAGGATAACATATTCCGGAGATGGCTACGGCGGCAAGATGTTTAATGCCTTTGTGGGCAATAAATACGAGATCACCCGCTACCTTGAGACAAAGAGCGGGGCGGTACAGTTTGCGCTCTCATTTGCGCTGCTTGTCTGTTCGCTTGCGATAATAATAGCCGGCATCATACTCTCGCTCCTATATAAACAGAATATAAAGCTTATCCTGATATCCCTGGGGATATTTCTGGTATCCGACTGGATGGTCGTGGATTCGTTCGTATTCCAGTTTGTATTCAGGACACAGTTTATAGACGGGCTGATGTCATATATCACTACGCTTTGTATCATCTTCCCGTTCCTGGCATACCTTGATGCGATACAGGATCACAGATACAGTAAATGGTATGCGGCATTAAGTGCGACAGAGCTGGTGAATCTGCTGCTTTTTGTGGTGCTTCATATGACACATGTGATGCCGTTTTCCAGATCGCTCCCGTATCTTGATGCGGTGATAGGTATCGGTATCATCGGAGCATTTATCATTACCATTGTTGATGTCAAAAGGGGATACTCGGGCAGTTACAGGTTTGTGGCATACGGTTTTCTCATATTCATGATCATGAGCATCGTGGAGATCATACTGATCAACACAGTCGTTGAACGCGTAGAGGGCGGTGTCATGATCGCCGGATTGTATATCCTGTTCGCGTTTGCTATCGTCCACCAGATAATGGAGATCAGGAGGATAGCCGTGGAAAGGGATACGGCAACCGAGATGGGTATTGCCAAGACAAGATTTTTAGCGAGCATGTCGCATGAGATAAGGACACCGATCAATTCCATCCTCGGCATGAACGAGATGATCCTGAAGGAGAGCAGGAATCCGGATATAATCAATTACGCGAACATCATAAATGAATCCGGAACGATGCTGCTGTCGCTGATAAACGATATACTCGATGTATCAAAGATAGAAAGCGATATGGAAGAGATCGTATGCAATGACTACGATCCCGGAAAGATGTTTGACAATGCCGCCGAGATGCTCCACACGCAGGCAAAGAAGAAGGGTATCGCCGTTAAGATCGGCAAACCGCAAAATCTCCCGGCGATGCTAAGCGGTGATGAAAAGAGGATATCGCAGATATTGACAAATCTTCTGACAAATGCCGTAAAGTACACCGAGGAGGGTCAGATAACATTTACCGGAGAATGTTTTGCAGGTGAAAACGGATACGATCTTTCGTTTTATGTCAGCGATACCGGGATCGGTATCAAGCCTGAGGATGTAGAGAGCATATTCGATCCGTTCCACCGTCTGGACCTGAAGAAAAATCAGAGCGTCCAGGGAACCGGCCTGGGTCTTTCCATAGTAAAGTCGCTTGTGGAAAAGATGAACGGCGAGATAAAGGTTGACAGCGTATACGGTAAGGGAAGTACGTTTTCCGTCAGGATACCCCAGCATAGGTGCGCCGAAAGGGAAGTCGAGAAATACAATTCCGGTGTTCTCGGAGAAGAGGATGATCTGGCCGGAATAGACGAGAACTATATTGCGCCTGAGGCCAGGATACTTGAGGTTGATGACAACCTTTCGAACCAGATCGTTGTCAGGGAGTTTTTGAAGGGGACCGGTGCACAGATCGATATTGTGTCGGGAGGAAAGGAAGCACTCAGACTCTGCCGGATCAACAAATACGATCTGATACTTATGGATCATATGATGCCCAGCCCCGACGGCATAGAGACCATGCATATGATCAAAAGCGAGGCAGGCAGTCTTAATGCCTCCACTCCGGAAGTAGTGCTTACCGCGAATGCCCTTGCAGGCAGCAGATCGGAATATGAGGCACAGGGATTTGATAACTATCTGAGCAAACCCGTCGAATCAAAGAAACTTTTGAGGATGGTCAGGAAGTATCTTCCGGAAGAAAAGGTATTCTACAAACCCAAGCCCAGAAAGTCCGCATCGCAGGAGCGTGGGCATGAAATGGCGGATGGGCCTGTTGATTTCGATGCACTGCTTGCAAGATTTGACAACAAGGAGGAAACGGTCAGAATGATTCTGACCGAGGTTGTCAAGGAGGGCGAGCGTAAGATACCGCTTCTTCGTGAACTTGTCGATGGCGGCGATATAAAGAGATATGCGGTGGAAGCTCACGGAATAAAGGGTTCGATGTCCAATTCATGCATCACCGCGCTTTCCCAGACGGCCAAATCTCATGAACTTGCGGCCAAGGAAGGGAACACCGATTTTATCAACAACAATGTCGATGCGTTCCTGAAAGAGTACCGGGACGTGCTTGAGTATATAAAGGAATACCTTAAGAGGTTTGAAAATGAAGAAAATAGTCATAATTGACGGCAATTCCGATGATGAATCCCGGGTAAAAAAAGATCTGGGCGATAAGTATGAGGTTTCATCCCTCTCGTCTTTTGAGATCAACAATATGGCCCTGTCCACGGTCATCACGATCGCCAATACGCTTGATTCCTGCGATACATATTCGGGGGGAAGATCTCTTCGCGTAGCCGTTATTGCGAGAAATATCGCAGAAAATCTCGGCTGGGACGAGAAGGCCTGTCAGAATGTTTATTTTGCGGCACTGCTTCACGACATCGGTATGATAACCGTCCCGGAATCGATAGTTCATAAGCCCGGGATACTTACCGAGCTCGAATATGATGCCGTCAAGTTCCATCCCAGAAAAAGTGCGGAGATGCTCAGGAACATTACGGTGCTCGAACATCTTGATGATGTGGCACTTTATCATCATGAAAGATGGGACGGTACAGGATATCCCGAGGGGCTTTCCGGAGACGATATCCCGGAATTTGCCCGTGTCGTAGCGATAGCCGATGCGTATAACGCCATGAATTCCGACAGGATATACCGTTCGCGTCTGTCGACGGATAAGATAATATCGGAGTTTTTAAGAGGCAGGGGCACACAGTTCGATCCGGACATGACAGATGTATTTGTCTTCATGTTAAAGGACGGATACAGCATAGACGATTCGATAGAACAGAGCAGGGCTGCCAGTGAGCGTGCCGCCGAGGACGGAGGAAGAAAGACCATATTTGCCCCGGCCGGCGACAAGGATGAGAGCGAAGAGGAACTGGATGCTCTTACGGGGCTGTTTTCCAGATCGTATCTTAATACCAGGGTCGGCAAAAAGATAACCGAGGAACGGTCGGGAGCTCTGATGCTCATTGACATAACGGGCTTTGAAGCGGTCAGGGAGAAGTTCGGCCAGGCCGGATGCGAAGACCTTGTGCAGAGATTTTCCGCAAGGTTCAGATCCTTCTTCCGTGAAGCTGATGTTGTCTGTGCTATCGGCGATGACAAGTTTGCGGTATTTGTAAGCGGAGAGTCCGGAAAGAGCGTTATAGAGAAAAAAGCCCGGCTCATCTCGAAGATGATGGAAACATATGATGATTTCGAGAAATACAGGAATACAGCGGGAATACGCATAGGAATAGCCATGTGTCAGGAGGACGGTGTCACGTTTGAGGAACTCTACGGGGCGGCGTCTGCGGCACTTAACGAAGCAAGGCATGATGCGGAAAATACATACAGATTCAGGCAGGAGGGATAAGATGAAGATTGCTGTAGCGGGTACCGGATATGTCGGAATGTCCATAGCGGTACTGTTATCGGGAAAAAATCAGGTGGTGGCGATAGACGTTGTAAGTGAAAAGGTCGACATGATCAACAACAGGATCTCGCCAATACAGGATAAGGAGCTTGAGGAGTATCTGTCGACAAAAGAGCTCGATCTTCGTGCGACAACAGACCCGGCCGAAGCATATACGGATGCTGATTATGTCGTGATCTCCGTTCCGACGAATTATGATCCCAACAGGAATTATTTTGATACGAGGCATGTTGAGGAGGTCATCGAACTTGTCAGACAGTATAATCCCAATGCTTATATGGTCATAAAGTCGACGATCCCCGTAGGATATACCGGCAAGATCAGGAAGAAATACGATACCGACAGGATATTATTCTCGCCCGAGTTCCTTCGTGAATCAAGGGCATTGTATGATAACCTTTATCCGAGCAGGATAATTGTCGGAACAGATAAGGACGATGAAGCCCAGGTAAAAGCGGCGACCGAATTTGCCGGGCTGCTCAGGGAAGGTGCGATCAAACAGGACGCCCCCGTTCTGATCATGGGACTTGCCGAGGCGGAGGCTGTAAAGCTCTTTGCCAACACTTATCTGGCTCTTCGTGTGAGCTACTTTAACGAGCTGGATACATATGCCGAATCAAAGGGACTTGATTCGAAGTCGATAATCGAAGGCGTATGCCTCGATCCGAGAATAGGTTCGCATTACAACAATCCTTCGTTCGGATACGGCGGATACTGTCTGCCCAAGGATACGAAACAGCTTCTTGCCAATTACGCGGATGTTCCGGAAAATCTTATCGAGGCGATCGTTGAATCAAACCGTACGAGAAAGGATTTCATAGCAGACAGGATCCTTTCCATGACGGGGTATTACGATTATCTTGACAGCTCGCAGTACGACAGGGAGCATGAGGTATCCGTGACTGTCGGGGTGTACCGTCTGGCGATGAAGACCAATTCCGACAATTTCAGACAGAGTTCCATACAGGGCGTTATGAAGAGGATAAAGGCAAAGGGCGCGAAGGTCATAGTATACGAGCCGACGCTTGAGGACGGATCCACATTCTTCGGAAGCAGTGTGGTAAATGACCTTGACAGCTTCAAAAAGCAGAGCGATGTCATTGTCGCAAACAGATATGACGATCGTCTGTCGGATGTGGAAGATAAGGTTTACACAAGGGATATTTTCAGAAGAGACTGATAAACGGGAGAGTGAATGAATACTTTTTGTATTGGACTTCAGGCAAAACTGAACCCCGATGTGCTTGAGGAATATTATTCGAAAATGGATGAGGGCGATGTCCTCAACATAGACAGATACGGCAGCAGGATCGATTTTCAAAAGGAAGGGATAATGCTTCGAAATGCCGGGTTTGTCCATATTGTGCAGAAAAAGCATTCAAGCGGGCGCGGAACGTACACCGTAAGCGCCGTTAAGGCGGCAAAAAGGGATATGCTCCTGTCCGTTATAGTACCCTTATATAATGAGGAGAGCACGGCAGGGATCCTTCTTGAAAAACTGATAGACAGAAAATGGACGATGCCGGTAGAGTTTATACTCGTGGAATCCAATTCGAAGGATAAAACCCGCAAGATAGCACAGTCCTATGAAAACAGGGATAATGTTACGCTTGTTCTGGAGGATGCCCCGCATGGTAAGGGTAATGCCGTGCTAAATGGAATAAAACATGCCGGGGGCACTGTGATCGCGATCCAGGACGGCGATCTGGAATATGATGTTGATGACTATGACAAACTGCTGCAGCCGATCATAGACAGGAAGACACTGTTTGTCCTGGGAAGCCGCTACAGAAAGGATAACTGGCACATGAGGAAGTTTTCGGGTATCGGAAACATGATAGCCGATTATCTCAACGTAGGACAGGTGCTGCTTACGTGGCTGCTAAATACCGCATGCGGATGCAAACTGACCGATCCGTTCACGATGTACAAGATATTTGACAGAGACTGCATGTACGGTATCAACTTTACCGGAGGAAACTTCGGACTGGACTGGGAGCTTGTCATCAGGTTTATCAGGAAGGGATATGTTCCCATAGAACTTCCGATATCATACAAGGCCAGATCGTTTGAGGAAGGGAAGCATATAGCACTTTTTGCCACTCCGATAGAAGGGATAAAAGCCCTTATACGAAGCCGTTTTATCGCGGATGTATACGATTACGGCGACGAATAGTGTTTATAATAATACAATGGAAGATTATTAAATACCCCGCAGACGCGGGGTATTTTTTTTGTGAAATTTTACAGAAAATAATGTTGACATAATATTATTCATGATGTAGAATAACCTTGTTATGTAACAAAGATGTGTAACGCAGATATGTAACAAGGATATATAACAATGATAGACAACGATGATACATAACATTGATATATAACATGTCTGCATACCGGAAGGTACGATATGCCCCCTAAGGAGAAGGTTTCGAAGGCCATGATAGAGAAAGCGGCCTTTGAAATGACAAGAGAATACGGGTTTTCCGAAGTGACAGCAAGGAAACTGGCGGAAAGGCTCGGGTGTTCGACACAGCCGATCTTCAGGGCATACGAGAATATGGATGAACTCAGGGCTGATCTGTTTTATTTAAGTTCTGATTTCTTCATTGAAAAGATGCTCGGGGAGCGCACCAGAAATCCGGCATATATCCAACTGGCTCTTTCGTATATAGAATTTGCCAGAAGTGAAAAGAATCTGTTCGAACTGATAGCATCGGTGGATGATTTCGGAACGAGGACGATCGGTCAGTTTCTCGCAGGCGATGAGGGGTCGCAGCTGTTGAGAAAGATAGCACCGCATCAAGGGGAGTCCGAGGAGAAGAAACGTGAACTGTTCACGATGTTCTGGATGTTCGTTCATGGGATGGCTGCACTCATAGCGGGGAACAGGGTGCAGTTTTCCGAGAGGGAGATAAAGATATATATAAAGAAAGCCTACGAAGGTTTTCTCTCAACGGTCTGACGCTGCGTAAGAGGGACGCACCTCAGATCACAGGCTGCGAAAGAGGAGTATAAATGATCGATAAGGGGATCAGAAAAGGGGGCAGGAGTAAATGAGTAACGGACGCAGAAGAAGGGCAAGGCGTCACGGCAGATTCGTAAGGGGAGTACGCAGGACGTTCATCAACGTGGTTTTTGCGCCTATGAGAATACCCAGGATAAAACAGGAATCGGTCGATCTGCTGACAAGACTGTGCGAGATAGCAGCGGTAGTGTTCGCGGCACTTCTCGTGGCACATATTGCAATGCCTCATCTTGTCGGAACATTCGCAGTGGTAGTTACCGGCGCGGCATTTGCGGTATTTGCATCTCTTATCAAACTGTCGGATTACCAGGAGAAGATCGAACAGTACAGATACTACGGCTTCAGGATATAGATCACAGTTCCATCGCTATGTCGTATACCGCCGGATTGAGCTGTTTGATACATTCCATATGTTCGTTGAGCAGTTCGATGTTGGTATCGTAATCTTTATGAAAATATTTGATCAGATTGAAGTATGCCCAGGCGCTGTTAGCGTCCGGGTATACTGTTGCTTTAAGGAAATATTTTTTTGCAAACGGTATGTTGATGTAATCGTGCAGATGTACGGTATCTCCGGATGATGAACGTATCTCGCCCGTCATGTAGAACAGGCCGAGACGGTTTGCCGCGTACGGTTCGTAGCGGTCCGCGGAGATCGTAAGGTAATGGATAAAACTGTTAACGTGCTCGTTTATATCATCAGCCCCGCGGACGATGATATCAGCTTCTTTTGCCGCAAGGTTGTTACAGGCATAAACGTATCCGCCTTCAGCCGCATCCTCGAAACATTCTTCCGAAGACATCTTTTCATCAAGCCTGTCGGCAAGAATGGGGCATTCGTTTATTATGCGGCCTATCAGATTGACCGCGGCCGGGCTTCTTACGGCACGGATCGTTGCAACGGCAAGATCGAGTGCCATTTCCAGGCGCTCCTGACGTGTCAGGTTTTCTATCTCATCTATCGTCTCGCATTTTTTCAGAATGGACTCGCACTTGTAGTTGACCAGATAATATCCGATAAAGTAAAACGCAAGCGGGGTACCGTTTCCGCCGCATGTTATCCCTTCACCGGTAAAGGTGATATCCGCTGCTTTACAGTACAGCGGAAAAGCTTTTCTGTAATTGTTCCTGCAGTTTACCTTGCGGTAGAAGAGCAGGTCCGCATATGATTTGAGCGCCGCCCTGTTTCCGGTAAAGGCCATGCATATGATCTCACGCTCCGCGGACGGTGAACTGTATCCGTATCTGTCAAATACCGTCTCGTTGAGTATCTGTTCGTCTGCTTTATAAGTATTGTTACAGGTGATCTTCATGATGTTCTCCTTTTGTATCAGCCGCTGCGGGGCTGACGGGTTTTGACAGCGTCATCGCAATGATCAGAGGCCATAGTGTAAAGAGTGAATATACATATCTGAATTCCGAAAATGCCGGAGTCGATACGAGAAGCGATATTATGACCGCTATGGAAGGCACGGTGGTGATCAGTGCCGTACGGTTTTTTGATACCGCATTTTTGTAAAAAGCAAGGAGCAGGATCCATACGTTAAAACCTATGCTGACAAACAGACTGAATACCGGGTCATTGTAAAACAGCCACAGGTACTCGCCGACAGCGGTATTGACTCTTGCGTTTCCTATTTGGCGTACCAGCCCGAGCTCGTTTGTCTCCACTTCCCAGTACCAGATCATGAACTGATAGCCGCTGTTATAGTATCCTTTTGTCTGGTCTGCAAAAGCAATGATAAACGTCAGAGGGTTGCGTATAAGCGTACGAAGATACATGGCCAGGAACGCGCCTTTGTTCTCGCTGATAAACTGCTGGTTTCCGAAATCCCTGATAAGGTTCTTGATCGGATCGGATATGCCTGTATCATACTGCCGGACGGCCTCGTCGATATCGATGATATTTGATATCAGTTCGCGGTCGGCTTCGGTTATGTCTCCGCCCTCGACAAGCGTACGCGCCACCTGCTGGGCAGGAATGCTGAGCATCTCGGCGGTATCGGGAGCTGTTACCGAAAACATAGGGAATACGGCATGTTTTATGATAAGGGCCAGGGCGATACTGCAGGCCATTACGGCAAAGAGACGGCGCTGTTCTTTAAACGCGAAGAATACGGCGGCTGTAACTATGACGAACGCAAACAGTCCATTGCTGCGAAACAGACAGAACGCAAGGCAGCAGACCGCAAAACCGACCAGATCGAAAACGGTGCGGCGTATTGAGGTAAGACGCACAAAGAATACAACGAAAAGCGTTACGAAAGCACCGAATACGACATCCTTCCATATCGAGAATGAGAACATGATATGAAAGGGAGAAAGGGTGTAATATACCGAAGCGATAACAAGAGCATAACGCGGCATATGAAGATCGGCCATTGTTTTTACCGTAAATGCAAATGTTGCGCTCATGAATATTATCTGAAACAGGATATATGCCGCGACTGCCCGGTTGATATCACCCGTTGAGGCATAGACCGGAGAGAAGAACAGTTTTATCAGGAGTGTATGTGCGATCGGATGATGATTGGAATACACCCCGGAGAGTATCTGCGAAACCTGGTCTATGGCATCCACGGACATTATGGCGGGATAGTAGCAGCACAGCCATACGACGGTGTATACGATGATCATCGAGATGAACGGGAATACGAAGAACAGATAAGGTTTTTTGATATCACCGGCTTTTTCGGAAAGCGGGAAAGAGCCGGCATGATCTTTGATGAATACCAGTATGTTCAGTATGCACAGTGTGCTCCCGGCAAAGATCGCAAGGATGATGTACAGCTTGTAGGCGCGAAAAAAAAGAGCGCTGCGCTCGTCGGGCATCATGGGATCGGCCCAGATGCGATGGTTTGCAAATGTAATCATCATACCGCAAAATGCGGATATCAGTGCAGGCACTGCAAGGCTTCGGAGTGCGGGGCGATCCGGTCGTCTGCCGTTACAAAAAAGGCAGAAGATGCCGAATGCAGATAACAGTATGTAGGGCATATAATATGCGTCCGTACGAATCAGCATCAGAAGTCCCGCCAATATGAACGCAAGGCAGATACCAAATGATCGTTTGCTCATGAATCCTCTTTTTTCTCGCAAAATACAGGCTTAAGGTCGTGGAATATATTACGGTCAAACACCCAGATGTACAGGTGGTCCTGATATTTTATCTCTTCGATCTTGTGCTTTGCCAGCGTATCTGCGGCATACTCCATCTCCTGTGAATCTATGACCACAAAATAACGGTCCAGTCCCGGAACATCCTCATATTCCCAGGGCTCCGACTGGTATTTGCGTACTTCGTATGTGCCGTCGGGATTTATGACTATGGGACTTACGACTATCTCGGAGTCGCTCAGGACCGTTGCGGCATTTGCCGAATTCCAGAAAAATGAATATCCCCGGGTCAGACCGTGCTCCCTGAATATGCTTATGAGTGAATCGTTCTGGTTGTAATTAAGTGCGGAGGGGATGTATTTGACATCCAGCATGGATATGAACACGCAAAGCGCGATCACGGGTACTATGGGAACAAACCATCTTACGTGACGGGCCGATCTTATCATATAAACGGTATAGAGCATCGTCAGTATCAGAGCAGTGCACACAAGCCCCGCAAGCCGCCATGTCTGTACAACGGCATAGCTTACGGAATATGTCAGTATGGTCATGGCGAACATGATCCAGTAGTATATGATAAGGAGCCTTAACATGCGGTCCCGGATCTTCTTGTACGAGAGTATCGCAAAAAACGGTACGATCAGAATGACGAGCGCCAGAAGATAGAGCGAGAGCATTCTGATTCCTTCGAATGATTTGACGGGAACATCGCCGCCCGAGAATTCGGTGAGAACCTTGATCCATTCAAGCAGGAACGGGCTCTGTTTAAATACCCATCCGTCGGATGGCAGAAGCGCGGTAATGGAATCTTCATATTCCGTGCTCGAAAAGAAGATCATCTTTATGATATATCCCACAGCGCCTCCTGCGGCAAGCCATGAGACGGTCTTTATAAGAGGTGCGTCACCCTTAAGTGATATCGGCCGTGCATCAAAGTACCTTTCCATTACGAGGCATCCCGCAAACGGTATGAAAAACAGTACAACGGTAGCCATGCCGTTCGTTGTGCAGAGCATGCACCATACGGCGGCCAGGATGGTATATATCCGCCCCTTTTTGCTCCCCGGATAAAACGCATCGGATCTTTTGAGGAGACAGAAGCCGACGCACATGAAAACTATCGCGAGGCTGTAGTGGATTATATGCCCGTAGAAGATCATCCTCGTTATCTGCGAGCAGCACATCAGTATCATCGTGATGCCTGAAAGGGCAAGCGATTCGCCGTTGTTTTGGTTCATTGCCTTCATGAATGCAAAAAGAGCAGCTCCGAACAGCAGCGCGAAAACGGTCATGCCGAGCTGGTGGGAAAAATATGTAAGGCCGAATACGGCGACTATCGGTATCATTATCGGAACGCCGGAAAAAGGAAGAAAATACGCATACCAGTAATCGGGATTGTAAAAGTGTCCGCTCTCGACCGCGGCATTGGCCCACAGCAGGGTGTCCGTATAGTCGGCGTTATACTCTGCCCGGCAGCGCTTGAATATGAAAAAGATAACGACGAAAAGGGCGAGTGCAAATATGCCCAGTCCGACAACTGTCTGTATCGCTTTTTTGTGTTTTCTGATCATGTCCATAACAGGTCTATTTTATCATTTGAAGTAAGGTGTAACAAGATTTATTGCAACATGCGTGATGTGATTGTGGCTTTTTGGATAATGATATATAATATCACGGTATCAATCAACAGTCAGGAGACCGAACAGATGAAGATTTCCGAATTACTGAAAAAAGACGGGCTGAGGATGTCATTTGAGGTATTCCCGCCCAAGACGAGCGATAAATACGACAGCGTACAGGCAGCGACAGAGAAGATAGCATCGCTCCATCCCGCATTCATGTCGGTAACATACGGAGCCGGCGGCGGAACGAGCAAGTACACTCTCGATATCGCAAAGAACATAGAAAAGTCTTACGGTGTTCCGAGCCTTGCGCATCTTACGTGCGTCAATTCCACGAAGGAGACGGTACGTGAGAGGATAAAGGACATACAGGAAGCTGGTATCTGCAACATCATGGCACTTCGCGGCGACCTTACGCCCGAGATGGAAGGAAAGCCCAGGAGCGACTGGGACTATCATCATGCGATAGAACTGATCAGGGACATTAAGGAGTCCGGCGGCGATTTTTGCATAGGTGCCGCATGCTATCCCGAGGTCCATCCGGAAAGTGCCAACCAGAAGGAAGATATAGCGCATCTTAAGGAGAAAACGGATGCGGGCGCACAGTTCCTGACGACGCAGATGTTTTTTGATAACAACCTGTTTTACAATTTCCTCTATAAGATAAGGGAAGCGGGAATCACTGTTCCGGTCATACCGGGTATCATGCCGATAACAAACGCCAATCAGGTCGAGCGTGCGATCAAACTGTCGGGCTCGTTCATGCCGCAGCGTTTCAAGAGCCTCGTTGATGCTTTCGGCCAGGATCCGAAGGCGATGTGCCAGGCGGGAATAGCATATGCGACCGACCAGATAATAGATCTTTATGCAAACGGCATCAGGTTCATTCACGTTTATTCGATGAACAAACCGGACGTTGCAAAAGCGATACTTGATAACCTTTCAGAGATAGTCAGCAGATGAGTGCCCAGGGTATCAGATCTTTTGAAGACATACCGTACAACAGGCGCGAGATCCTGCGCTATGCGCAGTGCCCGGGATGCAGTGATGAGAACATGCTCTCGGTCATGGAAGAGTGCATAGCGGAGTGCGAGAGGCATGCATCGTTTACGTATAAGGTCAGTTACTGCGTGCTTCCGGCATTATCGATCGATGAGAAGAGCGGAGATATAGATCTGGATCTTATGAAAATAAAGAGTGTATCTCTTGCAGGGAACCTTTCGGGCTGTTCGCAGGTAGTGGTGTTTGCCGCGAGCATTGGCCCCGGGATCGACAGGCTGATAAAAAAATACTCAAGGCTCGATCCGGTAAAAGCACTGTTCTTTCAGGCGATCGGTGCCGAAAGGGTTGAGGGAGTCTGCGATCTGTTTTGCTCTTCATTTCCGGATATGCTCCGCCCGAGATTTTCTCCGGGATTCGGGGACCTGAAGCTTTCGGTACAGCCCGATGTGCTTCGCATAACCAATGCCGCGAAAAATCTTTCAATAACGCTCGATGACGGTTTTCTCATGTCCCCAAGCAAATCCGTAACGGCATTTTTCGGTATAAGATAGGAAAGCGATATGGACTTTAGGGAATATCTTAAAAACAATTTTGTCATACTCGACGGGGGACTCGGTTCCCTCCTTCAAAAACGCGGTCTTAAGCCGGGAGAGAAGCCCGAACTGTTCGGGCTTGAGCATCCCGATATACTCATCGATATCCACAGGGCATATTACGATGCGGGATCGAATGTGGTAAATGCCAATACGTTCGGCGCCAATCCGTTTAATTATCTGGATGAGGATGAACTTAAAAAGGTGATAGAGACTGCGGTCTCGTATGTCAGGGAGGCAGCGCGGCTCTCGGATGAAAACTGTCCGGGATCGAAGGAGCGTCCGAAGTTTGTCGCACTTGACATAGGTTCAACGGGTCAGCTGTTAAAACCGTACGGCCAGCTCGAGTTTGAAGATGCGGTGGCGGCATTTGCAAAGATCGTAAGGTTCGGGGCGGATGCCGGAGTCGATCTTGTTACGGTGGAGACGATGAACGACTGCCTTGAGACGAAGGCGGCTCTTCTTGCCGTAAAGGAAAACTGCGATCTGCCGGTCATCGTAACGGATGCGTTCGATGAAAACGGACAGCTTATGACCGGGGCAAACCCGTCCGCAATGACGGCGATGCTCGAAGCCATGGGTGCGGATGCCGTCGGTACGAACTGTTCGGTAGGCCCGCGTCAGCTGCGATCTGTCATGAGCGAGTTTCTTGAAAACGCCTCCGTTCCGGTAGTTTTCAAACCAAATGCAGGACTTCCGCGCGTGGTCGACGGCGAGACGGTATTTGACGTTACGGTGCAGGAGTTTGCCGAAGAGGTGGTCATGCAGATGGAAGCCGGGGTCAGGGTAGTCGGCGGATGCTGCGGGACAACACCGGAGTATATAAAGGCTGTTACGGACCTTGCAAAAGCACGGGATCTTAAACCCGTACCGCTTACGGACAAGGGACTGTCGGTCGTAAGTTCATATACCCATGCGGTTTATTTTGACTCTGATCCGATACTTATCGGAGAGCGCATTAACCCGACCGGTAAAAAGCGTTTCAAACAGGCTCTTATAGAGCATGATATGGACTATATATTAAACGAAGGACTGCGCCAGGCCGAAGAGCACGTGCATGTTCTCGATGTTAACGTGGGCATTCCCGATATCGATGAAAAGGCACTTTTGACTGAGACAGTCAAGGAACTTCAGGCGGTAACGGACCTTCCCCTTCAGATAGACAC